>JBNKMF010000039.1:0-43328 GCA_050292965.1 Gammaproteobacteria bacterium | reverse complement strand
GGGCAAGGCACCATCGCCCTCGAAGTGATGGAGGATCTTCCCGATGTGGATACCATTCTGGTACCGATAGGCGGCGGTGGTCTGATCTCAGGTATTTCTACCGCCATAAAACAATCCAACCCCCATATTAGAGTGGTGGGTGTTCAGGCCGAAGCCTGTTGCCCCTACTATATGAGCCGAAAAAACGGTGAGCGCACCCGGGTAACGGTTAAGCAAACTCTGGCCGATGGGCTGGCCTGTGACTGGCCGGGTAATAATCCCTACCCGATTATCGAAAAGTATGTAGACGAGATTGTTGCTGTTTCTGAGGAAGCGATTGAAGACGCATTACGCATGGTCGCCAACGATGCAAAACTGATTGCCGAGCCTTCCTCCTGTGTGGGTATTGCTGCTTTACAGACTGGCCTGGTGAAGACTCGCCCGGATGAAAAGGTTTGTGTCGTGCTGACTTCTGGCAACTGGGATATAGACCGTATTGGCAGCCTGCTAAAGGGCGAGCACGTACAGGGCATTTTCTAAGCGGCGGCAAAACAGGAGACAGAATATGCAAACACTACTGTTAAATAAGGATGAAGTGGGCGAGCTTATCGACCTGGATGAAGTATTAACAGCCGTTGAAAGCGGCTACCGCGCATTTAACAGTGGCAAGGTAGTCCAGCCAGATTTTATGGGTGTGGAATTGCCGGATTCACATGCCTGCATCGATTTTAAGGGCGGGCTCGACCTGGACGGAGGTTATATCTCGTTAAAGTCGTCCGCTGGTGGATACAAAGGTAATCCTGCCATAGGTTTGCCTACGGGTATGAATACGGTGATGTTGTTTGAAGCCCATACTGGCGTGCTTAAGTGTGTGATGGATGGTACCTGGATTACTGGCTGTCGTACCGCGGCAGCGGGCGCTATATCGGTCAAATACCTGGCACGAGAAGATGCCAAAACCCTGTGTATCATGGGGGCAGGAAATCAGGCGCGCAGGCAGCTGCGGTCCATCATCCGGGTAAGAGATTTTACCAGGGTGCTGGTGTGGAATGCCTCATCGGAATCACTGCATAGCTATGTGAGCGAAATGTCGGCTGAAACCGGGCTTGATATTCAAGCCTGTGAGAGTGCAGAAGAGGCTGTGCGTGCCGCCGATGTGGTGGTAACTACGACGCGTGCTCACCGTGGCCCCATTGTGCAAAAAACCTGGGTGCAACCCGGTACCCATATTGTGGCTATCGGCTCTGATATGCAGGGTAAGCAGGAGCTGAGTGCAGACCTGTTTAAAGACGCAAAAGTGGTGAACGACTCTGTTGAGCTTTGTATCAAATACGGTGATACCCAGCACGCAGTGGGGCAGGGCATCATTAAACCTGAGGAAATTCATGCCGAAATTGGCGAAGTATTGCTGGGCACAAAGGCCGCTCGTGAAAATGCGCAAGAGATAACCTTGTTTGACTCGGTTGGCATGGCAATTCAAGACACCGTTACTGTAGCCATGCTGTATAAGGCGGCGTTGAAAAAAGGATTGGGTAGTTACTACGAGTTTTTCAAATCATAAGATTTTTCGGAGCCATAGTCGCGCATAATAAGGATGTCACGATCTTTACAAACCGGGGTCACAATTTGCTCTAATATTAGAATATTCTGTGATCTGACCACGATTTTTCGAGCTGAATCCGGTCAGAGCCAACATGGTCGATGATCCTGCTGAGTACGGGTTGTCAAGTTATCCAGTAAACGCACTGGGGAAGGAATACGATCTCTGTACACCTCACCCAAAATACCACGGATTGGCGAAGCGGCGAGATACGAGATTGGAGCGATACCGGGCATTGTTCAGTGCGCATGTAGAGGGCGGTCTGCTGGATGGGAACAGAGCAGGGGGCAACAATGGAATGGCATTGGGAAATGATTGATTTAAGGAGGAGGTAGAGAAGATAACCGGCAGGCGTTTAAAGCCGAAAAAGGTCAGCAGACCAGTGGGTTGGTGGAAGGAAAAAGAAGAAAGCTGATTTAATTTGTATCTGCCTCCCCCCAGTTAATTTGTTCGCCGCAAAGCCGCAACGTTATAATTCAGAGAAAAGTTTATGATAAGTGCGATTTGGTGAGTCAAGTCTGTGGATTTTAAACGATTATAAATGCATTTATTCATGACCGTCCCGATAGTCTCACTTAAATAATTTAAGGCCCTTATAAACCTCTCAATGGATGCGGATAGGTGTAAGGAGTGTATCCCGGTCGCGGAGAATTAAAATAATCTCGTCCTTCCTGCACAATCCTCCCGTCTCCATCAGCAGCTGAAGTCGACCAATTTGTAGGAGTGGTTAAACTGCCTTCGTAGTAGTTCTCCCACAAATACAGTTCGCGGATCTGGTCAAGCGCAGGCCACGGACCATCGCCGCTGTCGTTAACAAGCATTATTGGAGCGGTAGTCATGCCCCCTGAAAGTGTATTGTTGAAAATAACGCCATCGCCACCGCGAATATACATTCCTACCCAGCAACTGGTATTGGCATTATCAATAGTGTTTTCGTAAACTTCATAGCTGCGGCTTCCCCTGTCTGAACCGTATCCTGGACCATGAGCATCAACAGCCTGGACCCATGCACCCTCTCCACCATTATCTTCAACCAGATTGTGTCTAAACACATAACGCGATCCATAGATCGAGGCTATAGCATGACGGTTTCCAGTAAAATAACTATCCTCAACAAAAACAGCATTTTCATCGCCAGGTACGAAAGGTCGGGCCCACCCAATATCGCCGTCTCCATAAACACGCACACCATATCCGAAATTGGCTATAGCCGGACGGTAGATATTGATAAAATGGCAATTGTCGATAACACCTCTGGCATTGCCATTAACCGAAATACCTGTTTCGCCAAAACTTTCAAACTCTATTCCTGTTATCCTGAAATCCTGGCAGCCCGAGTTGAGCGATATACCGTCGTCCATATGATCAGAATCAGCCGTTTGATCACCGATCATTTTCATATTGGCAATCCAGATTGGTAACCCATTTGAACAATCCACATTGAAAAAAGGACGCTCGGAGGTGCCAATTTTTTGAAGTATCGTCGCATCGATGCCAGCGCCCATTATGTAAACTCCAGCATTGATATTAACGCTCTCATCGAATGTGAATGTGCCCGCAGGAATCTGAATAGTATCTCCTGGATTTGCTTTCGCTAAAGCTGTTCGGATATCTGAAGGTGAACCACTCGCAGCATTGATCACCGTGCCACTTGACCAAGAATCTGGGACCTCACTTGAACTACTGTTACTTGAGTTGATCGACGGACTACTACCACCGCAGGATACAAGACCCAATAAAACAAAACCGAATAAGAGAGTTTTAAATAGCATTGTATTTTTCATTACTACATTGCCTCTCAATATGATTACTGAACATCCATCGTTTCAATATTCGAAGGATCAGATTCGCCGTCCGGACCACTCCAGATTTGATCTGTTCTTTCTTCAGTTCTACTCACATGGTTCCTTGACCTTACGTAATACAAATACTGCTGAAGGATAGGGATAAAAGTATAGCAAAGATAAATGAGGGTAGAGGGAATAAAACAGTCGGACCTGGACAAAGATCCGGTATTATCAATACTTAGAACCCTCAAAAAAACCGGTAAGTTCATCCTTAAAGGGGGTGTTTCAGCCAATCAGCCAGAACTAGTCATTTAAAATCAATCACTTAATTACCAGGGGTATTTAGCTTATGCGTTCAGGATAGCGTAGGCAGCAATGTCGATAGAAAAGATAGTTGCTAATTCAAGCATACGATCCGAAATCCATTGCCTTCGATGTTCGGAATCATGTTCAGTCTGATTATCTTTGCCGCAGATAAAGGCACGTCGAAGAGCCTGCCCCGCGAAGCGCTTTGGGTACACAGCGTGAGGTGCAGTGGTAATAAAGGGTGGCCTCGAGAGAAACCTGAGTCTTTCTGGTTTTAGGTATAATGCGCTCCTTGCGTTGAGTCAATGAGTTTTACGTTACCGTTGATCTATAGTAGTGTCAGGCTTAAAAAAGTGGGTGTCTCAAAAAGACTTTTAGATTTTGGTGGGATAGGGATGATAATACAGATGATTGGATAAATAAGGATCCAAAAGATTGTTTATATAAAACGAAACTATCCGCTAGTTTAAATTGCATGTTAGGAGATGAAATTATTTATAGATCTAATAAATGGTATATCAGAAAACAACTGGATAAATGTTTAGATGGTTGCTCAAAAGGTCAAGATTGTAAAAATACAGATCAATGTAAATAGAGGTTGTAATGAAAATTAAATTAATTTTATTTTTGTTTTTTTTTCTGATATCTAAGGTAGTGTCTTCAAATGAGAGAGAAGAGTTCGTGATGGAGCTTTCCCGTATAACAATAGCTTCTCTGTGTGGTAATGATGTCTTTATGAAAATGTCAAAACTGAAGAGCAATGAATGTTATGAGGAATTAGTGAATGAAAAAACATACTGTGATGAATTAGTAAAACCATTAGTACCAAAAGGTGAGTTTAGTGACGTAAAAAATGAATTAAAAAGTGTTAGCTTGTTATATTTGAATTGCTTAAAAGGGTTGGTGTTTGAGAAAACTTTGGGTTCAATGATAAAGGATTAATGAGAAATTATTATGACATAATAAATTAAGGGTATTCAGGGAAATTAGTGGGTAAAAACCCCTAATACTGAGGAAAAAAGTAAGTTCAAATAAAAGTAGCGCATCCTGCGTCCAATCTTAAAAGATGAAAGTGCGAACAATTATCTAATCAAATAAAGCAACAGGATGCACATCAATACTATCCAATCTTTATAGACCTTCAGCGATTGAAAAGGAAATTAAGCTTCAGCTATAGCCTCAGTTAGATGAAGTGGGTATTAAGTCAAAAACTTGTTTTTATTTAACCTTAATGTGAAGTTTTTCTTCGGCTGGGTTCAAAGGGCAAAATAATCCTGCAACCTGCATACAGGGTTGGTGTTTGAAAGAATTTTTAGAGGGTTGTTGAGGTTAGGTGTCAGGAGAAACTTCAGCGTAACGCTTCACGCTGTACACCCAGTTCTTGCCCATTTGCTCACAGGCTTGTCTGATTATATACGCGCAATCTTTTTGATGGCCTATTACCTGATGACTTAACAGTAAGAGAAAAAATAGCAGCACGCGAGCATGCAGAAAGCTCAGGTGTATTTGATCTTCTCTCTGTGCTTGGTTATTTTAAGCCTGATATGAAAGAAGGGCCATATGGTGCAGATTTCTCGGATACACCATGGAACGAATGGGTTTGCCTTAAGTTGTGTCGGGCTTTTGGTCTTGAAGCTGCTGAAGCAGAGGTGCTGATATTTGATGGTAAACCCGTTATTGCAGTAGAGCGCTTTGAAAGGTTGTGGAAAGAGGGGGTTCTATATCGTGTTCCTCAAGAGGATTTGTGTCAGGCACCAGGAATTTCTCCATCACGAAAATACCAGGCTGATGGAGGCCCCGGAATCATCGAGATTCTCCAGATACTGAGTGGAGGACAATCACCGCATGAAGATCGTCTGAAATTCATGAAGGCCCAAATTGTCTTCTGGCTGCTTGTAGCCATTGATGGTCACGCGAAGAGTTTCTCTTTGTACATTACCTCCGGTGGCTACAAGCTCGCACCACTGTATGACGTGATGTCTGCATCACCTTATCAACAGTTATCAGATCATTAAATAGAACTCGCAATGGCTGTGGGCGATAAAAACATTAACGAATAAAGCAGATTCAGCTTCGAGATTTCTATCAGACAGGTCAGAGTGCAGGGATTAAAAAGGATGAAATGGACGACATAATGGCCGTGTTAGCTAAGCAGATTGATGATCCTAGAATCCGCAGTTGGACGAGTTGAAGTGTGCGTTTGAGGTGGTGTAGATCAAGGCGTAACGACGCGGAATAGCTAGCTATTCCAAGGAGTTACAACGAAGAGATACGCTGCCTCAAACGTGCAATTCAGTTCGTAGCGGGATTCACCGATTAGGTGATTATACACATCAACTGTAATGATTTATGAAACAGTGGGTTAACCTCTATTGCGAGCGGTCAACTGCGGAATCTAGGATGATGCCTTAGCGGTCGTGAAGGTTGAGGTGGAGCAAATGGGAGTACCAGAGTCAACATACGAACCCATTTTGTCAGGTGTGGCCAGGCGAGGGCGTTTACTAGAATTTTGTTAATGGCTCTAAAACGTGGCCGTAGGTGACGTGTGTCTGCTAAATGGGTAAAAGCGTTTTCTGCCAGAATTATTTAACTTGTATTAGATAAGTAGACAGTACCTTTTCTCTTTTTTTAGATGGGTTTAAGTTTTTGATTTTAGAAAAGAAAAAATGGTGGCTACGCCCTGATTTGAACAGGGGACCCCATCATTATGAGTGATGTGCTCTAACCAGCTGAGCTACGTAGCCTTGTATTTTTTGAAGGGGCGGAATTCTCGCTTTTCAGCCCCTTGATGTCAAGCGAAGTGCGGTGTTTTTTCTGGCGATTGTTCCTGATCGTGGTTTTTGTTGCATCAAGTGATTGGCTGTTGCTACACGTTGAACCGAAAATGAACAATATCACCTTCTTTCATTACATATTCTTTACCTTCCAGACGCCATTTTCCGGCGTCCTTACAGCCCTGTTCACCTTTGTATTCGATGAAGTCATCAAAGGCCATGACTTCGGCGCGTATAAAGCCTTTTTCGAAGTCTGTGTGTATCTTTCCGGCGGCTTTAGGGGCTGTGTCGCCGACAGAGATAGTCCAGGCGCGAACTTCCTGTACGCCAGCGGTGAAGTAGGTTTGCAGGTGTAACAGGTGATAGCCTGCGTGAATGACGCGATCCAGGCCGGGTTCTTCCAGGCCTAGTTCATCCAGGAATTCTTTGGCTTCATCGGCGTCCAGTTCCGCGATATCTGCTTCTATGGCGGCGCATACAGGCACTACGTCGGCATTTTCTTTGGCGGCGTATTCTCGTAATGCGTCAAGGTGTGGGTTATTTTCAAAACCATCCTCGGATACATTGGCAATATACAGAGTGGGTTTTGCGGTAATCAGGTGTAGTTCTTTCATCCAGGGTTTTTCGTTTTCCTCGATTTCAAGGCTACGTGCGGAGTTGCCTTCGGAGACATGTGCCTGAACCTTTTGCAGAAAGGTGTATTTTGCCTTGGCTTCCTTGTCATTGGATTTGGCAAGTTTTGCCGAGCGCTCGACCTGACGGTCTACAGACTCCATGTCGGCCAGTAGTAATTCGGTGTTAATGGTGTCAATGTCGCTGATGGGATTTATGCTGCCATTGACGTGTACGATGTCGGTGTTTTCGAAGCAGCGTACGACCTGTGCGATGGCATCGGTTTCACGGATGTGACCAAGAAACTTGTTACCCAGCCCTTCTCCTTTGGAGGCTCCGGCTACCAGACCAGCAATGTCTACAAATTCCATAGTGGTGGGGATGATCTTTTTAGGAGTAATAATATCGGCAATCTGTTGCATGCGTTTATCGGGTACTTCTACTACGCCAACATTGGGGTCGATGGTGCAGAAGGGATAGTTCTCTGCAGCGATTCCTGCTTTGGTCAGGGAGTTGAACAGTGTAGATTTCCCAACATTAGGTAGACCGACGATGCCACATTTAAAGCCCATGATGAGTGTTCCTCGTAAATATTGAGCGAGCCGGGAAAGCGGTAGCCACGGCCTATTTAGTATGTAATTGCTGCATGGCTTTTTCGAATTCGCCACTCAGCAGGGTTGGTATGATATTAATGGAGCGCTGGTTGGCGTCCAGTATGTTCTCAAGATCGGTTTTTGACGGATTTTTTAGTACGTAGTTGACCACCTGGTTTCGATCTCCGGGATGGCCTATACCGATACGTAGACGGAAAAATTCCTTGCCGATATGATTGATGATATCGCGTAATCCGTTGTGTCCACCATGTCCGCCAGTTTTTTTTAGCCGGTTATCTCCTGGTTGCAGATCGAGTTCATCGTGCATGACCAGAATTTGCTCAGGCTCAATCTTGAAATATCTGGAAACTGCGGCAACCGACTGGCCACTTTTGTTCATGAAGGTGGAAGGTTTGAGCAGATAGATATCTTTTGAATGTGCGTGAAACTTGCCGACTTCACCGTGGAAGCGGGTTTCATTGCGCAGTGAGATGCATTGATCCCTTGCTAGATCATCTATTAGCCAGAATCCAGCATTATGCCGTGTAGAATGATAATTGGCCCCGGGGTTACCGAGGCCAACAATCAGACGTATATCAGCTTTCTGGGCTGCCATAGCTCAGTCTTGATGAGGCTACTCTTCAGCAGCGCCGTCAGCTTCTGCTGCATCTTCAGCAGCATCTGCTTTTGTGTCACGAGTCTTGTGAACCGCTGCAACACCGGTATCGTGGTCTTCACCATGTGTCAGTGCAACTATCTCAATACCTTTTGGTAGTTTGATGTCTGACAGGTGCAGGCTTTCACCCAGCTTGAGATCTGTTACATCCACTTCCAGATACTCTGGCAGATCTTTGGGTAGGCACATGATTTCAATTTCAGATTGCAGATGGTTGAGCAGGCCACCTTCAGTTTTTACACCGTAGCACTTTTCTTCGTTGATAAAGTGAATTGGAACGGATACATGAATAGATTTCTTCTGATCGATGCGCAGAAAATCAGCGTGCATGATCAAGTTCTTGAAAGGATGGCGCTGAAGATCGCGCAGGATGACATCTTCTTTTTTCTTGCCCAGTTTAAGGGACAGAATCTGAGTGTAGATGGCTTCATTATCCAGTTGGTTGATGAATTCGTTGTGACCTAAGGTGATGGAAACAGGTTCTGCATCTCCACCATAGATGATAGCAGGTACCAGGCCGCTCTTACGCAGGCGGCGGCTCGCACCTTTCCCCAGGTCAGAACGGGTTTCAGCATTAAGTTCGATAATATCGGACATTTGTGTAACTCCAGTTAAAAATAAAAAAACCACCTTACGGTGGAGTGCAACCTCTCCTTGCGACCAGGAAAGGGTCTTTTAGTCCATGTATAGTGAACTAACAGATTCTTCAAAGTGGATACGGCGTATGGTTTCTGCCAGCATCCAGCCGATGGATACTGTACGTATCTTATCGCAGGCCTGAGCCTCTTCCGATAACGGTATGGTATCGGTAACAACCAGTTTGTTAATGACTGAATTGTTTAAATTATCTAGCGCATTACCGGAAAGTACAGGATGTGTACAATAGGCAAATACTCCTAGTGCGCCATGTTCTTTTAATGCGTTTGCTGCCTGACATAAGGTGCCGGCAGTGTCGACCATGTCATCGACTATGATGCATGTTTTGTCTTTTACGTCACCGATGATATGCATTACCTTGGCCTGATTAGGCTTGGGGCGACGTTTATCAATGATGGCCAGTTCGGTATCACCCAGTTGTTTGGCAACAGCTCGCGCTCTGACCACGCCGCCCACATCGGGGGAAACAACGATCATCTCGGGATATTTCTGTTTCCAGATATCGCCCATCAAAATCGGGGATGCATAAACATTGTCAACCGGACGATCAAAAAAACCCTGAATCTGATCGGCGTGTAAGTCGACGGTTAAAACCCGGTCTATGCCTACGCTGGTGAGCATATTAGCAACAACCTTGGCAGTAATGGGCACACGTGCTGAGCGTACGCGACGATCCTGCCGAGCGTAACCAAAGTAGGGGATTACAGCGGTAATGCGATAAGCCGAAGCGCGCTTCATGGCATCGATCATCACCAGTAATTCCATCAAATTGTCATTTGTGGGTTTGCAGGTTGGTTGTACGATGAAGACATCCTTGCCGCGTACGTTTTCATGAATCTCTACGGAAATTTCACCATCACTGAAACAGGTGACATTAGCATGACCCAGGGAGATATCCAGGTGGCGAGTGATTGCCTGGGCTAGATCAGGGTTAGCATTACCCGTGAACACCATTATATCGTGTGCGACGCTACTGACCATCTGATTCAACGCTGTGTAAAAGGAAAATGGCTGGGCCGGCAGGATTCGAACCTGCGCATGCTGGGATCAAAACCCAGTGCCTTACCGCTTGGCGACGGCCCAATAAACTTTTCTACCTGCTAAAAGCAGTTCTCAGTGACGGGATTTCTGTCTAGCCCCTGGGCGACATATCCGGTCCACTGCTGAGGGATTTGCGATTTTACGCTATTTGCTTTTTCAACACTATCAAATGCAGCAAATATACAGGCCCCTGTACCTGTCATTCTGGCCGGGCTAAACTGGTTTAACCAGTTTAGTGCATGTTGTATCTCAGGATACAGTTTGCATGCGACGGGTTCGCATACATTCGAACCTTGCCCTTCCAGAAAGGCGCGTATTTTGATGGGATGACTATCTCGTGTCAAATGCTTAGATGAAAAAATTTGCCCTGTAGACACAAAAATTTGTGGATGAAGTACCAAATAGCAGTTTTTTTGTAAATTTATTACTTCAAGTTGCTCTCCTACACCCTCAGCCCAGGCATTTCGCCCAAAAATGAATATGGGTACATCAGCTCCTAATTCGAGCCCGATTTTGCGTAATTCGCCATTTTCGAGTCCGAGTTGCCAAAGTCTGTTGAGCGCCATCAATGTGCTGGCTGCATCAGAACTGCCGCCGCCCAGACCTCCGCCCATGGGAATTTTTTTCTGTAAGGTGATATCAACACCCTGTTTGACTGCAAAGCGCTGTTGCAGTAATCGAGCGGCTCGAATAACCAGATCCTGTTCCTGGTCTACTGAACTGTTAGTTAAGCTGCGTTGGATGATGCCGTCTTCGGTTATGCGAAAAGTTAATTCATCATTCAGATCGATAAATTGAAAAACAGTCTGTAACAGGTGGTATCCATCCTCGCGTTGCCCTGTGATATGCAACATCAGGTTGAGCTTGGCCGGTGATTTCAATGTTAAGCTGGCTTGCATGTCAGTCTGGGAAGTCAGAAAACAGCGGTGAGGTTTCGCTAGCCGATTGAGTTGTCCATTGATCGATGACTATCTTCAATGCCAGATTTTCGCGCTTTAGATAGAGTTTATGAGGCAGTTCGAGTTGCAGGTTGGGTGCTAGCGATGTGAGCTCATAATCAAAGTAATTGATTTTCCATCCATCCTGAGTAAGAGTCGTCGCTCGGCCATCGGCATCTATATCAGGCAGGTAAGCTGAATTTTCATGGTCTACCCCCTTAATCCAGCTTTCCAGGCCTTCTACCGGTAATGTGAGCTGGGTGGTCTGGGCGAGTAACTGCTGGGCGTTATGCCCATAATACGTTTCGCCTTCACTGGTGGTCATTTCGGCGTGATCTGGGTTTTTTTCCAGACGTATCATGCCCTGACCTAGTGGTGCCTCAAGATTAAGCAGGTGATGCTGTTTTTTGCGTGTCCAGCTCATGCCGAGGTTGTAGACCTTGTCATCGACAAATAAGGCGACGCGTCCGCGAATTGCCCAGTTAGCAAAGGGTTTCAACTGTTGTTGTCGTTGCTCCCATAGTTGATGGCTCTCTTCGGTGACAGGCTTGCTGGGCAAGCTGGCACAACCCGAGACCACAGCTACCAGCAGTGGTAGTAAGATATTTCGCAGCATTAAAGGGTTAAGCCAGATTATTGCTGGGTAAACTGTTTCATCACTTTCATGATGTAGGGATTATCGGGTAGTTTCTCTAGTATACGGATCCAGATATCCATAGCTTCCTGATGCTCGCCAGTGACCCAAAGTACTTCTCCCAAATGGGCTGCTATTTCACCATCTTCAAACTGAGACAGAGCTTTGCGCAGAAGCCGGATAGCTTCTTCGTTATTGCCCAGTCTATAGTTTATCCACCCAAAGCTGTCGATTACCGCAGGGTCTTCAGGTTTTATTTCTATAGCTCGTTTTAAATATTCGTAGGCTTCCTGCAGGCGATTAGTTCGATCTGCCAGGGTGAAGCCCAGTGCGTTGAGTGCGTGCGCATTATCCGGTTCGGTTTTCAGTATGGTTAGCATGTCACTTTCCAGTAACTCAATGTTATCTACTTTTTCTCCAGTTAGGCCACGCGCGTATAGCAGGTCGATGTTGCCGGGGATAATGGTTAAAGCCTTGTTATAAACTTCAATAGCTTCATCAAAGCGCTCTACACTTTTTAGTATTTCACCTTTTGCTAGATAAATACGTACCAAAGATGATTTCGACTGACTGGCTTCAGCCATTTTATTTAGCGAGTCCATCGCCTTTTCGATTTTGCCCTGTTGGGCCATTAAACTGGCTGAGCGGATCTGGGCATCAAACTTGTATTCTCCACCGCTAACCTGAAGGTACCAGCTTACGGCTTTGTCTGGTTGGTTGCGGCTTTCAAAAATGCGGCCAAGATAATATCGCGCTTCGTTGGTTCTCTTGTTGAGTGAGAGCAAACGGGTTAGATATTTTTCTGCAGCGTCAAAGCGTTGGGATTCGAGTGATAAAAGTCCCAGTGTGTATAACAGATCGGGGTCGTTCGGTGCTAGCAGGTGGAGCTTTTCAAATTCTATACGTGCAGTTTCATACTCTTTTACGTCTACCAGTAGTCTGGCGTAGGCGAGCCTGAGTTGTTTGTTATCTGGCTTGCTCAGTACCGCCCGTTTCAGACTAACCACGGCTTCCTCACGTTTGCCTAGCTTGATCAATACCTTGGCTCGTAAGGCGTGAGCATCCGGTATTTCCCTGATATGCAGAGCGTTATCCAGGTACTTAAGCGCTTCTGCTGACTGGTTGGTATGCGCAGCCAGGTTGCCATGCAGGAAATTGGCGTATGCATAGCCGCTGTAATTGTCAGCGATCTTTTTAGAGACCTTGAGAACGGTTTCAGTGTTTTTTTCGCGCGCTAGCAAGGTGAGGAGAGATGCAAATACCTGATCATCGACGGTGGGGTGGCTTTCAATGATTTGCTTGAGGTAGTGAAAAGCCTTTTCGTCGTCTCCCTGTCGGATATATATGGCGGCGAGCACCTGTTGAGCTTCGCCTCGTTCAGGCTGCAACTCTATCCAGCGTTCAGCTGCACGTTGTGCAGAGTCGATATCCTGACCATAAATTGCAATACGCACTGCGCGTTCAGCAATCTTTGGGTCATCCTGAGACAGCGCCAGATCCAGATAATTACTGACGGCGGTTTCTGTTTCGCCGCTATTGACGGCTATTTCAGCGATCATTAGCTGATAGATAGGATCTTTTTCACTAGATGTTGTGACTTCCAGTGGGACAATTTCAGACTGCTGCTGTTCGACGTAACCGGTTTCTGAATTATCCAGTGTGGCGCATCCGGTTAAAACAAAGCTTAGTAATAATGGGTAAGCTATTAATCTGTAGTACATGTAACAATAACCCTTTGGTTTATGGTCAGTATTGGTAAAATTCCAGTCGACCCACTTAAAAATTACGGATTGGAGTTTAGCACTCAGCGTTAGGGGCGAGAAGAATATTCTTCTGATCGTATTATTTAGCGATTGTTCAATAAAAGACCTGATCAGAGGTATCTTAGCCGTTATTGGTGTAGCTTAAACTTGCTATTCGGGGTTTTATCCTCGAAAATTGCGCGTTCGATCAATTCTGTTGTAACGCATGCCTTTACTCACGCTGGGAATTAACCATCAAACTGCGCCGGTAGCAATCCGTGAAAAGATTACCTTTGCACCGGAACAGATGGATCAGGCATTGCAGCAGGCTACAGCTTTAAAAGGTGTTAACGAAGCAGTCATTGTCTCTACCTGTAATCGTACTGAATTGTATTGCGAAGTGGCTGATCAGTATGAGGATTCAATAACTCGCTGGTTATCTGAATTTCATCAGTTGAAAAATGTTGAGTTAAAGCCCTATCTTTATGAGTACAGGGATCAGGATGCTGCCCAGCATCTATTTCGAGTAGCCAGTGGACTAGACTCGCTGGTGCTGGGGGAGCCGCAGATTCTAGGGCAATTGAAAACAGCTTTTGAAAAGGCAAATTCCAATCAATCGGTAAAAACCGTTCTGGGAAGATTATTTCAACATGGGTTTACCGTAGCCAAAAAAGTAAGAACTGATACCGCAATAGGCTCTAATCCAGTATCTGTTGCATTTGCGGCAGTATCGCTGTCGAAACAGATTTTTGGAGAGCTATCCAGCTTGAGCGCACTGATGATTGGTGCTGGCGAGACTATAGAGCTTGCAGCGCGTCACCTGAAAGGGCAGGGGATAGGGGCGATCACCATCGCCAATCGTACTCTGGAAAGAGCGCAGAATCTGGCCGATGAGCTAGGTGCTACAGCGATTTCCATAGGTGAAATACCTGAGCAGTTGGTGAACTCAGATATCGTAATTTCTTCGACAGCCAGTCAGTTACCTATTCTTGGTAAGGGTGCTACCGAGGCCGCGCTTAAGGCTCGTAAGCATCGGCCAATATTTATGGTTGATCTGGCTGTGCCTCGAGATATTGAGTCTCAGGTTGGGGAGCTTGATGATGTCTTCCTGTACACCGTCGATGACTTGAAAGAGGTTATAGATGAGAATCGTCGCAGCCGTGAAGAAGCTGCGAATGAAGCGATGGATATCATCCAGGTAGAGGTACAGCACTTTAGTCACTGGATTAAAACCCATCAGTCGGCTGATGAAATTCGCTTATTGCGTAATCGGTCTGATCGCATCAGGCAGGAATGCCTGAAAAAAGCGCAGCAGATGCTACAGCAGAAAGAAGATCCAGCTAAAGTACTGGAAACCCTGGCAGCAAACCTGACCAATAAACTCATGCATGGTCCAACCGTGCAAATGCGTAAAGCATTAAAAGAAGGCGATGCAGGGCTGATTCAGTTGCTGCATTTACTAGTCAAAGACAGCTAGTCGCTGTTATTACCCGATATTTTCGAGGCAATCGATGAAACCATCTATTCTGGCCAAATTAGAGCTATTAAGCGCACGACATGAAGAGATTGCGGGTCTGCTCTCCGAGCCTGAAGTAATTAATGATCAAAACAGGTTTCGTAACCTGTCAATGGAATACTCCCAGCTGGAAGATGTGGTGAAAACTTTTGATCAATATCAGGAAGCGCAACAGGATCTTGATGGAGCACAGGAAATGCTTAAGGAAGACGATGCTGAAATGCGCGAAATGGCGCAGGAAGAAATCAGCGATGCTGAAGATCGCATGCAGGCTCTGGAGATGGAATTGCAGAAACTGTTGCTGCCCAAAGATCCTAACGATAACAGCAACGTTTTTCTTGAAATCCGTGCTGGAACGGGTGGTGATGAGGCAGCTATTTTTGCCGGTGATTTATTCCGCATGTATAGTCGTTTTGCTGAAATCAAACGCTGGCAGATAGAAGTGCTTAACAGTAACGAAGGTGAGCATGGTGGCTATAAAGAGGTCATTGCCAGGATTATCGGGCAAGGCGCTTATTCCTATCTGAAATTTGAATCAGGTGCGCACCGCGTACAACGGGTTCCGGAAACCGAGTCACAGGGGCGAGTGCATACCTCCGCCGCTACCGTTGCTGTCATTCCTGAAACCGCTGATGTGGAAAAGATTGAAATCAATCCAGCCGACCTACGTGTGGATACCTTTCGTGCCTCGGGTGCAGGTGGTCAGCACGTTAATAAAACCGACTCAGCCATACGCTTAACTCATATACCCACAGGCACAGTAGTTGAATGCCAGGATGAACGTTCGCAACACAAAAATAAGGCACGTGCGATGTCGTTGTTACAGGCCCGCATCTACGATGCTGAAAAACAGAAGCAGGAAAAAGAGCAGGCAGCAGAACGTAAATCTCTGGTGGGCAGTGGAGATCGCTCAGAGCGTATTCGTACCTATAACTTCCCGCAGGGTCGTATGACCGATCATCGCATCAATCTGACCCTGTATAAGCTGGATGACATCATGAATGGCGGGCTCGGGCAGGTGGTTGATCCACTCATGAATGAATATCAGGCCGAGCAGTTGGCTAATCTGTCGGAAGACAGCTAAATCTTCGCCTGCCATGGGCAATAGTATTAAGCAGCAATTGAAGTGGGCCTCAGGCATACTCGAGTCGATTACCTGTAGCGCCCGTCTGGATAGCGAAATTTTGCTGGCATACTGTCTGCAAAAAGAACGCAGCTATCTGATGACCTGGCCTGAAATGGAGTTGACTCAGCAGCAACGGGAATGCTTTAAGGAACTGATTCGTAAACGCCTGCAACCACAGCCAGTTGCCTACCTTACTGGCGAGAAAGAGTTTTATTCCTTAACCCTGAAAACCACGGCGGCAACGCTAGTGCCCAGACCCGAGACCGAGATGCTGGTGGATAAGGTGCTGGAATTGATCGGCAATATAGCAGAGCCCGAGATTCTTGAGCTCGGTACAGGTACCGGTGCCATAGCGCTGTCTATTAAACAACATTCCCCAGAAAGTAAAATATTGGCTACCGATATCAGCCAGGCTACGCTGGAAGTAGCGATGGAAAATGCTCAGAGGCATCATTTGAATATTGAGTTCACTCTGTCGGACTGGTTCGAGGGCTTGGATCAATATAGGCGTTTTGATGTGATCGTATCCAATCCGCCTTATATCGCCAACCACGACCCCTATTTAAGCCAGGGTGATTTACCCGCAGAGCCCCGGTTAGCACTGACCAGTGGTGACGATGGTATGCTCGCTCTGACCCGGATAATTACATCAGCCGACTTATTTCTCAAACCAGGAGGCTGGCTGGTTCTTGAACATGGCTATGACCAACAACAATCAGTGAATAATTTGCTGCAAAATCAAGGATATGCGCAGGTGAAAACACTAGTGGATTTTAATCAGCTACCACGTATGAGCGTAGCGCAAAAATCTTTAGCATTATTAACTAGTTGAAATTTTAAAAATCACGGCGTAGGCTTGGCACATGAGTGATGAAAGTCTAATAAGAAAAAGAATTGTTTGTCTTGCCGATAATGGTACTCAGAATCAGGCTGAAGAAGCCTGTACGGCATTGATTAGTGTCAATGGTGTGCAGCAGGCACGTCCGCTCGGTAAGAACCGCATCTCTCTGATTTTTTCCCTGGAGTACCTGTCTTTTGAATTGATTGAGTCACTTCTTAAAGAGCTGGGTTATACTCTTGATCATAATATTTTTATAGTCATTCGTCGCCATATCTACCAGTATCTGGAAGATAACGCGCGTGAAAAAATGGAGTTAAAACGGCAGGAAGAGCATCAGCAACAGCGCGAACAACAGGTGCTTATGTGCAACATAGATACCGATATGCCGCACGATGAGCCTGAGAAATACTGGCATAAATACCGCTAGGTCTGAGCAGGCCTAAATATCCAGCTTATTTTCCTTACGTGTATAGCCAGATTCCTTCAGGCGCTCCAGATAAGTTGCCCACTTTTTATCGTAATGAGCACCTAATTGATACAGGTAATCCCAGCTATAGATCCCGGTATCATGGTTATCATCAAAAATCAGGTTGATCGCATAATGGCCTACTGGCTCGAGCTGGGCGATATTCACGTCTTCTTTACCAAGCTGTAACACTTCCTGACCAGGCCCATGCCCCTGCACCTCGGCTGAAGGTGAGTAGACGCGCAGATACTCGGCTGGCAGGCTGAATTTGGCGCCATCATTAAATTCGATTTCGAGGGTTCGCGAAACCTTGTGGAAGTTGATTTCAGTGGGTTTGATAGTCATATCGGCATCCTAAATAGTGTGCAGTTAGAGAATATACTGGCTGAGATCTTCGTCTTTCAACAGTTCTCCCAAATGTTCGTTGACATAGTCCGCATCGATGGTGATGCATTGACCCGCCATATCCGAGGCCTCGAAACTGACGGTTTCCAGCAATCTTTCCATAACCGTATAAAGGCGACGTGCACCAATATTCTCCTGCTTTTCATTCACCTCAAACGCTACGGATGCAAGTCGTTGCAGGCCATCATCGGTAAACTCAAGTTGAACCTCTTCGGTTGCCATCAAGGCTGTGTACTGTTCGGTTAATGAAGCATCAGGTTCACGCAGGATGCGTACGAAATCTTCTACCGATAAGGCAGATAATTCGACACGTATCGGCAGACGGCCCTGTAACTCAGGGATTAGATCGCTGGGTTTGGAAAGGTGAAACGCACCTGATGCAATAAACAGGATATGATCGGTTTTGATCATGCCAGATTTGGTTGATACGGTGCAGCCTTCTACCAGCGGTAGCAGGTCGCGTTGAACACCTTCACGCGAGACATCTGAGCCACTGGTTTCCTGACGTTTGGCAACCTTGTCGAGTTCGTCGATAAACACGATGCCATTTTGTTCGGCATTTTCCAGTGCGGCTATTTTTAGTTCATCATGATTGATCAGTTTGGAGGCTTCTTCATCGGTGAGGTGTTTGAGTGCATCCTTAACCGGCATCTTGCGGTTTTTGGTTTTGCCAGATCCCATGTTCTGAAACAACCCCTGCAATTGATTTGTCATTTCTTCCATACCAGGAGGTGCCATGATTTCTATACCCATGCTCGGTGCCTGTATATCAACTTCTATCTCACGATCATCCAGCTTGCCTTCGCGTAACATCTTGCGGAATTTCTGGCGTGTGTTGCTGGCGGAATCTACGGCTTCGCTTTGAAAATCATTGGGGCGAGGGAGTAGTGCATCCAGAACTCTTTCTTCAGCAGCATCTTCAGCGCGATGTTTAACGCGCTCCATTTCAGTTTCGCGCATTATCTTAACTGACACATCGACAAGATCGCGAATGATGGACTCTACATCTCTACCAACATAGCCAACTTCAGTGAATTTAGTGGCTTCAACCTTGATAAAGGGAGCATTCGCCAGACGTGCAAGACGTCGTGCAATTTCAGTTTTACCTACACCGGTAGGACCGATCATGAGGATATTCTTCGGCGTAATTTCATTACGTAAATCTTCGGCCACCTGTAAACGGCGCCAGCGATTGCGTAAAGCAATGGCAACGGCACGTTTGGCGTCGTCCTGTCCGATGATATGTTTATCCAGTTCCTGCGTGATTTCACGCGGGGTCATGGGGGCAGTAGTAATTTGTTTGTTATCCACGTTTAAAAGTCTAGCTGTTCGATGGTACGGTTGTGGTTGGTATAGATGCATATGTCGGCAGCAATCTTGAGTCCGCGCTCGACAATATCTTTGGCAGGTAAGTCAGTGTTATCCAGCATCGCCATAGCTGCAGCCTGTGCAAAGGGACCACCGGAACCTATTGCCATCAGGTCATTTTCAGGTTCAATGACATCGCCATTACCTGATATGATGAGTGAGGCTTCAGCATCGGCAACGCATAACAGGGCTTCCAGTTTGCGTAGTACGCGGTCAGAACGCCAGTCTTTAGCCAGTTCTACCGCTGCGCGTACCAGTTGTCCGCTGTGTTTTTCCAGTTTGCCTTCGAATAATTCAAACAGTGTGAAGGCATCTGCGGTGCCGCCAGCGAAGCCTGCGATGACCTTGTTTTTGTACAGGCGACGCACCTTACGTGCATTGCCTTTCATGACGGTGTTACCGAATGTGACCTGCCCATCTCCGCCGATGACGACCGTGTTGCCTCGACGTACCGAAAGAATGGTTGTTCCTCTAAATTGTTCCAAGATGATACCTGCAAATATTTATGTGGCGATATGTTACACGAATTCAGCGATATTGGGACTTAACACAGAATTTCAACCTGGATTTTGCAGTTGAACATGGATTTGTGGGAAATTCCGGTGTACAGCTAGGTGTCTTTTGACCCAAATTCATGGCTACCTTACCTCAGGCACTAGCGGTCAACTGCAGAATCCAGATTCAAGAACTGCCGCTTCTTTTTTTGGCACGCGGATGAGCTTTGTCATAGACCTGAGCGAGGTGTTGAAAGTCCAGATGCGTATAGATCTGAGTGGTACTTATATCGGCATGTCCCAGTAATTCCTGTACTGCGCGTAAATCTGCACTAGATTCTAACAGATGCGTAGCGAATGAATGACGCAACATATGTGGTGATAAATGCATGCCCAGTGATTGTTTTCTGGTGAGCTGGTTAAGGCGCTGCTGTACGGAGCGGTGGGATAGACGTTGTCCACGACTACTGATAAATAATGCGGGTTCATCGGCTTGCTGTTTTAGCAACAGAGCTCGATTCTTGAGCCATTTTTGCAGTGCCTGTATGGCTTTTTTTCCTATGGGTAAATAGCGGGTTTTATTGCCTTTACCCGTGACAATCATCTGGCGTTGCGTAAGGTCGATATCCTGTAGATTGAGTGAGGCTAGCTCAGCCAGGCGCAAACCGGAAGAGTAAATCAACTCAAACATGGCCAGGTCGCGGGTGGTGAGTATGCTGTCCTCAGGGTGAGTCTTTAATAACTGGTCGAGTTGTTCACTATCGCAGGTTTTAGGCAGTTTTTTCTGTGTTTTCGGCGCTTTTACGTCCAGTGTAGGGTTATTAGAAACCAGTTTTTGACGAATCAGGTATTTATAAAAACTCCGAATCGATGACAGCTCGCGTTGTATGGTATTGCCTTTTTTGCCATTACGAAAGCGCCAGGCAGCAAAGCTGGATACCAGTGGGTAATCCACATCCTGCCATTGATGGATGTGTTTTGACTCAATGAAATCCTGAAACAGATTGAGGTCGCGTTGATAGTTCAGGCAGGTATGTGGTGAATAGTATTTTTCACTTTTAAGCATTTGCAGGAAATTCTGTAAATGCGTGGCAAAAGACATATCAGCAGCAGGTTAAGAGAGAAGATGTTTCAATTTACCACTGACCAGATCACCTAGCTGGGTCAGGAATATAGTACCCATATCGCTGCTAAATCGATCTTGCGTCTTACTGCCAAGTGCCAGTAAGCCGATTTCTTCGGTGTGGTATAGCGGAATAAGCACGCTGGAGGTGAGCTGAATATCCTGTCCAAATATCAGCTTGCGCAGCTCCTGATCGAGGGGGGCGAATTCGGGTTTACGTGCTTTCATCCATTGCTGGATTTGTGCAGCCTGCTTATGTTTTGGGTCCAGCACATGGTTTTCAAGACCTTTTAACTGGTCAGCCAGTGTGTCTGAGAAAAAGAAACTTACATAGTCGGTATAAAAGAAGGTCTGTATCTGATCTCGAATCATAGCAATGATGTCATGTAGATTATGACTACTCATGAGTTCCAGCGATAGGCGGTGGAAGCGTTGACTCAATTCTTCATTTTCACGTGCGATATGTACCAGTTCAGCTAGTTTATTCCTCAAGCCATTATTTTCATCACGTAATACCTTGAGCTGACGTTCGACTAACGATATTGCTGCGCCACTCTGGTGAGTAAAGGTCAGCGAGCCCAGTACTTCAGGATGTCGCTCCAGTAATTCTGGGTTGTTTTTCAGATAATCGATAACTGCGCTTTCCTTGATGGAATCAGAAGTTAAGGGTTCTGCAGAAGTAGGTTTGGTCATACAGTAATTTCTCCTTGATACACCATGGCTGTGTTGCCGGTCATCATAACGGGCTTGCCTTGACCTTGCCAGTCAAGTATTAAATCGCCGCCACGAAGGGTCGCCGTTGCCTGTGTGTCAAGTAAGCCCAGCATCTGTCCTGCCGCCATCGCCGCGCAGGCACCGCTGCCACAGGCCATAGTCTCACCTGAGCCACGCTCATACACGCGCAGTTTGAAATGATTGCGGTCGATGATCTGCATAAAGCCTACATTCACGCGCTGAGGGAAGTCTTCATGTGCTTCCACGGCTGGTCCAATCGTTTCAACCGCTGCAGTATCTACATCATCGACCAGCATCACTGCATGTGGGTTCCCAATGGACAGGGCGCATATATTAAGGATCAGTTCGTCCAGTTCAATCTGGTAATGGGTTGAGCGCTGGTCCCTGTTGAAAGGTATTTTTTTTGGTTCGAAATTTGGTATGCCCATATTCACCTGCACTCTTTCATCATCTATTACCTTCAGTACTAACAGGCCGTTATTAGTTTCAACGGGAATGGTGGTTGCGTCGGTGAGGCCTTTTTCGCGTACAAAACGAGCAAAACAGCGCGCGCCGTTGCCACATTGTGCAACTTCATCACCATCTGCGTTGAAGATACGGTATTTGAACATGGCTGTGTCAGATTCCGGGCGTTCAACCAGTAACAGTTGGTCAAAGCCGATACCAAAGTGGCGGTTAGCCCACCCTGCGATCATTTCAGAGGTGAGTGAGACAGACTGATTAATGCCATCAATCACCATGAAGTCGTTACCAAGGCCGTGCATTTTGCTGAACTGGATATTCATCGTTATTGAGGTAGTAATGCTTCGCCACGAATCAGATCGGCGAAGGTTTCGCGTGCGCGTACCAGATGGTGGCTGTTGCCATCTACCATTACTTCGGCGGCTCGCATGCGCGAGTTGTAATTAGAGCTCATACTAAAGCCGTAGGCTCCCGATGAACGAACTGCCAGCAGGTCGCCTTGCTGAATTGATAGCTCGCGATTTTTACCCAGAAAATCACCCGTTTCGCAGATTGGACCAACCACGTCATAAATAGCGGCTTGTACAGTAGCTTTCTGCTTTACAGGAATAATGTTTTGCCAGGCGTTGTATAGAGAGGGGCGAATCAGGTCATTCATAGCGGCGTCGACCACGGCAAAATTCTTTTGCTCGTTGTTTTTCACTACTTGTACTCTTGTCAACAGGATACCAGCGTTAGCGGCTATCGCGCGACCGGGTTCAATGATGATTTCACCATCAAAGCTACTTAATCGCGTGCCTAAAGCGCTTGCCCAGTCTGCGGGTAAGGGAGGGGTTTCGTCTTTATAACGCACACCCAGGCCACCACCCAGATCCAGATGTTTTATATGGATGCCTTGAGTAGCGAGTCTTTTAATCAAATCAAGTAACCGATCCAGCGCATCAATAAAGGGTGAAATTTCGGTCAGTTGTGAGCCGATATGGCAATCGATACCGATGACTTCAAGATGCGGCTGCTGTTGTGCGTGCAGGTAGATACGCTCAGCATCATCAATATTGATGCCGAATTTATTCTCTTTCAGACCAGTGGAAATGTAAGGGTGGGTTTTGGCGTCGACATCGGGGTTAACGCGAAAAGAAATCTGAGCGGTTTTATTAAGTTCTCCAGCGACCTGATTAAGGGTCTGTATCTCGGTTTCCGATTCAATATTGAAACAGCGAATTCCAGCCTCCAGTGCCAGGGCTATTTCTTCCGCTTGCTTGCCTACGCCTGAGAATATGATTTTTGCAGGATCTCCTCCGGCTTTGAGTACGCGCTGTAATTCTCCACTCGAAACGATGTCAAATCCACTGCCCAGGCGAGCGAGTACATTCAGTACTGCCAGGTTCGAGTTTGCCTTCACTGCATAGCAAACAAGGTGTGGATGATCTGCCAGAGCTTGCTGGAAAGCGTGATAATGTCGTTCTAAAGTGGCACGTGAGTACACATATAACGGTGTTCCATAGTGTGTGGCTAGTTCGTTAAGGCTGACCTGCTCACAGTTCAGCTCGCCATTTTGATATTCGAAGTAATCCAAGGTGTTATTCCTGATAAGGCTTGTTTTGCTCGGGCAGGGTCAAAGGGCCCTTTTTGCCGCAACCAGACAGTGACATCATCAGCGTCAATACGGTAATGATCAATAGCGCAGCTAAGGGTCGGTTTGGTTGGTTCATCTGAGAAAGCATCTAGAAAAATGAAATGAATATTATGTGAGTCACGTCGATCATACACAAGCTGAATATTCACAGAGCATTCAGTTAGCAGGTATATCTTATGCAATCTATTAAAAAAAGAGGTGATTATGAATCGTAGAACACTTTTAAAAAGGTCTCTGGCGGTTACTGCTGTCGGCATAGCTGCATCAGCAGGCCTGCTGGCACCAGGTCAGGTACTAGCAGCTTATCCAAAAATCGCTTTCCAGGCCAAAGATAGCGCAGCCGCTTTAAACGATATACTGGGATCCAGTAACTATAGTGAGTCGGGTGATATTAAAATTAAGGCTCCCGATATTGCAGAGAATGGGGCGGTAGTTCCTGTAACTATTTCTACAGGCATGTCAGACGTAGAATCTATCACTTTACTGGCTGAAGCCAATGCTACCCCACTACTGGGTTCTTTTGATCTGACTAATGCAGAAGCCTATGTTTCAACCCGAATCAAAATGGGTAAGACAGGTGATGTAGTTGCTGTTGTTAAGTCTGGTGGCAAGCTTTATTCAGCTAAAAAAGAAGTCAAAGTGACCATCGGTGGCTGTGGTGGATAAAACGCGAGCGTACATCACTACCACGATCAGTTAACCTGGTGAGTAAAGAGCTATGGCAAAATCTATTAAATTAAGAGCGAAAGCGAAAAAAGGCATCGTCACTGTAAAAGCATTGATGAGTCATCCAATGGAAACCGGTCTGCGTAAAAACAAGAAGACGGGTAAGTTGATCCCTGCGCACCATATTCAGGAAGTCATGGCTCAATCTAACGATGCCTCGGTAATGACTGCAGTATGGGGTGGAGCAATTTCCAAAAACCCTTATCTGTCTTTCCAGTACAAGGGGGCCAAGGGGGATTTACTAACCCTGTCATGGGTTGATAATAAAGGGGAATCAGACTCGATAACGGCCACAGTTAAATAGGAAGGCAGACCTTAACTGAATACTAAAAGCCGCTTATTTATATGCAGCATTAACGGGCAATGTTATTTTTATAAATGGGTATCTAAAGATTTACCACAATGCGGGCAATGATTCATATGGGTTATTCGGTTTTGGCGCATCATGTTATCTATCAGGTGGATAGCTTCATCTGCTTCCAGCCCTAGATCTTTACGCAGTTTTTCCAGTTCCCAGCGTTCTTCATCATCTAAATGACCGTCTCTTAGAAAGTGTTGAATAAACAGGTTGTATTTTTGACGGCGCTGATTGAGGTTTTCAGCAAAACCGGAAGCCAGGATAGCAGCGGGAAGTGCTACCATGCCGACTCCGACAAGCCCAACCATACCGGCAAAAAATTTGCCCATGTTGGTGACAGGGACAATATCCCCATAACCCAATGTGGTTAATGTAACGATAGCCCACCACATAGATTTGGGTATGCTACCGAAGGCCTCAGGCTGAATTTCATTTTCCAGAAAGTAGATGCCTGTGGCGGATAGAACCAGCATCATGAACAGGACGACCACTGCAGCGAACAAAGCCTCGGATTCTTTCTGTAACACATCAAGTAAAGCAGTCAGAGCCCTGGAGTAACGGGTCAGTTTAAATAGCCGCATCATTCGCAAAATACGCAGGAAACGTAAATCGATAACGATATACAGGCTGAGATAAAATGGCGCAATTGATGCCAGGTCAATTAGCGCCATCGGGCTGAGCATATATCTTATTCGCCCCCTTATCGGTGAGATGTCATTAATTTCCTGCAGGTCGATACTACTCCATACCCGCAGCATATATTCAAGGGTAAAAATGATGACTGAAAATACTTCAAAGGCCCAGAAGGTAGAGTGGTATTGTTGATGAAACTCTGGCTCCGATTCCAGGATAATGGCGATGATGTTAAGCGATATTAATCCAATAAGAAGCAGATTGACGGTTTTACCCAGTGTTTCATATTTTGGGTTTTGCTCCAATATCTCAGCAATCGATTTTCTCTGGATCATTAATAATACCTGTTAAATCTAAAAAACCTAATGAGTTTAATTGAAAATAAAAAAAAAGTTTGTTTTCAGGTCAGTTTGTATTCAGGGTGCAATAGAAAGATGGAAAGGGTAAATTGCTCCTTTTTGTTAGAGGCATAAGCTATGGGTGATTCACCTATTATTATCAACCAAGGCACGGGCGAAGCTCAATACTGTGTCATCTGGTTACACGGGCTGGGCGCTGATGGACATGATTTTGAACCGATAGTGCAGGAGCTCAATCTACCTGCTGATTTAGCTATTCGTTTTATCTTCCCGCATGCACCTATGATCCCTGTGACTATCAATAACGGCTATGTGATGCGCGCATGGTATGACATTTATGCGATGGATATAGGCAGCAGACAGGATGAGGTGGGTATTCGTAAGTCACAGCAGTATGTCAATCAAATGATTGATCAGCAGATTGCTGATGGAATCCCCAGTGAGCGTATTGTATTAGCTGGGTTTTCGCAGGGAGGAGCAATCATTTTGCAAACTGGTTTGCGGCTGGATAAACCTTTGGCAGGGCTAATGGCTCTTTCAACCTATTTGCCACTGGCTGACTCTTTTGAAGCCGAGAAAACATCGCACAATGCACAAACACCAATTTTTATGGCGCATGGTGATTGTGATCCAGTGGTGAAACCTGAACTTGCCTATCGAGCACGAAGTTATCTGGAGCGTCTGGGCTATGCCCTGGAATGGCAGGAGTATGCAGGTATGCAGCATGGTGTTTGTGCTCAGGAAATAAGTCATATTCGGCAATGGTTGATGAAAATTTTTAAGGTAGGCAGTTAAACCTGGATTCCGCAGTTGATCACTCGCATAAGAGGGTAATCCGCTGTTTCATAAGTTAATAAAGTTGATGTATCTTTTCACGCTCCTATGCATCGACTCTGGCCTCCTCGGCCCAGGCTTCCTGCTTCGCTCTCGACAATTTATCCTACATTGTTCTATCTTCGCTCGTCTTTGAGCTCGTACCACCTACGTCTATGCATTCGCGAAATAACAGCACCCACTCAAACGCACTATAACTCGTCCAACTATTGATTCCAGGTTAAACTGCCCACTATGAGCAGTAAACAACCCCCAAGTTGTCATTCATATGTTGCGGCCAGTCCGCTGTGGTCACGTGCGCCTGCGAAGGATGAAAATGGCAAGCCCTGTGTGGATTTTATGATGCTGATTCCGGGGCTTAAGCATGCAGATTCCAGAACTGTTGAGAGTTATATGTTCAGGATTCGCAACAGTCTTTCGGAATTTGGGCCGTTGGTGGTTTATCTAGATCTGAATATCAGGCTTAGCCTGCTATGGGTGAGCGTCAAAAGTGTTCCGGGGATTTCAAGGCTTATGGTGGAAGCGATTATTCGCGAGATTCCTCATGCAAAAGTAGTTGCAGGGGACTTTAATCCTGAAAACTTTGTTGACCGAAAACCAGCCCCCCTGTTGCGCATCGGGCGCAAGGTGATGACTCACCTGCGCCTGGTGGCGAAATTACCCGTTGATTAGCTGCCTGCACTGATCTATCTGGTAAAGCACCTGCTGTGGCGCAGTACCGCCGATGATATTTCTGGCGTTTACAGATCCTTCCAGTGTTAAGACCTCGAATACATCGGCCTGTATTCGGCTGTCGAATTGCTGTAATTCCTGCAAGCTGCACTCAGATAAATCCTTATTCTGACTAATCGCAAAAGCCACTGCATTACCTACTACTTCATGCGCATCGCGGAAAGGTAGATCCTTTTTCACTAAATAGTCAGCCAGATCGGTTGCGGTAGCGAAACCTTTAAGTGCCGATTCATACATAGAGGTTTTATTCACCTGAATATTGGGCACCATATCGGCAAAGGCTCGTAGACTGTTTTGCAGGGTATCCAGCGTGTCAAACAATGGTTCCTTGTCTTCCTGATTATCCTTGTTATAGGCCAGTGTCTGAGACTTCATCAGAGTCAGCAGGCTGACCAGATGTCCGTTGACGCGACCGGTTTTGCCGCGTACCAGCTCAGGTACATCCGGGTTTTTCTTTTGCGGCATGATGGAAGAGCCGGTGCAGTAACGGTCTGGCAATACGATGTAGTTAAACTGGGCAGATGACCAGATCACCATTTCCTCAGCCATGCGTGACATATGCGTCATACAGATCGCTGCAGCGGCACAGAATTCAATGGCAAAATCGCGATCACTCACTGCATCCAGCGAGTTACGTGATGGGGCGTCAAAATCCAGTAAGCTGGCGCTGTACTCTCTATCCAGTGGGTAAGAGGTGCCTGCCAGTGCTGCAGCGCCCAATGGCATAATATTCATGCGTTTGACGCAATCTGCCAGTCGGCTATGGTCGCGTTCCAGCATCTCGAACCAGGCCAGCATGTGGTGTCCAAAAGTGATGGGTTGTGCAACCTGCAAATGGGTAAAGCCAGGCATGATAGTATCGTTATGTTCGCTGGCAAGGTCTAACAAGCCATGTTGAAACTGACGTATTAATTGCTGACAGATCAAAATCTCATTGCGCATAAACAGGCGGATATCGGTAGCTATCTGATCATTGCGCGAACGCCCTGTGTGTAGCTTTTTACCGCTGTCACCGATTAGATGGGTCAGTCGGGCCTCAATATTCATGTGTACGTCTTCGAGTTTCACCGACCATTCAAATTGACCAGAACGGATCTCCTGCTGAATGGCTTTCAGGCCATTTTCGATTTGTTGTAATTCTTTATCGCTGAGGATGCCGATTTTATTTAGCATTTTGGCGTGTGCCAGCGAGCCTCGTATATCGACCATCGCCAGGCGTTGGTCAAAATTAACCGAAGCAGTAAATGCTTCGACAAATGTGTCGGTCGGTTCCTGAAAACGGCCACCCCACATGCGGGAATCTTTACTAGTCATTTTATTTTCCGGATTACTTCTGGTTGCTGAATAACACTACTAATGTTCGTGTGTGTTAAAAATCGGCTATGCTTGCATTGTCAATGACCGTAAAGCAAGACTCAATGCAAAAAAAAACCATAAATTCTCTAGATAAACGGCAAATGAGCTGTTATTTGCCGGATTACTGCAAGGGAGAGAATATTTTAAGGCTGATTCTAGTGCTGGAGTTGATAGCTATCGTGTTTGCTTTGAGTAGTTATACTGGCAGTGGATGGCTATTTGTCGATATTTCACTGATTTCCATGTTAGTCCAGTGGATAGGTTTGGGAAGTGCAGGGCTTTTATGCATGATCCGACGCATTAATGTTGAATTTGGCAATACCCTGATTACCGTCATAAGTTTGCTGGCAGTCTCCCTGATGACCCTGATCATGTCGTTGATTGCCTATTACTTAAATAGCAGCTTTCATTTCGGATTATTCAATAATTCCAGTGAATGGGTGGTGCTTTTAAGGCACATTACCATTGCGCTGGTTTTACAGGGATTAGCATTGCGCTATTTTTTTATTCAGTATCACAGCAAGAAAATGCTGCAAACCGAGTCACGAGCTCGTTTACAGGCGTTACAGTCTCGTATCCGGCCACATTTTCTTTTTAATAGCTTAAATACTATCGCCAGCTTGACTTACGATCAGCCTGAACTCGCAGAGCATGCAATCGAGGGCCTGGCAGAGCTGTTTCGGGCCAGTTTAAAGGCGGATCCAAGCATTACCCTGCAGCAGGAGATTGAGTTTACCCAGGAGTATATCGACCTGGAAAGCCTACGTCTGGATGACCGTTTACGGGTGAGTTGGGACATACAGGCCGATGTTGAAACGATCAAGTTACCTGCATTAACCTTGCAGCCTCTGGTAGAGAATGCTATTTATCATGGTATTGAGCCAATATCAGGTGGTGGTGAGGTCGGCATAGAGATACATCAGAATAAGGACCTGAAAATTCAGATAAGCAACCCACTGAACCAAAAGCAGCAGCAACAGCATGCAAAAGGCAATAAAATGGCGTTGGATAATATTCGTGAAAGACTGGAGCTGGCGTTTCTTGGGCAGGCAAAAATAGAGCATCTTGTAGAAAATGATCTATATAAAGTAGTGATTACTATTCCGTTAAGAATAACAATTTAAGATTCACTGAAACCTGTAAATCATGAAAATACTCATAGTGGATGATGAAAAGCCGGCAAGGGACAGGTTGCGACGCCTGATTGATAATCTTGACGATTATTCAGTTGCAGGCGAGGCGCAGAACGGTCAGGAGGCTCTGGAACAATGCGATCTGCATCAACCCGACATCGTGTTGATGGATATCCGCATGCCGGGTATGGATGGTCTGGAAGCAGCTTCCCATCTATCAAGTCAGGCCTCGCCTCCGGCAATCATATTTACCACGGCTTTTGCTGATCATGCGCTGGAAGCATTTGAGTCGCATGCGGTAGATTACCTGCTAAAGCCAGTTAAGCTGGAGCGGTTACATGACGCACTCCACTCCTGTAGTCAGTTAACCCGTGCTCAGATGCAGGATACACTGAATGAAGTTATGAATGATGGTGTGCGCCAGCATATCTGCGCGCGTGTGCGGGGGAATCTGGTTCTGATCGCGTTACAGGACATCTTTTATTTTCGTGCCGAACAGAAATATGTCACAGTACGACACACCGGAGGTGAAGTATTGATCGAAGAGCCTCTGAAAAAACTGGAAGTGGAATTTGTCGAAGATTTTCATCGTGTTCACCGAAATGCTTTAGTGAGACTAGATAAGGTTGCAGGCATGAAAAACAATTCAGGTGGACACCAGATCTACTTCCACGAGATTGAGGATAAGCTGGAAATTAGTCGTCGTCATTTATCGGGAGTACGTAAACTCCTGAAAAACCTTTAAAAAAACTGATTAAGCAATCGTGGTTCACGAATCAGTGGTGCTGTCCTATAATGCGCCACCATGAATACAACTCTCAAAACTTTAAGGATTGCCACTCGTAGTAGTCCACTCGCACTTTGGCAAGCTGAAGAAGTAAGTCGACGCCTGAAGTCACTCTATCCAGATCTGGATGTCCAGTTGGTCACCCTGACCACCAAAGGAGACAGGATTCTGGACGCCCCCCTGGCAAAGGTTGGAGGCAAGGGGCTATTCGTCAAGGAGCTGGAGGTTGGTATATTAGCTGGTGAAGCGGATATAGCAGTGCATTCGATGAAGGACGTTCCGGTGGAATTCCCCGAAGGTCTCGAGTTATCGCTAATCATGCAGCGTGAAGATCCACGAGATGCTTTTGTGTCTAACAAATATCAAAGTCTCTCAGAGTTGCCGGATGGTGCCCTGGTGGGGACATCCAGCCTGCGTCGCCAAACTCAAATCCGCGAGAGATACCCTGAACTTAAGATAGACTGGTTGCGTGGCAATGTGAATACACGCCTGAGAAAACTGGATGACGGGGAGTTTGATGCCATTATTCTGGCTGCAGCGGGTCTTAAGCGACTGGGTTTTGAGCAGCGCATTCGGAGTTGCCTGGAGCCTGAAGAATCTTTACCCGCAATTGGGCAGGGTGCGATAGGCATCGAAGCCAGGTCTGATGATGAAGCTGTTCGTCAGTTGATCGCTCCGCTGGCAGATGCCGATACTACCTTAAGAGTTCAGGCCGAGCGCGCTATGAATGAAACTCTCAATGGCGGTTGTCAGGTGCCGCTGGCTGGTTATGCAGTGCTGGAAGGCGACCAGCTCTATCTACGCGGTCTGGTGGGTGAACCTGATGGCAGTGTAGTACTGCGTTCTGAGATACGCGGTGCGTCTAGTGATGCTGTGTCGCTTGGAGTTAAGCTGGCTGAAGACCTGATTAGCCAGGGTGCAGGAGAGATTCTTGCCAGGCTGCATGAGTGACGCCCCTTCATCCAAAAAGCCGGTCTGTTTAAATACACGACCGGCGCATCAAAGTGAGGCTTTAACTCAAGGGATGCAGCTACTGGGTTTTGATGTAGTTGAATTCCCTACCATACAGATAACCTCACCCTCAGACAGTCGTGCGCTGGAAGACTTGTCTGAGCAAATGACAGCCTACGATATTGCATTGTTCGTCAGTCGAAATGCCGTTGACTACGCCTTCAAATATTTATCTTTAGAGACCCTGCCAGCTCAACTTGAGATGGGCGTGATAGGCAAAGGGAGCTGGCAGGCATTGCTTGACAAGGGCGTTGAATCTCAGATTATTCCAGCTGCGTCATTCGACAGTGAGGGCTTACTCGCAACGCAAAGCCTGCAGGATGTTGAATCTAAAAATGTCATTATTTTTCGCGGGCAGGAAGGACGTAATTTACTGGGAGATACGCTAACAGAAAGAGGAGCAACGGTGACATATTGCGAGGTTTACCATCGCGGCACGCCCAAATACCCAGATCAGGCATTTAATCAGTTAACTAATTCGCAATTTCCTGAGGTGGCGATTTTTACCAGTGCAGAAGGCTTGAAGAATTGTTATACCTTACTGGGCGAGCACGATTGGCAACGCTTAACTGAAATCACATGGTTATTGATCAGCGAAAGAATGCGTGAAACTGCCAACGAACTGGGACATAATGCAGATATAATAATTGCCAGAAATGCTAGCGACGAAGGCATCCTGCAGGCATTGCAGGAGTGGCACAATACCAGGCACTGATATCATCAATGAAACGACTTGAAAACCAGCAAGCACAGGAATCAACTGCAACAGCAAGTAGTGAAGCCACTGATGCTGAAACTCAGCCAATCAAAAAACGTAGCTATCTATTACCGATATTTATATTCCTCATCTTCATTGCAGCAATAGGTGCTACAGGCTTTTTTGGCTGGAAGCAGTTTCAGCAATATCAACATGATAACCAGGCTGTCATTGCAGAATTACGAGCCCAACTGAAGGCTTTGCCAACTCGCGCTGAAATGGATAGCAGCCTTCAACCTCTGAAGCAGGCCAGGGGTAAAACCGATCAGGTCATTAATGAGTTGCGTCAACGTCAGCAATCATTGTTTGATTCAGCCGAAAAGCTCTTCGAGCTTTATGGCCGGGATGAAAATGGCTGGAAGCTGGCAGAGGTGGAATATCTAATGTCGATTGCACAGCATAAACTGGTATTGGAGCAGGACTTTGAGGGCGCAGCAAAAACTCTGGATGCAGCCAGCAATCGCATTGCTGAACTGGCTGACCCTGGATTGTTGCCGGTTCGAGTTCAAATCAATGAAGAGATTGCGGCACTTAAAACACGTGTTCGCCCTGATCTGGTGGGGATGACCCTGCTAGTCGCACGACTGACCCGTCAGATTCGGAGTTTGACCCCTGAATATATGACGAAAACCAAATCAAGGCCTGTGAAACAGAGTGTTAGTGAAGAGCCTGCGAATAATGCTGATTTGCCACTGGATCAGAGGCTGATAAATTTCGTCACCTCACTGGTTAAAATCGACTGGAGTACACCGCCGCAAGCGCCTGTACAAAAAGAGGTTAGCCCGATAATTGATGTGCCGCAGAAACTGGAAGACAATCTTAAGTTAACACGTTGGGCGGTACTGGAGCGAAATGCTTATCAGTTCGATCAATTGATGGCTGAGAATGTCCAGTTATTTAGTGATTATTACGACATAAAGAATGCAGCCAATGCAGATTTTTATGACTCATTGCTACAATTACAGAAATCCAGTCTTAAAGCAGTATTTCCTGATATCAGTGGCTCGTTGAGATTGTTAAAAGAGATTCAACAAAAACGTGCGACCACCCCGCAACAGGAGACTGACAATGGTTAAAATAATTATCAGCCTGTTACTTCTGGTGATTGCTGTTTTGCTGACAGCATTGTTTATACAGAAAGACCCTAGTTATGTGCTGGTTCAATACAACGATTTCTCACTGGAAACCAGAATTTCTGTTGGCATAGTCGCATTATTTATATGGTCGGTATTGTTTCTGATTGTTATCAGGCTGTTGTTATCCATCTTGCGTATGCCACGCAGCATGAAAAAACAGTCACAGCATCGACGTGTTGAGAAGAGTCGGCGTTTATTAAGTCAGGGGCTAATGGATTTGGCGGAAGGGCGTTTTGCTCAGGCAGAAAGCAGTTTAATTAAGCTTATCGATTATACGGAAAATCCTTTACTGAATTATCTGGCTGCAGCTCGAGCTGCTCAGCAATTAGGTAAGCATGATGCGCGGGATAATTATCTTAAAGCGGCCCATGAAGCTCGCCCCGAAGCAGAAGTTGCAATCGGAGTGACTCAGGCTGAATTACAGCTGGCATCCAGTCAGACCGAACGGGCACTGGCGACTTTGACGCATTTAAAAACTCTGGCACCAAAACATGATTATGTGACCAAGTTACTGGCGCGGGTTTATTTCCAACTTGAAGAATGGAGCGAATTACTTGAATTGTTACCCGACTTAAGGCGAAAAAAACTATTTCGTGAAGACCGCCTGAAAGAAATCGAAATGCGCACCTATGTCGGCGCTATGGAAGATTCAGCACAGCAGAGTACTGCTCTACTGGAAAAAACCTGGTCCATATTACCTAAGGACTATCAAACCGATGCTGATCTGGTGCTGCGTTATATTGAGTTACGCGGTCAGGATAAAAAAGAAAGTAAAGCTATTGAACAAACGATTGTTAAGTCGGTAAACAAGCAGTGGGATGCTAATCTGGTTGACTACTACGGACGCATGGTGATGGAAGATACCACTAACCAGCTAAATACCGCAGAAAAATGGCTGACTGATTACGGCAGCAGCGATACGCTATTGCTGGCTTTAGGGCGTATCTGTATTCGGCTTAAGCTTTGGGGCAAGGCGCAGAATTATCTTGAAGCCAGTGTTGGACTTAAGCCCAGTGCTGAAAATTGCCTTGAACTCGCTGACTTATACAAACGCGATGAATTAGGTGAAACGGAAAAAGCCTGTCGATATTATCAACAGGGGCTGTCAATCTCTTTAAACAAGTCTAAATAGATCAGGAATTACTAATCAACAGGCTCGCCCAACGAGGCTTATCTGATGGCCTTTTTGATAACATCGGTATATGCATTTGAGAGACTTGATCTAGTTGATATTCCTGCTGATATGGTAAAAGCAGGGTATCAATCTGAATTAACCCTATGCGCAACATTGAGACCATATCATTCGCTTGCGATATATTCATGTAATGCGCGAGTCCTTAAAATCATCTATTCAACAGCTTAACTTTGATAACCGATTTACCCGCGAGCTTCCTGGTGATCCAAAACGGGAAAACTCTCGACGCAGGGTAAAAAATGCCTGCTATTCATTTGTTGAGCCAACCCCGGTAAAAAAACCATCTCTGCTCGCATATTCGAAAGATATGCTAAGGCAACTTGATCTGGATATCTCGTCAACTGATCATCAGAATTTTGTGCAAACTTTTGCAGGTAATCAATTACTCCAGCAAATGCAACCCTATGCGATGTGTTACGGAGGCCATCAGTTTGGTAACTGGGCGGGACAGCTGGGTGATGGTCGCGCCATTGTGCTGGGTGATGTTGTTAACCAGCAGGGGCAACGTTGGAGCTTGCAATTAAAGGGAGCTGGGCCAACGCCATATTCTCGCACCGCAGATGGTCTTGCTGTATTGCGTTCTTCATTGCGCGAATTCTTATGTAGCGAAGCTATGTATCATCTTGGCGTGCCCACGACTCGAGCATTAAGCCTGATACTGACCGGCGAGCAGGTGGTGCGCGATATGTTTTACGATGGTCATCCTGAATACGAGCCGGGGGCTATTGTCTGCAGAGCTGCGCCGAGCTTTATTCGTTTCGGAAACTTTCAGATACTTACTGCTCAAGGTGATATTGATACTTTAAAGAAACTGGTAGATTACTGTATTCGGACGGATTTTCCTCACCTTGGACGTCCCTCGGTGGAGACCTATATCAAATGGTTTGAGGAAATCTGTACGCGCACTTCGGATATGATTGTGCACTGGCAGCGAGTGGGGTTTGTACATGGTGTAATGAATACCGATAACATGTCCATCCTTGGTCTGACTATCGATTATGGTCCGTATGGCTGGCTGGAAGATTACGATCCTGACTGGACGCCCAATACTACTGATTCTCAAGGTCGACGTTATCGCTTTGGTCAACAGGCCCAGATAGCGCATTGGAATCTTTTGCAACTCGCTGAAGCGATTTACCCGGTGATTAATCAAACCGAGCCATTAGAAGCAGCGCTACAGCATTACGCTGACTATTATCGACAAAATAGTCTCAATATGTTTGCAGCTAAACTGGGTTTTAACAGCAGCAGTAAAGATATTCAACAACTTCACAATGACCTGGAAAAACTACTGCGTCAGGTAGAAACCGATATGACCCTGTTCTATCGAGCGCTTGCCAGACTGGATCTTGCAGGTAATACACCCTTTAGTAGTAATGAACTAGATGATGTATTCAAGTATAGCTGGTATCAGAAAAATCAGATCACTGATGGCTACCGTTCAAATTTAACGAGCTGGCTTGAGCAATATCGAAAGTTAGTCAGGCAGTCAGGGCTTCATGATGATAAGCGAAAACAGCTTATGAACAGCACAAATCCAAAATTTGTATTGCGCAATTATCTGGCTCAACAGGCAATAGATGGTCTGGAGCGGGGGAATGATTCGATGCTCAGGGATTTAATGAAAGCAATGCAAGCTCCCTATGATGAGCAGCCTGAATATGATCAATATAGTAAAAAGCGTCCCGAATGGGCCAGGCAAAGGCCAGGATGCTCTATGCTTTCCTGTAGTTCATGAGTATTTACTGGCTACTTTTTGAGTAATCCCATAAAAGTAGAGATTTTCTTTTCAATCGCAGAATCGGGGTTGGCTTCTGCAATATCGTAAAGCCAGGCCAGTGCTGCCTGATTTGCAGTATGGTCAGTGGTTTTAAGAAACTCGATGGCCATCAGGTAAAGGTCCTGCTGAAGTGGTGTTAAAGCTTCGATATGGGGGCGCATCTGACGGGAGAAAGAATATAAAGCCTCAGCATTGATATTTATCCACAGGTGGATTTCCTGTTTATCGGGCTCTTCAACAGTAAAATCTGTGATATCTAATTCAACGTCATGAGGCGTGAATTCATTAGTAAATTCTGCTAGTCCTGCATTAACATTGTTATCAAAATCATTCATTCTGTGATTAATCCAGGTTAACCGTTAAGGCCAACATAGTATTTTACGAACTGGAAAATTACCAGTTTTTATTTGGGAAAATTTTCACAAAAGTAACTTTCTTGCTCATTGTTTTTAACTTGCTGATTTTAAAAGATTAAATCAATCCACGTTCAGAGAAGCAGACCACTTCATCACCCACAACTAGATGATCCAAAACCCGAATATCGACCAGTTGTAGTGCATCGACCAGTCTTTGGGTGATCTGTAAATCCGATTCACTGGGTTCGGCTATTCCGGATGGGTGATTATGTGCCAGTATCACGGCCGCTGCATTATCGGACAGGGCCTGTTTCACCACCTCTCTGGGATAGACGCTGGCGCTACTGATACTTCCCCTGAATAGTTCCCGAAAAGTGATTACACGGTGTTTGTTATCCAGCATCAGGCATCCAAATATTTCCTGCTGGTAATCACGCATGATGGATTGTAAATAGATTTTTGTATCCTGTGGTGAAGTCAGACTGGTCTCACGTTTTAACTGCTCTCCAAGGTGACGGCGTGCCATTTCCAGTACAGCCTGTAGCTGTGCGTATTTGGCACTGCCCAAACCCTTGTGAGTACAGAATTGTTGCTGATTACAGGTCAATAGTGAACGCAGGGAGCCAGATTCTGATAGTAATTCACGTGCCAGATCGACAGCAGATTTACCGATAATACCCGTGCGTAGGAAGATTGCCAGTAGTTCGGCATCTGACAGGCTGGAGGGTCCTTTAATAAGAAGTTTTTCGCGCGGCCTTTCTTCTGCTGGCCAGTCTGTAATTGGCATAGTTCATTCCCTGACAAATTCGTTGCGTAGAAGACATATTTGTATGACGTCTTCACCATTGCTTGCTGTAAAATAAGCTATATGACTGAATTACTCAACAAAAAAATACTACTGGGTGTTACCGGAGGGATTGCTGCCTACAAGGCGGCTGAGTTTTGTCGCCTGTTAATAAAGCAAGGTGCGAGCGTTCGAGTGGTAATGACCCAGGCGGCACAGGAGTTTATACGACCTTTGACTTTTCAGGCTTTAACCGGTCATCAGGTGTATAGCGAATTATTTGAAGCGGGTGCCGATAATGCGATGGATCATATCGAATTAGCGCGCTGGGCCGATCTACTGATAGTCGCACCAGCAACGGCAGATTTTATCGCCAGGCTGGCAGATGGTTATGCGAATAATCTTTTGCTGACCATTGCACTGGCGACGGAGAGTAAGGTGGTGGTGGTTCCAGCAATGAATCAACAGATGTATCAAAATGCCGCAACTACTGAAAATATTCACAAACTTAAACGTCATCGCACTTTAGTGTGGGGCCCGGATGAGGGGGAGCAAGCCTGCGGCGAAGTGGGCCCCGGACGTATGCTGGAGCCAGCGGTATTGCTCAATCAGTTGCTGGAATACTTTAAACCAGGTCGTTTGCAGGGTAGACGTATCATGATTACTGCTGGGCCAACGCGTGAGGCAATAGATCCGGTTCGTTATATTTCTAACCGCAGTTCCGGTAAGATGGGCTATGCGCTGGCACAGGCTGCTATCGATCAGGGGGCGGATGTGACGCTGGTTTCAGGGCCAGTATGTATCTCAGCACCGGCACAGGCAAGAATGCTAAATTGTATCAGCGCCCAGCAAATGCTTGATCAGGTGATGGGGTCGATAGATCAACAGGACATTTTTATCGCCACAGCAGCTGTGGCTGACTATCGTGTCGAGCGGATTGCTGAGCAAAAGATCAAAAAGTCAGAAGACAGGCTAACTCTGGATTTGGTGAAAAATCCTGATATTTTATCTTTGGTCTCAGGGCTGGAAAAACGCCCTTTCTGTGTAGGTTTTGCTGCTGAGACGCAGGATTTACAGCATTATGCTGAACAAAAAATGAAAAAAAAGCATCTCGATATGATTGCAGCAAATCGGGTGGATACAGCGGATAGCGGGTTTGAGGTAGATGATAATGCGCTATCAGTATTCTGGCCGGGTGGTTCACGAGACTTACCCCGACAATCAAAAACAGAAATTGCCGCTGAGCTTATTGATATAATCGCCAATTTATTTGGACAGATGACAGCGTAGCATGCATAAGATTGAACTTAAGATACTTGATCCGCGAGTAGGTAAGGAATTCCCCTTGCCGGAATATGCCACTGACGGCTCAGCAGGGCTTGACCTAAGGGCCTGTATAGATGATGAGATGAGCATATCACCGGGCGAGACTGAGCTGATCCCAACAGGCATTGCTATCCATATCGGCGATCCAGGATTGGCAGCAGTTATCTTACCGCGCTCTGGTTTAGGACATAAGCACGGTATTGTTTTAGGTAATCTGGTGGGTTTGATTGATTCTGATTATCAGGGGCAGCTATTTGTCTCCACCTGGAATCGGGGGCAGCAAAGTTTTCAGTTAAAACCGGGTGAAAGGTTAGCGCAGCTGGTATTTGTACCAGTTGTTCAGGTAGGTTTTGAAATCGTCGATGAGTTTGATCAAAGCGACAGAGGTGAAGGTGGCTTTGGTCACTCTGGGCGACATTAGGGGTTAAAGAAGTGACAGAAAATTATCATCAAACTGCAGAGATACTGATTGAGGCGTTGCCGTATATCCAACGTCTGGATAATAAAACCGTGGTAATCAAATACGGCGGTAATGCGATGATCGATGAAGCCCTGAAAAGCAGTTTTGCACAGGATATCGTGTTGCTGAAACAGGTGGGCGTGAATCCGGTTATTGTGCACGGTGGTGGCCCTCAGATCGGTCAGTTGCTGGAACGTATTGGCAAGAAGACTGAATTTATCGATGGCATGCGAGTGACTGATCGAGAAACCATGGATGTGGTGCAGATGGTTCTGGGTGGTCTGGTGAATAAAGAGATTGTCTCACTAATCAATAAACATGGCGGTCGAGCTGTTGGTTTAACCGGCAAAGATGGCGGTCTGATTAACGCCAGACCGCTATCGGTCAAACGTAAATCCGATGCACAGGATTCGGTGCTGGTCGACCTGGGGCATGTTGGAGAAGTCGAAAGCATCGATCCTTCAGTGGTGAAAATGCTGGATAATGATGACTTTATCCCGGTAATTGCGCCAATTGGTGTTGGGCAAGATGGTTCTTCCTACAATATCAATGCGGATCTGGTGGCGGGTAAACTGGCTGCGGTTTTGGGAGCAGAGAAATTATTGCTGCTGACTAATACACCCGGAGTGCTGGATACCGACGGTAAATTACTTACCGGCCTGGGTGCACGTGAAACTGATCAGTTAATCGAGGATGGAATCATCTATGGCGGTATGTTGCCCAAGGTGAATTGTGCGCTGGATGCAGTTAAATCGGGGGTAAGAACCAGTCATATCATTGATGGACGGGTGAAGCATTCGGTATTGCTGGAGCTGTTAACCAACAGCGGCGTTGGGACTTTAATTAAAGGTTAACAGTATCTAAAATTATTTTGGAGCTGGCTATAGCAACAAAATTCACTAGTCAGCATCCGTGTTTTTCCCAGATAACTCACGATATCGAAGCAGATCTTGCGAGTATTGCTGTTTAATACGTGATTTTTCTTCGATCTTAAGATCTAGTTGCTTCTGTTTGTTTGAGATTTTTTCTCTGAAGTATTCTATGTTTTGTGCCAGGCCGCCTGGCACCTCTTTATTCTTATCGATATATTGAGTTTTAGCACGTACCTCCAGCTTCAGTAATTTAACCTGTTCGTTTTTGATATTTTTACTTAACAGTTGAATGACCGAATCGATGACGTCAATACGCTCCTGTTGAGCTTCCAGTATTTCATCTTCACTTGTGAAGGTCATCATCAAGACTCGGTCGTGATGGTCTTTTTCAGCCTTAATTCGAGCCTGTTTTTCAGCTTCTATCCTATCCCTTTCTTTTTGTTGTTCGATTTTTGCGCGTTCTGTATCGGTTAGCGATCTTTCTTTCGTTTCAATGACTCTGCCGCCAGATGTCAGGGTCTGGTGGCGTTGCTTAGATTGCTCCACGGTCAATCGATCACTGTAGCGGATATTGCCTTCCTCATCCACCCACTTATAAAACTTCGCTGCCTGAGCACTGTTTTGCAAAAGCATGGTGGATATCAGACAAGCTAACAGGATATGGAAAAACCAGGTGATTGAAGCTCTGCAGCTCATTTTGAAGTTGTGTCCTCGGTATTGCATGAGTGATAACCTAAAATCAATATTAGATCATTCTACAAAAATTGTAAGAGGAGCTACTATGAACTGAGTCTTATATTAAATACGACTGTACAGGCTTTGGAGGAATTTACTTTTGTTTGAACGAACTATCGCTGCCACGCCCAGGTTTTGAGTTTTCCACTCTGGGTTGACTTTGATCTGATGATTTAATTGGGTCGACAGGGTCAGTGTTGGGCTCAGGTATCTAACCACATGTTGATGAGTCAACTGCTTCCCCGCATTTTCTCCAGCATCGACCTGGCTGGATAGATTATTTTCAAAAATCACAAACTCAATGTTTAAGTCATCATCTGTCAGGTTATGGTTGGTCAGTTGTAGGTCAATGATTTCTGATTGTTTATCCACTTTTAGTTCCAGTTGAACAGGGGAGCTTCTGAGATTGCTCTGACGGATTTTGCTGATAATATTTCGGCTGCCTCTGGTTTCTGTGCCATTGAGTAAAAATTCCGGTGTATAAATGCTGTTTTGTCTATTGGCTTTGGCTAGCATACGCTGTCTGTTGGTGTATTGTGGGCTGGCAAATGAATCCTTCCAGCCAATGTAATCCCAATAATCAACATGAAATGCGAGTGCGAGCACGTCTAGTTCCTGTGTGGGAAGTTTGATGACTTCTGTTAACCAGCGATCAGCCGGGGGACAGCTGCTGCAACCTTCTGAGGTATAGAGCTCTAATACGGGGGTCTGGAATGGTCCACTTTTGATACTTATGGTTTGCGCCTGTGCAGAGGATATAGCTAGCAACAGAAGTGCAATTGACAGTGTATAAACATGGCGCATAAAAGCTATCTACTCAACAGGTTGTATTGAGTAGTAGACATTGAATGTTCGCTTTAGGTTCAGCTGCCGGGGTTAAGTAGTACCGTAGCGCTGTCGATACTCACTAACCGCCTGCAATTGTTGTTGATCGCCACTTTGTTGCAGGTAGGTCATGATATCGGATAGCTGAATGATGGGGATAACATTTATCCCCTGATGTCTGAGCTCTTCGATGGCCGATTTTTCACCCTGACCTTTTTCCTGTCGATCTAAGGCAATGGTGACGCCTTTTACTTCGGCCCCTAAAGAGTCGATCAACTGCATGGATTGACGGATTGCTGTACCAGCGGTGATTACGTCATCGATGATCAGAATGTCTCCTTTGAGCTCTGCGCCGACTATTTGTCCACCTTCACCGTGGTCTTTCTTCTCTTTACGGTCAAAAGCATAAGACTTATCGATATTGAATTGCTGATACAGACTGGCGGCAGTGATAGCTGCTAAAGGTATGCCCTTGTAAGCAGGGCCAAATAGCACATCAAAATCAATGCCTGAATGCTGAATAGCCTGGGCATAGAAGCTGCCAAGTGCAGATAGATCAGCCCCGCTATTAAATAAGCCAGCGTTAAAAAAGTAAGGGCTCACGCGACCTGATTTAAGGGTGAATTCGCCAAATCTTAACACCCCTCGTTGGATGCAATAATCGAGAAACTGTTGCTGAAATGCCTGCATTATTCACCTGCTATGTTAGATCTGTTGTATCATATCATAGATTTTAAAATTTCAGATTCAGCAGGGCGTCCTCCACAATTCATGAAAATAATCTCGGTTAATACCAATGGCATACGCGCAGCTGCACGTAAAGGGTTTTTCGACTGGTTACCTGAACAAAATGCCGATGTGATTTGTGTGCAGGAAACTAAAGCACAGTTTGATCAGCTACAGGATACCGTGTTTCATCCCGAGGGATACCATTGTAGTTATTTCGATGCACTGAAGAAGGGCTACAGCGGTACTGCAATTTATGCACGACAAAAACCGCTGGAAGTCATTCGTGGTTTTGGTGATAGTGAGTTTGATAATGAGGGACGTTATCTGGAGTATCGCTATAAAAACCTGTCGGTTATTTCTCTGTATGCCCCTTCTGGATCTTCGGGTGATCATCGGCAGGAATCTAAAGAGCGATTTATGGTCAGTTTTAAATCGCATTTGATGGCGCTAAGGCGCAAGCGCAGAGAGTTTATCATCTGTGGTGACTGGAATATTGCGCACCATGAAATCGATTTAAAAAACTGGCGTGGCAATCGCAAGAACTCGGGTTTCCTGCCGCATGAACGCGCATGGTTGACTGAGTTATTTGAGTCTATAGGATATGTGGATGCCTTTCGTGTGGTGGAACCAGGGGCTGATCAATATACCTGGTGGTCGAATCGAGGGCAGTCCTGGGAAAAAAATGTGGGTTGGCGTATCGATTATCAAATTGTCACCCCAAAATTAAAACCGACGATTGAGTCTACCTCTATCTACAAAGATCAACGCTTTTCAGACCATGCGCCACTGATCATGGATTATCGGTTCGATATCGAGGGATGAATAAAGTGCTTCATAACTGGTCACAGTCTTTTCTGGTTTATCGCCATCCGCGCGTGATTGCGATGTTGTTTCTGGGGTTTTCTTCGGGTTTACCCTTATTGCTGGTATTCG
>JBNKMF010000038.1:28883-43442 GCA_050292965.1 Gammaproteobacteria bacterium | reverse complement strand
ATTTCGCCAATATGTTTTTCAATGAACATCATGCTGGACATGATCTTCTGTGGTATTTCGGGAAATTCTATTCTTGCTTTCATTTCGGTAACCTCATGTATGTTTCGTTTTAGGAGAGGGTATCTTAGAGTATTGCGAATATATTGATAATATGCTAACTATGTGTTTTAGTTTTGCATAAAATGCAAAGGTTATGATGTTAAAATCCATCCGGTTATTCTTAAAAGTTGTGGAACAGGGGGGCTTTTCCGGAGCCGGACGCGTCCTGAATATGGCGCCTTCCTCAGTGACCCGCGGTATTGACCAGCTTGAAAAAGAGCTTGGCATAAGTCTGTTTAAAAGGAGCACGCGTCAACTTTCCTTAACACAGGAAGGGCAGAAGTTTCTGGTCGGCGCTGAAAAACTGCTTGCCCAGGCAGACGAGTTATGCGGCTCTCTGAAAACCATGAATGCAGAACCGGAAGGACACTTGCGCGTATCTGTATTCGAAACCTTTGGACGGGTTAAAGTATCTCCTCATCTCCCTGAGTTTCTCCAGAGGTATCCAAAGGTAAAACTTCAAATCGACCTCGAGAATCGAATGATCGATCTGGATAAAGAAGATATAGATCTGGCGATTCGCATAGGACGACCGATGGATTCGAACCTGAAAGCAAGAAAACTGCTATCGAACCAGACATTGATTTGCGCATCTCTTGAATACATCGCAAAGTGCGGCAAGCCGGCTTCTCCTGATGAACTGATGCAACACAACTGCCTGGTACTGAATACCAGACGACAAAAAGCATACTGGCATTTTAAACAGTCAAAGACATCCAGAAAGATCCCTGTTAGCGGCAACCTGATATCCACTGGAGGCACACCGCTGCTTGAAGCAGCTTTAAGTGGTGCCGGCATTATTCAGATTCCTAAATGGATGGTTGCAGAGTACATTGACCAGGACAAACTGGTTATCTGCTTAGAGGACTGGGCGTGTTCAATCCATGAAAATGCGATTGGAGAGGTTTATGCCGTTTACAGGAACAGTACCTATATAAAGCCATCGATCCGCGCATTCATTGATTTTCTGGTTGAAAAGACCCTGGATAGTCAGCCGCAGCCCTAAGGACAGTGATCAGTTTCGCCGTAAATGTGGCCTGTGCTCTTTTAACTCCCTTTAACTCGTATGATGCGCTCCTTTCGTTGAGTTGACGGGTTTTTAGTTACTGTTGATCTATAGTAGTATCAAGCTTCAAAAAGTGGGAGTCCGAAAAAGATTGAAAAAGATTAAATTAAGCATTGTGCCCCCAGAACCTCATCGCGGCATAGTCCAACAGACATTCATATATCATGCTACGTACTTAATATAAATGCTAAGCCGCTCGACTTTAAAAAATATCAGCACGGGGAATAATAATGATAAATTTCGACCAATTAATCGGGACTACTGACAGTGTTGATTACTCAGATCTGCTGAAGGTTTATGAGTCTTTAGATAGACAAACATCGCATACAGAATTACGACCTTCACAACTTGAAGCTATTAAGGCCTTAACAAAAGCAAAAGATGAGCAAGATTTAATCTTAAAAGTCAGCACAGGTGCAGGAAAAACAACGATTGCCCTTCTTTATTTGTACTCTCAAATGAAGGCAAAAAATGAACCAGTGGTGTATCTATGCCCGACTACACAGCTTGTTGACCAAGTAATTGATGAAGCCGAAAAACTTGGCATAAAAACCACTAATTATAGAAAGGGGGAGAAAAGTCCCGGGGCTGATGCTCTGTCAGCAAGTTCTGTCATCGTCTGTACATATGACAAATTGTTTAATGGGAAAAGTACATTTAATAGAACCGACGTGATGCTACGACCTTGTGCAATTGTTCTTGACGATGCCCATTCTGGCCTAGAACTTATACGAAAATCTTTTTGTCTTTCCCTTGATGATCAAGCGATTCAAGAACTTTTTAAAGTGATTGGCCCACAATGTGAACAGTTTAAGCCAAGTTTGTGGGCAGATATCCAAAACAGTGATCCATTGGCGACCATGGAAGTTCCATTTTGGATTTGGCAGTCAGTAATCAAAGATATAATTAGCAACTTACTGCCCTTTAGGGATCAGGGTGATTTCATATTTGTTTGGCCTCATATATCAGACATTCTTCACTTATCCAGATGTGTAATTTCTGGCAAAGGTGTGGAGATTATTCCAGACCTTCCGCCAATTCATAAGTGTCCAGCTTATACTGAAGCCAAACATCGGCTCTTTATGTCAGCGACATTAGCTGATGATTCTGTATTAGTTAGGGAAATTGGTTGCTCTATAAAAGCTGCAACAAATCCCATCATCCCTTCTTCTGACAAAGGTTTAGGTGAAAGAATGGTTCTCGCTCCCTCTCTTGTTCATAAGGACTTGACCAGGGAAACTATTATGAGGATATGTGCTTCGTTTGCTCAACATGTGAAAGTAGTAGTTTTATGCCCAAATGAGCACGTAGCAAATCACTGGATTCCTTTTGGGGCAAGAGTATTTATGGAGGACCAATTCCCTACAGGGGTGAAGGCATTAAGAGATCAAGCAAGTGGTATAAATTTTGCAGTATTCGTCCAACGTTATGATGGTATAGATCTACCTGACAATTCTTGTAGAATTTTGGTTATCGACGGAATGCCTTTTGGTGAAAGTGTCATCGATGTGCATGATGCGTCATTGGTTTCAAATCCGGGAGGAGCTCGAAAGAAAATAATTTACAGAATTGAACAAGGTATGGGACGGGCTGTAAGATCCCATGTTGATTATGCCGTTGTACTGTTAGTCGGTAATGAACTCGCATCGTTCATAGCAAAAGGAGATGTTCTTTCCTCGATGAATGATGACACTCAAAATCAATTGAAATTAGCACTAGAACTTTCGAAAATGATGGCAAAGCAACAAGATGATGTGCCTCAAAATGTACTATGGAACACTATGTTACAATGTTTAAACAGAGATAGTGGTTGGAAAAAATATTATAAACAGCGAGTAAAAGACGCAGAAAGAAAAGCATTTTCACCTAACCAAATTGGCTGTCAGTTAGCCGAAGCTGAGAGAGACTGCTTCACCCTTGCGCTTTCAAACAATTTCGTAGACGCATCCAAAGCCTTAGAAGATGGAATAGATAAATTTGTTACAAATGAAAAAAGCAAAGGAATTTACCTACAACGACTAGCATCATATATAAATCTTTTTGATCCAGGAAAATCTCTTACAGTTCAACAAGGAGCATTCTGTAAAAATACATCAGTGAATTGCCCACCGTCAGTAGCTAAAAGACCTTTGGTTGATGGGAAAGCAGACCAAGGAGAAACCTTTGCCGTATGGTTGAAAAGCTTTGAAAATCCAAACGGCGCAATCGCTGCTATTCAGGAGCTGAAAGTAAACCTCGACTATAGCAAGGGGTATAAAAAAGTTGAACAAGCACTATTGGATCTTGCGCCTATTATCGGTGCAAGTGGTAGTCGACCAGAAGCTGAATACAATGAAGGTCCTGATTGCTTGTGGTTGTGGCCAAAGTTAGCATTCGTAATTGAAGCAAAAAGCGAGAATGAGAAAAAGCTGCATAAAAAAGATGCTGGGCAATTACTGATAAGTCTTCAATGGTTTTCGAGAAGCTATCCCACAAGAAATGATTTCATACCGGTTGTTGCAGCGAAAACATCGTCACCAGACAGATACACAGATTACCCTGATGGTACACGAATAATAACTCAGGAAAAGGTTTCTGAAATTTTCACTGCTCTTGAGGGGTTAATTACCAATTTAATTTCTCAAGGACCTGCGTCATGGAATGCCCAAAATGTATTAAATTTAATGCACCAATACAAACTTTCCGCAGACTACTTTGTTGCTAACTATACAATACCATTAAGTAAAATATAGCCGAATCGGGATAGGGAGCTATTCAAGTATGCCATCTCACAGTAATGCCTTCCACCTAAACCGGGGAGGACCTAAGTAACTCTCTGATTCTATGGAAAAATCCGGGTCAGAGAGCAATATCCGCTAATATAAGAAAGTATTGCTCTTTGACCCGGGTTTTGTGCCTTTTGCTAGCTTTCGGCATGATGCGCTCCTTGCGTTGATTGAATGGATTTTACGTTACCGCTGATCTATAGTAGTGTCCAGCTTTAAAAAGTGGGTGTCCCAAAAGATTCTTTTTACGGAAAGAAGGCAGAGAAAGAAGCGCTCTACCAGGAACTGATTCCACTGGCTTGCCGGGTCGTCAAACAAAGTGAGATAGCCATTGAGCAGGTACGAAGCCACTGCAAACAGCCGGACCTGGCACAGCCCTGGATAGACGAGGTGAGCCATTACCGGCAGTTACTGGAACACGTCATCGACCAGGCGCAGCGACGCGTGCTCAACGGAGAGAACGTACCCGCATCGGAGAAGATCGTCAGCCTGTTCGAACCCATACCGACATCATCATCAAGGGTAGCCGGGATATAGACTACGGCCACAAGATCAACCTGGCCACCGATAACAGCGGTTTGATCAGCGTGCTGATGATTGAAAAAGGAAACCCCAGTGATACTGAGCGTTTTGTTCCGGTAATCGAAGCCCATCAAGCCCAGTATGGCTGTGTACCCAAAACAACCATAGCTGATGGAGGCTATGCCAGCCTGGACAATATCGTCAAAGGCAAGTTGCTGGGAGTTAAACGGGTTGGTTTCCACAAGAAGAAGGGCATTGCTGTCAGCAAGATGGGGCTCAAAGAAAAAACGCTCAAGAAACTCAGAGACTTCCGCGCGGGTATTGAAGGAAATATCTCGGAACTCAAGAGAGCCTTCGGTGCGGGGAAAGCGCTTTGGAAAGGTGAAGATGGTTTTATGTCTTTTGTTTGGGCATCGGCGATCAGTTATAACTTGACCCACTGGGTAAGACTTAAAAGCGGATAATATTCATACAGCGCCAAACAACACCACTAATTGGGGTCAAAATCATGCGACCAAGGTTAAGGCTGCGCGGAAATCGACTCATTGCTCAAAATTCGACCGATTTTAATGTCAAAGCGTTTACGAAGAGTGAATGCTACACTGCAACATCGGCGGCAAAATCACGGAGTCGGCGAAATTCCTGAAAAGTGACTGTTTATGGATGGGCACTAGCTGGATTGAGAGAAGTGCTCATGCTCAATATAACACTGGTCAGCACGGTATAAACCGAATAAATTATTGAAAAAATCAGAATCTATCTAAAAAAATTTATGAGTATATTTAATGGGCAATAAATCAGATACAAACGATACCTATATACCAACTCCTAAGATGATAGATGAAGAGGGTCTCTTAGTCGGCTGGTCGTTGGAGCATGAGAAAAAAGGTATTGGTTTTTTAAAAGACGAACAAGGAACCAGTAGGCCCGATTATTTAAGTCCCATTTTACACAAGGGTCCAGGGCATTTAATGACAATAGCTTCAACTGGAGCAGGCAAAGGTGTGGGGTGCATAATACCCGCACTGTTACGTCACAAAGGTCCAGTGGTAGTCATAGATCCAAAAGGCGAAAACTATGCAGTAACTGCACGTGCACGCAGAGAAATGGGACAACAGGTTGTTCTGCTCGATCCTTATGAAGTGACAGGTGATCATACTGATGGGATGAACCCGCTGGATATGGTATTAAATTTTGAGGGAGGCGAGATCGAGCAATGCAAGATGCTGGCTGAAATGATCATCTTACCTAATGCTCTGACCAATGATGTTTTCTGGGATAAAAGAGCCGAGCAACTTATATCAGGACTGTTGTTATATCTAGCTTCATCATCTCCTCCAGCTTTACAAAACTTAACAGAGCTTCGATATCTGTTGAATCAAAGCCGAAAAGATTTGGAGTTTACTGTAAAGGATATGGCTAGATCGAATATAGCCGAAGTGAAAACAGTGGCCCATGCACTTGCAGGGACAGAACCCAAAGTTCTGGCTTCAATTTTGTCTACTGCGCAGGCCCATACAGATTTTCTTGCAGGAAATCAGGTTTCTTCTGCTATTGCCCGTACTACATTTGATATTGAAGATGTTATTTTAGGTAAGCCGTTGTCGATTTATTTAGTCATTCCTCCAGACAAACTCGATACAAGTGCTCAGTTAATTCGAATGTGGATAGGAATGCTTTTTAACTTAATATTGATGCGTAATCATGCTCCTGAATACCGCACTCTGTTTATTCTTGACGAAGCGGCGCAAATGGGCCGCATGGAACTTTTAACCAAGGCAATCACTTTACTACGGGGATATGGATTGCAAACCTGGAGTTTTTGGCAGGATTTGAGCCAGCTGTCCAGTCTATACCCTAACTGGGAGACCTTGTATAACAATTGTCGTGTACATCAGAATTTTGGAATTACCAATGCCCGATTTGCCAAACAGGTTTCACAGCTCACCGACTATCCTAACCATCGTGAAATTCTTAAACTTGATAATGATGAAATACTGCTACAGGTAGCCGGTGATGAAGCCGTTATCGCTCAAAGGCCAAATTATTTAAGTGATTTGCTGTTCGAAGGTCAGGCAGATCCGAACCCTTTTCATAGTAAGGATGACGATAACGACATACTCCCACAACATGCGCAACGTAGGTACAAGAGACGAAAAAACCGAAAATTCTCAAGCCAATCAGAGGTTGAAGAGTTGCGGCTTCAGCTCAAAGAAGCGTTGAATGTCGCCAAGGAGGCCGCTAAAGAAGCTCAAGAGGCGAATAGAAAACTTGAGAAATTATCGATGGTAGAGGGTATTGAAAATAACGATGACCGTGCGAAGGGCCATACTGAGCTTAAAGTGAAACCAGAAGAATCTGAAGAGCCATGGGGACCGATATAGTTGAATGAAATGAATTCATTTTCACTTTAATTTTTTTTCTGCTTCTTCGGCCCGTAGCTGAGTGCGTTTCTTCCATATTTCAAATTCTGCAGATTCTTTTTTCTTTGCAACCCATTTTTTTAATTCTAATAATTCTTTTTCAGTCAAGGTATTCATCTCTTGCTTAACATCTTTACCTTTAAGTTTTTTAGCTAGCAGATAAGTAAACTTTTGTTCAAGGGTAAGTTTTACTGTCATAGATGATAAGAACTCACATAGATATTCAACACAGCATTGAATTAAAGGTTTCCAAAGGGGCATTTTAACGCTTAATCTAACCAACGAAAACTACCTTAGGGTACTGGAAACTTGCCGGATTAGGTCCGGTTGGTGTAGTCTAAAGTGATGGAAAACAATAAACTCTATCATGGCTTCCGGTTTCCTGGAGAGATCATTAGTCACGTTGTTTGGCTTTATCACAGATTTACTCTGAGTTATCGTGATGTTGAAGAAATTTTGGCCAGACGTGTCATAGAATTAACCTATAAATCAATCCGCCAATGGTGTCGGTATTTTGGTCAGGCCTACGCCAGGAAGATCCACGCCAAACAGAGTCGGTTTGGAGCTACATGGCATCTGGATGAAATGTTTATTAAGATAAAGGGCAAGCCGCACTATCTCTGGCGCGTAGTCGATCAGGGTGGAGATGCTTTGGATATATTAGTACAGAGCCGAAAGGACACCAACGCAGCGAGAAAATTCTTTTGTAAGCTATTAAAGGGACTACAGTATTCGCTCAATATCATTGTTACAGATAAGTTAAAAAGCTATGGAGCAGCACACCGAGAGATGGGGCTGTTAGCAGTTCAAGAAAAAAAGCAATACCAAAATAACCGAGCTGAAAATTCACACCAACCAACGCGACAACAAGAAAATCAGATGCGTCGATTTAAATCTACTGGACAGGCCCAACGGTTCTTATTTGTTCACGCAGCAGTGAATAATCTTTCTCGCCAAGACCATTACTTAATGACGGCTTATAACTAATGCGAGTTGTGGAATCATGGTTTTGCCGAGTGGAACTATGTTAGTGGAGTGATGCGTCAAAATTAATGTAAGGGAGCGTATGTTGTACAAATTAGGCTAAATATCGGCTGATAAAAGCTTAACCTGACAAAACCCTCTGACCTGGATTGGTAAATATGAAAATAATCTGATATAGATTATTGGCCCTTTTAACGCGCATTATTCAATGTTTACGAAGAAGGAAAACATTTTGATCACAAAACTGATAATTTTTGCTTCAATACTTCTATTATCGATTAACCTCACAGTATGGGTTATTGGAAAATTGACAAGAGGCCTACCAGACATAGTCCGGTATTTAAGTGCTGGATTTTTTTCGTACTCCATCATAGCTCTTCTCATGAGTTGTACAGATCTTATCAGTATTATTGACGATCATTCATTTGATCTAATGAATGAGATATTTGTGGATACCAATTATATAAAAAGCCCATCTCAGAATTATATATTCATTGATATTGACGAGAAAACATATGATCAATGGAACTATCCATTGCTATCTCCGAGGGACAAGATTGCTGATCTAATCCAGATTGTAATGGCGTCTGATCCCCTAGTCATGGTTGTAGATTTGGATCTAACTGATGAAGGTATAGATGTAAAAGCTGCATCAAGACTTAAATCACTTTTAGAGAAGGAAAAGATACGCGACAAAGCCATTTTGATGCGAAATGTCCGTGGAACAAAAGATCAAGTTAAATATGCAACGTCATTTTATTTTGAAAAAATTCAACTAGATCCAGTCGCATGGTCTATTCCATTTTTTGAAGCTGATGATGAGGATTTTTTGATTAGAAAGTGGAATCTAAACAAGTCTGTAAAACTTCAACAACAACTTATGGAAGTCATTTCTCCCCAGCAAATCATTCGTGACCGGTTTGTATCGCTGAACTCACATTCCAAAACTGATGAAAGAACGAGTTTCCAGAGAATATTCTATTCCTATACTTACGACTTCAATCCTAATTTTCTTGGGAACTTGAAAAAAGGATTCTTCCGATATTCAGCCAGCGACGTTATTGAGGCAGGACGCCTTCCTGGGAAAACACTGAAGGATAGTGTCGTTATTCTGGGGGCTAGCCATTCGTATTCTAAGGATATTTGGAGAACTCCTGTTGGGTCAATGCCTGGTTCAGTAATTATACTGAATGCTATCAAATCACTCTTAGACTATGGCTGGTTGCAGAAGTTATCCGTTTTCGTATCCATTATTATTGCTTTCATAATTTTGATCATTTTTTATAAACTTTATGTGCCAATCAATACCCTGTTCACGAGAGCTGAATTAAAAATATCCTCAATGAATTTTAATCTAGTCAAATATAATATTGATTTAAAAAATATCACAGATTTTCTGATGGGTATGCGAGCGTGGGTAATGGTCATCATTATGAATGTCATTTTCTGGCCATCTTCATATTTAATTTATAAAGTTGGACTATGGCCATACATTTTTCCATTAACATTGATTATCCCGTTTACTTTTAAATATCTTGCTTTGAATTCAACGAAAAACTTAAATAGTAGCAAGGAGTACAAAAAATGATATATAACTTCGATAAACTAATACTAGTAACTCTAGCTATGTGCCTCGGTGTTGGCGTACCCGCGTCTACTGCAGCTAGCGCAATGATTTCAGAGATTAATGGTGATGACTTTAAAATTACCAGAGGAAACTACCCAATCAAAGCCTATAAACTGGATATATTGGAAGCGGGCGATACAGTTACAATATTAAAAGATTCAAATATATCACTAGTTATAGATGCAGGACAAATTTACCTTGATAGTAAGAACACACCATATGTAATACCAGACTCAGAAGAAAAAGGAATTTTCGATAATGCTTCTAAATTAATTATTTCCAAATTTAGGGATATGTTGACCAGATCCTCATCCTCACAGGTTCTGATTTCAAGAGGAACAAATCAAGCGCAAAATATAAAATCTACTGAATCTGAAACTAACAGAATACCGAATACCATTAAAAGTCTTCGTTTATTTTTTGATCATACTAGTGTCTCAAAGGTTGTTCTTTCGGGTAAATATTTAAAATCTCCAATCGAAATTCTGCTTTCTGGTGATATGGTCGGCATACCAATTGGTAATCTTCCAATAGGACAGTATAGCATTGCTATTACACCTATATTTTCTGAAAAGAAGACTGAGCTCCAAGTTCCGATATCCATTGTGTCTGTGAATGATATTCCACAGCGCGTTAAGAAAGTTATCAACACACTTGAATCACCGGTTAGAGAGCAGATTGCTGCAATACTATTATCAGAAATACCTGGGTGGAAGCTGGCGTCCTTGCAGTTTGCCTTCGATACAAATCAATTTGACATATTGGAAACAATATTAGAGATGAAGTAATTATGAAAAAGATAGCAAGTGTTTTAATAGTTTTCCTACTGCTTTCATCATATCAGGTAGATTGCATTGCAAAAACTGAAAAAGAAAAAGTTGATTATTACATAAAGCGATACGGAGATATAAACGCAAAGAACGAGCAAGGCGTTACCATTTTAAGACAAGCAATATCTGAAATGGATTTTGAATTGGCGAAGTATCTAATTTTAAACGGTGCGAACATCAAGGACTCAATTAATAATATATCGTTGGTCCACATGGCGTCTATTTCAAAAGATTCTCTTGAGCTGTTGTCATTACTCCTAGAGCGTTTGGATAAAACTTATTTAAAGAAGATAGGTTCAAATTTGTCCCCGCTCCATTTTGCCTGCAGGTATGGAAATATTCAGGGTGTAAATCTTTTACTTGAAAATGGTTTTGAAGTTAATGCCAGAACTGACTCTGGGGAAACTCCCTTAATGATGGCTATGGTTGGGCCTAATTCCATAGAAATTTCGAGAAAATTAGTAAAAACTGGTGCTGACTTAAATTTACAAAATAAAGATGGTATTACTGCTTTGCATATGGCTGCTAGGATAAAATATTCTGTCGAGCCGTTGCTTCTATTGCTAAAATATGGTGCTGATCCACACATTCTAACCAATAATAAAATTTCGGTGATGACTATCGCTAAATCCGAGGGGCACCTACAAAGTCCCGGGATTCTATATGCATATTATTCTAATATTCATCAAAAGCAGAAACGAAACCTAAATAAGGAGCGGCTTGATTATATAACCAAAAATCAGATGGATTTAAGAAAGGCAATTAGTGACTACCCATCAGACATGAAGAGGTTAAAGTCATATAGAGAGAATATAAACTCAATTCTTACAAGGCAAGGTTTCGAACAATTTAATGATAAGGTATCGGATGCATTAGCTGAGGCAGATAAAGCGCTGATGATTTTCGAAAACAACCATAAGCTTAAAAATTTAGTATTCGATTTTTATTATTCTCAAGTTGAAGAACTTTTTAATAACCATGGTTTATATAATGAAGCAATAAAATTTAATAAGCTGATTGCTGAATTCAGAGAGGAGTATCTTGGGTCGGACCACTTTGCTTCATATTCGTCACAGGCATTACTTGGAGCAAGTTTGTACACTGCAGGCTATTATTCCGAAGCACTTCCATATATTAGAAGTTCAATTTCTAACTTTGAAAAATTCGACACATACGAAAAAGAGAAATTGTCTGGCTTGCTTTTATCCCTTTATAGTGATGTGTTGCTTGAGGTTGGTTCTATAGAAAAATCCTCATCATTTATCAACCGGGCTTTAGCCATTTTTGATACTTCAAATGAATCTGGACATTTTTCTTTACCTGCTTTATTAACTAAAGCAAAAATTCTTAGACTTAAAGGTGAAAAGACGGAAGCGTCTAAAATTCTTAAAAGGATCTCTAAAAGCTATTCTAGCGACAGTTCTTTAGCTCAATACTTAGGTGTCCAGTTTTACATGGACATTAACTCCGAATTAATCGAAATTTTACTGGCGAGAGGTGAACATACTGAAGCTTTAAAAGAGTCAGATAGAATGATAAATTATACTGATCAATTTGTTATAAAACATAAAGAAATTGGTGCGCTAGCCAAGAGCATTAATTTGCCAAGTGAGAAATACTCATTATGGGATGAATCGAGGAGTAGGAGCGCAGTTAAGTTATATGTTTCTATAGCAAAAGCATTTTATATTAATCAAAAGTTTAACGAAACAGAGAGTGTTCTAAACCAGATTCCTATAAATACTCCTGAAAAACTTTACATTCTCTCAAGACTACACGAATTTCTCGGCGAAGAAGACATTGCGCTTGCTGGATACAATGAAGCAATCGAATTGACAAGTAAATACAATGGCCTTACATCCTTACAAAGGGCAAAATACCTTTATGGTAAAGCAAACCTATTGAGTGATTCACAAATAACGGAAGCAAAAAAAACGCTTATAGATTTGATAAAACTACTATCCTCAAACATAAGCAACACATATCTGGTGAACGATAATCCTTTATATTCTGATATAAATCCATCGCCTTTAAAGGTTTTAAAGCTCTCTATAAAATTGTTACACGATATTAACAATAAAAAAAGTAAACCTAATCAGGCAATTACAGAGTTAGAATATTTTGCGTCAGAACTTGTACGAAGCCATGTAAACACGAACAATACAATGGCGCTTCTAGATAGTTTTTCTGGTGGCAGGAATGAGATATCAACACTTCTAATAAATAAAAAAGAGATGGAAATTCGAAAAAGTCTCCTCTCGAAACAGCTAAATGAAATTATTTCAACCAAACGTGGATACAGAAGATCTGGAGATTTGATTGAAACAGATAAGAAACTCGCTGAACTTGAAGATCAGTTAGATAAAACAAATAGTTTAATAGGCAAAAAAGATGAGTATTTACTTAACTTGATTAGTGGAAAACCTGTGGCGACGGAGCGTATAAGAGAAAAAATTCACTCTGATGAGGCTATCATAACTTATCTATTTATAAATGAAGATCTCCACACATGCTTACTGTCCAGAGAAGATACCTATTGCACTGTTATCAGCTCCGTTAGAAATTCAGCTTTAAACCTAATTAATAGAATTAGATATAGCACCGACGTATCGAATTTTGGAACAAATTCACAACCACCAGAATTCCCGATTGATGCCTCGAAAAGTTTATACAAAATTCTAATAGAATCTTTTAATTCTATTCTCAAAAAGAAAAAAAGAGTTTATGTTTCCACTGATGAGGCTCTTCAGTCACTTCCTTTTGGGCTGCTTGCAAGCAATAATGTCAGCGCAAAAAAATTAGACTCTCAAGATTGGTTGATCAAACAATATGAGATTGTAAGGATTCCACGCTCTTCTACTGTTTTCTTTATGAGAGGCCGACCGCCTCAAAAAAATTCAAATAACAAGCTATTGGGAATAGGAGATACAGTATATAAAATTGACAACGATAAAAAACTGTCTGAGGATCAAAAAACTGAGGTTGATTTCATTGCTGCATTACCACAGCTTAAAGAGACCAAAGATGAAATCCTCTCAATTGCTTCTAATTTTGAAACTGATTCTGTTACAACACTTTTTAACCGAGAAGCCACGGAAAAAAATTTAAAAAAAATCAATCTTGATAGCTTCAAATCAATTGTTTTTGCAACTCACGCTACTCTCGCTGGAGAAATGAATATGCAATCTGAAGCAAGTTTGATTCTATCTCCTGAATTTACAAATAATACTTTAGATGGTCTTCTGACTTCGAGTGAGATTGCCCGGATGAAGATTAATTCTGAATGGGTGGTTCTTTCTGCATGCAATACTGCGAGATCATCTTCTTTAGACTCAAGTCCAACATTATCCGGTTTGAGTAACTCATTCCTATATGCAGGTGCAGATGCTGTTCTTGCTTCTCATTGGCCTGTTGAATCTAAATCAACTGCAGAATTTACTAAGAATGTTTTTAGTAACTTAAAAAGAGGGAAATTTTTGTCAAAGTCTTCTGCTTACCAACGAACGGCTATCCAGTTTCTTAAAGGTGAATTAAACAAGGAGTATAGCCATCCATTTTACTGGTCTGCTTTTGAGTTAATAGGAGCTGTCGACTAGCATAGGCCAGCAATAAATAGAAAAGTTACTGGTAAATTCTAACTAAGATATTTTGAGAATATATTCTATTGAAATCAGACGCAATTAAACTGAGTGGAGATAAAATGTGTACTGTCAAATTAAGGGAAAATAAGACTCGATTGAGGCATCTCTAATGACTAAATTTAGGGAAGCTGCAGGTCTCTTAACTGGGGTGTCGTTATTCTGGGCATCTTGTCCTCAGCTCTTCGGGCCAGATGAAGCTGTTCAATATTATTCCTGGAAATTTTGTTTTTTAGCTTTTTTCCCTTTACTCGTTAAATGACCTGACCCGCAGCTCCGGTATAAGATGAAAAAAGACCGATGATTCGTTCACCAGCCTTTAATGTTTTTCAAAAAGAAAGGGAAGGAACTTAGCTCTCAAGTCCCGTCTTTTCATCAATACCCATAACGATATTCATATTCTGAATCGCGGCGCCACTGGCACCCTTACCCAGATTGTCCAGGACCACGGTCACTTGCAAATGACCTTTTTGACCAAACACATGTACATCTGCACGGTTGGTGTCATTACAAACTGTAGCGTCTAGAAAGCCACCATCCAGAGCGGGGTTTTCTTCGTAAGGTAAAACCTTCACAAATTCCTGACCCGCGTAATGTTTTTCCAT
>JBNKMF010000038.1:0-28878 GCA_050292965.1 Gammaproteobacteria bacterium | reverse complement strand
CTAGAAAGCCACCATCCAGAGCGGGGTTTTCTTCGTAAGGTAAAACCTTCACAAATTCCTGACCCGCGTAATGTTTTTCCATGACCTCCTGCAATTCTTGTGCAGAAATATCGCTCGTCAATTGGCCAGGCAAAATCGGAACGTTCACCGCCATGCCTTTGTAGTAAGGACCCACAACAGGATTAAAGTGAGGTTCTTTTTCAATGCCAGAGACCAAAGTCATTTCAGGCAAATGCTTATGCTGCAAGCCCAGGCCATAGGCACGGGGAGCATTCATGCGAGGAGAACTTCCTGCATCGCGAGTCAAATGTTCTGTTTCTTCATGTAAAGCGATTAGTTTTTTTCCGCCACCAGAATATCCAGTAATTGCATGACACACAAAATCAGAATCTGCTTTTACCACACCGGCTTGAACTAAAGGAGCCACAGCCAAAACAAAGCCCGTGGCATAACAACCTGGGTTTGCAATACGTTTGCTGTTCTTAATCAGGTCACGCTGTTCTGGCTTTACTTCCGCTAAACCATAAACCCAATCTGGGTTGGTGCGATGTGCTGTGCTGGCATCAATGACACAGGTGTTGTCATTTTCAATGAGGGCAACACTTTCCATGGCAGCTGAATCCGGCAAACACAAAAAGACAATGTCTGCAGCGTTCAGCAGTTTTTTTCTTTCAGCGATATCTTTACGAAGTGCAGGATCAATGGTGAGAATTTCCAAATCCGAGCGTCCTTGCAAACGTTCGTGTATCTGCAAACCCGTTGTACCTTCCTGGCCATCAACAAAAACTTTAGTAGTCATAATAAAACCTCTCAAAACTCCAAAAAGTCTACCATAAAAGTTTTCTTTCGAAGCAATATTAATAACAGGGGGAGGAGGCACATGGGAATAATTTTCATGTTCCTCCGACTCCTTTAACCTACGCTCTAACCGAATAGTAATTTCCTTTTCAATTGGTGGGAGCTTATAGTATTAATTCACTGCTAAAGTTACTGCTTGGTTTTACTCTGAGTAAAAACTCAGGGCTACTATGGGTTAAATTGCCGCTTGATCAATGTCAGGAACAGGGCGGCAGATATACCACTAGATCCCATAATCATCAGCATTACCATGATTTGATAGCGTGCTGCTATCAATGGAGAAACCCCGGAAAGTATCTGCCCCGTCATCATGCCGGGTAAGGATACCAATCCAACCGCAAGTAGAGAATTTAATACTGGAATGAGTGCCGCCTGATAGGCCGCATCACGACAATGACAATAGTCCTCAACGTGTTTCTGTTCGCTATAAAAGCGTTCCGCAGCGATACTTATTGTATTCATTGAATTAGAAAATATCATTCCCGCTATTGGAATAATAACCTTCGGGTCAAACCAGGGGTCGAGGTGTAAAACCCCCTGCGTTGTAATAAATAGGGTAAAAACCCCTCCAATAGCGATAGAAGCCAGGCTATATAAAAAAAGTTGACTGGTCGATTGATCTAGAGAGCTAAGCGCAATCCAGCTGGCAGCAAATAACATCAAACTGAGTACAAGAGTGACTAGATAGGCACTGTTACTACTAAAGATGAAATTTAACGCATAACCAATCAACAAGAGTTGTAACAGCATCCTTGTAACTGAATAGATGGCTTTTTTAAAAGGTAATGACCATTTAAAGATAATGAACAAAGTAATCAGAGGCGGAATGAATCCTAGTAGGAGATCGCTAAGAGAAATGATATACATGCAAGGTTATCCCGCAATATGCCTTGATTATTTAGTCTTGAAATAAACAGGATTGAAAAGCGGTTATTAGAGCACAATGAGACGGTAAAAAATTCTGTTTAACTGCCCTGTTTAAATATAATCCGCTAAACCTGCTCTTCTTCGGAGGCTGTAATTTAAATTGTGTAACTGCTTATTTTTAACTTGCGCCATCGTGGTTGATTGATTGCTGGGCGACCTATGGCCGATCCTGTTGTATTTGGTTGTCTGTTCGGCATTAATGTGGGGTGCAGTGTTTTACCTGATGCTTTTTAAAAAATGCGCATTTTTTGCCTCCTCAGAAAAATATGTGGGTAGAATTTTTCATTTCGAAGTGCAAGTTATTGAAATAGAGAGACATTCAGATAGTAACAGTTGATTATTTCAATACTCACTTTTGAATAATCAAAACCAATTTATGAGTTGGCAACTCACAGAACAAATAATTTCACACACTAAATGCTTTCCTTGCTCCGTAGCTTCTTCCTTTAAAGTGTGCGAGTTACTTTTTTCTACAGCAAAAAAAGTAACCAAAAAATGCCGCCCCTCAATCCTTTCACCGACAAAATGGCATCCAGAGCGCGGTCGCTCTGAATACCATTTTGCCGCAGGCTTGAAAGGGGATGTATATCTGCTAACAATCCTGAGACACGGGATATTGAGAAAGCAATTTACCCACTAATTTTTCTAAAGAGCCTAAAATTTTTATAGCCTCAGCCGATGAGTCGTCCGCTTTTAGACCGGCTCTTTGATTACAAAATCATGTCTGCTCGTTGTTCAGAACAGATGAAATAGTTGTTTGAAATGTCTAAGAAATGCTACAAGCAGGAAAACAGTCTTTTTCAGGACTCATTGAAAGCAGCCACAGTGTACTTCCTGTAAAGCTCAATGACCTTATGTACATAGGACTTAGTTTCCTCAAAGGGTGGGATCTTTTTTCCGTGTTTTAGCACTGCTTTTTCACCCGCATTGTAACTGGCGAGGGCCAGTATCAGGTCGTTACCAAAGAGTTTTAGCAAGTCCTTGAGATAGCGGGTTCCACCGGAAACATTATCAACTGGATCATACCGATTTGAGACACCGTAGCGCTTAGCCGTATCTGGCATCAACTGCATCAATCCGACTGCGCCTGCGCTCGACACAGCAGACGGATCATAGGCTGACTCGGTTGTGATGACCGCATGAATCAGGTTTTCGGGTAAATTCTGACTGCGTGCAGCCTGCGCTATCATTGAGGCGAAACGCTTGCGGTTTTTTTTCATGTTTCGAAAATCGACTTTCGGCTCACGCCACCCCTTGCGTGTTTTAATATATAACCGATAGCCCGAGTGTGGCGGCTTATTTGTCAGATGGGCCTGGCCTTTGCTGTCAACAAACTTATAGATGTCGGCATAGGTAGCGGACGAAACGAAAGTCGTGCATAACATCAGCAAAACAACAGCGGGCAGGACAGACAATCGAGAAATGCGCATGCAGGGATTATATAAAAAATAAGTACAGGAAGGATAAACGCAACAGCCCCTGCATATCAAGGTAGAAAGTCTGATTCATGGATACAGGAATGCCGGGGTGAAGGATGTACAGGAGAAGCCTGGCTTTTTACAGCTAAAAGCGACCAGATGTCATGGTGGCATTTGGTACATTGCACCCGAAGTAAATCATGCTCCATCCGGCTACACCTGAAGTATTCTGCAAATTCTTGCTGAACATGTACAGGCAGGAACTTACCCTGTGCCGATATAACATCTTTGAATTCTGCTCAGTGTACATAAAACTGACCTCGTCAGGGGCTGTAAAAACGGGGCTTTTGCCGATGAGATCTCTGGATAGCCCAATATCGTTTGGACATCAGGTCCGCTCAACAAGTGCCAGATATAGCTCGCTGTTGGGCTTTCCGTTCCCCCTTATAAACGTCGGAAGTGTCACACTATCATTACAACAGGTGACTTGCTGATCAAGACCGGCTTTGACGGTGAAATCTGAGCCTGGATTACCACAGGCGGCTTCTTCAATATCATCGCTGACGCCATCATTGTCAGAATCTCTACTAAGGGGATTACTGAAGACTCGTACCAGATTCGTTCCCACATTGCAGGGGGGCGTGGAAAAGCTGGTTAACCAGCCATACAGCTCCAGGGCGTTGCTGATAGCGTCACTATTGCTGTCAGCATTATCAGCAAAGGTGCCCTGCTCGCGCTCAACAAGATCACTGAGACCGTCACATTCGCCGTCTCCTTTGGCACCGAAGTCTATCGCGACTGTAGCTGTACGAGAGGAAACATCCGTCTCGGCCAACTGTACTGTTTGACTGTTGATATCGAGTAAGCGGAAGGTCGCTGACTTTACTGTAATACCCTGCGACTTACTCAACAATTGCTGGGCCTCACTCAGCAACAATTAAGTGGAAAAGACCATCGAATTTGTTGTGCTGCCATTGGTCACTGTGGTTGTTGGAAAATCGCTTGCTGAATCGAATACCAGTTTACCGACAGGTTGCTGGGCAAGCGGTTTGCGTGGATTATTCCTGGCCAGATCATTGGCTGGATCAGAATCGCTGACTTCTAAAGCTTTCATATCATTTCACCTTTAATTTCCAAAAGTAGTTTTATTGTTAATTTTGTGAAAGTAAATTAAGAGCTTAGAATTCTCGCTATAAAACTAATGCACATCATCAGGACTCAAAACAGTAACCGAACATATTAGCTATAGATATGTACTTAAACGTATACCGGGGTAGTTAAATACCCATGACTACTTGCAAGGGTAAACCAAAACGAGTCCTTTCTGAAAATCAATTGCCTCCAGTCCTATCGTTAAAAGCGCGGGTAAAATCAAAACAGATGCAGGATGCATACCTTGGTCTTTGGCTCTGAAATCGAGACTTTGCTTTGATACTTATTAGCTCAACAACAATCTAGATAGTATTCTGCCCCCATACATAAGTTCTCGAATTGATCAGAGGTGTCTTAAAACTATTACCGCGCAAGATATTAGGTTAAAATTCTCTAACTCAATATGCTCTTTAATAAAGGACAACAATGGATACATCACTGATTATTTTCCTCGTCGTTATCGCTTTGATTATCTTTTACATAATCGGTATTTTTAACAAACTGGTTTCACTCAAAAACCGATATTTGAATGCTTTTTCTCAGATTGAGGTACAACTAAAACGCCGCTACGACCTGATACCTAATCTGGTGGAAACCGCCAAAGGTTATATCAAACACGAAAGAGAAACCCTGGAAGCAGTGATTCAGGCTCGAAATACTGCGGCCAGTAGTCTGCAGAAAATAGCTTCTGACCCCGGTAATGCCAGTGCCATGGGCGAATTAGTCGGCGCTGAATCTAAATTAGCTGGCGCTCTGGGCAACTTCAATGTATTGATGGAGGCCTACCCTGATCTCAAAGCTAGCGAGAATATGATGCAGTTAAGCGAAGAACTGGTAACTACCGAAAACCGGGTGGCCTTCGCACGACAGGCATTCAATGATCAGGTGATGGAATACAATGCTTACCGTCAATCCTTTCCGCAAACTATCTTTGCCACTACCTTCGGCCACCCTAAAGATGCCACATTACTGAAATTTGAAGACAGCGCTGCGATACAGTCTGCACCTAAGGTTTCATTCTAATTCCAAAGATTTCTTATGAATTTTTTCGCCTCCCAGGCCCAGGCTCGCAGGAATACTTTTCAACTGGTTTTTCTGTTAATTCTCGCAGTCGGCTGTCTTATTGTACTAACCAATCTTGTTGTCATGCTGGCAATGGGTTTTTTTAAAAACTCACAAATCAGCGATTTTCAGACCTTGATCCAGCACATGGACTGGAGGACATTCGGCATCGTTGGGCTGGTGGTATCTGTTGTAGTAATAGGGGGCAGTATCTATAAAATCATCGCCTTATCAGAGGGTGGTAAAGTTATTGCTGAGGCCCTCGGTGGTAAACTGGTTTTACGCAATTCTACCGATCGAAAACATCGGCGCTTACTCAATGTAGTCACTGAGATGGCGATAGCATCCGGCACCCCTGTACCGCCCGTTTATATCATGCCTCAGGAGCGTGGTATCAATGCCTTCGCGGCAGGTTACAGTAGCCGTGATGCCGTGATTAGCGTTACTCAGGGTCTTGTTGATCATTTAAACCGAGAACAGTTGCAGGGCGTTATAGCGCATGAGTTTAGTCATATCCTTAATGGAGATATGCGACTAAACATCCAGTTGATAGGTACTTTAAATGGCATTCTGATCATTGGCATTATTGGTTATGAATTGCTGCGTTTACCATTTAGAGGATCGAGTTTTAGAACCAGAAGCCGTAGTAACAGTGGCGGCGATGCAAAACTCGCCTTTGCTCTGGTTGCGCTTGGACTAAGTCTGATTATCATTGGCTACACCGGAACCTTTTTTGGAAATTTGATTAAGGCAGCTGTCAGCCGACAACGTGAATATCTTGCCGATGCCTCAGCCGTACAATTCACCCGTAATCCTAAGGGACTTGCAGGAGCATTAAAAAGAATTGGCGGATTAGAGTCCGGATCGCGTTTGCAAACCTCCGCAGCTGCCGAAATCAGCCATGCCTTTTTTGCCCAGGGTATCTCCAGCTTTCTCGAATCTCTGTTTGCCACACATCCTCCGCTAATAAGACGTATCAGGCGAATTGATCCCTACTGGAATGGACATTTTATCAGCAAAGACAGAAAAGATTCTGAAATGGCTAACAGGAGTTACAAGGAATCGGTATCTTCTTTTGCCGGAGATTCATCGCTAGCACCAGCACCATCGTCTACTACCCAGGATTTAAATCAGGCTATTCTAGCTGCGGGCGAGCTAACCCAGCAATCCATCGAAACAGCTCGTAATCTATTATCAGGCCTATCCGCCAATATTCGCCAAACAGCTGCTGAGCCATTCGGTGCCAGGGCCATCATTTATGCACTGCTATTAGCTAAAGTATTTCCAGTTCGTGTCAAACAACTGGAGCAGCTGCAATACCATGCCGAACGCGAGGTTTACCTGTTAACGCAGAAAATCATGACAGAGATGGATGCCCTGGATATTCGTCTGCGCCTGCCCCTGATAGATATCACTATCCCTGTACTGAAACAGCTTTCTAACCATCAATATCAGTCTTTCCGTGATAATGTCTCTTCATTAATGAATGCCGATGGAAAAATAGACCTGATGGAGTGGTCGCTACAGAAGATTCTATTAAATCATTTAGACCAGCATTTTCATAATCCACCTAAGCTCAGGTTCAAATCCGCCAGATTATCACAGCTAAAAGTAGAGGTAAGCGTTGCGTTATCATTGCTGGCTGTTGCTGGTCATAGCCGGATTGAACTGGCTAGAGCAGCCTTTAATACGGCAAAGGCTCACCTTAAACTCGACCAGGTTGACTTCATAGAACAAAAAAAGATGAAACTGTCGGCAATAGATAACGCTCTGAAGAAATTACAGCAAATGTCTTTATTCAATAAAATGGCATTGCTTGAGGCATGTATCTTGTGCATTGAACATGATCAGAAGACTAGCAGTAGAGAAGTTGAATTATTGCGTGCTTTTTCATCCGCTATAGATTGTCCAATCCCTATGGTAATTCAATCATAAACGATAACTGGATAACCGCTTACTGATATGTAATCTAAAATTCCAAAGCAGATTTTTAGTATTAGAGCGACTGCGTTTACTTAAACCTGAATCTATAGCTTCCAGCCGATCGCTGAAACAAGTTATTGGCTCCACTGCGGTTTAAAAAAACACGCTTAACTTACGCCCCTTAATAAGTACGACAACATGGGCTATTTAGACCGTTAAGTAATAAACAGCTCCGCCGATCCAGGAAAGCACCAACAGCACCCAGGGCAGCCAATGCTGCTTATAGACGGTATGAGTCTGGGCCTCGCTCTGGATGGGTTTCTCACCATCTGGAGCGTCTTTCTGCTGTGTTGCTTTGAGCCGTTTATCCAGTTCGCGAGCCTTAGCTTTCTGTTTTTTCTTGTACTGATCTATCCCCTTCTGGATGCCCTGGGCGATAAGACGCGTTTGCTCTTTGGTTTGACCGGGTCGTTGTGTGGCTTTGGCGACTTGCATCGCCTCATTCTGAGTTTCCGGTGATACTGACTTCTTTTTTGAATATCGACTCATTTGTACTCTGATTTATATCGGTTCTATGGGTAATTATACTTAATAAGACAACTCGATCTAAGTCCCAACTGAGTGTTTTAACCCTTTTGTAGCATTGATTCGTACGAGCTTCCTCTAAATCTGTTAAACTACTAAGCCGAAAACAAACCATAAGTAAAATAAGATGGAAGAAAAAGTCGCCCTGGTAGTTGATTACCTGAATGAAGTTACCACACGTTGCACCTACAATGCTGCCGCCAAAGCGTTAGGAATTACTACAACTACTTTAAAGAAACATTTAGGTGAACGTAGACCCGAAATCTCCTGGTTCGTGAGCTCTGTATCTGAAGATCCAGCCGGTTTCACTGACGAACAAAAGCATCCACAACTTTATCGCACCAAGCGCGTTATTACTTCTGCAGAGGTTATAACACGCAATTTAGGCTTGTAGAAAACTTTATAAGTTTCAACAAGTTAGTTCTACTGCCTGATTCAAATTTCAAGAGATAACTCTGTTTATAATCTACTTATCTCTATACCTGCCGCCCCGCATAATTCTTTATAGTGCAATCAAAAACTAACCATTAGAATCAATGGTGTCTACAATTATTCGTGAAATATAATTAAGGCTCATCATTAGAATAATGCGAAGAGATATTCCAATATGACAAATGCATACCTTATTGGGCAAATAACGATTAAACCTGGAATCCGCAGCTGGACGAGTTGAAGGGTGTGTTTGCAGCGGCATAGATCAAGAAGTTACAAGGCTTCCGCGTCCTGCTCACGCCCCTTACCTATGTCCATATAGGTAAAGCTTCCGTGTCCTGCTCTCGCCCCTTACCTATGTCCATATAGGTAAAGCTTCCGCGTCCTGCTCTCGCTCCTTACCTATGTCCATATAGGTAAAGCTTCCGCGTCCTGCTCACGCCCCTTACCTACGTCCATATAGGTAAAGCTTCCGCGTCCTGCTCACGCCCCTTACCTATGTCCCTATAGGCAAAGCTGAGATACACCGCTGCAAACGTGCAATTCAGCTCGTAGCGGGATTCACCTGCTGGATTTTCAAGCATGGTTGCTGTTATTTCGCGAATGTATGGACGCCTAAAGGGATTTATGTGATAGAGCGAAGCAGGAAACCAGAGTCGATTCATGGGAGCGTGAAAAGATAAATCGACTGTTATGGTAAACAAAACAGTGGCTTACCCTCTAGTGCGAGCGGTCAACTGCGGAACCCAGGTTCAAAGCTGATATATTTCATAAACTCTTACAATTGTCATATACTCGAAGCGCTCAACAACAGTTTCTAGCTATAACAAAAAGAGGGAGAGAACAATGATCCTGTCACATTATCGGATGCTTAAGCTCATCATTCCTGTACCTTTTATTCTGTTGCTAGCCACCTGTGCGGCGGGTAATGCACAATTCTCACAACTAACACCAGCTGGTTTCTGGTGGGGCCTTTGGCATGGAATAATTTCAGTTATTAGTCTGATTATTCATCTCTTTAACGACAGCGTAGCTGTATACGAAATCAACAATACCGGCGGCTGGTATGATTTTGGTTTCTTAGTTGGCGTTATCTCAATCTGGGGCGGAGGCTGTCACGCTAACTGTAAAGTTGTGAAGAAAAGGCAGATTGATAAAGAATGGGAAGATATCGGCGAAAAAATTGAGAAGAAAGTGATGCGTAAATTAAAGGAATTTGCTGATGAAGAGGAATCTCAAGAATCCGACAAGGAGTGGAAGGAGATTGGTGAAAAAGTCGAAGAAAAACTTAAACGTAGAATTCGTGAGTGGGCTGAGAAAGATTGATTATTACTCCCACTTAAACTCAGGCAAAGGTTGTTAAAAAAGAGATCCTGTATGAAATACGTAATTGGAATTGTATTATTAATCGTAGTAAATATTGCATCTGCTTTCTCTTTCACAAAAGAATTCACAGAGCCTGAACTTCAGCAAAAAGTAGAGGCAATGATGCCTCTAAAAAAGAAAAAGTTCTTCGTGACAGTAATCATCACAGAACCGAAATTAGATCTAATAGAAGGTTCAAATGAATTTGGAATTCAGGCAAACATCGAAGCCATTGCTCCTGGCGGACTAAAAGGCAATGGATCAACTAATATAACCGGAAGCATTTCCTATGTCCCGGACGAAGGAGCGTTCTATATGTACAATCCAACAATCGTAGATCTCAAAATAAACGGAATTCCCGACAAGTATCAGCCGAAAATCAGGAAACTAGCGCAGATTACTATCTCAAAAATATTGTCATCGCGCCCTGTTTACAAATTAAAAGATGATAATCTTAAACACAAACTGGCAAAGGCAACTTTAGATTCTGTACTCGTTGAAAATGAAAAACTGCTGGTAACGTTAACTGTTTTTTAACCCTTCTCTTAAGAGTTTTGTATGAGTTTCTGCCCAATCGAATGGCCAACAATAGTTGCATTTATTAGCGCAAATTCCGTGCTTAACTTTTCACCAGATCCTGCAGTGATGAAGGTTGTCGGAGATTCAATCAGCAATGGCGTGGCTAAATCTCACGCCAGCATGGCTGGCATATTTGTCGCCAATTTTATGTATGCGATGCTACCAATCCTCGGTATCAGTACGCTTATTTTTGCCTTTCCCTGGATGTTTGAAATCATCAAATGGTTAGGCCTTGGCTATCTATCATATATTGCACTTAAAACCAGTAAAAATGCTTTTGCTACCAAAGGCCTGAAAGCTACAGCCAGAAAAAAGCAAAGTATTATATATCTATTCTGGACCAGCTTTTCTATGCAGGGAGCCAATCCAAAATCGGTATTATTTTTTGCCGCCATGTTGCCAGTATTTTCCGGTGATGGGGCAGGAATGGAGTTACGCATGCTAACATTAGCGATATTAGCACTTGCCCTTGAGTACTCCGCATTATTCCTGTATTCCATACTCGGTTCAAAAGCAGCAAAGTTAGCAGTCTCTCAACGTTCAAAAAGCCTGATGGATATAGTTGCTGGCAGTGCACTGGGCCTGGCTGCATTTATGGTTGCGAGGACTTCTTTACAAAAAAATTAACCATGGACTGTCTTCAGCGACTTTATCATTTAAGGATAACCAGCAAAATAAAACAATGGATATGCCAAAAGTAATAATTTCTATAGCCTTTGTATTTTTATTATTCGCACTCTTGATCGCCATTATAAAATTCCTGAAAACACCAAAGGAGATTAGGTACACAATATTTACTGAGGATAAAAATGCCCAGGACCCGAATTATGCTCCTGAGTATACGAAACAGGAGAGAATAAATTTTCTGATTAAGTATGGTTCTCTGTACTTACTGTTATTCCTGATAATGAAATATTATTTTTTCCCATGGCTTAAGGAATATTCCAGTCATGCTAATTGTTATTTCTATTTCGGAGAAATGATCAATGGCATCCATATTGTCTTCTACGGGGTTTTCGTTATACTCCCATTACTGCTTGCTATCACTTTGATTTTATTTGAAGGTAAGCGCGCCATAGCTATAATTAAAAAAGGTCAAAACCCTCTTCCTGATGAAAAAGTATTTCGGCCAACAAAATACAAATATGGACTATCCGCCAAAATACAGCCCATAATTCTCATCATTATAATAATATTACTTGTCTTTTTATCGATTTGGGGTAGTGTACAGGCCCACAAATTTACACAGACTATTAAACCTTGCGACGATATGACAATAAATGTAAAGGAGTCTAATTAATGTACCAACTTTACTATTACCCAAATAATGCAAGCCTGGCTCCACATTTCCTGCTCCACCACATGGGCCTGGATTATGAATTGCTACTGGTGGACAGAAGCAATAATTATCAGAAATCCTGTGAGTATCTAAAACTCAATCCCGCTGGACGAATTCCCACTCTGATCGACGATGATGGGCAGGCAATTTTTGAAAGCCCTGCTATCTGCATTCATCTATGCGAGCAACATCCTGAACATGGTTTAATTCCGCCGTTAGGGTCTAAACAGCGTCCTCTTTTTTTTCAATGGCTTGCCTATCTGAATAATACCTTGCAGGCAGAGTTAATGGTTCGTTACTACCCTCACCTTCACGCTACTGATGAAAACGGAATTCCTGCTATTATTGCCGCACAGGATGAACGCATAGCAGAAGCGTTATCGGTTATTAATGATCTACTATCGGACCGAGAATATATGCTGGGTAGTCAGATTACAGCCTGTGATTTCTTCTTATTTATGCTGGCTGAGTGGTCATTGCTAATTGAGAAATCGCCCTTAACGTTTAGCCACCTGGCTGACTATTTAAAACGCTTAAGTTCTCACCCAACGATTAAAGCGGTTTGTGAGTTTGAGCAAATAAACCTTGACCCTTTTAATTCAACGTTTGATTACCATTGAAAAACTAAAGCGATCATGCAACAGTCGGTGATCTTTTATGAATATATTTGCCCATACCGTTACCTTGAAAGCGGCCAGCACCAAACTAAACACAACTGAGCGTAACAGAGCATGCAGGATATTTAACCTGCGCCCTTTGTTGTTCACTACTTTCATACCAAAAAGAATCTTGCCCGGAGTGCCCTGTAAAGGGCTAGCTTCCATAAAAGGAGCAAGTGCAATATAGAATAAAGCACCTCCAATAAAATTCAGCATCTGACTATCATTTCCCGTACTAACTATTGGCACTCCAAGCTTGCCCAACAGAACGGCAATAAACCCCAATAGTAACCAATCAAGAAAAGTCGCCCATACTCTCGTAAAATAATGAGTTGGACTCATCTTTCCTTTATGGACCCTGGGCGATGTCCATTCAATTTTCCGCTCTGTAACCGCCAGCACGGTTTGCATCACATTGTCTACCGACACATGACCAAATTCATCTTCCAGCAGATCGCTGCGATCACTCCACAGAAACAGACTATCTAAAAATACAAAAACGGCTTTATTGAATACCGGCTTAGGTAGCGTCTCACTCAGTCGATCAGCCAACCGTCCAAAGATGTAGCTTGATAACTCTGATTTGAACTGCAGATCTAGCAAAGCATCCCGACCATTCAGAAATTCCCATGAGTCGATATCGTTCATGGTTTTATCGTTAGCTGTTATCTCATCAACCTTCGCAGTAATCTCCTGCCACTGCTGCTGCAAAAAAGCATACTCTTCATCCACGTCAGTTCTGGCAATTTCCTCCAGCTCATGTTTATAAGCATCTTCTTCAGTACTGTATTGGGTAGTATGCTCAATAGGCAATTGTTCAGGTGAATCTAAAACAAGCTGGAAACTATCTTCAGGCAGGGGTTCTTCATAGCCGGCTGCCGGCTCGTCACTGACCTGAGTTTTAATGTTGGGTATGGCTTCGACTACTGGCTTGAGTGTGTTTACTTCCTCTACAGAGGCATTGTTTCTGGCATACTTGCAGGCCTGTTTATAAGCAGCATGCAAGCGTTTGAAACCTTCTGCATCTTCGTCCGGTTTTGTGACCTTTAGTTTTCCAGCATAGGCCCGTTTAATGGTCTTAAGGTCAGCAGTCTCATCGATATCCAGAATTTGCCAGTAACTCATGAGAAAAGATTATCGTCTTCCAGGCTATCGAGAATTTTATCAAACTGGGCTGCCGCCTTTTTGATTTCGACAGGATTTTGTCTTTCCAGCGTCTGTTCAAACTGCGAAAGTACTCTGCTGATATAATCGCGCTTATCTCCTAATGAGCATTCATACAGGCGTTCGGCACGCGCAATAAAAGCCCGATTCTCTGCATGTTCGCGTGGGTGGAATTTTAATTTCGTAAGCTTTTCTCTGGATTTCTCAATTTCTTTGTCTGACAAACCACTGGCAGAATTAACTATGGTCCTGTGATAAGTTTTTCCGGTTGAGTTAACAGTCACATCAACTTCCAGTAATCCATTCATGTCGTAGCTGTAGCGTACGTTAAGAGATTCCTCACCTGCTTTGGCCTTTGGAACCTTTACATCAAGCTCACCCAGATGGACATTGTTTTTAACCAGACGACTCTCGCCCTGATAGACATTGATACAGACTTCTTTCTGATTATCGTTAACCGTAAAAAGGGTGCGCTCAACGCTAACCGGTACTATTGAGTTACGCTCAATAATCGGCATAAACAGACCGCCCTGCTTTTCATTTGTATCGCCCTCATTCACTACTTCCACACCCAGCGTATAAGGAGAGACATCGGTTAAAACCACATCATCAAGGTCTGCATGCTTCTGTTTCAGGCCAGCCTGAATCCCTGCCCCCATTGCCACCACCAAATCAGGATCAATGTTTGCAGCCGGCATACGACGAAACATTCGGGTAATCAGAGAGCGGAAAGCAAACATTCTGGTAGCACCGCCAACCAGCACCACCTCGTCAATCTCGCCAGGGCTAACACCAGCATCACGCAATGTGCGTTCTATGGGCAGTTGCACCCTGTGTAACAAGGGTTGAACTATGCGGTCAAAGTCATCACGACTCAGAGTAAAAGGCTGCTGCTGTGATTTCACTGCCTGCTCTACTATCACCTCGCGTTCAGAGCTTAATTTGCGTTTGCTTGCTTCAAGTACTTCGTACAGGCGTTGTAACTCGTTAGCTGATAACGAGCTTTTAACAATCCCGGTTTTTTCAAAGTAGTGATTAACTAGAACCTCCAGGAAATCTTCTCCCCCCAGATGGTTATCACCGGAAGAAGCATGTACCTCAATCACACCGTCGAAATATTCAACCAATGAAACATCAAAGGTACCGCCCCCCAAATCGAGGATAAGAAACTGTATGCCATCGCGTCTATCATGCAGCCCGTAAACCATAGCGGCAGAGGTGGGTTCATTGATCAGTCGATCTACATTTAAACCCGCCAGTTCACCAGCAAGCTTGGTTGCCTTGCGCTGAACATCATTGAAATAAGCTGGAACACTGATAACCGCATGGGTAATAGTCTCGCCCAGATAGGCTTCTGCATCTTCCTTTAAACTGCGTAGCATCAAAGAAGAGAGTTCAGCCGCAGTAAAACTTCGCTTACCCAGATCAATACTATAATTCGTACCCATATAGCGTTTGAATACTGAGACCGTATTCTTAGGGTGGCTAATCAAACGATGCCTGGCGGAAGTGCCGACAAGTATTTCACCCTGCTCATCTATACCGATCACAGAGGGCGTAAGAAACTCATTCAACTGATTGGGGATAAGCGTGGTCTTGCCATCCTTCCATACTGCACAAGCGCTGTTGGTCGTGCCCAGATCGATTCCAAGGATTGTCATTATTCAAACTACGTATTTTTTAACGCTGAGTATTTTAGCTAATTTAAACCCGCTGTCAGTATAAAAAATTACGCTTTGATTTATAATTAATCGCTACAGAAACCTGAGTAAAAAGCATGCTACAAGTCAATCGAATAGATCATCTCGTCCTGACAGTGAAGGATATTGCTACAACTGTTGATTTCTATACGACTGTATTGGGCATGAATACGGTAATATTTGGCGAAAATCGCGTTGCGTTAACTTTTGGCGATCAAAAAATAAATTTACACCAGTTGGGTAATGAATTTGAACCTAAAGCTGGCAATGTAAACGCTGGTAGCGCTGATATATGCTTTATTATCGATCAACCAGTACAACAGGCAATTGAACATTTAAATGCCTGTGATGTTAAAGTCCTGCAAGGCCCAGTGAGCCGTACAGGTGCCACAGGGGAAATTGTATCCATATATTTTAGAGATCCTGACGACAACCTTATTGAAGTTTCAAACTACGTCATCAAACTTTAGGTAACCATTCATCATGTATCTGGCCTTTTATGCAATTGTCATTTTATTAGTGATCGGCGTTATTGTTTTAGCCTTAAAAAGTGGAAATGACGACAGCAAAAAGAAAAAGTAGATCACAAGAACGAAATTAATCAGGCTAATAAAAATCCAAAATTACTTCATCTGATAGTTGAACAGACAAGTTGTCGATGCCTATTATACCCATCAAAGCGATCTTAAAACCTGGCATGGGCACAGGCTTTACGCGATAGATGGTTCACAAATACGTCTACCCGATGAGCCAGATATCGCTCAAGAATTTGGTGTTCATCCCGCAAAGAAAAATCAAAAAAATTGTCCTTTGGCTTTAGCCTCCGTTTATTATGATGTGCTCAATCACATCAGTATTGATTCCAGTATTAATTCTACCAATGCATCGGAGCGTGAATGTGCCGCCTCTCACCTGCGACAGGCACTGCCTGGTGACCTGTCCATTCTTGACCGGGATTACAATGCTTTCTGGCTCTACGCCTTATACACGGCCAATCAGCTGCCTTTTTGTATGCGCGCCAAAGTGTATCTAAACCTTTTCTGCAAAGCATTTGTCGAAACCGGCGAGCAGGATGGAATCGTTCACCTGGAACCTGGCAAAACCTCAGTTGAGCAAGGTAAAATCAGAGGCTTACCCAGTCAGGCGCTTTATGCTAAAAAATTCAAAAAATAATTTAGCTAGTCAATATCGACTTTACGGTAAAAAGGGTGATAAAGTTCTTAAAGTCTACGATATGAACAAATCAAAGAAAGATGCTGAAATTATAAAGTTGATGGTACAAAAAATTGGGGAATTTACTCAAAATGGAGCTCGAGTTTCCAGGCATTGCGTTCCTGTAGATACATATAAAAAATTAAATATTATTGATATAGGGTTAAACTCTACAAAAGCCGTATGTAAAAATTTTAATGCGTCTAAATTCACCAACTCATTAAAATCTCTTCAAAAAGATGGATATATTGAAAAGTTTATTGATGAAACAGGAAAATCAAATTCATGCTGGCATTTAGAGATACAACCCAATAAGAAATATCTTCCAGATTATAGTAAAGGCTCTATTCTATATCCTGTAAAATATATCAACAGCAGAACTCAAATATGTTGAGATCTATTTTTTTCGCTTCGCTTCTAGTGCTTGCTAACAATGCCTGCGCACAAAAGCAACCCGAACTGAAATGTGACTATAATTCACAAGTTATCACCAATTTGCCTGCATTGGACAACGCCAGGATCACTAGTGAGGTCAAAGGTATAGACCCGGATAGTATGGAGAAAACTATAACTCATACTTTTAAGTTTAATAATGGTGACATCGCAGTAGTGGAGCAAAAATTTTGCTTGATGTACAACTTTCAGATAGTTTATAAACTTAAATCTTTGAGCCAGAAAAATTTTGATCAGGGCCTGACTAATATTGACAAACTTATTAAAAATGTTCATCAGGATTATCAATTAAAATCACCATTGAATACTATTGTTGATATGACAATGAACCAGAAAAAACTGTCACTTAACACAGCATTTAGCTACGATCTTCCTGTCCAGGCTATAATCTCCGGTGATAATGTTGAAAATAATTTCAGCTTCCGTCTATTAAATAATAAAGAGCTATTTGAAGCAGAAATTGAGTTTTATTTTGGTTTAGGTGGGGAGTAACAAATAGTTAATTTCAAGCATCAACACCGACTATCAGACATCAGTTTTGAACGCTCTCGCAAGCTCGCTTTTCCCACACTAATTCGTTATTTCCTCAACTTGAATAAAGGTTCCTATCAACAGGAACTGGATAATTACTTCGCTCAGTTTAACGATGATATACCTTCACAGGTGCTCACCAAATCGGCACTGACACAAGCGAGAAAGCATTTATCTCACACCGCATTTACGATGTTGAACAGGCAAGTTGTCGATGCCTATTATGCCCATCAAAGCGATCTTAAAACCTGGCATGGGCACAGGCTTTGAGCGATAGATGGTTCACAAATACGTCTACCCGATGAGCCAGATATCGCTCATGAATTTGGCGTTAATCCCGCAAAGGAAAATCAAAAAAATTGTCCTTTGGCTTTAGCCTCCGTTTATTATGATGTACTCAATCACATCAGTATTGATTCCAGTATTAATTCCACCAATGCATCGGAGCGTGAATGTGCCGCCTCTCACCTGCGACAGGCATTGCCTGGTGACCTGTCCATTCTTGATCGGGGTTTCAATGCTTTCTGGCTCTACGCCTTATACTCGGCCAATCAGCTGCCTTTTTGTATGCGCGCCAAAGTCAATCTAAACCTTTTCTGCAAAGTATTTGTCGAATCCGGCGAGCAGGATAGAATCGTTCACCTGGAGCCTGACAAAACCTCAGTTGAGCAAGGTAAAATCAGAGGCTTACCCAGTCAGGCGCTGACATTGCGCCTGGTTCGAGTGGATCTGGGTGACGAGTCACGCTCCTATGTATATATAATCGATGAATCCCGCAACGAGCTGAATTGTACGTTTAAGGCGGCGTATCTCCGCGTTACCTATAGGGACATAGGTAAGGGGCGAGAGCAGGACGCGGTAGCCTTGTAACTCCTTGATCTACACTACCTCAAGCGCACTACAGCTCGTCCAACTGCGGATTCCAGGATAATGGGAAAAATATTGAAGCCAGCAGATACAGAAGTAATGCCAGCAAAACCACAGCATTAAAACCATAGCTCATCGCAACTATAGTTGCCAGCGATGCACTTATCACCGATGCACAGCCATTAATCGCCCAGGCCCAGGGGATGTAGTGCTCGGCATCTCTAGCGACACTGGACAGGGCAAGTGGAAAAGGCATCCCCATGAGAAATGCCAGCGGCGCTATCATCACGATACTGACTAACGCGCGTATAAACAGATGCTGACTGGAAAGTAACCCAAATACAAAATCCAGAGTGAGTAAATATATCGTCCCACAAAGCAGAATACCGATAATACTGAATATCAGTACCTGCCTTATCCCCCGGTTGGCCGATAGATAACGAGTAAATTGACTTCCCAAACCAGCGAACATCAGGAATGCGCTCAAAGTCGTAGCAATGGCATAAATCGGGTGATGCAACAGTTGCACAAATTTTTGAATAAATGCGATTTCTACCATCAAAAATGCCAGCCCGATAGCGCCAAAGAAAATGACCACGTCTCGCCTGCGAATAGTGGGCTGTACCACACTCATTCGTCTGATAAACAATAAAGGAGTCACAATCAGCACTAGAGAGCACAGCGCAGCGACCAACAAGGTAGCAAGCAGGATGATATAACCCCACTCCATCAAAGGCATGCCACCCTGATGGCGTAATTCGAATAGCTCTCGAAACGTCTGCCATTTGAAAAAGTGGAAAAAATAGGGCCGGTTATCGCTAGCTGCAGTCAGGTTGAACTTATAATTATCGACAAACGCCTGTCGTTGTGCCGATAACATCTGTTGACTGGCTTGATAAAAAATCGCTGATGACAGCTTGTTATATCGATTGGTTTCCGAGCTTTTAATATCGGGCAGCCAGGCCAGGTCAAATGAGTGCGACATACAAAACTGACGAACCTTCTGTAATTCATCAGTACTGAATTTACCATTTTTGACCAGCAGAGTAGCCGTCTGCCAGCCACGGATTAGCAGCAGACGATCTGCTGTATCCTGTATACCCGACTCCTGTAACGCCTGAACAACAGTATTCAACAGCTTCAGTGTATCTCTGGGTGGTATGCTTATCCATCGTGTAAATGCAAGATAACCATCCACCTGTAGGTGACGTAGATACAGTTGAATGGATTCGCTGGTATACAGGTAATTTTCGTGCAATGCATGCAGGCCTGACAATTGCGCATTGAAACCATCTAGCAAGGACATTTGAATCAATGCATAGCGCTGATTTGATTCCGACAGGTAATCACGTACTTCCCGATTATATAGCGTCACCTCGGGGCGTGAATAAAGCCCACCTGACCAGTTGGAAAAATCCACATCCACCAATTCACTCAGTTGAGGATTCAGTTCCAGCACATGTATTGGCTCAACCCGGTGATACAGCGACTGCAGAACATCACTGCCCCCAGCTCCACCGACTACCAGTACAGAATCAAGCTGCTGCAGGTGGTAAGGCAGCGCTGATGTCATCTGGTCAAGATAGGCCAATTGTTCAATAGACTCAGGGAACTGAGTGATCGCACTCATATTATCGGCATCGCTAAACAGCGCCAGTTGTGCTAACGGCTCGGTTTGTGCATTTAAGCTCAATCCTGATGCGATACGAAACGGGACGGTTTCATTCTTCACCACAGTCAGAAAACCCAGTGGGCCGGATTGCTGAGCCACTACTTCTGCACCGCTAATGCGCAACATCTGACTTAATGATTTATAGGGCGATACCTGAAGAGCTATGTTATCGACCAGTGAATAAAGCACAATCAGACCTACTCCAATCACAGCTGCCAATAGATATTTAACGCTGGATATCAACCCTGGCAGCAGAAAACCTGCAGCCATTAGAGATAAGAAAGCAATCATCAACAACACCTGCTGAGGAAATATCCAGAACAGTAGCCCGATAATGCCCAGGCTACCCACACCGGCACCGATAAGATCTGCGGCATAGATTTGTGCAGTATTGAGTGGAAAACGCATAAACGTCAGACAGATAGCACTGGCAGCAAAAAAGAAAGGAATAGATAACAACAGGAATAAGCCCAGCAGATACAACCATTGCTGGTTGTCCCACAGTATCACTTCGGCATTGAATGGAATGTGCTGGCCCAGCAGAAAAACCGCAACACTAGTAAAGGCGAACATCAGCATCAATAAAGGCAACAACCAGTCAAAAAACCGTAGCAGAACTGTCTGCCAGACGCTGATAACACTGCCACTAATACCATAACCCAACAGTGCAAGGCCAATGACCATATAGGCAAAATGGTGCCATTGAATAATCGAGAACAGCCGCATCAGCAGGATTTCATAAGCCAGTGCGCAGGCCGACAGCAGGAAGACTGAGCAATAAATCGGCCAGTGACCGTTTAGAGGGCTTCTAAAAACCATCTTTTTGCGCGATGGGGGCATCACCTGTTTATGCTCCTGAAAATCGGCATACCGTACGTCCTGCACATAAGCATCGTACTCGATACCTCATGTATGTCATATACACTGCGGATCTCCTTGCACTGGTTATGCGCTGTGCTCACCCTGCGGGCCGACTTGTCCGGCGTTGTCTTCGCTGCGCTTCGACTCCTTGCCCTCACTTAAAAAAACCAGGTTTTAGAAGCCCCCTTTATTATGCTGATCAATGGTTTCCGGTCAAAGGCACAAAAATCACCGGTAGCATCTGACGTGTAGAGACCTTGCCATCTACTGATTTCTCAATCAGCAGCAATTGCTGGGTCATAAAACGAGTGCCTACTGGAATTACCATACGCCCCCCTGGTTTCAACTGTTTAACCAGAGGTGGTGGTACATGGCTGGCGGCAGCGGTCACTACAATGGCATCAAAAGGGGCCTCTTCCTCCCAGCCGTAATAACCATCCCCGGTTCGGGTATGTACGTTGTCATAACCCAGTCGTTGCAGGCGTTCTTTAGCAGCTATCGCCAGTGGTTCGATGACTTCAATGCTATAAACCTGATCTACCAGCTCTGCCAATATCGCCGCCTGATAGGCCGATCCTGTACCGATTTCCAGTACCTTAAAATTGGGTTTAGTTTCAATCAGGTCAGTCATCAGGGCGACGATATAAGGCTGTGAAATGGTCTGCCCATGACCAATCGGTAAAGGGCGATTCTTATAGGCGTAATCCTGTTGATCAGCGGGCACAAACTCATGCCGAGGCACCTTGCCCAAAACTTCCATTATGCGTGGTTCAAAGGCTTCCTTGTCTAGATATAGTCGGGTTTCTAGCACCGACTGTTGAATTTCTTTCAGCATCGCCTGACGTCGCGTAATAGTTTCATCGGCTGCTATCTGGGACTGCAATAACATGAACACTGCCAACAGGCTGATGTGGCCAATGGTTTTAATCAATTGCATCTCTCCCTACCTGCCTAAAGTTTTATAAAAGGCTGTAGATACAGGTCCATCATACTCCTGAGCAGTAATCAATTTCCAGTCAATAACTACTCATAATATTTGAAGGTATTTTTACCTGCAGATTTAGCCTGATACATGGCATGATCCGAGTGACTGCTCAATACAGAGAAATCGGTACCATACTCAGGATAAACGGCAATTCCTATGCTGAAGCTAATACTAATTAATTTCTCATTAATATTAAAAGGTGCTTTCATTTTATTCAATATCTGCACAGCTACCTTTTCTGCTTCATCCTGATGTTGAATATTCCTCGCCCAGATCATAAATTCATCGCCCCCAATACGGGCAATTAAATCAGATGCTCTAATGACTTCAGAACAACGCTGAGCCACTTCATACAGTAAAAGATCACCAGCGGTATGCCCGAGGGTATCATTAACCGTTTTGAAGCCGTCCAGATCCATGAACAGTAAAGCATGCATATTATCAACAGAGCCATCGATTAGATCGCGCTTAACCTGGCGTTCAAACATTGCACGATTGGCGAGCCCGGTTAGTGCATCGTAGTTAGCGACGCGCTGCAGACGATGCATGGCTGTAATCCGCTCACTAATATCTCTTATCGCCAGAATAATAATCTTATCTTCATCTTCCTGATTGCAGTGCGCATGAATCTCGAGAAAATGTATCTGATCCTTGAAGCTAACTTCTATCTCGATCGCATGTTTTGTTCCGGTTTCCATTAACTCAAGTAGACGTGACCAGTTTTCTGCTCCAATCAAATTAGCCAGCTCCTGCATCTTTAACTCTGACTCTTCTAAACCAAACATAAGTGCAGAGGCTTTATTGGCTTCTATCACCACCCCATCCTGACACACCAGAATACTATCAAAAGAAACATCGGCCAGTTGTCGCCAACGTTGTTCAGTATCCTTTAGCTTCTTTTCGTATACCTTTCTTAAGTCGACTTCATCTTTGAGTAACTGGATCTTACGTGCGAGGGTACACTGTGCACCTTCCAGATTGCGGGCATAGGTAAACAATCGTTTACCCAGTACTTCCTGTAAGTAATTGCTTTTTTCACTCTGTCCAATAGCATGCTGTGCCTGCATTTTGTGTGAAAACTGCAAGCTTTGCTCAATACCGGAAATTTCCGGATGAAGCTGCAAATAATCCTCTATTCTTTGTTCGATACGATGTGGCGGGGCCATCACAAAACGGCATTCATCATGACCCAGAGCACGGCAGGTCAACTCCCTTGCTTCCAGTGGCAATGCAAAACTTTCCTGGCACCAACCACTGGAATACCCGGAATTCATCACGCAGACAGGATGACTGGTTTGCAACTCCGCTTCTAGCCAGGCATCACTTTCGAAGGAATAAGGATGGGTATAGGAAAGAAAATAATTTTCATCTGGTGTCGGACTAGACTCTTCCATAATATCGACAAAAGCCCAGCCCGAATGGGAGAAATGAACAGGACCCGCCGACAGTTTGGCAATGGGGTCGGTTAAGTTCATTTTTTTGTGAAACAGTCTGGCATCGGAACGACCAATGGAATGAGCCAGTTCATACAGGAAACTGGCGGCAAACAGATCAGCTTCTTGCTGTTGCTCCTCCCCAAACAGTTTGCGCGCCAGTTGAAAGAATTCAACTGAAATTGCTGCGCCACGCAACAGGATATAGCGAGAACCGAAGATTTCAATGCTGCCCTTTTCAGGCTGCATTTTGCACTGCTGGAAATATTCCCCGACATGCTTCTCTGCCAATTCAAACAGGGGAATAAATGATTCAGGCACTTTGACGGTGGTAATCATGCTTATCCCTTATATCCTTGCTGTTCATTAGTAATATACACCTAATCTATATATCTTTTTTATCAATTTGATCACAATCCTCTAAATGACTCCAGAGTCAGTGATATATATAGGCCACTTTATTCAAGGCAGCGGGTGTAATTTCAAGTCATAACAGGCCAGCTAAATATACATTCCCACGCCAGGCGAGGTAACGATAGAAAGCCAGTCAATGTAGAAAGGCGTCGTTCCTCCTTCTCCAGTCTACGATTCCGGGTTACGGGTTAAGCCGAGGAAGCCCGAGCCGAGCGTGGGAACAAGAAAAGTAGGTAACATGCAAATACTGTCAAACCACCTTATTTTTAAATATTTCAGCAGAACCTGCACCACAGGCAATCACTGTACGCATGGCAGAATCCAGCTTAATATCAGGATACAAAGTGACCTGGTTTTTTTGCACGTGGTAGATATTGCCTGATGTAGGGTTAGGTCCAGTCGGTACAAAAACGGTAAAGGTATCATCAATAGAACGGTCTACCACTAAACCAGTTATTTCTGTCGGGCAATCGGCACCAAATATTCTGACCCGGGCGACCATACCGTTAGAAAAAGGCGATGTCCCTGACGAACCAAATAATTGCACGACCACTTCCTTAACCATTCGGTAACCGGGTGCCATCTGTTGCAATACATCGTCAAATGTCCGATGCAGAAAATTGCCAAGTTTAGTGCTGACCAGTATGCCCACAAAAAAACAGCTTAACACGATAATCATAATGACAAGCATATCCGCGACTATTTCAGGGACAGAATACCTTACAGATGCGTAGTCCGTCAGTGGCTGGATAAGATCTGTTACTAACCTGAATAGCCATTTAAAGAAAAACCCCAAAATGGCAACTGGCAATATAACAACCAGACCACCTAATAAAGATTTTTTAAAAAAATTTTTCATGGTTTAAATCTCACTATTCAGGTGTGTAATTATAAATAAAGTGACTATTAGATTATTCAGATCAATCGCTATTTTTGATTTCATAAAACTTGAAATTTCACAATGTTACCCGGCCTAATTGTTCGTTTAATAATGGACGCGCCGAGTGCTTCTTGTTTCTAGTCAATATTTTCAGGTTCCCAAGCTCGGTAACTGCTCGATTCTGGCTTCCTCTGCTCAGGCATCCTGGTTCGCTGTAGACAATTGCTCCCTGTATTGTTCTACCATCGACCATCCATGGTCTCGTACCTCCTTAGGCTTGTACCACCTAAATCCCTTTGGGCGTCGGCGAGGGAACGAGAATGATACAGTTTGCCGAGGTATCCCTCCAGCACAATCGGTGAGGCTCGCAAAGTTCCCTTCATCCTGCGCCAGCCTTTTCCCCAGCATTACGAATCACATTTGTAGCCTATACTTAGGGAGCCACAGCTGATCAATTATGTTATGTCTCTGAGAGACCTGAAGCATGCAGATACAAAATTATTGATCAGAGGTGACTGAGTATGTCTCTGGCATATCACCTGGAAATTGACGACTGAGGAGAGTCTTATGAAAGGCTTTATCACGTTACCTGCACTGGCATCAATTCTGTTGCTGATATTCATCCCAAACGCATTTGCAGATCAGGGGCTACCTGGTCACTGGTCCTGCACGCACAACAACAATCGTCACAGCCTGGAATTCATTTCTGCTAACCAGTTGCGTTTCGATGGCGCGGTTTCGAATTACATGATGATGTTTGGCTCTATGCTTGTTGAGGAGGATGGAGAAGTCGTCGCCTATGCGCTTAACCAGCAGAAAGACGATCTGGTGATCACCAATCCTGATGGCTCAATCACCCGTTGTAAACGAGGACGAGCCGAACCCATAACTCCTTCTATAACTCAACCATACAGCCCAGCACAGGCGCAATCCCAACAACCGGGACAGCAGCCGTGGCCACGTTATGCAAAACCGCCCACACCGCCGGGCGGTTATACCGGTAATGAGACGGGCATTGAATACCTTGTGTATAAATTTGCAGGTAGATGGGATTATTACAGCGGGAACAGACTGATCAATCGCTACTTCAAGCCGGACGGTAGCTATGAAGATTCTTACGAGGCAGGTTTCAGTGGCGAACTTCAGGATCAGTATGGATTTCAAAGTGGAAACTGGAGCGCAGTCGGCAAAGAACGAGGCAGTGGAAGCTGGTACCCGGTAGGCACGTTGCATCAGGGCAAGATTTTCATCACCAAAGGGAATGGCAGCCAGGAGGTATTAGATTATCGAATTCTGTACAAGAATGGACAGTATTACACCGCAGACTATTACTTCAATGGTGATCTATATAGTGTGAAGTATATTTATCGCTAATCAGAACAGTCTTTTTATCTGAGCTTTACTTCGCAAGTTTAGCTGGGCCAGGAGCCTGTCGGATTTAGGATGAATCTTCTGCGGAAAAGATATTTTGGCCAACAACCCGATCATTTTCGTTAACCAGGCTCACTATTCGCCTCAAATGATCGAAATATTTGACTCAAAATGCCATTCCCTCGTTACGATCACCTAAACCCGATAAAAGGCTCCTGGTGTAAAAAGTAATGCTGTCGTTAATGCTTTGATGTGTATCAGAATGCGTAGATCGTAGCAAAGCGCCAGCCCACATAAACAACACCAACAAAATAAACACCAAAAGCGGCCAGCCAAATGTGATGGTAGGTCAATGTTGGAAGGCGTCATTCCTCTTTTTCCAACCGACGACTGCCGGGTTCCCACGAGTGAGCGAGGAAGGAGAAAACAATTGCTCCCAGCATTTTTCTCGCTCGTCCTTGAGCTCGTACCATCAACTTCGTTGAAGGCGTCCAGCGTGGGATCCCTACCTCTCGTGATCACTTTAAACTTGTATGCATTACCACGCGGAGCGTGGGAACGAGAAGTCTCAGGAATGCCAATTTATGCAGGTTTTCGGTTTCTAGCTGGGCTCCTCAACCTTTCACTTTGAGCCAGAATAGAAAGCAACGACCCGCAACTGACTCTAGCCGGTTAATACAGTTTCCAATTTAAGCAAACTCCAGCCGAATACTGTTCATGATCATCTGCATGGTTTTTTCATGCATGCTATTGATATACTTCCCTGCTCGGGTAGCGCTTCTGTTGCAGCGTGGAGTAAATTCGTAACTGAGCCCAAATTCGTCATTCAATGGGGTGAAAAAATAATGGGTTGTGCTTAAGGACTTTCGATCCCACAACGAAAAATAAACCCATTCATTTGCCTGTTTTATTCTATCCAGTTTTTCAGGTTTTGGCGTATACAGACGAGAACGATACTCTTCACCTGCATCAGGATTCATCTCTCTCCAACCTGTATTAATTCCATTAGGGCCTTCAAGATACTCTTCCAAAAAGATCCAGATATAGCTCTCCAATCTTTCCATCTTGGATTCTCCAACCAGGTTCGATGGCAATATATCTAAACCTACTCTATAGGTAAAATTACCGATTTCGTCGACTGGAAACAAACGATATAGCAAAAACTTGTAGTAATAATTCCATACAGCACTATTGAGACTAAAATATTCCCGCCCTATTCTCCATGTCTCAATTTTATCCAGATGCTGCCTATAGTTCACGACTCTTTTGAGCTGACCTGGAATGCCCCAGGCTCCAGCTGGTATATCATAAGTCAACGTAACATCATGAAGTATAAACTCATAATGTTCGGGTTGATCTAGCTTTACCCCACCATAGACGGGAACACCAAACATCAGGCCAGCCCGGAATTTTTCATATAGTTGCCCACTCTTTTAGCACCACCTTCATCTCCAGCATGCACCAACATTCTACGGTAAAACTCAAGACTCTGAAACGGCAGTGTGTGAGGACTTTCCGTTTCTATTCTGGTCCCCCAACCTTTTACCTTATACCAGAATGGTAGGCAACGGCTCACAGCCCTCAGACTAACATCATTACCACCTGCGAATGCAGGAACTGGATCAAATTGATTATCTAAATCTGGGTTGTTTTTCTGGATGCCCACCTGGCTAAGCAGTGAAGCCATTTCGACCTTGTGATGACCTCCTGCATGGAATACCACACTATTACGATTCAGACTACCACCAATATTTTTTAAGTGATAACGGATCGCCTCCTTGAATATAATAGCCCCCTGACTATGTGCGACCCATTTCACCGCTTTACCTCGAACCTGTACCTGATGCAATACCGCAGCTAGCCTTTTGGCATTGTTGGTGGTGAAGCCCAGTTGATCTCGAACTGATTCGTAGAAATCAGGAAAACCTTGTTGAGAAGTATTATGAAAAAGGGTGTATTCATTGAATGTCTCAGCTTTATAGGCGGTATCAAGATGAACACCCATTAGCCAGACGGCTTTGCCAAAATCATTCAGCATTCCATTTACAGCTGCAAACGCAGTATCTACTCGGATAACGGGGCTTGATTCACGCCAGGCTGACTTTACAGGGACTAAACCTTCTTGTTCAGGTGTGAATTTTTCATCGTATCGAATGTTATTCCTACGTTGCACATGGTACATAGCATGGCGTTCTTGGGTAACAGGGTCTTTCCTAAAAAGGAGATCCGCATTGATTTCAATTGATGTTATCGTAATCCGATTATTCGTACTAACTTCGTATTTAATTAAAAAATGCCCCACAACTCCGGGATCTTTTTTCACTCGCCAGAACATCGGTCTGAATTTATGCTTTCCGCCATCGATTGGATATTTTTCATTTCGTAGGTTATCGATGCCTTTTGACACGGTATAAAGATCATAACCATTGAGCTGATCGAAGAACTGCTTTGCTTTGGTGAGAGCTACACCTGTTTACCTGAAAGGCAAGATTTTGACTTTATATTGAATAAATTGGTAAAGGGTACATCCTGTTGGTTTGCATTAGGCATTCCTATCTCCTATAAATTGAGTGGATAATAATACAGCATATATACTGGTAGCCTGCTAAAAGGTCAGTGATAGTTTATCAGCCTCTTCTCGATCTTCTTCACTTAGCTCGTCATCATATAATTGATCTCTAGGCATGCGGATAGATATATCTACAGTGCTGTAGTTTCTTAACTCTGTGAAGATCGCTGGATTAATATCTCCTAATGATTCAACTTCTACCATCTGCTCACCAGATATTGCCTGTAAGACACCTAGAGAACCGATATCGAGACCTGTTGTAACCAGATCATCAGGCCTCTGTGGATAAAAAAGTACTCTATTGGTTTCTGCATCAATATAGATCGACCCGCTTTTAGGAACATCAAAAAGAATAGGCCTGGAAATCGTACCAAATGTACCAGTCACCGCAAAAAGGGTTGCCGTATTAGCGGTAATATTCGCATTATTATAATCAAAGGTTTCTTCACCATAAAAGCTACCATGTT
>JBNKMF010000037.1:0-45385 GCA_050292965.1 Gammaproteobacteria bacterium | reverse complement strand
CAAGGCTTCCGCGTCCTGCTCACGCCCCTTACCTATGTCCCTATAGGCAAGGCTTCCGCGTCCTGCTCACGCCCCTTGCCTATGTCCCTATAGGCAATGCAGATATACGCAGCTTCAAACGTGCAATTCATCTCGTAGCGGGAATTCACCTGCTGGGTTTTTAGCATGGATGCAGTTATTTCGCGAATGCATGCATAGGAGCGTGAAAAGACAAATCAACTGTAATGGTTTATAAACAGTGGGTTAACCTCTTATGCGAGCAGTCAACTGTGGAATCCAGGCTTAGCAGAAACTATCAGTCTGTAACAAACGTAGGATTAACACCCTAGCTTAAAACGGATGGTAAAATACAGCTATGCCAATCAATAGTAATAGTCCTTATCAGTGAGATGATTCTTTATCAGGAGAAAGTTATGCAGCAAATGTTAGTAGAGAAAGTTGTAACAGGCATACTGATTATTTTTTTGCTGGGATGTTCTAGTGCCCCAGCTATTAAGGGTGATCGGGCAGACGAGCAAAGAGCAAATGCAGAGAAGGCTCATAAAGAACTCAGTCAGGAAGTCAAAAAAACTAAGTAAAAAGTTTTTTTATTCAAATTGTTCTAACAAGGCTTCGGTATCGATCCATGCACGGTTTTGTTGCAGGGGTTTTAACCAGCCTTTGCGCTTGAAATCTGCAGTCACCTTACTGGCACTCTCTGTAGTAATACCCAGCATCGCTCCCATATCTTCACGACTGGGGAGAAAAAAACTTTCATCGTTTGATTTTTCATCCAGCAATAGTAATAGACGAGCCACCCGTGTAGTTGCATTACCGGTAGATAAACGAGTTATCCAGTTATTTGCCCCGCTTAAAGCCTGTTGCCAGCGCTGTAATAGTGTGTTGTGTAACCTTGGCGTGTCGCGGCGTAATGACTCAATAATTGAGCGTGGGATGCGACAGACGCTGGCATGATCCATTGTCACAGCTTCATGATCTGAAGGTTGGCCGCTCAAACTTTCCAAACCCGCCAGGTCACCCTGACTGAGTATTCGGACGATTCTTCGGTTCCCATCTGGAAGATGTTGCACCAGTTTAACCAGACCAGATCTAATGGTATAGACGAAGGAGTTTTCTTCACCCTGACGATAAATTTGTGTCCCTGGAGGATATTCAAAATCATCTATCGGGTGGTGTATCCGGTCAAAATCCTCTTGCTGAAGGTCGGCAAATAATACCAGATGTCGGATAGCGCAATGCTTGCACCGCTCCGCACCTCGCCACGCATTTTCAATGTGTAAGGACTTCAATTTTTAAATCTCATGATCAAAAAAAACATCTTATTTTAACCTTATTGAAAAATTTCAATGCTCACTCTGTTGGAATTACCTAGTATGGTTTTTATCGTTCAGATCGGTGAGAATATGAAAACTGAAAATCGATTACAACACATGCCTATTTCTTTCTTTTCCCTGGTGATGGGAATGGCCGGCCTGAGTATCGGCTGGGAAAAAGCCTGTGAAGCTTTTCAGTTCAGTAGTGTTATATATAACATTTTGTTGTTGCTAACGCTCATAATTTTTATAGTGTTAAGTGGTATGTATCTATTCAAGGCTATTTATTTTAAACAGTCTATGGTCAAAGAGTGGTCTAACCCGGTAAAAATAAATTTTATTCCCACAATTTCTATAAGTCTATTGCTGTTCGCGATTGCTTTTTTGCCAATAGCGCATCAGGTCAGCCGGGTGTTCTGGATCATCGGGGCTTGTCTGCATTTGATTATTACTCTTCACGTTGTAAATAGCTGGTTACATCATGAGAGATATGAAATTCATCATATGAATCCGGCCTGGTTTATACCTGCAGTTGGAAATGTAGTGGTTCCGTTAGCTGGTGTCCCTCTGGGCTATTCTGATATTTCCTGGTTTTTCTTCAGCATAGGATTATTTTTCTGGATTATTTTACTGGTCATTGTTTTTAATCGGATTATTTTCCATCAGCCAATGCCTCAGAAGCTGATACCTACTTTATTTATACTAATTGCGCCGCCAGCAGTTGGGTTCCTGTCATATATAAAACTAACAGGCACTCTGGATACTTTTTCATTACTGCTATACAACTTCGCATTATTCCTGACGCTACTTTTATTTAGCCAATGGCCACGTTTTATCGGTTTGCCATTTTTTATGTCATGGTGGGCATATTCCTTTCCCCTGGCAGCAATAAGTATCGCCAGTATGGTTATGTCTCATATTACAGGCCAGATATTTTACGGTTATCTAGGGCTCAGTATGCTGATATTTCTATCAGTTCTGGTTTGTGTGTTATTAGTCAAAACTGTAAAAGCTGCGAAACTTGGCAATATTTGTAAGCAAGACGATTAAATATTTATTTATCATCAGAGAGTAAAAATGAAACAAATCTTATTACAGGAAAAATTTCCAATATTTAAACTAGAAGTCGATAAATCTGAAACCGAATATAAATCTGCGCAGGAAGTAATTAATTATTTTAAGAAATTGATTGATGATCATGATGTGACGAGATTTATAGCTGAATTTGATCACTATAGCCACACTAAAGGCTTGCCTGATGGGCATGTTAATGAAGAAATAATTGATGCTAGAAATATTGTATTTTGCTTTGGCACACAATTGCCAAAATCTGAAATGCTTGCTGTCAGACCGCGCTCTATAGGTATAGCTGAAACCGTGGATAAACTAATTGTTACATTTATGGAGGCACCTATGGCGCTAGCGAACGATACGATGGGGTTGTGGGTAAAAAGTTTAGTAAAAAATGAAATTGCTGCTTAATTGAGTGATTAATAATTAAAGGGGTCTAAGTATGAAAATTGGTGTCACAAGTCAAAATTTTAAGACTATAACTGGGCATGCTGGTAAGAGCAGGCGCTTTCTGGTTTTTTCGGAATCACTTCAGGGCGAGTGGTATGAAAGTAAACGTATCGATTTGCCTAAAGATTATTCTATGCATGAATTCGCCGGTGGTCCTCACCCATTAGATGATCTGGATGTGCTTATAACTGGTAGCTGTGGAGAAGGCTTTATTAGAAAGTTGAATTCTCGTGGTGTTAAGGTAATAGCGACCTCAGAAACTGACCCTTCATATGCAGTAAATCGACTCATCGAAGGCCTTCCATTAGCACAGGCTCAACCGCATGTCCATCTACCTGTTTAGCATCTAATCATCGAATGCGGCTTTTTGCCGCATTGATTATTAGCTCTAGATCTATCAATCTAAAAAATATAAAGTAGAAATAGAATTAGGCAAAGGGTGTAAAGTTTTTTTTAATTTGGGAGTTTGTTAAAATGTTAGATCCAGCCATGATTGAACTGTCGCGATGGCAGTTTGCAGTTACCGCGTTGTATCATTTTTTGTTTGTTCCGTTGACTCTGGGGATGACCTGGATACTGGTTATTATGGAGTCGGTATATGTAATGACCGGGAAAGAAATATACCGAGACATGACCAGGTTTTGGGGTAAGTTGTTTGGTATCAACTTTGCCCTTGGTGTAACCACAGGATTAACCATGGAGTTTGAGTTCGGAACTAACTGGGCTTATTACTCACACTATGTTGGTGACGTGTTTGGTGCGCCACTAGCAATCGAAGGGTTGATGGCTTTTTTCCTCGAATCTACTTTTATAGGAATGTTTTTTCTAGGCTGGGAGCGCTTATCAAAACGTCAGCATCTACTAGTAACCTTCTTAACAGCTCTCGGTACTAATTTATCAGCTTTATGGATATTGGTTGCGAATGGCTGGATGCAAAATCCAGTAGGGTCAGAATTCAATTATCAAACCATGCGTATGGAGATGACGAGTTTTGCGGATGTTTTATTCAATCCCGTCGCACAGGTTAAATTTATTCATACTGCAAGTGCCGGTTACGTTGCAGGGGCCATGTTTGTATTGGGTATTTCTTCATACTATCTGTTGAAAGGGCGAGATATAGCTTTTGCGAAAAGATCTTTTGCTATTGCTGCAGGATTTGGTCTGGCTTCTATCTGCTCGGTTATTGTGTTGGGTGATGAATCTGGTTATGAACTGGGTGATGTGCAAAGAGTAAAACTGGCAGCGATTGAATCAGAGTGGGAAACACATGAAGCACCTGCTGGTTTTACACTGTTTGGCATACCAGATCAGGCCTCTCAGAAAACAGACGCTGCAGTTAAAATTCCCTGGGTCATGGGTTTGATTGCAACACGTTCTGTTGATGAAGAAGTTACCGGTTTGAAAGATATTATCAAGATGAATGAAGAGAGAGTTCGTCGAGGTAAAGTCGCCTATGAATATCTGGTTAAATTGCGTAATGGAGATGAAACTGAGGAAAATATAAGAAACTTTGAGAAGTATAAGGGCGACCTTGGCTACGGTTTGTTGCTTAAGGCTTATACACCAGATGTGGTTGATGCGACTGAAGAACAGATCAAGCTGGCAGCTAAAGACAGTATCCCCCGTGTTGCACCATTGTTCTGGACCTTCCGTATCATGGTGGCCGCAGGATTTGCCATGCTACTTATCTTTCTGCTCGCCTTTTATTACAACGCCAGGCGAGTTATTGAGCAAAAACGTTGGTTGTTAAGAATTGCCCTGTACAGTATTCCATTGCCATGGGTTGCTATAGAAACGGGTTGGTTCATCGCTGAGTCTGGTAGACAACCCTGGGCAATTGGTGAGGTGCTGCCAACATTTCTAGCCACTTCCAGCCTGAACGCTACTGATTTGATAATCAGTATTGCTGGCTTTGTTACCTTCTACACCTTCCTGTTAGTAATAGAAATGTGGCTAATGTTCCACTTTGCCAGAAAAGGACCGAGTTCTTTGGGAACTGGACGCTACCATCTTGAAAAAGCATCTGCTAAAGCAGATCAACCAGCTCACGCTTAAGGAGATAATGTCATGATTTTTGATTACGAAATATTAAAAATGATCTGGTGGTTATTTGTTGGCGTGTTATTGATAGGCTTTGCAATTACCGATGGTATGGATATGGGGGTAGGTAATCTACTGCCTTTTGTGGGGAGGACCGATGATGAGCGTCGTGTCATGATCAATACTGTTGGTCCTCACTGGGATGGTAATCAGGTTTGGTTAATTACCGCTGGTGGCGCAATCTTTGCTGCATGGCCTGCGGTTTATGCCGCAGCATTCTCTGGCTTTTACTTCGCCATGTTGTTGGTGTTATTCGCGTTGTTCTTTCGCCCGGTAGGATTTGATTATCGTAGTAAGCTCGGTGATGAACGCTGGCGTAAAGCCTGGGACTGGGGGCTGTTTGCAGGTGGCGCTGTTCCCTCCTTAGTTTTTGGTGTTGCATTTGGTAATCTGATTCTAGGTGTTCCATTTCATCTGGATGAATTGCTACGCCCCTTCTATACAGGCTCCTTTTGGGCCTTGTTAAATCCATTTGCTCTGGTTGCAGGGGTATTGAGTTTTTCTTTACTCACCATGCATGGAGGTATGTGGATTCAGATGCGTACCAGTGGAGAGATCTCCGAGCGTATTAAAACCTGGGTTACCTATACCGGAATGGTAGCTATTTTTGCTTTTGCTGCAGCTGGCGTCTGGTTGGTGATGGGGATAGATGGCTATAAGATCATTTCGCAACCTGCGTTAGATGCCTTACCCAATCCTCTGGCGAAAACCGTTGAAATCACCAGTGGTGCCTGGTTGAGTAACTATAAATCATACCCAGTCACTATGGCTTTTCCCATCTTAGGTTTTCTTGGCATGCTGGGTACAATTCTCATGTCGCGTGCTGATCGACCTGGGCTAGGCTTTTTTAGCAGTTCACTTGGTATTACCGGTGTCATCATGACTGCCGGGGTTTCACTGTTTCCTTTCATCATGCCCTCCAGCACGCATCCTGACCATAGCTTTACGATCTGGGATGCCAGTTCCAGTCAATTGACGCTGACTGTCATGTTCTGGGCTACGGTGATTTTTCTACCTATCGTTTTGAGTTATACGGTATGGAATTATTACAAGATGTGGGGACGTTTATCCGTAGATGAAATGAATGATCGTTTTTCAGCCTATTAATTTAATCTGGAGAAGCTGTATACAGCTTCTCCCCATTTGAGGAGTTTTTCATATGTGGTACTTCACCTGGATACTTGGCGTCATGCTGGCGCTTGCTTTTGGGATCATCAATGTGATGTGGTATGAATCAGAACATTGTCTGGGTAATGATGATTCAGACTAATTTGAAATCGTAATAAAACTCGGGATTTTTCCCGAGTTTTATAAAAAAGAAGTCTTTTTTTATATTTTTGTATCAAAAATTTGATATAAGCGTGGGTTTGTTAATTTAAATAAACAAATCAAATCGGTTTTTGCTTATAAAATCCTCCGTCGTCCAGTTAAGGATATAGACGACGCTCGGGCACATGAAGTTTTAGCTGCTTTCTCTATCTCTACACCAGAGAGTCGACTTGACATTAGAGTACGTTGAATAATTTATGCAAGTAGCCTTGGTATAAACAATGATTCCTGGCTGGCTTTTGTTAAATTGCAACATAGTTAAGTAAGTATAAACAGAGTTAATAAGTATAAAACACCTTTACCCGTCAATTATATTGGGTAACAGGTGTTGGTTCTCCTGTCATCCCGGTATTGCATGCAATGGTTGCCGTTGCTGCTTTGTCTGGAAAATAAAGGAGAGATTCAGCCCTGCTAGATACATGGGCTTAACCTCGGAGAAATAGGATTAAGTATGAAATTAATTATCAGGGAAACCTGTTATGTTGTTTTGGGTCTGCTGCTTTATGGTTCAGCACAGGCTTCTACATCTGCACATAATACGGATGAAAATAGCTCGCAGGCTAAAGAATCATTCCAGACTCACCCCCAGCATGATTCGAATACAACGGCTGACCACAGTAAATTCAAAGAATTAAAAGGGCCTTTTGCTAACGGACCAGAGGTGACACAAGCCTGTCTCGAGTGTCATACCGAGGCCGGGCATCAGTTTATGCAGAGTGTTCACTGGACCTGGGAATACACAAACCCCAGAACCGGACAGAAACTGGGTAAAAAGAATGTAATCAATAACTTCTGTACCAATGCCCGTGGTAATGAAGGGATGTGTGCCCAGTGTCATGCAGGGTATGGATGGAAAGATGAAAGCTTCGATTTTACAAAACAGGAAAATATAGATTGCGTGGTCTGTCATGATCAGACCGGTAGCTATTACAAAACGCCCACAACAGCGGGTAATGCAGCCTGTTCTATCATGTTTGAAGGATTAGAGGAGATTAAGTGGAGCAAGGTTGCTCAAAGTGTTGGACTACCCAACAGAGAAAACTGTGGTAGCTGTCATTTTTACGGGGGAGGTGGTGATGGCGTTAAACATGGAGACCTGGATTCATCTTTAATTCATCCGGATAAAGCTCTAGACGTTCATATGGATGAGAAAGGATTGAATTTTGCCTGTACTCAATGCCATATCACCAAAAAGCATATCTGGGCCGGTAGTCGCTATAATGTAATCGCTAAAGATACAGAAGGTACTGGTAAGCCTGGTGAGAGACGTGATGTAGCTACCTGCGAATCCTGTCATAGTTCTGAACCGCATAATAAAAGTGAGCTGACAGGTATTAAGCTGAATCATCATGTACAGAAAATCGCCTGCCAAACCTGTCACATTCCCACCATAGCGCGTGGCGGTGTAGCAACTAAAACGGACTGGGACTGGAGTACGGCAGGTAAGTTAAAAGATGGTGAGGGCTACAATGAAGAAAACTATATTCAGGGTAATGGTGAGCACCGACATACCTATAAGTCGATTAAAGGGGATTTTGTCTATGGTGAAAATTATGTGCCAGAGTACTACTGGTTTAATGGAGAAATGACCTATACATTGGCTGGTACTAAATTTGATCCGTCTACAGCACCGATTGATATCAATCGTATAGGCGGTAGTGAAGGCGATAAGGATTCACGAATCTGGCCATTCAAGGTAATGAGAACAAACCAGCCTTACGATAAAGGTAATAATACTCTGGTGTATATGCATTTATGGGGTAATGATGATGCATCCTTCTGGGGTAATTTTGATTTCTCAAAAGCCATACAAAAAGGAATGGAGAAGAATGGTCGGCCATATAGCGGTGAATATGGTTTCATAAAAACCCAATCTTTCTGGCCAATTACTCATATGGTAGCTCCAAAACAGGATGCGGTTAAATGTGATAGCTGTCATTCCAAAGATAGTCGTTTAAAAAATATCAAAGGCGTTTATCTACCAGCAAGAGATAGTTACTCAATACTGGATACTATTGGGGTAATTGCGATTCTGCTAAGTATTATCGCCATCGTTGGTCATGCTCTGATACGTAAACTAATTAATAGGGGAAACAATAATGGCTAAGCATAAAGTACTCATATTTACTCGCTTCGAACGGTTTTGGCATTGGTGTCAAATGGCATTAATTATGACTTTGCTATTCACTGGGTTTGGTATTCATGGGTTTCATGACTGGATGAGTTTTCATTCTGAAGTCAATTGGCATACTTATAGTGCACTAGCTCTTTTACTGTTATGGGCATTTGCCATATTCTGGTTGTTTACGACAGGAGCCTGGCGCCATTATTTACCTACAAAAGATGGACTTTGGAGTGTTATCAGATTTTATAGTTTTGGTGTTTTTAAAGGGGAACGTCATCCCTATCGAAAGCTATATCTTCGAAAACATAATCCGTTGCAGGCGCTGGCTTATTTAGCCCTGAAAATACTGATTTTCCCGGCAATCTGGATTTCGGGAATTTTCTACCTGTTATACGGGTTCTGGGCTCCAGTTTTTTCAGACATCTCATTATCGATCGTTGCCATAATTCATACAGGCGCTGCTTTTGCAATTGTGCTTTTCGTCGTAGTGCATATTTATATGTTGACTTTAGGCCATTCTATTAAAGAACACATTATGCCGATGATCAGTGGTTTTGATGATGTTGATTTAAGTCCTGAAGAAGTAGCTTATCTTAAACAAGATGAGCCGGGCCATATTCAATAATCCATTTAATGTAGTTTTGTGAGTCAGCCTCTGCAATCTGTTGAGTTTTTAAAAGCTCAAAAAAAACATCAAGGTGGCTTACTTCGCTACGCTATTGCCTTAGGCAGCCTGGGTGGTTTACTTATTATCGCTCAGGCCTGGTGTCTGGCGCATATCGTCAATGCTGTAGTGTTTGACCAGAAATCACTGGATGATGTGCAGATATGGCTTGCCGGTATACTCGCTATCATTCTTGCTAGAGTGATAGTGAGTTATTTTACTGAACGAGTTGCATTTCTTGCTAGCGCAGCTATCAAGCAAAATATTCGTGAGCGTTTGCTTAAAAAAATCCAGCAGCTTGGCCCCTCATATTTATCCGGAGAACGTAGCGGGGAAATCAGTACTACCTTAACCGATGGGGTAGAAGCACTGGAAAATTATTACGCGCGTTACCTGCCAGCCATGTCGCTGGCACTGTGGATTCCGCTTTCAATTCTTGTTTTTGTTTTCCCGCTAGACTGGAAATCAGGGCTAGTTATGATTCTAACAGCGCCTTTAATACCCTTTTTTATGATATTGATTGGAAAGGGGGCTGAGAAGTTAAACCAGCAGCAATGGAAACAACTAGCTCGCCTTGGTGGTCATTTTCTGGATACTATTCAGGGGCTGACGACCCTTAAACTGTTTAATGCTAGTAAACGAGAAGCTCAGGTAGTTGAGCGTATTTCCGAAGACTATCGGGAAGCGACCATGAAAGTGTTACGTGTAGCATTTCTATCTTCGTTAGCGCTGGAGTTTTTTGCCACGGTTTCTATAGCCATTGTGGCTGTGTTGATTGGCTTTCGTTTATTCTTCGGAGAAATGGGTTTTGAGCCAGGTTTCTTTATTTTGCTACTGGCACCAGAATTTTATCTGCCGTTGCGTTCCCTCGGCACCCATTATCATGGTCGCATGGAGGCTATTGCAAGTAGTGAGCGGATTATAGAAATTCTGCAAACCTCGGTAGTAAATTCTGATAAGAGAACAATAGAGCTGACTGAACAATCTATCGGTATCAGTTTTCGTGATGTTACTTTTAATTACGCTGAAAGGCCTGCACTTAGAGGTATTAGTTTTGATATACCTGTTGGTGAGCATGTGGCACTGGTGGGGCCGTCAGGCAGTGGTAAATCTACTTTAGTCAATCTGCTGCTGGGTTTTTTGCAGGTAGAGCAGGGGCAGATTCTGGTCAATCAGCAGAATCTGAATCAGATTAAACTGGAGTCCTGGCGTCAAAACATTGCCTGGATACCGCAGCGCCCGCGTATGTTTTACGGCTCAGTGCTGGATAATATTACTCTCGGCATGAGTGATGTTGATCAAATAGCTGTACTAGATGCTCTTGATAAATCCTATGCGCGAGAATTTGTAGATAAGCTTCCCGATGGATTGAACACTCTCATTGGCGATGGTGGGCAGGATTTATCCGGTGGGCAGCTGCAACGCCTGGCACTTGCCAGAGCATTTTTACGCCAACCCAGATTGCTTATACTCGACGAACCTACGGCACATCTGGATAAGGATAGTGAGTCTATTATTCAGCGTGCATTACAAAATTTTTCAAAAGGTCGTAGTGTGCTTTCTGTTGCACATCGTTTGAATACTATTCAGCAAGCTGATCGTATTATTGTATTAGATCAGGGTCAGGTTGTTCAGCAGGGGACGCATACACAATTAAATTCACAGGCCGGTTTGTATCAGCAACTAGTAACAGCCTACGGTGTTCTGTGATGAGAGTTATGTGGCGTTTAATAAAATTATATAAGCCCTATACCGCCTGGGTTTTATTGGGGATTTTCCTGTCCAGTGTAACGCTGTTAGCCAATATATCGCTGATGGCTGTTTCGGGCTGGTTTATAGCCTCCATGGCAATTGCAGGTGTGGCTGGCGTTTCTATGAATTATTACAGTCCAGCGGCAATCATACGGGGAGCCGCGATTCTACGTACAGCAGGGCGCTATGCTGAAAGGCTGGTCACTCATGAGGCGACATTTCGGTTTTTATCGGGTTTGAGAGTCTGGTTTTACACTCATTTAGAACCATTAGTTCCTTCTGCGCTAGAAGATGTGCGTAGCGGAGATCTGTTAAGCACGATCCGATCAGATATCGATACCCTGAGTAATCTGTATATAAGGGTCATAGTTCCGGTATCGGTGGCAATCATTGGCGTTCTTGTCACTAGCTGGGTGATGAGTCGATATAATCCCACGCTGGGTCTAGTATTGCTTTCACTATTAATAACCTCTGGTTTGCTATTACCTTTTGTGGTTTCGAAAATTGGAATAAAACCGGGGCAAGCTATAGTCGAACAATCTGCCTTATTAAATACTCAGGTGGTCGATTCGGTTCAGGGTCTGGCTGAATTGACTGTGTATGGTGCGCTTGAGCAAAGTTATGCTCAGGTAACAGAAACCAGTCGGCGAGGTATTGACGCACAGAGAAAAATGGGTTATGTATCAGGGCTTGCCCAGTCCGGTTTATTGTTGATGATGAATCTGGCGCAGTGGTTGGTGCTTTTGCTCGCGATTCCATTAATGGTAAATGCTGAAATCAACGGTGCTGAACTTGCAATGCTGGTTTTATTTACTCTTGCAGCTTTTGAGTCAGTCATGCCTTTACCCGAAGCATTTCGTCTGCTGGGTCAAATTCAGACAGCAGCTAAGCGCTTATTCTCGGTGATTGATCGTGTCGCTCCTGTGTTAGAACCAGCCAGTGAAGCACAAAGGCCTGATTACTTTGATATCGAGTTTAATCATGTGTTTTTTCGATATCATGAAAGCTCTACCCAGGTTTTATCAGATGTTAATTTTAAGCTTTCATCAGGAAAAAAATTAGCCATTGTCGGGCCTACCGGATCAGGAAAAACTAGCTTGATTCAACTTTTACTGCATTACCGAGAGCCTCAGTCAGGTGAAATTTCTTTTGGCGCCAGGCCATTGGCAGATTTCCGTAGTGAACAGTTGCATGACTGGATTGCCGTGGTGCCTCAGCAGGTACATTTATTCAATACCACAATTCGAAATAACCTGTTGCTTGCTAAACCCGATACGACCGAGGAAGAATTAAACCGGGTTTGTAGCTTAGCCCAGCTTGATGATTTTATTCAGCAACAACCGGATGGGCTGGATACCTGGGTAGGTGAAACCGGCATCAAGGTTTCAGGGGGGCAGGCCAGACGCATCGCAATTGCGCGTGCACTGCTTAGAGATTTTGAGTGCCTGATTCTTGATGAACCTGGCGAAGGGCTGGATAGTAAAACTGAAGCGGCACTTATCTCAGGACTGATTGAACAACTAAAAGACAAATCTTTGCTGCTTATTACCCATACTAAAACCGGTCTAGACTTAATGGATGAAGTCATTGAATTTAAAACTACTGGATAGCTGTCTGCTTAAATCCTGGCATTATTTAGGGAACCTCTGATTAATTCAGCGCTTCCTTAGAATAAATCCTGCCAAAGTTGCGTCTTCCATCTAATAGCGTATTCTGTTTGATCAGGGGGTTGCCTGTTTTTTATCAAATGATGAATACACCTATATCGGTATATGCAATGAAGATGATTAAATTTCTGTCCATATTGTGGCTATGTAGTTTTGTATCAGTGGTTTTGGCTACTGAGAAACACTCTGGTGCATTTCTTGGTGCCAAAACAGCTGAGAAACCATCCTGGTTCAAAGAAAGTTTTCTTGAGTTCGAAGAAGATGTCGCCGAGGCAACTGAGCAGGGTAAACGCGTTATGCTGTATTTTCATCAGAATGGCTGTCCATATTGTGTCCGTCTGGTGGAAGAAAACTTTACCGATCCAGAAATAAAGTCTTATATCCAACAGCATTTCGACGGTATCAGTCTGAATATGTGGGGTGATCGTGAAGTCGTGTCCGTCGGAGGAAAATCGTTTACTGAAAAAACGCTGTCAGCCGCTCTTAAGGTTCAATTTACACCGACATTATTATTTCTTAACGAGCAGGGTAAGGTGATTCTGCGCTTAAATGGCTATCAATCACCTGAGAAATTCAGGAAAGCCCTCAGTTATGTCGCACAGAAACAGGAACACCATCTGGGTTTTACCCAATATATGCTCAAAGCAACCACAAATAGTGATCAACAGTTGATTGAGGAAGATTTCTTTCTTGCAGAAACAGATTTACAGGCAATCATTAAGCGTTCTACTAAACCACTTGCTCTCTATTTTGAGTCAGCGGATTGTGCGGATTGTAAAACTCTGCACGAAAAGGTGTTAAGTGATAAGCCAACCAGGGCTCTGGTTAAGGAAATGGATAATGTATTGTTGAATGTAAATTCTGAAGCTCAGATTATCACAGCAGATGGCCAGAAAATGTCACACAGGGAATTAGCACAAAAATTAATGATTAACTATACCCCGTCGATAGTATTACTTGATGATCAAGGGGTTGAGGTGCACCGAATGGAAGGATTTTTTAAAACCTTCCATGTCCAGTCATCGCTAGCCTATGTACTGGATGGCGGTTACAACAGGCAGCCCAGTTTTCAGCGCTATATTTCTGAACGTGCCGATAAAATTCGTGAGAAAGGGTACGATGTTGATATTTGGGGTTATCAATCGATGCACCCTGCAGATATTGACATTTAAGAATGAGACAGAGGTCTCATAAAGTCACCTGAGGGTTTCTATACTCAATATTACCTCCTGTTATTAATGTTTATTTTAACCCCATTTTATCATGGGGTTTTTTGTGGTCGGTGGATTCAGGTATAAGCTAATGCGATAAATATCTAAATATTCTTGAATTTTAGTTTTAATGGCCTAAAAAAAGGAAGTTTATAAGGTATTTGTAGCATCAATGAGAACATTGGCTTGTTCTGTTGTGTTAGCGAGCTACAATCTAACGACTATCTTTAATAAATAAAGTATAAAGAGCCATCAATTTATATGCTACAGATGATGAATATCGAAGTAAATCCTCATATATCCATGTTACAGATGACTGATCAAGGTCTTGTTATGGCCGAGTCAGTAGTGTCATCGATGAGTCATATCAATATCATGTTCAAAATCTCATCACATGGCATGATAGGGCTTGATAGTTTACATAAGTTGTTTGATCAACAGGAACCTGAAGTCATTGCGATAAGTCAGCGTTTACAGGGAGTAATTCAGGGGCATGTATTATTTGTGTTAAACCATGAAACTGGCATGCAATTAATGCGTGGACTATTAAAAGAAAACGCACGATTGCGTGAACTTACAGAGATGGAAGAAGAGGCATTGCTGGAGTTAGGTAATATCATTATTAATAGTTGTCTCAGTAGCTACCTGAGGCTTAATCAGGGCAAACTGATTAGCCATTTACCCAGATTTGATCGAGATCACTATACGCAAATCATGAACGAATATAGAGCTGATATTTTTGGTGATGAGCTGTTCTATACCCAGATACAGATAAGTTTAAAGGATAAACGCTTTATGGCCTGTCTGCTATGGACAAGTAACCCATAGCGTGTGTGTGTTATCTTTTTTTAAATGAAGCAGTGCTATGACAAATATTACCCAGACTTCCATTGTTGCTCATCAGTTTGATCTTAGTATCTATGACTCGGTTAATAACGGGTTTATGGTGCTTAATCATAAGCGTGAAATTATTGTCTGGAATCAGTGGTTAACAAACTTTAGTTTTCTCAGCAGAGATGAAGTGATGGGACAAACCTTTGATGAGGTTTTTCCTGTCATCAATGAGCGTTTGAACCAGTCTATCGAAGATGCATTAAAGCTTGGACTAAGTTCTCTGATTTCTGCAAAGTTTCATCATGCAACATTACCGCTTTATCGAAACCGTCAAAACCGGGACCGAAATAGTCGTATCCACCAATCAATTACCGTTAAGCCAGTTTCTAGTCAGCAGGGGGCATGTTGCCTGATTCAGATCTCTGATTTGTCGCGTAGCAATATGCATGAACTGTCCCTTAATCAGACTACGTTAGAACTGGAAACCATGGCAAGTCGAGCGCGCGAACAGGAGTCGCAATTACAGACGATACTGAATAATACCCTGGATGCGATCATTATCCTGAATCGACTGGGTCGAATTAGTGGATTTTATAAATCGGCTCAAACCATGTTCGGCTATTCCGAGTACGAACTCTTAGGAAAACCACTATCGGTACTATTCCCCTCACCCTATAACCGCCGTTTCAATGTGATCATGGATAGTGTTAATCCAGGAAAGCCACTGAATTTTCTGGAAGAGGTTAAATCGCTGAAATCTAGTGGAGAAATTTTTCATTCAGAAGTCGCAGTACATACCATTTTTGAAGGTGAGGATATGCAGTTTATTGTCACCATCAAGGATATTACCGAACGGCAACTGGCTCAGGAAGCGCTTTATCGTGAGAAAGAGCAGGCGCAGGTTACCCTAAGTAGTATCGCTGATGGCGTAATCACTACAGACATCATAGGGCAGATCAATTTTCTTAATCCTGCCGCACTAAAGCTCACAGGATATAAATATGAAGAATTGATAAATAAGCGTCTGAACAGAGTGATCACGATTCAATCTGATCGATCTCAGCTGCCGGTTTACGAATGTATCAATACCGGACTGCAGGTGGATTCAGTATCGGGAGATATTCTCATAGCCAGGAATGGTGATCAGCTTGTTATCCATCAGGTAGCTACGCCCATCCATAATCAGGTTGGCGATATCATTGGCGCGGTCATGATCTTTCGTGATGTGAGTAAGTCTCATCGTCTTGCCAGCCGTCTTTCCTGGCAGGCTAGTCATGATGAGCTCACCCAATTGATCAATCGTCGTGAGTTTGAGCGTCGGCTGGAAGCAACCATAAATTCGTCCAGGCTGGATGCTTCAGAACACTGTATCTGTTTTATGGATCTGGATAAATTCAAGGTGGTGAATGATACCTGTGGTCATATAGCAGGGGATGAACTGCTCCGCCAGCTGTCAGATATTTTTAAATCCTGTATCCGTGACGATGACATGCTTGCTCGGCTAGGGGGCGATGAATTTGCGGTTGTGTTAAAAAAATGCAAAGTAGGTCCTGCTGTCAAAATAGCCGAAGAAATCCGTGCTGCCGTTGAAGACTTTCGTTTTGGCTGGGGAGAACAGTCGTTTCAGCTAGGCGTCAGTATTGGACTGGTGGTGATCGATAAAAACAGTCCGGATGCGGAAGAGGTTTTTAAAGAGGCAGATTCAGCCTGTTATGCGGCCAAGGAAGCGGGGCGTAATCGGGTCCATCTGTATAGCCAGGACGATAAGGGAATATCTCAACGGCGTGGTGAAGCCCAGTGGATGGTTCGTATCCAGAGCGCTCTAGAAAATGGCCGCTTTGAACTCAACTACCAACCCATTGTTCCATTGAACGATGGGGGCGAGCATACTCATTACGAAATCCTGTTACGAATGATAGGAGAGAATGGTGAATTCATACCCCCAGGAGCATTTATTCCATCAGCAGAGCGTTATCAGTTAATGGCACGCATAGATCGTTGGGTTATCGAAAATTTATTCAGCTGGATGGATAATTACTGGGATTACAACTCTAATGATATCTTCGCGATCAATCTATCAGGGCAGTCGTTAGCCGATGAAAGCCTGTTATATCGAATCAAGAAATTATTTAGTGAATACGCCGTACCTCCAACCAGAATCTGTTTTGAAATCACCGAAACATCTGCCATTAGCAATCTCTCGAAGGCACAGATTTTTATGGATGAACTGAAACAGTTAGGCTGCCTGTTTGCGCTGGATGATTTTGGTAGTGGCTTGAGCTCTTTTGCCTATTTGAAATCGCTGGATGTGGATTATCTGAAAATTGACGGTGCTTTCGTGAAAGATATGGCAGATGATCCTATCGATAGAGCTATGGTTGAATCGATACATAATATTGGCAATGTATTAAACCTGAAAACAATAGCTGAATTCGTAGAAAACGATGAAATACTTGAAGCGCTAAAGCTGGTAGGTGTAGATTTTGCACAAGGCTATGGTATTGCCCGGCCCTGTCAATTGCCCAGGGGCGGCGAAAAGTTATTTACAAAGGAAGGTTGAGATTAAGCTCTAGCTAGAGAATGGCTATCTGGGATATCTTCTCTGGTATTCCCGCTACTCGAATAAGTCATTGAATTACTGGCAGCCTGGTGACCTGATAATAGTCGTATAGACTGGCGTACTCGTTGCTGGTTTTTTCTAACCAGTAAGTCATTGACTAATAAAGCATTTTGTAAGTGCTGAAGTTGCTGTTTTAACTTGCTGTGGAGTTTGCTCAGCGATGGCAGTTGGCAGGCATTGACACACTCATCCAGACCTGCAGCCGATTGGGTAAAACCATATTCAGCAACAATTTGCAGTTGTTTGAGCTGTAACTGCTCGATGCTTTCAACATCTAGCTTAGTGGCACTTAATAACTGGTTAAGTTGATCTTTATCATTACGGGTAATTGCCTGTTTAATTTCTTCCAGGTAACTACTGAAATCGCTTACCTGTTCAAGCTGCTGTTGCAACAAGGGAAAAAGTGAACGAGCGCATTGGGTAGATTGCTGCGATTGCATAATTAGGCTCAGGGTAGCAACTGTTCGATTTCTGCGAATTTTTTAGCAATCATCTCCGCATCCGGTTTGTACTCGCCGTTAGCGATAGCAGATTTGATCGACTCGATTTTAGAGCTGTTCATCTCTGGCAGGTTTTGCATTTCATTTAAAACCATATCTGAGGACAGTTCAACAACAGCCGATGCTGGTGCGCTCACTGTGTTCTTAGAGCTACCCTCAGCAGGGCCTTTGGTTTTGTTTTGTACCGGCTGATTTGATACCCTCAGGCGGTTATTGGTGTTAATTGCATCAGTCATTGGAGTCTCCAATTGTTTCTACCCACACGTTATATCGGCAAGGTTTCAATAAAGTTTAATGTTTTTTTAAGTATTTATTAAGTACGTTCATAAGCTAACTTTTACCTGGCCATTGGCAGATACAATACCTTGAATAATTTTGTTTGAGCCGGTGTTTCGAACCTTAATCAACTGTCCTTCACTGGCAGCGCTTAACGCCATACCGCTGGATTTAACCTCTAAGCCATTAAAATTCAACACAATTGTTACTTTTTGTCCCAATTTAATCAGCTTTCTGGGTACCAGGTTTGTAGGATTCAAAACCTTGTTTGCAGCTAAATTATTTTTTGCCTGCAGGTTATTCAGGTCATTTATCTGGCGGAAATATCCACGGTTTAATTTACTGATATTAGTTTTTTTTAGCTTTACATCAGTTGAACTTAACGATTGCCCCCTGACTAGCGGAATTCGGCTAACCAACACATCGTCATATACATCAACTCTGACGGGAAGATGGATATTCCAGTGGGTGGGGCCTGTACAACGAATATTGAGGGAGGTATTGCCGCTTATTTTATCCTGTCTAGTAAAGCCGATGCGCAATTCGCTTGCACAAGCCTTCAGGTTAAGCCTGGGGTCCAGACTGGATAGTTTAAATTGAACAGGATAGGGCGTTTGGTAAGGGTAATTCGTCAGGAATGATTCGGCCTGTAATTGAATCGAGGTCAGACTTTGCCGCTCAGCAACAGCATTTTGCCATGCAAGACTTAAAAAAAGTATTGAAACTAAAATCCCGATTAAATTATTTTTTTTCATTCAACTATACTTGATTTATCTGGTTATTCTGGCTCAATGACCTGTTAATACTGGTTAAAGCGTCAGAAATATGACTCAACTGAATATGAAAATCGTTAAAAACAGTATAAAGCATGCTTTAATAACCAATACTTCTATATGTAGTGAAACGAAGCAAGATTAGTGCCGTTTTATTTGAATAGGGTTTATTTAAAGTTTTCCTATAGTGAGTCGACAAACTATTGGCATGTATAACTTAAGGGGTAATTAAATGTCCGGTGTAATGGCGAGTGTTGACCAGCGTACGCAGCTGGCGGGTCGAAATCGACTGGAATTGCTGATGTTCCGTCTTCACGGGCAGCAGTTATATGGCATAAATGTTTTCAAGGTTCGAGAAGTTTTACAATGCCCAAAATTATCCTCTGTGCCTCAGTCACACCCAGTTATTCGAGGGATTTCCAATATACGTGGTCAAACGATCAGTATCATGGATTTAAGCCTCGCTATTGGTGGACCACCTATCAATGATATCGAAGATGCGTTTGTTATCATCTCTGAATATAACCGAAGCGTGCAGGGATTTCTGGTACGCGAGGTGGATCGAATAATCAATTTAAACTGGAAAGACATGCTGCCTCCACCTTCTGGAACTTCAGGTGCAAGCTATTTGACAGCGGTTACTTATGTTAATGAAAAAATGGTTGAAATTATTGACGTAGAAAGAGTTTTGGCCGAAGTTATCGGTGCGAAAGAGCATGTTACAGAAGGATTTCTGGATGGATTTGATACCGAAGTGGAGATGGAACGTGATTTGATACTGGTCTCTGATGATTCATTGGTCGCACGCAAACAGGTGTGTAAAACCGTAGAAGATGATATCAAGATGAAAACCATAACTACTAAGGATGGCAAGCAGGCACTAGAGCTACTCAAGTCCTGGGCGGATAATGATGATCCCCAGCTCCAGCGCTTAGCGATGGTAATATCGGATATTGAAATGCCCGAAATGGATGGCTATACCTTTACCACCGAGGTACGTTCGGATCCACGCCTTAAACATCTCTACATTATTTTGCATACCTCTATGAGTGGTGTATTCAATCAAACAATGGTTGATAGAGTAGGTGCTAATAAATTTATAGCGAAATTTGAACCCGATCTATTGGCCGCTGCTGTAGTTGAAGCACTGGATGTGGTCCGATCTAAATAGCACCATGGCGGCAATGTACCTCCTTCAAACATTGCCGCCTTGCCGCAAAAGGCACTTCCCTCTATCCTCACTTTATTTTATAAGTCATTGAATTTGTTTGTAAATATTTGATTGGCAGTTTCCATGCATGTTCATCTGTAACTAAAATCGGGTGAAGACCATGTCACTAATAGAAAGAGCTTTCTCCATTCACGATGACGCAATGATGTTGCGTTCGCAGCGCTCCAGTATTCTGGCCGCGAATATCGCGAATGCTGATACACCCAACTATAAGGCTCGTGATATGGATTTTCAGCAGATGATGCAACAGTTTGAGAATCAGAGTGACGCTATCAAGCTGGAAACCACCGATTCACGTCATATTTCTTTACAGTCTTCAGATCAACAGGCTTATATCAAATATCGTAATCCTTTGAATCCATCACTGGATGGTAACACCGTTGATATGCATGCCGAGCAGGCCCGCTTTTCGCAGAATGCTCTGCAATATCAAACCAGCCTGACTATGCTAAATAGTAAGATCCGTGGTCTTCAACTGGCGATTCGAGGTCAATAGTCATGGGATTATTAGCAAATTTTCAGATTTCCGGTAGCGCTATCAGCGCGCAATCCATTCGTTTGAATACCACAGCCAGCAATATGGCTAACGCCGAAACAGTCGCCGGGTCTGCTGAAGAGGCTTATCGAGCTCGTGAAACGGTTTTTCAGAGTTATCTTCAGGATAAATCTCGCCCTGGCGAAGCCGGTGTAAAAATGTTGGGCATCGTAGAAAGTAATGCACCCGTTAGAAATAAATATGATCCAGCTAACCCATTGGCGAATGAACAGGGGTATGTATTCACCAGTAACGTTGATACGGTCGAAGAGATGGTCAATATGTTATCCTCTTCAAGGTCATATCAAAATAACGTTGAAGTGTTGAATACTTCAAAGGAACTGATGATAAGGACCCTGTCATTGGGTAATTAAAGAGGCCATATATTATGTCAACCGTAGATTCCAATAATATTTATACCCAGCTAGGTATCAATAAAGCTAAGACTACCGAAACCAAGTCGAATACCGATTTAGGACAAACGGAATTTCTTGAGTTAATGACAGCCCAACTACGCTTTCAAGATCCCTTATCTCCCATGGAAAATGGTGACTTCCTGGCCCAGATGGCTCAGTTTGGCACGGTCAGCGGCATCAATGATTTGAACTCTGCTTTTGGAAGTATGAGTGCAGCCTTTCAGGGGAATCAGGCTTTGCAGGCATCTACTATGGTCGGACGAAACGTGTTGGTACCTGGGGATAAGGTGCAGATTGCAGCGGAAGGCGACGTACATGCCGCCGTTCAACTTGATCAACCAGTCAGCAAGGCCATTATTTATGTCACCGACAGTCAGGGTCAACTAGTCCATCGTATTGACCTTGGTCAACAGCAAGCCGGCCTACTTGAGTTTCATTGGGATGGCTTGAATGCTGATGGTGATCGGCTAGATCCTGGTACCTATAAGCTAGCTGCTGAATTAAGGCAGGGCGATGAAGTTTCGGCAGGCGAGATGTTAACCTCGGTACAGGTAGAAAGCGTTACGCTAGGGCAATCTGGCTCAGATTTAACTTTAACTGTTTCTGGTCTCGGCGATATCAGCATGAACCAGATCCGCAAAATTATGTAATTACTACACAGGGGAATTGAAATGTCTTCTTCATCCAATATATCGTTAAGTGGGTTGCAGGCAGCATCCATTGATTTAAACGTAACCAGTAACAATATTGCTAATGTTGCTACTACCGGATTTAAGTTTTCACGATCTGAGTTTGGAGATATTTATGCCATATCTCCATTTGGTAACTCACCTACTTCGGTAGGTAATGGTGTGCAAATCGATAATGTCAGCCAGCAATTTACTCAAGGTAACTTTGAGTTCACCGATTCCAGTTTGGATATGGCCATTAGTGGCCAGGGTTTCTTTGTTGTCAGTCAAAACCAGGCAGGTACAGACAGAGCTTATTCCAGAGCGGGTGAATTCAGGGTTAATGCCGATGGCTATATTGTCAATAATGAAGGTCGTTTTCTGCAGGCATTTCCGGTAGATTCAACAACGGGCAATGTCACATCGACCAGTTTGAACACCACGTCCGCATTGATTTTACCACCCTCGACCGGAGCCCCTGAGGCGACTAACGAAGTAGAAATTGGCGTGAACCTGGATGCAGGTTCTCCTGGTCTGGATCCTGCTCTGTTTGACCCTTCTGCCAGTAATACCTATACAAACTCAACTTCCAGTACGGTATATGACTCGCTCGGTGAGTCGCATGTGTTGACATATTATTTCATCAAGGATATCCCCGGTTCGGCTACCAATCCACTTCCAGGCGATCTGAACCAATGGCAGGCGTTTACCTATCTTGATGGGAATCCAGCTAATGTTGATGGGGGGGCTGCGATTATTCACCCAGATCCTACAGCAGTTTTACCGGCAACTACCATCACGCAAAACTCTGTCCAATTTAATTTTAATACCGATGGAACATTAGCATCTACCTCACCAGCGAATATAACCACTTCCAATATTCCTCCACTTAATGGTGCCGCTCCCATAACATTGACACATGATTTTGCCAATAACTCCACAACCCAGTATGCGTCCAATTTTTCAGTGAGTACATTGAATCCAAACGGTTTCACTACAGGAAGAATTTCAGGTCTGGATATTTCTGAAGATGGTTTAGTGCGTGCGACCTACACCAATGGTATCTCTACACCTATTGGTAAGATTGCACTGGCAGACTTTCCGAATAGTCAGGGATTGGTAAATACCGGAGGAACCTCCTGGAGTGAAACTTCTACTTCGGGCGGAGTTATTGCTGGTGAAGCAGGCACTGGGCGTTTTGGTCTCATTCAATCTGGTGCTCTGGAGGCATCAAACGTCGATCTCACACAGCAACTGGTCAACCTGATAACGGCTCAGAGAAACTTTCAGGCTAATGCGCGATCCATTGAGACGGCTAATACACTAACTCAAACCATTATTCAGATTCGCTAAGTATTGATTAAGGCAGGCTAAGCACTATGGATCACTTTCTCTATATCGCAATGAATGGCGCATCCAATGCGTTACATGCTCAGCAGACTAATGCCAATAATCTGGCCAACGTCAGCACAGTGGGATTCAAGGCTGAGATGGATCATTTCCAGTCTCAGCCGGTATACGGACCGGGTTACGCTAGTCGTGCTTATGCCAGCGATGAAAGATCTGGAGTTGACTTTAACCAGGGCGCGGTTATGACAACCGGCCGCGATCTGGACGTCATGATTAATAGTGAAGGCTATTTTGCCGTGCAGGCCGATGATGGTTCAACCGCCTATTCACGTCGTGGTGACCTACATATTGACCCTTCAGGACTGGTATTAAATGGTGCCAATCAAATCATGATGGGTGAGGGTGGCCCTGTGACGCTGCCCGATTTTGAAAGTCTGGTGATTGGGCGCGATGGCACTATTAGTATTCGTGCAGCGGGTCAGGCGGCTAATACCCTGGTGGCTGTTGATCGGCTAATGCTGGTTAATCCAGCGCAAGAAAATATTGAGCGGGGTGAGGATGGCTTATTTAGAACTAAAGATGGTGTGGATGCTGCACCAGATGCTAACGTCTCGCTAACCAGTGGTGCACTGGAAGCCAGTAATGTTAATACAATCGATGCCATGGTCAACATGATGGAACAGGCACGTTTTTACGAAACTCAGGTCAAGCTGATGAATGTAGCCAATGAGAATGATGCTTCCAGTGCTCGATTAATGCGCCTTTCTGGTTAGGCTATAAATAATTATAAGTTTCAACCGATATCGAAAGGTCGGGATGCTGCATCGGGGCATTGATGGGATACGGGCGTACTCGTCACAAGATGAATTTCATTCTGGCCTTTCGTTTTTATTGATCTAGTGGTTACATTTATCCTACTTTGTGTATAGTGCGACCTTTATGTGATAAATATCGCTTTGATAATCTTTAATTATTTTGAGTTATAGCTGGTTGTGTTTGATATAGATAATGACCGAGCCATTGCCCGTTGGCTAATCCTCTGTGCTGTGCTGATTTTTGCGATGGTAATCCTGGGCGGTGTCACTCGCCTGACAGGCTCTGGCTTATCTATGGTCAACTGGCACCCTGTCCATGGGGTAGTTCCTCCTTTCAATGAACAGGAGTGGGAGGAAGAATTTACCAACTATCAGCAGTCCCCCGAATTTCAAAAAATCAATCACAGCATGACGCTGGGTGGCTTTAAGCAGATATTCTATTTCGAATATTCTCATCGGATGCTAGGACGCGTCATTGGCCTGGTATTCTTGCTGCCATTTTTATATTTCTTTTTCACAAAACGTATCAAACTCGGGCTCACACCAAAACTGCTTTTAATGTTCGTATTGGGCGGTTTACAGGGACTACTGGGCTGGTATATGGTGAAAAGTGGCCTGGTGGATAACCCACATGTGAGTCAATATCGGCTGACCGCTCACCTGATCTCCGCGATTTTGATCTATGGCTTTATCGTATGGATTGCATTAGGTTTAAAGAATACCAATCTCAGAGTTCCGACTGGGCATTCGTTGTATCCGGGATTTCGCAAGGCAGTGCATTACTTGATGCTACTACTGGTGACGACCATTGTTTCAGGTGGTTTTGTCGCAGGGCTTAAGGCGGGTTTGATTTTCAATACCTTTCCCAAAATGGGGGACTCATGGGTTCCTGATAATTTACTTGTGCTTAGCCCCGTGCACCTCAATTTTTTTGAGAATATGGTGACGGTACAGTTTGATCATCGTGTGTTCGCGTTAACTACCGCTATACTTTGCCTGGTTTACTGGCTCAATTCGAAGCGCTTTCGATTTGATCGCGCAACTGCTACCAGCTTTAATCTGGTTGGTTTAATGGTGTTGATCCAGGTTACGCTCGGTATCAGCACTTTGCTATTGCATGTGCCAGTGTGGTTAGCGGCTAGCCATCAGGCTGGTGCTTTATTATTATTTACGGCCCTGTTAATCAATATGCATAAGCTATCTCGCTTATAAACATCACTATGCAAACAATAACCTGGAATGATTTTGAAAAAGTTGAACTGCGAGTAGGCACCATTATTGATGTGCAACCCTTTCCTGAAGCCAGAAAGCCGGCGTATATTTTGCAGATAGATTTTGGCGAGGATATTGGTGTTCGTAAATCCAGCGCCCAGATCACCGATATTTATGGTATGCAAGAATTGCCGGGAAAACAGGTAGTTGCAGTGGTTAATTTTCCATCCAAACAAATTGGTCCAGTCAAGTCCCAGTGTCTGGTGACGGGTTTTTATCGTGAAGATGGTGCAGTAGTTCTCGCAGTGCCTGATCAGCCTGTTCACAATGGCGCAAAGCTGGGATAATCCGGGTGTTTACCATCCATTTAAACCTAAACGAAAAAATATGAGCAACCCATTTCAGGAACAATTCCTAAAAGCTGGCCTGGTAACAGAAAAGCAGGTCAAGCAGGCTAATCAGAAGAAAAAGAATAAGCAGCAGCCTCAACGCAAGAAGAAAGCGCCTCCTGTACTGGATGAAGCGACCTTAAAGGCGCGCGCAGCAGCAAAGGAAAAAGCCGAGCGTGATCGTGAATTGAACCGCAGAAAAATTGAACAGGAAAAGAAAAAGGCTATTTCCATCGAAATTGACCAACTGATTCGAAGTAATGCGCTTAAACGTGATAAGGAATGTGAGTTGCCTTACAACTTCGAACATCGCAACAAGGTAAACAAGCTGTATGTGAATGCGGACATGAAACAGCAGATAGTCGCTGGCCGTCTGGGCATCGCGCGCATTGAAGGGCGCTATGAACTGATACCGCTAGCCGTCGCGCAAAAAATTCAGCAGCGCAATGAAAAGCGCGTTGTAATTCTGCAGCCGGAAGAAAAAACCATCGATGAAAATGATCCCTATGCGGATTATCAGGTACCTGATGACCTGATCTGGTAGAACTTCTTAAAACTCCGGTATTGAGTACCACGGATGAAATCGTATTGTTTAGTGGGCAACTGGACAAAGGAGGGAAGGTAGTGCAGGTGTTGGGAGCGAAATGGCGACTTCATTACTACGCTCACCTCAACGCCATCAATACCTCGATGTTTAGCCTGGTTAAATCCGCCGAAAACATAGCAACTTTGGCGCTAGTGAAAATGCCAAAGGTAATCCACCGCATCTGCATTATTCAATCGTACGTATGATTCCTTTACCCTGGATGATAGATAGCTCAACTCAAGGTTATAAGAAGGCATTTTTTATCGATCCCGGAAAATATCTCACTGCAGATAAATAGCGACTGTTAAACCGGTATAAATAGTGAGGCTATGTTGGATTATATGTAAAAGCAGCAATTGCCAGAACAGCGCTTCAAGCCAGGTCAGTCAATAAACCAGACGTTAAAGCAAACGTTAAAGCAAACCCATAACGATAACTGATTACCCCTGATGCTCATTTTTTTAATTTCACTTTAATATTTGCTCACCACAGATTAGTACAGGATGCCTGTAATTATAGCAACTCCGGAGCGGTTACCGAGGGCACAGAGTTTAAATTCTCGTTACCACGCTCCCGCGTGGTAACGCATACGAGTTCAAATTGACCACGAGAGGTATGGGTTAAAGGTAGGGCGAAGCAGGAAACCAGATCAATCCTGTCCTAATCTGTGGTGAGTGCTTTTTAAGTATCTGAATCTCGGTTAGCTTTTTACACCGTCTGTACAAAATACGGGTGCTACTTGATATTCTGAACAAAACAGCTCTGACCACTCTGTTTTATCTTCTGACAAAGCTGCTGAGCAGCCTGTTTGCTTTGACCAGGCCCAACCAGCAGGCGAGTCAAATCTCCATATTGTTGATATTTGGGGTGCTTCCCTTTCAGTGCCGGTAAGTTTTTGCTTATGCGCTGCCAAAAATTCTCTGCTTTTTTAACTGAACGAAAGGCAACTAGCTGTACAAACCAACTTCCCTGGTCGACCTGTTGCTGCGGTGGGCTATCTAGCTCGCTCGCTGTATCGTCAGCAATTATTGCAGGTGTATCATCAGCTTTTACTGCAAAGCTTGAACTCGAGCCTGAGTTGGATTGCAAGGGTATAACCTTCACTGAGGACTTGCCTTTTACTATTGCTTTTGTTGAGGTGGGGCTGTTACCTGAGTTAGATTGCAAAGGTAAGGCCATCACTGGGGCGCTGTCTTTTATTATTCCTTTTACTAAGGTAGAACTAGAACTCGAGCTGGATTGCAAAGGTGAGGCTTCCTCCCAGGGCCGGTCTTGCATTATTCTTTTTACTGGAGCTGATCTAAGGATGAAATTCAGATCCCGAATGACACCGCTGTTGCTGCTTACCTTCACGTTAGCCGGTTTTTTTAGTAAGCGACTGGAGAAAGGCTCCTCAAGGGTGATCTGATAGACACCAGGCTCGATACCATCGAACAGAAAGAAACCATCGAACGCGCTACGTCTTTGTGTAACGACTTTGCCGTCAGCATTTTTCAGCATTACCAATACCCGGCTGACAGGCCGCCTGTCTTTGCCATCAGCTATTACTACATGACCTTCCAGCTCAGCAGTGCGTATCATAGGAAACTTGACTATGGAGTAACTTCCCGGCCGAGGAATAACAGACACTCCCGATTTTGTTGACCTCAGCTCACTATCGCTAATGGTTGACTCATCAAGCACAATGTCGGTCTGTTGATGCGATGGCATACGAGATAGATAGGCTATACCATTCTCATCGGTTTTTGCCTTGCGCCAGGCCTGAACTGCTTTCACAGTTACGCCCTCATGGGGCTCTGCTTCTGGTTCTGTAACTACCTGTACTTCAACGCTTCCCATGCCCACAGAGCTACGACTATCCAGTATCGGCATCAGCTTGCCGGGCTTATCTACCAGACTGGTAGATAATGTGATAAAGCCTGCCCAGCGTTCGTCGCTGTCGTAGCCGACCCGGGCGCTAATTTGTACCGAATCAAGTAGCCAGTTCACGCCACCTTGATAGTAGGTGAGGTCGGTTGTCTCATTTTTCTTAACATCCAGATGCAGGGTGGTGTCTCTATCCATGCGCAAACTACTTTGCGCGCTATACTCTAGCAATTCGCTTTTCGGCTCCAGGCTATAGCTGGTTCCAAGACGAAATGTCCAGGGCCTGACAGTGCTGTAGATACTCGACTGACCACCGGTTTGTGATGTCTTCGTAGTGCTACCATTGACGCGATTTTCAACAGAATCATACCAGAGAGAGGTCGAAAAACGTCCTGTACCAGACAGCGCAATCGTGGTGCCTAAACTGGCTCCGAACTGAGTGCTATCCTGCTGTTCCTGCTGGTTGACACCGAAATTTACCGGTACCTCAAACAGCGAGGACGTGATTGCCAGATCGGCTTGCCACTTGTTGGGGGAGCTAACCAGCTCGGGTTCATCCATGTATTGGGTATAACTCAGGTTGATACCGCTTTCGCCAAGTTTGGTGCGTAGCGATGAACTGATCGAATCCTGGGCAAGTGGCTCATAGTGATAACGCACGCTGCCATATAGGTAAGATGTTGCCAGGCCAAACCCAAGACTACCAGAATCAACTCTTTCACCATTAATCTGTAGGCTTTCAACGCTCGCACCAATGGTCAGATTGTTCGACAGGCCGAGGTTAAAGTCTGCAGTATAATGCTCACTATCCAGATCCCCCTCTGCGGAAATCTCGTTTACATCAAACACGGTGCGGCCTTCTTGCATCGCGGACAGGTCATAGCTGATGCGCCCGGGCGCGAGCATATTGGCACCCAGGAAATGATATTCATCACGAGACTCGACCTCACCATAAGGCCCATAGAACTTGAGTTCAAAGTGGTTTTCACCGAATAACAGTGAGACATCTTCAAACAAATAGCGCCCATCCTGACCTATGGTTTGTTTATCAATCAACTGGCCATTCTGGTAAAGCTCGACATCCCAATCCGGCAACTGGCTCCCTTCGAGATTGACCGTTTCATCTTCAAAACGTCCGCCTAGCGCTCTGTTTACACTCCCTCCGCGCAGCAGAATACCCCGAAAGCCGCCAACGCCGAGATCACCCACCTCAACATGATTTAGCAGCAAAGGACCGTCAAAGGCGGTACGTTCCAGTTTCAGGCTGGCTCCAGTCAGACTATCATCCGATTTCCCTGCCAGCGAAATCGTGGAAGTCATCCAGGCAAGATCGCCCCTCGACAATAAGGCATAATTGGCATCGTAGCTGGCATCACTGTCAGGATTTTGACGCAACGTGGAATACCCCAGGCGGAGTTTCGTGATATGAGGCCCCAGTAACTGATAAGGATTTTCCTGTAACGCGTACTGTGCTTCGGTATTAGCCGAGGGTTGGGAAGTTGTTAATTCCCTGCGTTGTTGGCGTGCCTGTATCGGTAGCAGTTCGGTGGGTTCGATGTTGAGGTATAATTGCCGAATCACCGCCGACAGTCGCAGTGGAAACCACCGCTCTAGAGCCTTTGTCTCGACATACAGACCACCTTCGAATTTGACCACTTCATCGCCGCCAAGCGGAAAACTTTTGCCGCCACTGATCACTTCGGCACGCTTCATATCGAGTGAAAAGCCTCTTTCCGGTGAAATATACCAGCCGCTGGCCCTGCCTTTCTCTCCGTCTACACTGATTGGAAATTCCAGGCCAGTGACCAGTTCCTCGAGTGACAATAAAAAATCGTTGCCGCGCTGGTAGCCTAGAATATCTAGTCCGAGTTTATTGCCATCAAGGCGCAGCTCCAACAGTAATTCATTCTCACTCTGTAGCTCGGTCGCTGACGAGGCGGTGGGCGTTGCCAGGGTTACACTAACAATCATCAGGCTCAGCCACTTATATATGCAAGTGGCTGATACCTTTAACCTTCCTCGTTTTGTCATTTAAGATTTCACCCATTTCGAAAACACTCCGATATTAACGGTGATAAGCAATATACATGCCTGAAATTATTTGAGCCTTTGATTGGGTGACGGCGTTACAAAACAGATAGGTACCAACTTTTGGTAAAGTTTTTATAGTTGTCGCCGCTACCACGGTAGCAGAGTAAATATAGTCTATACTTAATAAGGCTTTAGGGTAGTGAAGTGTGTAATTTGATCGAATCACTCAGCGGTATAAATGGTGATTAAAGCAGGATACATGCATAAAATTACTAGCTTCTGATTGAGTGGCGACCTTATCAAACAGATAGATAGAAATAGTTTCTAAAGTTTTTCTAGCTGTAGCCGCTATCAACCGTACCAAAGTTAGTTTTGTCTAGGCTTTAAGGTAGTGAAGTACGTATGCCGTACGGTACGCGTACATGAAAATTGTTAGTATCCTTACTTATTTAGGAGTTTATTATTATGAAGATCAAACAGAAAAATCATTTAGCGATTGTTGTTTCCGTGGCGGCTACTATCGGCCTGGGAGCTGCTACGACTGCACAGGCCGTTGATTTTACCGCCAGCGCCACCGTAGAAAACACCCTGGCTGTGACCGTTGTGAACGATTTCGATTTAGGTACGGTTTTTGCTACAACAACGGGTGCCGCTCTGGCTAATGGCGTTGGAGCCCTGGTAATCGCTCCGGCTGGGACTGTAACGGATCCAACTGACAGTGCAACGGTACAGCTGATCAATCTGGGTACTCCGGTACCGGCACAAGGCTCGGTCGCCATGGCTGCCGATTTTAATCTGACCCTGCCGGATACGGCTACTATTGACGCAGCCGATTTCACTGCCGATGCTGGTTCAAGCCTGGTCAATATCACCAATGGTACCGGCAATGCAGTTGAACTTGTGCACTCTAGCGCTAACCCCTCTGTACCCAGTCTCTGGCTGATGCACTTTGCTGTAGGTGACGTCAGCGGTGGTACTGTAGGAGCTGAAACCGCTGGTGTGTGGCCGGTTACCCAGGCCTTTGGTTCTACTGACTACGTGTTCAATATAGGGGCCACTGTCACCACCGAGCCTACAACTTCCGCCATGTCTTATCAGGCCGGTGTCTACTCAGGTACCTTATCTGTTACTGCCTCATACTAGACTGGGATAGGCAATGCCCTTGGTCGTTTGGCTAAGAGGGGCGCGCTTCAGGCGCCCCTTTATTTTGCCCGTTCTGTTGTGGCTAGCTACGATTACCTCTGCGGTATCGGCTCCGCTGATTGAAGAGCAGCAACGCCTCAACTTTGGCAGGCTTGCAATAGCCGATAACACCATCATCTCTCGATTCACCTACCCGCGAACCGGTCTTAACATCAATATACAGGGGCACTTTGTCCTGATCAGCAGTGGCTCACCGGGGCGCTACTACTTCAGCGGTTTTCCAGCCTACACAACGCTTAACGTCAGCCTTAATAATACCACGCTCACTGCTAACGGTAGCGGTATACCCGAGCCGCTGAGCGTAGACAATTATGATTTTGGTACGCTGGTCACCGATGCTCAAGGTGAGGCTGAATTGTCGCTGGGTGCGCGCCTTAGTACCTCGGGCAATGGCGGAAGCTACGGCGATGCACCCTATAGTGGCAGTACAGTGCTTCGCGTCGACTACTGGCAGCCCGATGCCAAGGATTATGTATTCAATATCCAGGCCATCGATCTGGAGGCAGAGCTAAGCTCCACTCTGGCTATTAACGAGGTTCAGCAGTTAAGTTTTGGCACACTATATGCATCTTCTAGTAACACGGAACAAGCTGTTTTGACGCTATCGCCCACCGGTTCTTACAGTATTAGTGAACCTGGAAACTCGCGCCTGGTTTCGATCACCAGGCCCAGCCAGGGGATCATACGCGTGAGTGGTGCCGCGTCATATTATGGCTTGACGATAACGCCGCAGGCGGGTGATGTACTACTGGAACACACCACCAACCCCGGCAGTGCACCGCACTTTCTTCTGAGCGCTTTGCTGACTTCGCCGAGCGTGACGGGTACAACGGATGCTAATGGAGAGCTGCTGATTAAAATCGGTGGCACACTGAAAACAGAATTGACTGCAGCGCCGGAGGTTTATCCCAGCGGGCAGTACCAGGGTACATATCAGCTCACTGTATCGTATTAGCAGCACAAACGGTACGGTGCAGGTATTGACCTATCCGAAATCGATATAGTAGAGGAGCAACCTGATGAAATTTAAACAGTCCCTTACCTGGTCAATGGCCATCTGCATAGCGTTATGCCTTTTCTCATCAGCACGTGCAGATATGATGATTAGCCCCACCCGTGTATTGATGGATGATGAGCATCGTGCTGCGACGCTAATATTGCGAAACCCCAGCAACGGCCCGCGTAGTTACCGCCTGCGCTGGGAAGATAAACGTGCCAAAGCAGACGGTGGCTATGACATGATCAACGAAGGTGAAGCGTGGCCTTCCGCCAAGGGGATGGTGCGCCACTCTCCGCGACAAATTACCGTTGGCCCTAATGAAAACCAGACTGTACGCTTTAGCTGGCGCCCACCTGCAGATCTACCTGAAGGGGAGTACAGGTCACATCTATTACTCGAGGTGATACCGGATATTTCCGAACCTACCTCGACCTTTGGGACCACAACCACCAAAGATGGGATCGGGGTTCAGGTTCATATGCAGATGTCCTTTTCCATCCCTGTAGTAGTTCGACACAATACTCAAACACCCAAAGTCTCCATTGGTGATGTCAGGGTGATACCCGCTACGAAGGGTAAAGATGCACATCTGGCGATATCATTTAACCATGCAGGCAAGGCCAGTAGCTTCGGTAGAGTGGTTGTGGAAATGCAGCGTGATGCCGATAGCCCTGTGGAGCTGATTGGGGAGTATCGTGATCTCTCCATTTACCCTGAACTTGATCAGCGAAAGATTAGTGTCGCACTTCGTGACAAAAGCATCCCGGCGGGTGTCTGGATTCGTATTGCCTATGAAGGTGTCAAGGAATACCAGGGAATACTATGGGACGAAAAAGTATTTAAGACTAATTAGGGTATTTAGTGACTCTATAAAAGAGGATTACTCATGATGAAATTACTTGCGAAATATCACCCAGCCATCTTCCTTATCCCCGTGAGCGGTCTACTGTTTGCTTCTGCAGACTTACGCGCTGAAGAGCCGGTACCGTTATCCACACAGGTTACGGCGGAGACAGAGGGTTTTCTATCCGACCCGGCTCGCTCCGGTAGCCTGATTGGAACCATCATTGCCGGTGCGGCCATTGCAAATCCGTTGTCGCCGATTCTGGGCAGTGTGGCGGGTTACTTTATTGGTAAAGACACCGATTACTCTAAAAGCAACCAGGCGCAGCAAAATGCCTATGCTAGCCGCAGTTTTGTTCCCGATAAAGATAGTCAGGTTGCTAGCCTGTCACTTACCGGGAAACAAACGGAACAATCGGGCATAGCTGGGTTGATCGGTGGGCTCGGAGCAGGAGAGCAGCCACTAACTGTTGAACAGATGAACAAGCTGGGATTAGAAGGGAGTACTAATCAACAGCAGCAACAGCTTGCCTACGCATGTAGTCACGTAGATCCTATGCAGAAGTTGCCGGTGTATTGCTACTATTATGCCCAGCAGTAGCTAGCAGCTTTCCACTCCAGTTGAGAGTGGGGCATGGTGGTGCCAACATGTTTACCACACAAGGGTACAGAAGAAAAAAGGTTCCCCTGTAACCGGGGCCAAATGCCGCACGATAGCAGAGAGTCCACGGGTTTCCTGATAAAACACTGGAAATTACCAGGCTCGCACAATATCTCCGGTATTTACAAGGCTGTCGACTGATTTATTTTCAGTGGAGACAGCTATGCTCCGATTAGGAAAAACTTTATTTATTCGAACCCAGCCTCCCCTTTGTTCCAGCTTCTGTTCACCATCGTTGGTTCTTAGCTCACTACGATGATAGACCCTTAGGGTATCCCCGGGTTTAATGCCATGAAGATAGCCTGCGTTAATATTTATAATGTCATCACTGACTGCAGTCACTTCCGCGGCAAAGGGCACGCAGGCAAGTTGCTCATTGACTTGTTTACTCATGGCTTTTAGCATTTCGTCGATCTTCATTCCCAGATCAGTATTGAACCAGGAAGTCGAAACGCGAATTCCATTGCCCGGATAACCAGTGACATCACCACTAACGGTTCCCTGATATTGCTGCGAATAAAACAGGTCACCATTCTCGGCGTCATAGATAAGTAATTTGAGCAGTACATCGCGCTGTTTACTCTCAAACATTTCAGACAGCCAACCTTTCGGAGAATGAACAGTTAGGTCCAGAATCTCGAGTTTAACCACAAACTGAGGCGCGTACTGCCGACCAATCTGTCTGACGTGCTCAGCAGTATGAGTGTCCATACTGGCAAAGCCTGTCTGGTGCATTGCGAACACTTTAAAACGATCGAGCTCATCAAGATGGGTCTGCAGGCGTTGGGAAGTTAGAATTGAAAGGCCAGGCAAATCTCTGGCCACATCATTCACTGCCGAGGTAGCCGCAACAAGAATAGTTTTATGATAATAGTGGGGTGTTCCCACGTCAGGTTTACATATCTCTAACGCTGCTGGTTTTCCCTTTCTGGTCTGCTCAGCGATATGCAGGGCATTCTCCGTCCCACCTTTAGTTGAACAGCCAGCTAGTAATAGTATTAGTACAGCGACCAAAAGCTGGTTTATCGTTACATTCATATGTGCCCTTGCCCATCTTTAAAAAAATCGAAGTACGAGGAGTTTCTAACCTTAAACGTGGACAGGGATTGTTACAGGTTTTTTAGTTTCGTCTCTCCATCAACCTCTTGAATGGCTACGGTTGACCGCCACGCATTTTGCCATGCCATATCATTCACAACTGTACCAGTATACCAGTTTCTCAAATTTGCATTGGCGAGGGTTATGAAACCCCTGAGATCAGAATTGGTATAAAAATGATCGATTAGAATATCTGAATCACACTACCAATTCAACAGGCAGCCTTTTCCATATTCTACTTTATATCAGGGAGGTTCCTTGATGGGATTACATCCATCATGTTGATGCAACTGGGCTAAACCGGTTACTTCATCTCAACGCTATCAATATGGTGATGTTTGCCTGGTTAAATCTGGTAAATACATAGCGACTCCAGGCGATAGTGGAAATGCAAAAGGTAAACCGCCGTATCTGCATTATTCAATAGTCCGAATGATTCCGCTACCCTGGGCAATTGATCAATCAACTCAGGGCTATAAAAAGGCAGTTTTTATTGACCCCGCAAAATATCTCACTGCAAAATAACTACCCTAAAATGAATTGTCTAGACTTGATCTGGCATCATTGGCTCTGATAGCCATAAACTTATAGCTGGAAAGTCAGGGGCAGCCATTCGCAGAATCCCGTCAATTGGAAACAGTAAATTCTTACAACTTTTCTAGTCATACAGATTTCAAGAGGTCAATTGTCGTTATATACCAGCAAGTCGGGTCTCACAGGGCTGACGTTCACTGATTGAATAGATTAGCTGAACTATTCTTTATTTTTGCAGTGTGGCTTCTTCAATGAGTACTTTATAGCTATAGCCAGAACCGAAGTCCCTGTCGGTGTGAACAGTGCCTTTTACCGTCACAATATCTCCCACATTGGTTTCACCCTCCGTTGTCACCAGAATATCGTTTGTTTTTTCTGCCTCGGAACCTGTGCCATCGCGCAGATGAACCCAATTCTTGCCCATAATAGCAGCATTGAACTTGACGACTTTGCCGCTCACCAGAACAGGTTTGTCCTTCAGCTCAGAGCAATGAGTAATGATTTCTGCCACCGTTTTCGCGTTCGCACCAGTGGCCTTGGCGACAGTTATATCTTCAATATTGGCAGATGGAAGAAGTGGCATACTTCCAGCATGTGCACCCATCGCTTTTTCCTTTGCACTGGAGGCCAATGTGCCGAACAGAATGGTCGGAAAAGTCCTGTTAAGCGTCTTACTCTTGAAGTCACTCATGGCTGTCGCGTTTGTAATAGTGATTTCGGAGCCTTTCTCGACCTGAGCCGTCATAATTGCTGCCCAGGTCTCGCCATCTCTGGTCTTCAAACGCAGGTAGGTATAACCTGGCACATCCATGATCTCAAGTACCTCGCCCTTTACCGGGGGGGATGCCCGCGCATAGCTATCACCCGTCCAAATGAAGGCAGAAATAACAAATATACAGAGCGATATCATAGACTTCATAGTCAGAGTACTTCCAATTTAATTATGGATATTCTGGGATGAAGTGTAACAGGGTGGTTGCAATTGGCAATCGCAGCGAAATAGGCGGCAAATTGAGTCCAGTGCGTCTGGTCATTTACCTGACAGAACCTGCTGAATAGTTATCCCAGGTCACTACACCATTTTCAACAACTCTGGCAAATCGATCGAATTTAAATAATCAAGATTGCTAAAAATGGTGGGACCTATGCAGTATTGGTCTATAGCATTTTTTTCAGGGTAGCAGAATCTGTATGAGGGAAATCTTTGCCATAGATCTTCAAGCCCGTGGTTTGGGTATATTTAAACGTGTCTGGACTAATATCAATATTCATGGAAAAGCTGGTTGTTGTTGCTTTTATATTCATGTAAGAAGATTCAGCAACAGCGCGTTGTGGAGCCGTTAAAGTCATTTTACTGCCAGCTTTGCCTTCTGCTACAACACATACTGCACGAGGTACACAGAATGAGTTGTATACCATGTTATTTTTTTTGTCGTATATTAAATATCCACGCTGGTCATGGAATTTTGCATCATCCCGTTTTCTGAATACTTCTTGTTTATAGTAAACAGCTACCAGATACTGGTCACTTGCGTTTTCCGCATCGGCAGCAACCTCGAATGTTCGAATTTCATAAAAGGGTTCGACTGCGGGGCCGCCTACTTTCACTGTCGAACCTTTTTTTCCGGGTGCCACATCAACACCTGGTTCTACAGTTTTCCATTTTCCTATTAGTGGAGCAAGTGGACCCAGGTCTAAGTCCTGCGCCAGGGCTGTTTGGGGAAAAGCCAAAGAAAGTGAAAGAGTAGTTAACAGCGTCATTGAAATTTTGTTAATTATTTTCATCATTTTTCCATTTTGTTGTATTAAAGAGAGGACTGCCATTAAAGGGTGATTGTAATTAGTGGATTTATGAGGTTACATAGGTTTTATGTCCCACGAACGATTGAACAGGCTGTTTTTTTGTGCATAGGACATATGTCCCTAAGCATGATTTAAGCCCCTGATAGCCATTGGAGGTGAAAATAGTGATAACAATGATTAGTAATGAGAAATGGAATACTCTTGTCAGAGTGTTTTTTTGGTTAGTTGCAATTACCAGTATTGCCGATGTCTATGCTGATATTCGGCAAGGAGCACCTGTACTACATATATTGCAAGAATCCTTGATGTTTGTCTTTGCTTTAACACTTTTGTGGATCTTGTATCAGAGAACAAAAGCGCAAATGAAACGTAACGCGCAATTGCTAATAGAATTGAACGAAGCAAAGGCCAAATCGACTCAGGTATCCCAAGAACTGATAGATGCTAAGCGGATATTTGGGGAAGAAGTAACAAGGCAATTTTCTGACTGGTCACTCACTGACAGTGAAGCTGAAGTGGCTTTATTTAGCCTAAAAGGGCTTAGTGCGAAAGAGATAGCTAACCTGAGAAATGCATCGGAAAAAACCGTACGCAATCAATTAACCAGTATTTATAGGAAGTCAGGTACAACCAGCAAGCTAAGTTTTGTAGCCTGGTTTATGGAGGGGTTAACCTGACGGTGAGTTATCGCCGAGAGCAGTCTAGTGCAGTGCAGAAACTTGTGTAATGACAAAGGAAGATAATACTTTGACTATGATCACGAGCTGATCCTTTACTCATAAGGGGGGGCTGACTTATATTTGATCTGACAAATTATAGATCAGGGCTTGATTTATCCTGCAAATATGAATATTACGAACATTTGTTAATCTAGCAGGTTTAGCAAGACAACTTAAAGGGGAAGTGAGCTAATGTTTTGCAAGGTTTAAGGCTTTTTTCCGATGAAACTGGCATGCTTGATCCTGGTAAATTTGAATGCAATAGCCACACTTGAATTAACGAGGAGGTGTATAGGATTCAAGGCCAGTTTGGCCAGGCAACTTTTCGAATCAGGCATAGAGAGCTCTCACATATCAGGAATAAGAATCCTTAACGCGCTTCACTGAAGCCTGTAGCTAATGAAAAATTATGGAATGTCGGATAGGATTTTTATTATTGACATCAGTGAGTAGGGCTTTTATGTTTCCAAAACTTTCACACAATACCGTAAACTGAATGTAATCCGCTTTTCAGTCAGCAATGATCAGGGTAAGCTGCTGCAATCTGTCTTTACACATTCAAGATTAACTCAATAATGCCATTAATTCTTACGCTTTTATGCCTGTTTTTAACCCAGACCTCACTTCTGAACGTCGACCAAAATTAACCGCAAAAAAAAATTGGAGCCAATTCAGCCGTTATTTGTTGGTAGGCGGCAGCTCATTCCTGCTTGAGTATGGTTCATTTTATATTCTGCTGGATCTCTACGATGTTAACTATTTAATTGCCAACAGTATTGTCTACAGCACTGTATCCGCTATTAACTTTACGCTGAATAGATTGTGGACCTTTCGTTCCACAAACAATCTGCGATTGCAAATTACCCTCTACCTGAATCTGTTATTGTTCAATTTTATCGCCAGTAATGTGATGCTCTATATTCTTACTGGTCTGTTACATATTCCTCCGTTATGGTCAAAAATTGGCGTTATGGTCATGGTGGTTCTGTGGAACTTCGTTATATATAAAAAAGTGATTTATAGGTAAAAGCATGTTTTCAAGAGTGATCTCACTGGTGATACCGGTCTACAACGAAGGCAAGCATATAAGCGAAAGCATACATACGATTCAATCTATTCTGGTGGATAGCCAGTACGACTATCAGTTCGTGCTGATCGATGATGGCTCACGCGATAACACCTGGCTAGCTTTAAATCAATTAACCAGCGAATTACCCGGTGTCAAGGCGCTCAAACTCAGCCGCAACTTCGGCAAGGAAGCTGCCTTATGTGCAGGTCTGGATGCTGCAGATGGCGACGCCTGTGTAGTCATGGATGCTGATTTACAACATCCACCGGAGCTGATTCCAGAAATGGTAAGGCTCTGGCAGGAAGAAAGTTATGACGTGGTCGAGGGTATCAAGAGTAACCGCGGCAAGGAAGGCTTGCTGTACAAACTCGGTGCCAGGTTGTTTTACCGAACCTTTCACCGCCTGTCAGGTTTAGATCTGCGCAAGGCTTCTGACTTTAAATTGATGGATCGTAAGGTGGTCGATGCCTGGAGGCAATTGCCAGAAAGAGATACGTTTTTCCGCGGTATGTCAGCATGGGTTGGCTTTAATCGCTACCAACTGTCCTTTTCTGTGGAACGCAGAATCGCCGGATCCAGCAAATGGTCGCCCATCAAATTAGGTAAGTTATTTATTTCCGCGATTACAGCCTTTTCTTCGTTACCGTTACAAATCATTACCTTTCTCGGTGGACTGTTTTTCATCGGCTCTCTGGCTCTGGCCGCACAAACCCTGTACATGAAATTTACAGGTATCGCCTACACAGGCTTTACCACGGTCATTTTACTGCAATTAATTATTGGCAGTGCCTTGATGCTAAGTCTTGGCATCATCGGTACCTATCTGGCCCGCATATATGACGAAGTTAAGTATCGCCCGCGCTATCTGATTAGCGCTGAAGTCTCGTCGCCCTCAAGCACCACTGACAGCGCTACGCTAAGCCACTCCCAAATCAATAGTTAGTCTACAAGCTCAGATGTTAGCTTTGCTCTATCTCGTAATCATATTTTTTATTGGTCACTGGATAGTGCAGCGCGTCTTTACATGGCTGCTCGATGTTCCACGCCATAAGAGCCTGTTGGGCACATCGGTCAACATCCCTGGATGGATGATAACCTTGCCTGCATCCTGGCTTGTGGGTGCTTTAACGATGAATTGGCTGGCCTTTGCCCTGGCTGATTTCAGCCTCAGCACAAAAACCGGTACATACATCGCAATGGTGCTAGGTGGCTTCACCTGTCTTATTGTGTATCGGCGCTCAATTGCATTGCGATTATTGAGCACGCTGAATGGTAGCTGGCGAAGCTTTGCCAGTCTGGAGTTTGTTTATTTTATCGGCTCCATAGCATTAGCCTGTTTTATAGCCATGCACACCCTGAGTGTAAAAGCCGACATTCTTCAGATTGGCCATACTGTCTGGAGCGACTTTGGTCCGCATTTGGCAATGATTCGCTCGTTCTCGCTGGGCGATAACTTCCCGCCACAATATCCGCATTTCCCCGACGGCAACCTGCGATATCACTTTCTGTTCCAGTTTCTGGTGGCCACCCTGGAACTGCTGGGCTTTCGCATCGATTGGGCGTTCAATATTCCCAGCATACTGTCGTTGATCAGCGTATTTCTGTTGCTCTATGTACTGGCGGTTAGCATAACGGGTCGACGCAGCGCTGGCGTACTGACGGGGCTATTCTTTATTTTCAGAAGCTCATTTGCTTTTTTCACATATATCAACGATAACCTGGCCAATGAAAATATCTGGCAGTCGCTATGGAATGTATCCTTACACATCGGCAAAACCAAAAACGAAAGCTGGGGATTATGGGCACAGAATGTCTATGCCAATCAGCGCCATTTCGCATTCTCCATTGGCATCATGATTTTGGTGCTACTAGCTGTACTGCCATTATTGCGGGCCATGCTGCGGGCGCAGCAAACGGGTCAATGCAGTATTGCGCATAGATTCAAAATTGCCTGGTTGGAAAAAAATGCCTGGTGGCCACAAAACTGGCAACGTGCGATTGCTTTGGGCTTGTTACTTGGTGCCATCGGCTTTTGGAATGGCGCAGTCGTCATCACCACCTTGATGATTCTATTCGTGCTGACTTTCTTTTGTCGTCATCGAGGTGAGTTTTTGATTATCGCCGTGCTGGCAGTATTGTTGTCGCTAATGCAGCAACACTGGTTCATCGGCCCGGGTGCGTCCGCCGTAAAACCAGCCTGGTATTTCGGCTTTCTGGCGGAACACAAAACCATTATCGGCACGCTAGCCTTTTATGTGGAACTTCTTGGCCTGTTCCTGCCCTTGTTTATACTTTCTCTGTTTGGCTCTCCAAAAGGAATGAAAGCACTAGCGCTAGCTTTTATTTCACCGCTGATATTTGCGACATTGGTGTCTTTGACCACGGATATCAATGCCAACCACAAATTCATCATGATTAGCGTCATGCTAAGTAATATCTTGATTGCCAGTTTACTTTCCAGATTCCTGTTCAATCGCGACAACGCTTTAAAGGCATTAGCTGTAGTTTTCAGCCTGATATTGACCGTTACGGGTTGGGTGGATCTTAAAACCCTGTACAACATGAATCAAAACAGTGTGACCATGTCTCTTAACGACCCCATTACTATCTGGGTACGCGACAACACTAACCCGCAAGATGTATTTCTCACCGATCGGGTTGTACTCCATCCGGTTCAGATGGCAGGCAGACTGATTTATTTTGGCTGGACTTACTATGCCTGGTCCGCAGGCTACGATATCAACAGCCGGTTCAAGCTCGTCAAAGCCATTTATGGTGCACAAAATGCCGATGATCTACTGAAAGTCATCCAGAGAACTCAAATTAATTACATCCTGATCGATAATCGAGTAAGAGAAACCAGAGAATACCAACTCAACGAAGATTTAATTAGTCAAACATTCTTAGAAGTCTTTCACGACGACAAGGATGACACTCGAATTTTCGAGGTTAATGATGCTTCCAAACGTTTGCGTAGCGCCATACCCTCCTCAGCAAAAATAGAGTAAAGCCATTTTATTTCAGCGCCTCTTTCTTAATATATTACAAAATTTATAAATTGAGCTTGTAAGATCAATAACGTTGAGGGCAGAGATGCCTGCAAAATAAGCAGCCACAATGCAGCCGCACAATCGGGTACGCTGTCGTAGCTTCAGCTTAATCAATCGGCCTGCTACTGGCTACACTCTCAACCCGATCAGGCTCTGAGTGAAAAAGGCATACCTTCAGATTTAGTGATTTACCCAGATGAGGCTCATGGATTTCGTGATGTGAATAATATTGCTGACGCACTGGAAAGAGAACAGGCATTCTATCAGCGGGTATTTGGGCTGAGAGAATAACTACCCTATGGCAATAACGATTCAAGCTCTCGATGCAGCAGCTCATCATCGCCCAGATTGAGTTCAACCAGTTTACGTAGATGGGTCATGCTGTCCAGGTCGATGCTTAGGCAGTGAATACCCAGATGATTATCCTGATTATGGGCAATGCTGCCATCCATAATAATTTTCACGGAGGATGATTCGTCCAGAGTCAGAATTAATCGACAAGCTGTGCCCAACTGCGGAATAGAGCCTGAGCAGTTACTGATCAGCGCGCCCTTGAAAGAGATATCAAGAAGATCACAAAGCTCATGCAGTTCTTCATATTCAAATTCAACCTTGCAGTCGAAATGAATTCGTTGGAAACGCCTGTTATCACTCATAGCCATATTCCTGCATTATTTTCACTGATTCTAGCACGACTGAAGCAGAATTAACCATGCAGGATAAACCAGTTATGATCAGGTTGTATGGCAGCAGAGGTTAATTCATTCCTCTTGAGGCATGTTGTGCCGCCAGATTAGTTTCTCTGAATATAGATCTTTACTAAATCTGGGTTGCATGCTTGAGGCGACACATCTCTGCAGCCTGATTGCCTCACCTGGTCTCTTTTTTCTCAATAAGGTGGGGCTTTATCAATAATCGTATGGGACGCTATGCAGTGCAGTGCAGCGCTGATAGTGGTTATGAGTATAGGTTATAGCCATTTGATCAATTAGAATGGGTGCCTAAACAGCTACTTTTGCTAAATAAATCGCCCCTGTAAAAAACTGGCAAATCAATAGAGTTCGGTACACATAAAGAATCACTCTATGATTAGTTTGCTTTTACTTCGGCAGTTTCGAATAATCCGTAGGGAAAGGTAGCCGTTTACATACCTCCTGCCAATGGCGATACATAAATTATTGGTCACGTTTTCAGATTTTGCACATACTTGTTTTGGAATATGAAAGCTCGGATATAAATTAGTCAGGAGAAGCAGTTGATAACTCGTGTAGCTGAAGGTTGATTACACGAGTCGTTGCCAGTATGGCAGCAAAAACCTGGTTTGAATGCACACCACGGGTCTTGATACTCTTATGGCCGGTTTGCCAGGTGATAATACATTCGGTGAGCGCGTTGGTATTGCCACCACGCGGAATGCGCACCTCGAAATCTTCCAGCTTGGGTAACACGTAATAATCCGCTTTAAATAGCTTGCTTACCGCATTGATAAAAGCATCAAAGCCACCATTGCCTGCACCGGTAGATTTAACAATTTTACCTTCCAGATCAACTGCAATGCTTACTGTCGATTCCAGGTTCAGGCCACTAGTGATGGAGCAATTGATCAATTTAATATGATGGTAATCACTGCTCTCCATGACATCAGCAATGATAAACGGTAAGTCATCGGGGGTAATATTCTGTTTGGAATCACCCAGTTTTACGATGCGTTTGAGCACTTTTTCCTGGTTCTCAGGGCTAAGACTCAGGTCCAGTTTTTCCAGGTTTTTCAGTAACGATGCCTTCCCACTCATTTTACCTAGTGCGTACGTGCGCTTGCGTCCAAATCTTTCTGGGCTCAGATGGCTTTCGTACAGGCCACCCTTGTTATCACCGTCGGCATGTATGCCTGCAGTTTGCGTAAACACATTGCTACCAACTATCGGTGTGTTGTCGCTGATGCGCTTTCCTGAAAAACGTTCAACCATATTACTCAAATCGAAGATATGGTGTTCATTGATAGATAACTTCATTCCCATCTTATCTTTCAACACCACTGCAACCTCCGCCAGAGATGCATTACCTGCACGCTCGCCCAGGCAGTTCAGGGTGCAATGTATTGCCCCGGCACCGGCTGCTACGGCAGCCATTGCGTTGGCTGTGGCCAGCCCATAGTCATTATGAGGATGAAAATCAAATTGCTGTTCGGGAAAGCGTGCCACCATATCGCTAATGGCCGCGGTGACTTCAGCGGGTGACATCACACCGAGCGTATCGGGCAGTAAAAAGCGTTTCACGCCACAATCTTTTACGGCGTCCATCAAGCCATAAACATAATCAGGATTATCTTTATAGCCGTTTGACCAGTCTTCCAGATACATATTGACGGAGAGGCCTTTGCTTTGAGCGTAGTTGATGGTCTGTCTGATCGCTTCTGCATGTTCGGACAGTTCCTGTCTTAATTGGTTACGACAATGATTTTCGCTGCCCTTGGTCAACAGGTTAATGGTTCGTCCACCCGTCTCTACTATCCAGTCAACGCTACGTTTTTTATCGACAAACCCAAGTACCTCGATACGATCCAGATAACCTTCTTCGGCAGCCCAGCTGTTGAGTGTAGTGACAGCCTGTTTCTCACCCTCAGATACCTTGGCCGAGGCAACTTCGATACGATCAACGCCCAGCTTTTGCAATAAAGCCTTGCCGATGTTGACCTTTTCATCCGGCGTGAAAGAAACACCCTGCGTTTGTTCTCCATCACGCAAAGTGGTATCCATCAGCTCAATATGTCGCCCTGTATCAGTCATACTTTTTATCAACGCTTTAGAGTAAGGATGGCTTATTTCCACAACCAGGGGTGGGTCTGTTGCTGACGAGCTTCAAACGCATCAATCTTATCCACGTGCTGCAGAGTCATTCCGATATCGTCTAAACCTAGTAACAGGTTTTGTTTGCGGAATTCGTCTATGTTGAATTTAACCACAGTGCCAGCAAGCGTAGTAATGGTTTGCTCAGGTAAATCGATGGTGAATTTCACACCTTCATTAGCGCGAATTTCCTGCATCAACTGATCTAGTTGCTGACGTGAAACCACTATCGGTAATATGCCATTCTTGAAACAGTTATTATAAAAAATATCCGCATAACTGGTCGAGATAATGGTGTTAAAGCCATAGTCTTCGATGGCCCAGGGGGCATGTTCGCGTGACGAACCACAGCCAAAGTTATCTCCAGCCACCAGAATTTTTGCATCCTTGAAAGCTGCTTTATTCAGTTCAAAATCTGCATTGTCACTACCATCGGCGTTGTAGCGCCAGTCGTGAAACAGGTGTACCCCAAATCCTGAACGTTCCACTTTCTTCAGGAACTGCTTGGGAATGATTTGATCGGTATCGACATTACTGCGATCCATTACTGCGGCAGTGCTTGTATGATTGGTATAAGGCTTCATATTTAATCTCTCTGAATTCGGAATTTTATCTCAGCTAATCTCAGTGATTTACAGCTTGCGAATGTCTACAAACTTACCCGCTGCTGCCGCTGCTGCTGCCATAGCAGGAGACACCAGATGGGTACGACCACCTTTACCCTGACGGCCTTCAAAGTTGCGGTTAGAGGTTGAAGCACAACGCTCGCCGGGTT
>JBNKMF010000036.1:0-46066 GCA_050292965.1 Gammaproteobacteria bacterium | reverse complement strand
GTACAACGGCGGGGCTAAGGTTTGAAAATTTATCACTTGATCATCTTCCGCTGTATTTGCATGGAAGTGATGAAATTCCAATGCATGTGTATGAACAGATACTGGCGAATAGTGTTGCCCTGGTCCTGCGTTCAACTTCTGATTCAAACCCCTGGCAAAAGGTTATAGATCGAAGTCACATTAAACGTGCTGGCTTCGATGAAAACGAGGCAATGTTACCGTACGGTGCACAATCGTTTAGTGGGTACCGCCTGCTGCATGAATATTTTGCATTTCCTGAGGGTTTTCTGTTTGTTGATTTATCCGGTCTTGGCGAAGCTGTGAGACAATGCACTGATAATGAGCTGGAACTGTTTATTTTACTGAATCAAATTAATCCAGTGCTGGAACATAAGATTGATGTCTCGGCATTTGACCTGTTTTGTACAACCGCTATTAATCTGTTTCCCAAGCGAGCCGATCGCATACATCTCAATAGCAAAGAAAATGAGTATCATGTGGTTCCCGATCTTACCCGTCCAATGGATTTTGAGGTCTATCAGGTAACCGGGGTGGTTGGTCATGGTACAGGGGAAAACAGGCAACAGGAATTTCTGCCGTTTTACTCTTCTGATGAAACCAGTTTTCGCGCTGAAAGTAGTGCTTATTACACTATACATCGTGAATCACGGTTGTTATCTGTACGCCAGAAACGTTATGGACCGCGTTCAAATTATGTCGGCAGTGAGGTCTTTGTCTCCATTGTCGATGCAGCTGAAGCGCCTTATTCCACAGACCTGCGTCAGCTTGCTGTTACAACATTATGTACCAATCGGGATTTACCCTTGCATATGCCGGTAGGTACAGGCAAGACTGACTTTACACTGGAGTCTGGCGCACCAGTAGAATCAATTCGATGCATTTGTGCGCCGAGTAAACCCAAGCCTTCCTATGCAGAAGGTGACACTGCCTGGCGATTAATCAGCCATTTATCACTGAATTATCTTTCTCTGGTTGATTCTGACGAACAAAAAGGTGCGGCTGCATTACGAGAAATACTTAAGTTATACGGTTATATCACTGAAGCGCATATTGAAAAACAAATTGAAGGCGTGTTATCGGTCACAACTGTTCCTGTCACAAGACGCATGCCACTGGAAGGCCCTATCTCATTTGGCCGAGGACTGCAAGTAACAGTAACGATGGATGAGACCGCTTTTGAAGGCACGGGTTGCTTTTTATTAGGCGCAATACTGGAAAACTTTTTTGCAAAATCTGTTTCTATCAATTCGTTTACTGAAACGGTTATTAAGACAGACAGGCGAGGGGAGATAATGCGATGGCCCGTAAGAATCGGCCGCAATCAGGTGTTATAGCGTCGCCAACAAAAACAGCTGATGCCAAGCTAACAGACACTAAAATGTCTGACAGTAATGTTGCTGAAATTGCAGCGTTTGAAAAACTACTGCAACAGCAACCCTATAAATTTGGTTTTTATCAGCTGCTTAGGCGTTTTGAATGTCTCTATCCTCAACAACCAAAAATTGGCACATCATTACGCCCGGTTAATGATGTATTACGGCTTGTTCAAGAGCCCACAATGGCGTTTTCTCCAGCTACACTGAGCTCTTTTAAAATTGTCAGGAAGGGGTCTGACAAAGAGAGCCAACCATCAAAACTGGCAGTTAATTTTTTTGGCCTGTTGGGCCCTAATGGGCCTTTGCCGCTCCACCTCACTGAGTATGCGCGAGACCGTTTACGTAATGATGATGATCCGACCTTCAGTGAATTTCTCAATATATTTAATCACCGTATGTTGTCTTTATTTTATCGATCCTGGGCGAGTGCACAACCGACAGTTAATTTTGATCGACCGAAAGAGGACAGGTTTAGTACCTATACAGGCGCGCTGTTTGGCCTCGGAATGCCCTCTTTATGTGATCGGGATGAAATTCCCGATCGGGTAAAGCTCCATTTTGCCGGTAGACTGTCATCACAAAATCGAAATGTAGAAGGCCTTGTAGTTATGATCAGAAGCTTCTTTAACATACCGGTTGAGATTGAACAGTTTGTAGGTGAATGGATGCAGATTCCTGATGACTGCTACTGCTACCTTGGTGAATCACCGGAAACGGGGTCCTTAGGCGAGAGTATTGTTATCGGTGACCAGGTTTGGGAGTGCCAGCAGAAATTTCGTCTTATTCTTGGCCCCTTAAATATTGATGAATATGAGCGATTTTTACCCGGACGAGAAAGTGGTAAACGTCTACGAGCAATGCTGCGAAATTATGTTGGCGATAGTATGAGCTGGGATGTAAACCTGGTTTTGAAAAAAGAAAAAGTAATACCCGTTACGTTAGGTGAAAACGATCTGCTCGGCTGGAACACCTGGCTTGGTGATCGAATCAGTAATGATGATGCCAACGATCTGTTGCTGGAACCCATGAGTGCCATGATCTAACGTATATCACTTAGATAATTTTAATAAAATGTTATAGGGAGTTAGTCAATGTCAGAAATTAATCGTGTTTCATTATTTGGTAAGCTCAACGAAATAGCATATAAGGGAATTGAGAGTGCCACCGTGTTCTGTAAGATGCGCGGCAATCCCTATGTTGAACTGGTGCACTGGCTGAATCAGATTCTGCAATTACAGGACTCGGATTTACACCGTATTATCAAACAGTTCAATCTGGATCCGTCACACCTGGCCAGGGACTTTACCGCTGCACTGGATAAATTGCCGCGCGGTTCCACTTCCATTTCAGATCTGTCATCTCATGTCGAAGAAGCCGTGGAACGAGGCTGGGTCTACAGTACGTTGATGTTTGGTGAGTCACAGATACGTACCGGACACCTGATCGTCGGCATCCTGAAAACACCAGGGCTACGCAACGCCTTGCCGGCAATCTCAAAGGAATTTGAAAAAGTTAAGATAGATACCCTTACCGAACGGTTTGATGAGGTGGTCGGCGGATCACCGGAAGACCGGATGAGTGCTACCGATGGTTTTCAGATTGGCGGCGGAGCGGCTCCGGGTGAAGCCAGTGGAGCAATGCCTCCGGCGCAAATGGGTAAGCAGGAAGCATTGCAGCAATTTTCGGTGGATTTAACTGACAAGGCACGAAAAGGCGAGCTCGATCCTATCGTTGGACGTGATGGCGAAATTCGTCAGATTGTCGATATTCTGATGCGTAGAAGACAAAACAATCCGATACTCACCGGTGAGGCGGGTGTGGGTAAAACGGCTGTGGTAGAAGGGTTCGCGCTACGCATTGCATCTGGCGATGTGCCACCAGCGCTTAAGGACGTTACCCTGCGTAATCTCGACGTCGGACTGTTACAGGCCGGTGCCAGCATGAAAGGCGAATTTGAGCAACGTTTGCGGCAGGTTATCGAAGAAGTTCAGGCATCAGCAAAACCCATTATCCTGTTTATCGATGAGGCCCATACCTTGATCGGTGCTGGCGGGGCTGCGGGTACCGGTGACGCGGCGAACCTGCTTAAACCTGCATTGGCACGTGGCACTCTGCGTACCGTTGCGGCCACCACCTGGGCGGAGTACAAAAAATATTTTGAAAAAGATCCGGCGCTTACGCGGCGTTTTCAGGTAGTGCAGGTGGATGAGCCCAGTGAAGAAAAAGCAATACTGATGATGCGCGGTATGGCATCAACTATGGAAAATCATCACCGGGTTCAAGTTCTAGATGAGGCACTGGAGGCTTCGGTTCGTTTATCCCATCGCTATATCCCGGCACGTCAGTTGCCGGATAAATCGGTCAGCTTACTGGATACTGCCTGCGCCCGTGTGGCTGTAAGCCAACATGCCGTGCCCGCTGAAGTCGATGATACACGACGTAGAATCGAGGCCTTGCAAACGGAACTCGAGATTATCGAGCGTGAAAAAACCGTGGGTGTAGACACTGCTGCACGGGAAGAATCTGTGAATAATAAACTTAAGGAGGAGAATGCCCGTCTCGAGCTGCTGGATCAACGCTGGAATTCGGAGAAGGAACTGGTGCAGCAGATTCTGGATATTCGCAGTCAGTTGCGCGGACATCTGGGTAAGGTAGAAGGTACCGAGAGCGAGCTGGAGAAGGCCGCAGACACGGTTGCCGAAACTGTATCGGTAGACACTGGCGGTAGTGTAGATGATCCTGTTGAGCAAGTTGAAGAGCTGTCGCCCGAACAACGTAAAGACCTGCTGCAAACACTTCAGGGTCTGCAGGAGCAGCTGTCGGAATTACAGGGTGAACTGCCGTTAATCCTGGCCAGCGTAGATGGGCAGGCCGTGGCCTCGGTGGTGGCCGACTGGACCGGTATTCCGGTTGGGCGCATGGTCAAGAACGAGGCTGAGGCAGTGCTCAAGCTTGGTGAAACCCTGAACCAACGAGTTATTGGTCAACGACATGCTCTGGATATCATCGCCCGTCGCGTTCAGACCTCCAGAGCACGTCTCGATAATCCCAACAAACCCATTGGTGTTTTCCTGTTGTGTGGCCCCTCAGGCGTCGGTAAAACGGAAACTGGACTCGCACTGGCCGAGTCGCTGTATGGCGGTGAACAGAATGTAATTACCATCAACATGAGCGAATTCCAGGAAGCACACTCCGTCTCCACACTCAAGGGTTCACCTCCTGGATATGTGGGTTATGGTGAGGGGGGCATTCTTACCGAAGCCGTGCGGCGTAAACCCTATAGTGTGGTGCTGCTTGATGAGATAGAAAAGGCGCATCCAGATGTGCACGAAATATTTTTCCAGATCTTCGACAAGGGCTGGATGGAAGATGCCGAAGGCCGCTATATCGATTTTAAAAACACGCTCATTTTGCTTACCTCCAATGTCGGTACCGATCTCATCATGAGTATGTGTAAGGATCCAGAGTTGATGCCCGAACCGGAAGGGATAACTAAAGCGCTGCATGAGCCGCTATTAAAAGTTTTCCCCGCCGCCTTACTGGGACGTCTGGTCGTTATTCCCTATTACCCACTTAGTGATGAAGTGATGCACCTGATCATCAAATTGCAACTGGGACGTATCGAGAAACGTATCGCCGAGAATCACGATATTCCGTTTGGCTATGATGATGAAGTCATCAATGTCATTGCTGAACGCTGTGGTGAAGTCGAGAGCGGTGCACGGGTAGTGGACGCGATATTGACCAATACCGTATTGCCTAAAATCAGCCAGGAATTCCTCACCCGAATGATGCAAGGGGAGAAGATTGAGCGGGTGCAGGTGAGTATTGAAGATGGAGAATTTAGATATGGGTTTGAGTGATTAGATAATTATTTTGGAGGGTTGGACGAATTTTAGTCGAGTCTGCCCCATTGATTGCATTAGCAGAACTTGAGGACATATAAATGACATGGGTAAACCTGGTTGTAGGGACTTACTCTGTACAGACGCTAGACATTGCTAATTGGTCTATCAATCAACGCATATCAGTATTGACTGAATGTCTTACTAAGCTGGAACAATATCGTACAGAAAGGATGCAGAAGGACGAGGAATGGCGATGGCAAGATTATAGCGGGCGCGCGAGCATGATACTTGTTGCTCCAGAGTACATGTTTACAGCAAAAAACTTTCAGCTATGTTTTATCTCAGATTTAAAAAGTAATCGGTTCCTTGAAAAGGATGAAAGGGATAATGTTGTTGCAGCGCTACAAAAGATAAGCTCACGCTACGGATCACAGTTGGTGTTTGCTCCTGGGTCTATTGCATTCAGACAGAAGCTCTCATCCATTGCGATAGACAGACTGGCAAAGGTCTCACTGGCCAAAACACATATAGAGACAGCAGCGACACATCTACAAAAAAGGCAATACCCAGGTTTGACTGGTGATGCCTACCTCGATAAAACGTTAGCAAGTGATTTAGCAGGGCATGCTCCTCAAACGCCCAGAGAAAAGCTACAGCAATTGCATAAAGCAGGGACGGATACCACCGGAACCTATTATCTTGCTGACAACGCTATGTATCTGTTCAATAGAGGCAGAATCATTGCCAGTTACACCAAGCGAGCTGATTTTCATGAAAGACTTCCTGATGCGCCGGCCAATACCATCTTCATACCTGGAATCAAGCCTGGACGTGCAACGGTAGGTGCAATCAACTTTGGGATTGAGATCTGCTTTGATCATGCAAACGGTGTCCTGAAGAGCACCCCTTCAGGCACGGGTGTGCTACCAAGTGTTCATTTGCTGTGTTCAGCATCTGTCGGTAATGATACCAGTTCTGTCCTGGTTCGTGAGGGGGGGTATCTGATACATGCGTCGAGTGACGAGAGCGAAACAGTTATTCGGCGCAAGATGAGTGGTGCATGGCAAGATGCCATGGAAAAACAAACGCCAATTGCAAAAGGAGGTAAGCTGAAACTGGGAACCATTGAGCTGAATATATGAATATAGTCAGCCAGGGTGCATTCCATGTACCAAAATCAACATTGGAGAATGGCTGAACATGATGTTTGGATTAACTTGGTTGGACATGCTGAAATGTCATGGTGCGTAGAACGCACCCTACGGATAATGAATTATGGATGATTTGTAACTATGTCTAATTATCGACGTGCCACCACTAACGGGGGTACTTTTTTTACTGTGGTGACTTATCGTCGACAGGAGTTTTTATGTAATAACAATGTGCGCGATACTTTCGTGATGGCATTCGTCATGTGATAGCTACTCATCCATTCATCATCGATGGCTGGGTTTTGTTGCCTGATCATTTGCATTGTATCTGGACGCTGCCACCGAATGATGCGGACTTTGGTATCCGTTGGGCAATGATAAAGCGCTATGTTACCAAACAATGCGCTGCCGATTTACAACGTAATGACTGGATGAGTTCATCAAAGTGCAAACTAAATGAATCGACACTTTGGCAACGACGTTTTTGGGGACATCAAATTCGCGATGATCGAGATTATGAAAAACATATCGATTACCTGCATTACAATCCGGTTAAACATGGCCTGGTAAAAAAACGTGAAGGATTGGCGGTATTCGACATATCATCGGTATCATCGTAATAGTGTATACGATGAAAACTGGGGCGCTGATGAAGTCCTGGTTATGGATGAGGTATTTGGTGAATAAATGAGATGAGTGCAATGGGCGCGTAAAACGCACCCTACAGGAAAAATCATGTCTGCAAACAATGACGACCCGCAATCAGCCTATACGGTGCATGAACACGATGGTCGCTATGAAGTATGTGCCGCTTCGGGTCGAGTCATTATGGTTTGTAATGATGAGAGTAGCGCTGCTCACTATGCGTCTTTATTGAATGAAGCGCACAAAGCAGGTTATAAAATGGGGTATAGGGATGGCCAGAACAGATAGCGCGCGCTAGAGTTTTGGGGGAGGTCAGGTGTTGAGAATGATGAAAGTTAAGGTTTTTAATCCTTGCCAGGCTCAAACTTTAAACAAAACAGGTCGTCAGAGGAGTAAATGTAATAACCATCAGCTGCACCATCGCCATCGATTATAACCGCTTTGGTATTTCCAGACATTGCGCCCGCCTTAGCCTTAACACCCATGCCAGCTTCGGGTACCTTGTGTTCTCGTACGTATTTTTTCCAGCGGACTTTGTCGGCGATATCTATCTTGGTTTTAGAATCTGCCGCATGCTGAAGCATTTTTAAAAAATCATGATACTCAATTTCGATGATGCGCGGTTGAATCATAATAATCCCTTAGCCAATTATTTAAAACACAAGTTATTGTAAGAAAATGAAGAGCTTATACCAATTTCATCAGGAAATCATTGATTTAGATGCACTTTATTATCTGATTTCATAACTAAAACAGGTGAATGATTTATCCGCTTTAATGGGGTCATATTAAGCTTTGATATTTACTGTCTCTGTTATAAACTTAGGGTCGAGTCCGGGATATATGTAGAGGCTATGGATGCCACATGAAGGGATTACGCAAAGTGGCAGGAGCGAATGTTTCTTTGCGTTCGCAAACACTTTCTATGAAATAATTTTCAGGAGTGGACCAAAGGTAATGAAGGATTACTATGCCTAAACTGGAAGCAACACAAGCGAACCGATCGATTGTGGTGACATCTCCACTGGGTGAGGATGTATTGCTATTCCACAGCATGAACGTCAACGAGAAATTAGGGCGTTTGTTTCAGTTTGACCTGGATTTACTCAGTAACGACCCCGAGATTAAACTGCAGGATATTCTTGCACAAAACGTTACCGTACGTTATTTACGTCCTGATGGCGAATACCGCTATTTCAATGGTTTTGTAAACCAGTTTAGCCAGGCTGGCTCACACGGTAATTTATTTGTCTATCGGGCTACACTACGGCCCTGGTTCTGGTTTCTCACGCGCACTGCAGACTGCCGTATTTTTCAGAATAAAACCGTTCCTGACATCATCAAAGAGGTGTTTCGCGATAAAGGCTTCAGTGATTTTGAAGATGCCTTAAGCGGCAGCTACCGCGAGTGGGAAAATTGTGTTCAATATAGAGAAACGGATTTTAATTTTGTCAGCCGACTAATGGAACAGGAAGGCATGTACTACTTTTTCAAACACGAAGACGGTAAACATACGCTGGTATTATCGGATTCTACAAGCGCGCATGAAACCGTGCCCGGTTATGAAGAAGTGCCGTATTATCCGCCGGAAGAGAGCGAACGGCGTGAGCGAGATCATATTTCCGACTGGTCGTTAAATCAAAGCATTCAACCAGGTGTTTATGCACTTAATGATTTTGATTTTAAAAAACCAAAAGCGAATCTCGAAGTTAAATCATCTAACCCCCGTGAACATGACCAGGCTGATTTTGAAATCTATGACTATCCCGGCGAATACCGTGAGAGTAGCGAGGGTGATGCTTATGTACGTGCACGTTTAGAAGAGTTGCAGGCCCAGTATGAAGAAGTGCAGGGGCAGGGTAATGTTGCTGGCCTGAGTGCGGGGTGTTTATTCAAACTTACCAACTATCCACGTGAAGACCAGAATCGGGAATACCTGGTGACCGCCGCCAATTACGATCTGGGGCCACAGGAATACGAGTCGGCTTTTAGCGGTGGTAGTGGATCAAATTTTTCTTGCGGTATAACTGCTATCGATAAACAACAGGCATACCGCGCGCCGCGTATTACACCAAAACCAATCGTGCAGGGTCCACAAACCGCCATTGTGGTCGGTAAAGCGGGTGAAGAAATCTGGACCGATAAATATGGCCGTGTCAAAGTGCAATTTCACTGGGATCGTTACGGTGAAGTGAATGAAAACAGCTCATGCTGGGTACGCGTTTCCCAGCCATGGGCAGGTAAAAACTGGGGTGCAGTGGCCATACCACGTATTGGTCAGGAGGTGATTGTCTCGTTTAGAGAAGGCGATCCTGACAATCCCATTATCACTGGCCGCGTATATAACGATGACAACATGCCTCCTTATGAATTACCTGCGAATGCAACACAATCAGGCGTGAAAACCCGAAGCTCTAAAGGTGGTGGCCCCGACAATTTCAATGAGGTCCGTTTCGAAGATAAAAAAGGCAGTGAAGAAGTCTATATCCATGCCGAAAAAGACCAGAACAATGTCGTAGAGAATAATGAAACCACATCAGTCGGTAATGATCGCTCAGAAACCGTAGGTAATGACGAAACCATTTCAATTGGCAACAATCGCACCGAAGATGTTGGTAACGACGAGTCCATAACAATTGGTAACGACCAGACGATATCAATTGGCAACAATCGAACCGAAACCGTCGGTACTGACGAAACTATTAGCATTGGCAGTAATCGTACTGAATCGGTCGGTGCAAACGAGACAGTGAGCATTGGCAGTAATCGATCCGTCACCATTGGCAGTAGCAAAACCGAAACCATCAGCATCAACAAAGCTGAAACCATCGGTGTTGCAAAAGAGCTAACCATCGGTGGTGCTTATCAGGTCACTGTTGGTGCGGCGATGAACGAAACTGTAGGTGGTTTAAAAGCTGAAGAAATAGGTGCAGTAAAATCCGTTAACGTGGGTGCAAATAGTAGTGAGAATGTAGGAGGCAATAAATCAGTCAATGCCAGAGGCAATATAGCGGAAAGCGCAGGCAAGGATGTGAGCATTTCTTCGGGTAAGAAGATGTCACTCACTGCCGGTGATGATTTTGCGATCAAAGGTAGCAAGAAAGGAGTGATCGATATTGCCGATGAATTAAGCATCAAATGTGGTAAGGCGACCATTGTGTTAAAAAAGAATGGCGACATTACCATCAATGGTAAAAAAATCACCATGAAAGGTTCAGGTGATGTCATTATAAAAGGGAAAAAGATTTTGCAAAATTAACAGCTTCATTAAACTGTAAACAGGCAAAACTATGAAACTACAGAGTGAAAAAAAATCACCAATAAAAAAAGCGGCCAGAAATAAAAAAATTGATAATGTTGTTATTGGCCTGTTACTGGGTATCAATGAGCTCGGTCAGCCTCTGGTAGCATACTCGGGTAATCCCGATGAAACGGCCAGGATTGCTCGCAGCTCGGCTCAGTTATCAACAAATGATACTGGTTGTGAAGTGGCACTGCTGTTTGAAGGTGGTGACCCGAAACGCCCACTTGTTATCGGCAAAATCCAGCAAACCAGCAAAACCACCGATCAAGATCAGGATGAGTCAGTAAATACTGCCGAACTTGATGGTGAATCTATCGTGTTATCCGCGAGACATAATATTACCCTGAAATGTGGTAAGGCAAGCATCACCTTAACCAAAGCTGGTAAGGTTCTGGTACGAGGTACCTATCTGCTCAATCGTTCCTCCGGCGTTAATCGCATCAAGGGCGGTTCGGTCCAAATCAACTGAACCCGTACTATCAAAAAGGAAATGTTATGACCGATATCTGGAACATCATTGAATCCTGGCTTAGCGAGATTTACAACCTGCCTCATCTTCGAACTAGTATTAAACGAATGCTTGTTGGGTGGCTGCGGCAATTGAATTTCCCGATTAAAAATCCTTTGTGTATTACCCAATTGAGCTACAAGGGCTAAGCTCGCATGGAATTGCTCAACGCAACCAACATGATAGCCGGCTATACCATGGGTATGAAACCCAGCGGTCGTGAAATGCTGGTGGTTGCGGTCAAGGGTACCTTCAATATTCCCTCCAACCCCAGTGAAGAACCGAGGTTAGCGGAGCAACAATGGCCGCTAATAGAGGCCGATACCTTCACCGGGGAGCCCGGTTTTTCCGCGCCCTTTTACGAAGTCGATTATGCCCCGATTAAACACCGCTGCGATGTGCTGTTCAACGGCTATGCTTATGCCCCGAATGGAAAACCTGCCAGTAAGGTACCTGTGGGCATCAAGTTGGCACAAATGACCAAGACATTCAATGTGGTGGGCAATCGCTACTGGGAAGCGGGCCTGACCGGCATTGGTCCAGGCTACCCGGGGCAGTTTGATCGCATGCCCATTTCCTATGATAATGCCTATGGAGGCAACGACAATTTTCTCAAGGATGAATCGAAGCATAGTGCCTATATGCCCAATCCCGTGGGTAAAGGGTACCACCGTGAGCTGGCTAACGACCTGGTTGACCAGACGCCCATGCCCAATACAGAGGCATTGAAAGACCCTGTCACAAGACCCTATGCCAATTACCAGCCCATGTCGTTTGGTCCGCTAGGACGAGGGTGGCAGGAGCGCCTGAAATACGCCGGCACCTATGACGATGACTGGGTCGACAATACCTTTCCGTTTTTGCCTGCCGATTTTGATGAACGTTACTACCAGGCTGCACCGGCGGATCAGCAGATTGACTATCCTCGCGGAGGTGAAGAAATCATGCTGGTTAATCTATCACCTTCTGGACGTTGTCACTTCAAGTTGCCCACACTTGAAGTGCCGGTGGTGTTTTTCAGAAAAAAAGGGGGCAGGGACGAGGTCCGGGCGGTGATCGATACCATCGTGCTTGAGCCGGATAAGAATATTTTTACGCTGACCTGGCGTGCGCAAATCGACCTACGTAAAAATATATTCGAAATTCCGCAGGTTCTGGTTGGTAAAAAATCACGTGCCTGGTGGCGGGCAAGAGAATTGGGCAAGACTTACCACCCCTCATTGTCGCATCTTGTCAGCGTCCAAAAAGCGGAATCAGCGGAGGAAGAGGCATGAACGTTATGCCGCTTGCAATAGGCAGCTATGGTCTGGTGACCGGCGTGGGACTGGATGCTCCCTCAAGCTGTGCGGCGATTCGTTGCGCTATCGATAACTTTCAGGAAACCCGCTTTATGGATTCTGGAGGTGAATGGATTTTGGCCAGTGAAGTGATGCTGGAACAGCCCTGGCGCGGCAAGACCAAGCTAATCAAGATGCTTGCAAGCGCCGTCAAAGAATGTCTGGCGGGAGAAGCAAGGGTAAAGCCAGAAGCAACGCCGCTGTTGCTTTGTCTGGCGGAACCGGATCGCGCCGGGCGAGTGATAGACGATGACAACCAGTTTTTTCACGACTTGTGCACAGAACTGGGGTTTGAATTCCACGCCAAATCCCGTGTGATCCCGCAGGGGCATGTGGGTTTCGCTACGGCACTATTACGTGCGCGCAGCCTGATTCAGGAGGGGATAGCACCACAGGTACTGATAGCTGGCGTCGATGGCCTCCTTGTTGGACCCACTCTGGCCCATTACGAAGGGCATGAAAGGCTGCTGACCAGTCAGAATTCCAATGGCTTTATTCCGGGTGAGGCGGCGGGTGCAGTGCTGGTTCAGGCGCCTGTCAATAGCTCTAATTCACAGTTGCTTTGTTTGGGTATAGGTTATGGCAACGAACAATCCACGGTCTATGCTGAAGATATTCCCTTGCGTGGGGACGGAATGGCTCAGGCAATACGCAATGCGTTATCGGAAGCTGGTTGTGATATGGGAACGACAGACTTTCGTATAACCGATATCTCAGGTGAACAATATGCGTTTAAAGAAGCAGCGCTGGCACTTTTGCGTGTCCTGAGGCAACGAAAAGTGTTTTACGATCTCTGGCACCCCGCAGACTGTGTCGGTGAAGTCGGTGCAGCTATTGGCCCAGTAATATTGAGTGTACTGCTTGCGGCCATGCACAAAGGCTATAGCCCCGGTAATAATGTGCTCGCCCATTTTGCAAACGACGAGGGAAAACGTGCCGCTATGGTGCTGAGTTATCAAGCTGTGGGGGGTAACTGATGGCTAATGCTGTATTTGCCAATGGCCGTGAAATCGCCTGTAAGGCAGCAGCGGGTAAAACCATCTGCGCCATGCCCGATGTTTGTTTTACGCCGCCAGAAAATCCAGCAACTCCACCGGGTGTGCCTGTCCCCTATCCAAATACGGGCATGGCTTCTGATACTACAGATGGTAGTAAAAAAGTAAAAATATCGGATAAAGAAGTTGGTTTAAAAAATAAATCCAATTTCAAAAAAAGTACGGGTGATGAAGCGGGCGCTGCGGCTAAGAAAGGTGTGATTACCAGTAAGAATACCGGAAAGGTTTATTTCAATGCCTGGTCTATGGATGTGAAGATTGAAGGGCAGAATGCAGTTAGGCATCTAGATCTAACTACTAACAATCATGCGTCGGTTCCTGGAGATACTCCAGTTTGGCCTTACCTTGATGAATCGGCGATAGGTGATGAAGATCATGTTTGTGCAGAGGATATTAAAAAGGAAAAAGAAGCCTGTAAGGACTATAAACCCTATGGCAGAAAAGACCCGTGCTCAAAATCGGCATTGGGCATTGCAGGTAAACCGTCGCAAGAAAAAGTCAGTCCACAGGCAAGTAAGCTTGCTGATAAAACGTCGTCAAATAAATGCTTGGCAGCAAGACGTTGTGCATTGCAGCCGTACAACAGTACAAAATCTCATTGTTGTCCGCAACAAACAGGACATCATTTAATTGAAGCAAGTGCTTTGCACGATACTGGTCGTGGTGGCTCGGGCTCAACTCCTTTAGAAGGTATACATGATTACAGTGAAAACATGGCACCATGTGTATGTGCAGAAGGCACAAATCAACACGTTGGTACACATGGGCTAATGCATTCATATCAAAGCGAAGCTGCATCTACTGCCCGTACAGGAACAATTAATGTTTCAGGTGGTGGAACAATTACAGATAAAAAAACAACCTATGGTACAGCCAAGAAGAAAGCAGCAAAATGCATGACGGAGGTATTTCCTGAAAGCGAGTGCGATGAAGCGTGTATTAAGGCTCAACTAGATGCTTACCATAACCAATGTGGAATCAATGATAAAACAACAATAAAAGCTGTTGATGAAGGTTCCATAGATTATTCAGATGCTGTCGACGAAGTTGCGGCAAGAACAGAGCGAATTGGTAGCAGTAGAGCCTCATCTGGAGGCGGTGGTCGATAAGATTAAATTTTATGTGTAGAAAGGAGAGAAAATGGTAGGGCATTGGACTGATATATTTTCATTCGTGACAGGCGTTGTTCGTTATAACGATTTGTCTTACGTATCATTAATTAGCGATGAAGCGTCGAACGCTAAGATATCACAATCATTGATATATGAATGGGATGCGGGTACATGGAGAGCTGATGATGAATCAGCTCATCGTTGGGATACGGTTGCTGCGACTTTGGCGATAAAACCATTAGAACAGGGGGTATTTCTAAGCCCTACAGGTGAAGTGTATTGTTTAGGAAGTGGTGACAGACATGACGAAATAATTACAACGAAAGAAAGTTCCCCAAAGAAAAGAGGTTTAATGCGTGGTATCAAGGGCATTGGGGAAAGTCTATATGCCGTTGGAATGAATCGGCAGGTATATAAAAGAGATAAAACTGGAAAGTGGTCTTGTATTGATAAAAGTGCAAGACCACCGAAAGGCAGTAAAGAGGTTTTCGGTTTTGAAGCCATTGATGGATTTGATGAAAATGAAATTTATACTGTCGGTTGGCAAGGCGAGATCTGGTTGTATGATGGGGAAAAGTGGGCAAAAAAAGACAGTCCAACGAACTTTATACTGGTTGATGCTATTTGTGCTGGAGATGGGAATGTTTATGCTTGTGGCAGAATTGGAACATTATTACGAGGCAGAAAGGACAAATGGGAAATCATAGAACAAGAAGATCTTAATGACGATATCTGGAGCTTGGCATGGTATGAGGACAGTCTATACCTCGCGACAATGGATGCGGTCTACAGACTGGTTGATGATTCGCTTGTTCCTGTCGATATGGGCAAGGATCAAGCTCAAACCTGTTTCCATTTAAGCGCTGCTGACGGTGTGTTATGGTCAATTGGTCCAAAGGATCTAATGGCTTTTGATGGAAAAAAGTGGACCAGAATAGATTAATGATGAAAGGGTCTAGTTTCAACAAAGTAACTATAAAAGGGATGAAGTATAAAGATCAAGAAGAAAGAAGGGGTCACCCATTAGACGTCCCGAAAATAACTGGAAATAACTGGGGTCAGATACAGATTAATTGATACAATTTGACAGGAATAATTGGGGTCTGAGAAGAATGGCACTTAGTTAAGACTTGATGCACTGTCATTACGAGGACGCCTGCATGGACGCAGGTGGTAGGGTAACGCAGGAGCAGTTACAGAGCTTGCGACGCGGTAATCTACTAAAAGTAGCGTCATGCCGTTGAGATTGCCACGTCGCGCACTCCTCGCAATGACGAATTCTTTTAGCTTTGAGCTTAAGTAAGCACCATTCGGGTCTGAGAATAAACACCCATCTTTTTCTTTTATTCGATTAACAGGATACAGGTTTTCTATTCGGAGGGTTGGTAATGCCATATTGGGGTGTGGACAGTAGCTGGTATCCGGTGTATGCAAATGTTCGCGTGCCGGATCGTTTACGAAGGCCTGATGAATCAGGTCATGTAGAAGAGCCTCTGTTCGATTATGTAACCCGTCGAGCGGGGCGTGCGCCTGAATTTTGGGGGCGCTACCTTAATGACAATCATCCTCAATCCCGTCTCAGACCCGATGAGCCACAGTATCTTTTTGATCGCGATTGTCGACTTGCGCTTGTTTTTAACGGCATTCGCACTCAACCACCGGCGGCGGAGAGAAGCAGGCAGGCTGGTGTATCAGCTGCAGAGAGAGCCATTTTGCAGGCGAACCAGTACAATATTCAGTTTCCCTCACGAGTACGCATCTATCTTGATCTCGAAGGCTGGACTGTAACTCCCGACTTTCTGGAAGGCTGGTGGGCCGTGATGCACGCGTCTCAATATGCAGGTGCTGGTGGGCTTTACGGACGGGGTGCAGAAACTCGTCTACGTCATAGAAGCCGAAGCCATCTACGGGATCACAGTCATCGACCCTATAGCAGAGGTTGGTCCAGACAAGTTATAACAGCTGAGGACAGGATTGAGGAACAACAAATGGATAGTCTTCTCGATGACCTGGCATCTGGACGAAGCTCAGATGCTTACTCCATCTATATCTGGTCAAATACTCCTCGACGTTATGATCGAACCCGCGATACGCCATCGAATGCTGAAATCATTCCGAGCACTTTCGGTGCAGTCGGACCTGTGGGTTCAATGCTGACACGAACTGTTATTTGGCAATACCGCTTCGGCGCATTCTGGGAGAGAGGGGCTGATGGTGGTACGGTTGATCTCGATCTTGCCCTTGATGCGGCTTACCAAAATATGTGGAGCGGCTGATGACAAAGGTCATCCCCCTCATCATCGACCAGCACGCTGAAGAAGCTGCCATTTTATGGTTGCAGAGAGATAGCGCTGTACATGAGCCGCATTATTCTCTTAAGGATCTTGCCAAGCTGGATGATCGTGTTGAAGCGCATATCGATGGCTTACGCATTGCAGGTGATTATGGTTGGGATATCTGCGAGAAGAATCTTGAATTCAAGGAAGCTGGCGAGGTATTTGCTGCTGCCGTGCTGGCTTTGGAAGGCAATAGCGCTGAAAGATTGCAGACAGTTTATCGCGTCGTTGAATCTGAACCAGAAACCGCACGCGGAATGATCTCTGCGCTGGGCTGGGTGAAGCCAGCTCATCTGGGCGGGAAGGTTAGCGGCCTGTTTGAGTCTAAAGATCCGCTTTGGCGCAGAATTGGCCTGGCGGCTTGTGCGATACACCGGGTCGACCCTGGTAAAAACCTGATTATGGGGCTGGAGGATGACTCTGGTGAGGTCAGGGCCAGGGCAGCGAGGACTGCGGGTGAATTAGCTCGTACCGATCTCAAGACTCACCTTCTGCCAGCATTAACTGATGAAAATGAAGCCGTTCGGTTATGGTCAGCCTGGTCGGCGGTGTTGTTGGGGGATAGGGGGAGTGCGGTGCGTTATTTGAGTGATCTACTCCTTAACGGAGGTAAGGGATTGAATGTGGGGTTGAAAGTCCTGATTCGTTCGCTTGATCTTTCCCAGTCTAAATTGCTATTGGGCGAGGTGGTTCGTAAACCTGATAATTTGCACCTCGCAATACAGGGTGTCGGCTATACCGGTGATCCTGAGTACATACCCTGGTTAATCAAACAAATGGAAGATCCGCAACACGCCCGGGTTGCCGGTGAAGCGTTCACCAGTATCACCGGTGTGGATATCGCCTATGATGATCTGGAGGGTGAGTGGCCAGATGGGTTTGAAGCCGGCCCCAGCGAAGACCCTAACGATGATAATGTTGCGATGGATGAAGATGAAGATCTGCCATGGCCTGACCAGGAGTTGATCACTGGCTGGTGGCGAAGAAAAGGCCAGGAGTTTCAGGCGGGGCAACGTTACCTGTTTGGTAAGCCCGTTAGCCCGGAACATTGTCAATGGATTCTGGTTAACGGCATGCAAAGGCAGCGGGAGGCCGCAGCGTTGGAAATCGCGTTAATGCGCCCCAGTACCACGCTGTTCGAGACTCGTATGGTTGGCAAGCTGCAGCAGAAAATATTGTCTTCAACGTCGCTCTAATTGATTCAACATTTCATTAACTTACTTCAGATAGTAGCGGTCAACTGAGGAATCCTGGTTAAGGCCAGGTTAAACGCTACCGTCTGATTGTCAGATCGGTAGCGAAAATTCCGGGCCTGATTTATCTCTGATTTATGCAGCCGGAGGATTGTTCTGGCTGGGAGAGCTTTTTGTCGAATCATCAACAGCTTTAGCAGGTGGTACTTGCTTATCCTCAGACTTTACTGGCTTAGGGTTAGGAGCTACAGCTTCTACCTTTGGAGCTGCCTCAGGTTCTGGTTTTGGAGCAGGTGCCACTTGTACTTGTGGTTTAGCTTCGACTTTAGCCGGAACTTCAGCCTGAGAAGCTGACGGGGCTTTAACCTCTGGTTTTGGTGTTGGAGCTGGTTTGCTCTCGATCTTTGGCTCTGGCTTTGGCTTTGGAGCTGAGTCACTTTCAGTTCTGATTTCAGGTTTTGCAGCCGGTGTTGGAGCCGATTTATTCTCAGCGTTAGCTTCGGATCTTGTTGGCTGAAGTTTTGTCTCAGGTTTGGCTTCAGCAGCAGCACTTTGAGCCGGTTTGTTTTCAGAATCAGTCGACGGTGATGCTTTTGGCTCAGGCCTTGATTCAGGTTTTGCCGGAGCGTTATTTGCTGGATTATGTGCATTGCTATTAGCATTGCTAGCCTGGATAGATGCATCAGGCTTTTTATCTGCTTGTGGCTGCTTATTACCAGACTCAGGGGTATTCGAGTTTGACTGAGTAGATGCTTGTGGATTCATATCAGCTTTATTCGCATTGTCTTTTGCTGCCGATCTGTCACCTGTATTCCGTTTCTGTCCTGAGGAACGACGACGAGTTGGATTGGATGATGGTTTACGTTCACGCTTTTCAGTTTGCTTACTGGTTTCTGGTTGGGCAGCAGCTGTACTAGTTTCCTGCTTATTACCATCATTGGTGTTTTGATCGCTCTTGTTTTCGTTATTCTGGCGTTTATTCGAATTACGATTACGATTACGGTTGCGGTTACGTGGTTTAGAAGATTGTGTACGAGTTTCTTCTGATTCCTGTTGAGGTGCCGCCTTATTTGTATTCGCCTTATTCTTATCGGCCTGTTTTACTGGAGCTTCAGTCTCTGTGTCACGACGATTTTTCTGATTTGGGTTGCGGTTGCTATTACGGTTGCGATTGCGGTTTTGAGCATTAGCATTACGCGGGCGGTTACGATTATTACGGTTTGCCTTCTTTTGCTCTTCAGTTTTTTCTTCTTCCTTTTTTCCACCACCGAAGATTGCACTGATTACCTTGCTAATCAAGCCAGCCTCTTTGGGCGCTTCAACTGCAGCAGGAGCGGACTTTGGTTTTTGGGCTGGCGGAGTTATCTGTTGAACTGCTGCTATTTGTGCTGGTGCAGCAGCCTGTGCTTTTGATTCAGGTGTGTAAACAGGAATATCTTCGCTAGCCAGTTCATATGAACTCTTATAGCTAGACTCATGTCGATGGGTGTCGTTATCTCGTACACGCTCTATTGAAAAGTGTGGTGTTTCAAGATTAGGATCTGGAACGATGACACAATGTACCTTACAGCGGTCTTCAATATCTGCAATCTTGGAGCGCTTTTCATTCAACAGATAGGTAGCGCATTCAACGGGTAGTTTGGTTAGAATACGGCCGGTGTTTTCTTTTAGAGCTTCTTCCTCTAGCAGACGCAGTACTGAAAGTGAAAGTGACTCAATATCACGAATGGTACCCTGGCCCTGGCATCTGGGACAGACGATCTGACTAGATTCGCCTAATGATGGGCGTAGGCGCTGGCGTGACATTTCAAGTAAACCGAAACGCGAGATACGACCAATTTGGACTCTTGCACGATCTTCATGAACGGCATTTCTGAGGCGTTGTTCTACCTCTCGTTGATTTTTGTTTTTCATCATGTCGATGAAATCAATGACCAGTAATCCACCAAGGTCACGAATTCTCAATTGGCGAGCTATTTCATCAGCCGCTTCCAGGTTGGTATTTAAGGCGGTTTCTTCGATATCACCACCTTTGGTAGCACGTGCGGAGTTAATATCTATAGAAGTCAAAGCTTCTGTTGGATCAATAACTATAGCGCCACCCGATGGAAGGTTTACAGTTCGAGTAAATGCAGTTTCGATCTGGTTTTCAATCTGGAAACGGTTAAATAGAGGCTGTGTGTCATCATAGAGCTTTAGTTTGTGTAGTGCATTGGGCATGACCATAGACATGAATTCATGAGCTCGGGTAAAAGCACTTTTTGAATCGATGAGGATTTCACCTATTTCATTTTTATAATGATCACGTAAGGCACGGATGACAATATCGCTTTCCTGATAAATCAGGAATGGGCCGGGTTTCTCTTTAGAGGCATTAACAATGGCTTCCCATAACTTGTTAAGGTAATCAAGATCCCATTGCATTTCTTCAGTAGTTCTACCGACACCAGCTGTGCGAGCTATCACACCCATGCCTTTAGGCATATCTAGCTCAGACATGACCTTTCTAACCTGATCACGGTCTTCTCCCTCTATACGACGAGAAACACCCCCAGCACGTGGATTCTGCGGCATAGCAACCAGAAAACGACCAGCCAGACTAACAAAGCTGGTTAAAGCAGCGCCCTTGTTGCCACGCTCTTCCTTTTCTACCTGAACAATAATTTCCTGATCAACTTTGACGGCATCCTTAATGCTGACACGGCCATCTTCGGCCTTAGCGTCTTCGCTGAAGTATTCGCGGGAAATTTCCTTAAATGGCAGAAAGCCATGACGCTCAGCGCCATAATTAACAAAAGCGGCTTCCAGACTCGGTTCTACACGGGTGATGACGCCCTTATAGATGTTGGATTTTTTCTGCTCTCGTGAGGGTACTTCGATATCGAGATCGTAGATAAGCTGGCCATCGACCATGGCCACACGTAGTTCTTCTGCCTGAGTGGCATTGATAAGAATTCTTTTCATTTGATGATTTGCCTTGTGTAGTTCGCAGTAGGCAGGTCTCAGCATGGCCGTTTTCCGGATGTGGAGTCGGCCCATTGTTTTGTTTCTGAATGAAATCAAAGGGTTGGGTAACCCGCGCATGAGCGCTGAAATACTGTTTCAGTATCAGAATGATAATTACGAGACTGTGCATAGCGAATGAGTTAAACTGTGGTCTTAGACATGAAGTAGTCGGACCGTAAAAAGATCGGGTACCTAAAGTCACCTGATCTGAAAAATGGTGTGTAGTCTTTGCAATATTAAATTTTATTGACTACATTCCAACGAATATAACAATACATTCCTGATACTGCAATCTTTTGGATAAAAAATCTCCTTACTCAAGTGTTCAGCTAATTACTATTGCTGATACTCAAGCTGGTCAGCGATTAGATAATTTTCTAATTAAAACGCTAAAGAACCTACCAAAAAGTCGTTTATATCGCATTATCCGTAAGGGTGAGGTGAGAGTAAACAAAAAGCGAGTGAAACCTGAGTATAAGCTGTTATCTGGTGACTTGCTCAGGCTTCCACCTTTACAGCTTGAGCCTGCGCAAAACGAAACAGTCCAGATACCTGATAAGTTATCTAAATTACTTGAGTCGAGGGTTATTTACGAAGATGAGTACATTCTTGTCCTCAATAAACCCGAAGGGCTGGCTGTGCATTCTGGCTCTGGTTTGAAGTATGGTGTGATAGATGTGCTCAGGCCCATGCGCTCAGATGTTGAGCTTGAGCTGGTGCATCGACTGGATCGGGATACTAGCGGCTGCCTGCTGTTAGCTAAAAACCGTCCAGCGCTACTGGAAATGCAACGTATTTTGCAGAATAACTCAATGCGCAAAAATTACCTGGCTCTGGTCAAAGGTCGTTGGGATAAAGATAAAACCAGGGTGAATCTCCCATTGTTAAAACAAACCATGTCGAATGGCGAGCGCAGGGTTTATGTGGATGAGCGTGGTCAGGCAGCAGACACGCGTATAAATGAAATTAATCACTATAATCATGCAGGTATTAACTATAGTGTATTGAATATTAATTTAATGACGGGAAGAACCCATCAGATCCGTGTGCATTGTCAATCTCAGCACCATGAAATAGCCGGGGATGATAAATATGGTGACCGGAAATTTAATAAACTAATGAGGGGGCTTGGTTGTCATAGATTGATGCTACACGCCTTAAGACTTGAAATACCTGCAAACGCCCATACTAAGAGGCTTGATATCGTAGCCCCAGAACCAGCGGAATTTAGGAGATTTACAGAGCGTGAAGCCTAGAAAGTATCAACTAATTATCTTTGACTGGGATGGCACTATCATCGACTCCCAGGCACTGATAATATCCAGTATGCAGAAAGCAATGGCTGATGAGAACTTGCCGATACCTCTGGCTGATGAGGTTAGGAATGTAATTGGTTTAAGTTTGGACAAGGTGATTCTGTCGCTGCTTCCTGAGCTGGATTATCCGGTAGTAAACCAGATATCTGATAACTACCGACGACATTTTTTTGCGGATACCAACCAGTCTGAGTTGTTTGAAGGGGTGGCCGAAACCATTCAGGATCTACACGCCAGTGGATACTTTTTAGCAGTTGCCACCGGTAAAGGCCGAAGAGGACTCGATCTTGCGTTAAAAAATACCGGACTGGAGCCCTTTTTCCACATTACCCGTTGTGCTGATGAAACCCGTTCCAAGCCAGACCCTCTAATGTTGGATGAGATTCTTACTGATCTTGACCTTGTCGCCGAAAAAGCAGTTATGGTCGGTGATACCAGTTATGACATGGATATGGCGGGCAATATCAAGATGGATTGCATAGCTGTTACCTATGGCATGCACGATGAAAACCATTTGAAAGATAGCAAGCCTACCTATTTAATCGATTCTATCGATCAGTTAACTCAATACGTTTAAACCGAGACATCCATGGATCAAAATCAGCCTGAAACTATCAATCCGGAAATAACGCCTAAAGCCACAAACTCATCTGAGTACGAAGCAATAGTCCAGCGCCTGGCATTTGCAGCTATCAATGAACAGCGCCGTAGTCGCCGTTGGAGAATATTTTTTCTCATTTTGACCTTTCTATATCTGACTCCAGTAATGCTATTAACACTGGATATCAACGATATGAATTTCTTTGATATGAAGAAAGGCAGTTCGGATAAACACACTGCATTAGTAAGAATGAATGGGGTTATAGGAGGTAATAGCCAAGCCAGTGCCGAGAATATTATTAGTGGGTTACAGGATGCCTTCGCAGATAAAAATACGGAGGGTGTGATCCTTGAAATTAATTCCCCTGGTGGTTCTCCTGTGCAGTCAGCCTATATATACGATGAAATGATGCGTCTTAAGAAAGAGCATAAGGGTATTCCTCTGCATGTGGTGGTTACCGATATGGCTGCATCGGGTGGGTATTTTGTTGCTGCGGCAGCTGATAATATTTACGTGAACAAATCCAGTCTGGTCGGTTCCATCGGCGTCAGAATGGATAGCTTTGGGCTGGTTGGTCTGATTAAAAAGCTGGGCATAGAACGCCGATTGTTAACTGCAGGCGAACACAAGGGCTTGTTAGATCCTTTTCTACCTCAAAATGAAATGGAAAAGCAGCACTTACAAAGTATGCTGGATCAGGTGCATGGTCATTTTATCGATGCGGTTAAGCAGGGCAGAGGTGAGCGTTTGAAACAATCACCTGATCTTTTCAGTGGCCTGGTGTGGTCAGGAGAAGAAGCAATCAAACTTGGCCTGGCCGATGATTTTGGCAGTGCAGATCAGGTTGCACGGGATGTCATTAAACAGGAAACAATCGTTGATTTCACAAACAAGGAATTGCTGCTGGATAGAATCGCAAACCGTGTAGGAGCGTCTTTCGGTGCTAGTATCAATCAAAGGATATTTTCTGAACTGAAATTAAACTAGACGACGCGATATCCAGCCTGTTCCAGCATGCTGGTTAAACGGATTAATGGCAGACCTACCAGAGCTGTCGGGTCATCTCCGGATAGATAGCTGAAAAGACTGATACCATAGCCTTCAGACTTAAAACTACCTGCGCAGTTGTATGGCTGCTCTACGTGCAGGTAGTTTTCAAGTTGATCATCACTAAGCTCTCGAAAACCCACTCTAAACTCAATGCAATCAGTGACCTGAAAGTTTTTATCAGCCTGCTGTACGGACACTCCAGTATAAAAAACTACCTCACGACCGCGTGCATTCTGTAATTGCCTGAGGGCATTCTCATGACTGCCAGGTTTACCTAGTATAATACCGCCAAGATAGGCACATTGGTCTGAGCCGATTACCAGCGCTGTGGGATTTTGCAGAGCTATATGTTCAGCTTTTTGCTGCGCTAATCTAGACACATATTTAACAGGGTTCTCATTTGGCAGTATTGATTCATCAATATCAGGAGAAATTGATCTAAATGGAAAATTGAGTCGGTTTAACAATTCTCGGCGAAAAGGCGAGCTTGATGCCAGGATAACTTCGGGTGGATTCATCAATTGGTTCAACGTGATACGGATAAAAACGTGAGTATATTATAAAATACTGTTTCAGGGCAGGTAGAAATGGCCTATTTAATGCTTTAGCCGTAGACAAGAGGTTGATTAAACGGTTAGAATCGCGCGTTTATGCAAGGCAAGTTAAAACGTACTTATCGGACGTCCTCCGAACTGACCCGAAAAGCTGATTATATCGGCGTGATCCCATTGGCAGAAATGCCTAGATTACTGAGTCTTACCCTCCCATCTGAGGGTGAAGTCAGGGTGTCATTTAATTTCGGTTTTAACCTTTTAAAACATGCAGTTATTAAAGGTGAGTACGCTACGGATGTCGTGGTGGAATGCCAACGATGCCTTGAACCGATGACGCATACCATCGATCAGAGTTTTGAGTTGTTGATCGATGCAAAAGATGAAGATATAGAATCTTTTCAGCTTGATTCGGTTTATACCAGTGAAGGTTATCTTGATGTATTTGAAGTGATTGAAGATGAGCTGATACTGGCTCTCCCAATTATCATGATGCATAAAGATTCCTCCTGTAATACTTATTTGCAACCGGAGCCTGTAGAAGAGGTTACGGTTGAAAAAAAAGACAATCCTTTTGCCGTTTTAGAAACGTTGAAAGGCAGTAATTAACCTTAATGTTGGAGAATATCAATGGCTGTTCAAAAAAGTCGTAAAACCCCGTCTCGTCGTGGTATGCGTCGTTCACACGATGCACTATCTGGACCTGCTCTTTCAATCGAATCAACTACTGGTGAAACGCATCTGCGTCACCACGTAAGTGAAGATGGTTTTTACCGTGGTCGCAAAGTGATTGCTGATAAAGTTGAAGCAGACGACGAAGATTAATCGCAAAGCTTTCTTCACATTATACGGGCGGACTAAAACCGCCCGTTATTGTTTATAGCGCCAAAAATATATGATAAAAAAGATTGCTATCGATGCAATGGGTGGTGACTTCGGTCCATCTGTTACATTACCTGCTGCGTATAAAGCGGTAACACAATATTCGGATATTGAACTGGTTCTTGTTGGACAACAGGATAAACTGGAGCAGGAGTTTAACAAACTTGGCCTGAAATCTGATTCCAGAATCAGCATACACCATGCTTCCGAAATTGTATCAATGGATGAATCCCCAGCTGTTGCCTTGAAGAAGAAAAAAGACTCTTCTATGCGTGTGGCTATAAACCTGGTTAAAGAAGGTGCCGTCGATGCCTGTATTAGTGCGGGCAATACTGGCGCGCTAATGGCAACCGGTAAATTTGTACTAAAAACCATACCTGGTATTAGTCGCCCAGCTATCTGCACGGCTTTGCCGACTATTAATGGTCACACTCATATGCTTGATCTGGGCGCAAATATAGATTGCTCACCCGAGCATTTATTACAGTTTGCAATAATGGGGTCTGTGTTATGTGAGTCGGTTGATGAAAAACAAAGCCCCAGTATTGGATTGTTAAATATTGGTTCAGAAGCAATTAAGGGTAATGAAGTTGTCAAGCAGGCAAGCAAACTGATAGCTCAGACCCAATTGAATTATAAGGGCTTTATCGAAGGTGATGACATCTATACAGGTAAAGTTGATGTTGTCGTATCCGATGGTTTTGTAGGTAATGTTTCCTTAAAAACAGCCGAAGGGCTGGCATCAATGGTGACTACTGTTTTAAAGCAGTCATTCAAGAAAAATCTGTTCACGAAACTTGCTGCACTGATTGCAATGCCGATATTAAATGCAGTAAAGCATACGTTGGATCCTCGTCAATATAATGGTGCCAGTTTGCTGGGGTTAAATGGTATTGTAATAAAAAGCCACGGTAGTGCCGATGTGGATTCCTTTTTTAATGCCATCAAAATTGCCAGTATTGAAATCGACAAATCGGTGCCAGAGCGAATTAATCGGGAAATAGAGCAGCACCTGCCTTCAAATGAGGAAAAAATTGCATGACTTATGCACGCATAACTGGAACGGGAAGCTATTTGCCAGAAAAGGTTTTAACTAACTTCGATCTTGAAAAAATTGTTGATACCACTGACCAGTGGATTCGTGATCGTACAGGTATTGAAAAACGTCACATCGCTATAGATGGACAGCATACTGTAGATCTTGCTGAACGCGCTGCACGTAACGCAATTGAAGCAGCAGGATTAAAACCTCATGATATTGACCTGATTGTTGTGGCCACTACTACTGCAGATAGAGTCTTCCCCAGTACAGCCTGTTTGCTGCAATCACGTCTAGATATTCACGGCTGTGCAGCTTTCGATATACAGGCAGTATGTACCGGATTTATCTATGCGCTAGGCGTTGCTGAGAAGTTCATCAAAACAGCTAGTGCAACCAGGGCGTTGGTAGTAGGAGCGGAAACCTTTTCTCGTCTTCTTAACTGGGATGATCGTGCAACTTGTGTGTTATTTGGAGACGGTGCAGGTGCCGTGATACTGGAAGCCGATGAAGAAACCGGAATACTCTCTACCCATATGCATGCTGATGGCGACTATGAAGCCTTACTGCGAGTTCCATACGGCCCTTCTCAAGGTTTTGAGGCTATCAATGAAATTAATACCAAGGTTGAGATGCGCGGCAATGAAGTGTTCAAAATGGCGGTTAATACATTAGGCCGTATAGTTGATGAAACCTTAGTAGCCAATAATCTGGAAAGAACCGATATCGACTGGTTAGTACCTCATCAGGCCAATTTACGCATCATACATGCCACCGCCAGAAAATTAAAAATGCCACTTGATAGAGTCGTCATAACAGTCCAGGAGCAGGGTAATACCTCGGCTGCCTCGGTGCCACTTGCGCTGGATACAGCGGTACGTGATGGACGCATTAAAAAAGGTGAGATGTTATTACTCGAAGCCTTTGGTGGTGGGTTTACCTGGGGCTCTGCCTTAGTCCGTTACTAAAACCTGACTGGCAAGTTAATTCCAGTCTATGGCTTACGAAATCGAGCGTAAATTTTTACTTACTTCAGATGCCTGGCGTGAACAGGTTTATCGCACTATTCATATCCAGCAAGCCTATCTGTGCAATACCGATAAGGCTTCATTAAGAATCCGAACCGCCGATGATAAAGGCTATTTCAGCAGCAAATCTATGACCAAAGATATTCGACGTCATGAATTCGAATATGAAATCCCACTACACGACGCCGAATTTATGATTCAGCATATGTGTCAGGGCGGTCTCATTAAAAAAGACAGGCATCTGATTAAAATTGACCAGCATATATGGGAAATCGACGAGTTCTATGATGATAATGCGGGCCTCATCGTCGCCGAAATAGAATTGGGGCACGAGCAAGAGGCCTTTACCCGTCAATCCTGGGTAGGACAGGAAGTATCTACTCAAACCCGTTATTTCAATATGTCCTTGATCAATAATCCCTATAAAAATTGGACTACATAGAGTAAGATTTTCTGCTATAGTTGTAGGACACTTTGAGGCAGATATATGATTAATGTACTCCTGACCGATGACCACGCCCTGGTCCGAACTGGTATCAAGCGACTTCTTGAAGACAGTCAACAGATTAAGATTGTAGGTGAGGCTGATTGTGGTGAAGCCTGTATTACACTTGTAGCAGATCTAAAGCCTGATGTTATTCTTATGGACGTTAACATGCCTGGTATGGGCGGTGTAGAAGCCTGTCGACGCATTCTACAACGCGACCCGGAACAGAAAATCATCATACTTACTATCCACACCGAGCAGACTTTCCCCAAACGTCTTTTAGAAATTGGCGCTCGCGGTTACCTGACTAAAGAATGTGATTCCAATGAAATGTTGAATGCTATTAAACAGGTGCATAAGGGTGGGTCCTATATCGAGCCTCGTATCGCCCAGCAACTGGCATTATCATTATTACCAGGCAATGAAGAAAACCCGGTTGACCGACTCTCCAGGCGAGAATTTCAGGTTATGCTAATGATTTCTCAGGGTTTAAGTAATAACGAAATTTCAGAGCGTCTATGCCTTAGCCCTAAAACAGTCAGTACCTATCGCTCACGCCTACTTGAAAAGCTGGGCGCGCATAATGAAGTGGATTTAATTCGTATTGCAGTAGAGCAGGGTATGGTTGATTTTGCACAGTCCGACTCCAATATCTCTGGCTGAACCAATAAGCCTTGCGTGGCTGAATTAAAGCTTGCCACAGTTAATACATGTTAAGTGATAAAGCAAATAATCAAGCTGAGTTTGATGCTCAGACTTTCCTGAAATCTGTCAATAATCTGCCGGGCGTCTATCGCATGATCGATAGCAAAAAGCAGGTGATCTATGTCGGTAAAGCCAAAGATCTAAAGAAGCGCCTCTCCAGTTACTTCCGTAAAACGGGCCTCTCTCCCAAGACCCAATCCATGGTCAGGCATATCAGTAGCATAGAGGTGATCAATACGCGTACCGAAAGCGAAGCATTAATCCTCGAAAATGATTTGATCAAGAATCTAAACCCTCGCTATAACATCCTGTTTAGAGATGATAAAAGCTACCCCTATATTCAGCTAACCAGACACGAATTTCCACGCCTCAAGGTCTATCGTGGTTCGACTAATAACCGAAAAGGGCAATTCTTTGGACCTTTCCCCAGTGCGGCAGCAATCCGCTTTACCATCCAGCATTTACAACGCATCTTCAAGCTACGTAATTGCGAAGATTCAGTGCTTAAAAATCGCAGTCGGCCCTGCCTGCAATATCAAATTAAACGCTGTACGGCACCCTGTGTAAACAAGGTCAGCAAGGAAGAGTACCAGCTGCAAATCCAACAGGCGGAACTCTTTCTTAAGGGGCAAAATGAAACCCTGATATCTAACCATGTGGAACTCATGCAACAGGCATCGGCAAGGCTGGAATTTGAAAAAGCCGCCGAATACCGTGATAACATCGAGCAATTACGAAAAGTGAATGAAAAACAGTTCGTAACCGGGTTTAGCAGTAATCTGGATATCATTGCCTGCATATTGCAACAGGAATACTGCTGCATACAGGTATTCATGATCCGCAGCGGCACCTCACTAGGCAACAAACCTTTCTTCATTCGTATTAAGCTTGATTCCGAACCCGCTGAAATCCTCGAAACCTTTCTAGTACAGCATTATTCTCGGCATCCTGTGCCCGGCGAAATCATCGTCAATCAGGAACTGGAAAACATCGCATTGATGGAACAAACCCTGTCCAGTTTCGCTAAAAGCAAGGTAAGCGTAAAACATAATGTTAGAGATAAGCGCAAACACGCGCTCGAAATGGCAGAGCGCAACGCTGTTGAGTCTCTACAGCGCCATCTACAATCATCCACTAATTTAAACAAGCGCTACCAGTCTTTGATAGAAGCGCTCAATCTATCTGAAGCGCCACAACGCATGGAATGTTTTGATATCAGCCATACCATGGGTGAGGCGACTAAAGCATCCTGTGTGGTTTTCGGGCAGGAAGGAGCGATTAAATCCGATTATCGTATCTATAATATCCGCGATATTACCGAAGGCGACGACTATGCTGCAATGCGACAGGTACTCACGCGCCGATATGACAAACTCAAGCATCAACCCGAGAATATGCCTGATGTGATCTTTATCGACGGCGGAAAAGGGCAATTACACAGCGCTCTGGACGTGATGGAAATGCTCGAAGTGTTCGAAGCCAAGCCAGGGCTACGTGTGATCGGTATTGCCAAAGGAGCCGAACGCAGAGCAGGGTACGAAAGCATACTCGATGAAAACTATAACGAACTGCGAATACCGATGGATTCACCATCCTTATTACTGATCCAGCAAATCCGCGACGAAGCGCACCGCTTTGCAATTACTGGGCACCGTAAGGCCAGAGGTAAAGCGCGTAGAACCTCCCGGCTGGAAGAAATTCCCGGAATAGGGGCAAAGCGACGTCAGATGCTATTGCAAAAATTTGGCGGTCTACAGGGCGTGAAATCAGCCGGAATTGAAGAGTTGATGCAGATAAAAGGGATAAATCGCGAGACCGCGCAGATCATTTATGATACCTTTCACGGCTAGCAAACTTTGTCAATTAGGAAGTGAACACTCCCCACTACACTAACCTTATTCAGGATTATTCTAATCCCGATATTTGTCCTGGTATTTTACCTGCCGACAAGTTGGGCGCATGCTGCTGCCGCTATTATTTATGCGGTCGCCAGCATAACCGACTGGTTTGATGGATATCTTGCACGAGTGTTAAATCAGGAGAGTGCGTTCGGGGCTTTTCTCGATCCGGTAGCCGATAAGCTGATGGTCGCGGTCGCGATCATACTGCTGGTAGAGGCTAATCCTGGCTTATTGATTGTAATACCCTCTATTATCATTATCAGCCGTGAAATCACCGTATCAGCACTTAGAGAATGGATGGCAGAGCTGGGCAGTAGAACAACTGTACAGGTCAGTTTTGTCGGCAAGGCAAAAACCACTGCACAAATGTTTTCGCTATTTTTAATGATCTATCATCAGGAATTATTCGGCATACCTATGTACGAAGTGGGCATGGCATTTTATTATCTGTCTGCAATCCTGACCATATATTCCATGATGATCTACCTAAAAGCCGCATGGCCAGTGATGCGTAGCAACGGGTAAAAGAGACCCTGATTGTTACTTGATTGTGAGAAATTTCAGTTGCAACAGAAATAATTCAAGCCCTGAGAACGAGTGTTAAGAAATCTTTAAAAAACATTGAAAAATAGGGTGATTACACCTTGACAGAAAAAGCTCAATGGCTAGAATATCGCCTCTTTCGCGGGAATAGCTCAGCTGGTAGAGCACAACCTTGCCAAGGTTGGGGTCGCGAGTTCGAATCTCGTTTCCCGCTCCAATTTTAAGCCTCGTGATAATCGAGGCTTTTTGGTTTTAAAAGCGTTAAAATTATCAAAGACATATCACTGGCTGGGTGGCAGAGTGGTTATGCAGCGGCCTGCAAAGCCGTGGACGGCGGTTCGATTCCGCCCTCAGCCTCCATGTGTTATGTCACTGTTAGCCAGTAAACGCTTTTATAGCATGTTGTCATTGCGAGCAAAGCGCGGCAATCTTAAGACGGTTGCCACTACCAGCAAGCAATATCAATCATGAAGTCCACTCAGAACTGCCCGGGTGGCGTTGTGGTAGACAGTAGTTCTCCGAACTACCATGATATTCAATAAGGGCAATAAATTTACAAGCTACTCGACGCCCGGGTGGCGAAATTGGTAGACGCAAGGGACTTAAAATCCCTCGGTGGAAACACCGTGCCGGTTCGACTCCGGCCCCGGGCACCATTTATATATTTTTTACCATCCTTTAAAGTCCATTCCACCTGAAAAAGTACTATTTTAAGCCATTTATGCGTCTATTAGTGCCCTATAGCTTCCGTTGACAGCCACACATTCAGGGGGTATAAAAGGGGTATTCTCAGTATGATTTAGGATGATACCCCCAAAATTGGCGGCAAAAGAACAACTGGAAAGCTCGCTGATGTGTCAATCAGGCAAGCCAAACCAAAGGGTAAAGCTTACAAGTTAAGTGATGGTGGCGGCTTGTATCTTTTTATTAATACCAATGGCAGCAAGTACTGGCGATTAAAGTATCGATTTGCTGGAAAAGAGAAAACCCTTTCCTTGGGGGTATATCCTAATGTTACAGCTTCAAGAGCGCGTGAAAAAGTCCTCACTGCTAAAGCTCTACTCGATGAAGGTAAAGACCCTGGTATTGAAAAGAAGCAGGCAAAACTAAAAGAAGGAAAAAATACTTTTGAGCCTGTAGCTTTAGAATGGTTTAAAAAAGAATCAGGTCGTTGGAGCAACGATCATGCTGAAAGAGTCTGGCAAACAATCAAAGCTGATGCGCTTCCCTATTTGGGAGACCTACCTATTAACGATATTAAAACCCGTGATGTATTGCATGTTGTAAGACAGGTTGAAGACCGGGGCGCATTGGATGTGGCAGGCCGAGTTAAACAGCGTATCAGTTCAATTTTCCGCTATGCCATACAAACGGGTTATGTAGATTTTAATCCAGTAGATGCGCTTAAGGATGTAATACGAACCCGCAAAGTTCAACACCGTAAATCTTTAAGGTTTGAACAGTTACCCGTTTTTCTAAATTCTTTGGATGACTATTCTGGCTATCTTCTGACTCGTTACGCTTTACAACTAATTGCTTATACCTTTGTCCGTCCCGGTGAGTTAAGAAGTGCAGAATGGAAAGACATTGACCTTGATAAATCTATCTGGCGTGTACCAGCGGAAAAGATGAAGATGAAGGAGGAACACATTGTTCCTTTATCAACTCAAGTTGTAGAACTACTAAATGAAACTAAGGTTTTATCAGGTAGTTATGACTTGGTATTTCCCGGATCTCATAATTACAGAAAACCGATGAGTGAAAATACATTGACCTATGCCATCAGAAAACGGCTCGGCTTTGATGCAACTGCGCATGGTTTCAGAACTACAGCTAGCACGATCCTGAATGAGTCAGGCTTCCGCGTTGATGTCATCGAAAGGCAGTTAGCCCACGGAGAAAGAAACAAGGTGAGGGCTGCATATAATCGTTCGCAATACTTGGCAGAGCGAACAGATATGATGCAATGGTATAGCGACTATCTTGATGGATTAAAAGCCGGTGCTAAAGTCGTGCCGATATATAAACAGATATAAAGAAAATATTACCCCAGACCTAGCCCGTCGGGGCGAAAGCAGGCACCTTCACTGTCTGGTTTGGATTTAATTTGAAGGGATGGCACAGGAAGGGTGTTATGAACAGAAAGAGGTTTCCAAAATTTGCCCCCCTCTCACTGCAAGAAGAGATAACTCGAATAACTGATTATCAAAATAAAAATGAATCGCTTAGCAGAAAACATCATAAGTTCCTCCAATTAAAGCTAAATACATATCAAAAATTATGCACTCATCCTAATATGGAAACAGTGTGGAGGAGATTATTAAAAAGAGAGCCAATACGTAAGAATCATTATACATTTACTAGAGAACTTACATTGCGAAAGAACCATGTCCTCGACTACGCGGAAAAAATCTATTCGATTCTAATACCAACACCTTTATCTAAATTACCTGTAGAGAAAAGAAGAAAAAAGATCGTTGAACTTTTAGAGAAAACTAATGATTTAGCCGATGAGCTTGAAAAATATGATATCGGAAATACCATCCTATTTCTAATTGACCCTAAGATGGAAAAAATCCCACAGATATTCGGAATTGATAACTTTACTCATTGTCCAGATCCAAGAAAAACATACCTTGATTTCTTCGACTTCCCTGTTTCAATTTCAGATGTTTTAAGAACTTGTGCATCTTTTAATCTTCCTTTATTAGCAATGATAGATTTCCCAATTTCTCAACCTAACAGGAAAAATGCAGACGCCATTTTGTTTGTTCGAAAATTAGCTGCTTTTCATCAATTACAATACGGGAAATCCTTATATGAAATAACGGCTCTTGTTTCAGATGTGTTTTATCCTGACTTTCATTGCACAGAAAAAAAAGTGAAGAACCTATTAGTTAATCATTAACCCCCTTATTAAAGAATAGGTTGGCGAACTTTTCAGGGGGCTAAATTATGTTCGATAACGCTGATAATTCAGGAATGTATAGCGTTTAAATTAATAAGACTATATCTCCATGCCCGCCACGGCGGTTTATTAACAGCTTGGAGATTAGTTTAATGAACTATTCGATTCTCAGACTTCCAGAAGTCAAAACTCAAACTGGATTGTCCAGATCCGCAATTTATCAACGCATCTCAGTTGGTAGTTTCCCCAAACAACTTGATTTAGGTGGTCGCGCTGTCGGCTGGCTTGAATCAGATGTACAAAACTGGATCAAACAGCGACTTGCTGTTTCACGGATGGAGGGGTAGACCATGAAAAGGAAAACCAGCCCCGCGACCAAACAGGGCCAGTCCAATATACACGTTAATTCTATCGCAGCACAACAGCAAAGACTAGATGCCGAATTAAGAAAAAATCCGGTATCGACTACATATGCCCGTGAGTATCTGGACATTCTCATGCCCGCAGCACGAGTCTGGGAACTGCGTCATATCAAGGGATTAAATATAAAAACACACTGGAAAACTATCCAGACGGCATGCGGTAATAAACACCGTGTAGCGGAATATGTCTTGTCCCCTGGTCAGTGGGAGGGTAAGGCATCATGAGCGTTTCAACGGTCAATATCTGCTTTTTAAATGATGGTTGTAAGCTGGTCAAAGAGCGCTACTCAATGGGTACTGTATATCGCTTGATGGTGTTAATTGGTAATCAGTGGCAGACGGTCAACCAGTGGGATGACCCCGGTCATGTGGCTAATCTACTAGTGAAGCTTGGTTATGAGTCAGAACATCTATCAGCGATAAAACTGCTTAATATTTTGTAGGCGGTAGAGTTGGAACAGCTATCTAAACAGTATCACTACTTTAAGCCGGTAGTGAAACTGGAATTACCAAAAAAGATTAATCGGTGTTCTCACCAGTACTGTCGTGTACCAATTGATGAGCTAATTAGAGCGGTTGATATTGGTCGCGGCAAGTATCGGGCTATTATCTGTATTGTTTGGCTATCAATGTTTTGGGATGGATGGAAGCCCAGGAAGGGGGTGAAAAGGATAAAAAGCGAAAAGACATTATTTACCCGGCGGGTGATGAAAAACCAGTTTGGTTATAGTGAGGGTTTAATTAGGCGTGGAATAAGCGACCTGAAATCATATGGCAGAATTATCGTTGCAACAAAAGGTTTTTATTCTCCTAAAAATAACACTGGAACATTTTTCAAACTTCAATGGATGTCAGCTAAAGGAAAGCAATGTATTAATGTTTACTGGGGGTTAATTTCTTCAGACCTCTTTTTAGACTTAAGCATCACTCTGCAAGCTGTATTGCTAATGTTGCATTCAATACATTCTAGAAAAAAAACCGGGTCAATATACGTCCTGAAAGCCTTTCTCAATTTGAAGTCAGCAGAACAAAATTACCCGCCTATGTTAATGAATTACGAATGGCTGGAATGCTAGATATTGTGGATAATAATATCTATTCATTTACTTGGATTGATGAAAATGGGAAACCTGATTTTAATCGATTGGACAGATAATCTACCGTTTATCGAATTAAAAAACATGTAGCTATTTGTACCAAGTTATGTTGCTAAGTGTACCCATTACACCGCATACTTTTTTGTAGCTAAGTGTACCCATTACGTATATACCATAGAGTACTACTATTTTTATTTGTAAATGGTGTATCAGGTTAAAGTGTATTAATTGAAGATTAAATCTAGAATTAAGCTTTTGTTTTCGTCTTAAAAGATTCATCCTGCTAATAATTGGACGCTGTAATAAGAGGTAATTTGAATGGGTGGCCCCGGATCAGGTACATGGTATCGCTGGACTAAAAAAACGTATGCCGATGAACTAAAAAATATAGATGTTCGATACTTAAAGAAACAAGGCTTGCTAAAGCCTGGTTATACTGGCTCTCTGTCATGGTCTAGAAATGGTGAATCAACTGGCAGCATCGGATATACCATGCACACTGACAGAATGATTCTGAATTATCGGCACCGACAATATGATGAGGACTGGCAGGATGTGAAAGATACCATCCGCCTTGTACAGACCGCGTGTCATTTTGGCGGTTACAGAAAGTGGTTTATCTGCCCATCATGCAGCAAACGTGTCGGCATACTCTATGGCCCTAGTAAATTCTTCCGTTGCAGAACCTGCTATGGCCTAGCCTATGCAAGCCAGTCAGAAGGCCAGCTAGACCGTATGTGTAGGAAAGCCAGAAAGATAAGGCGTAAATTAGATTTTGGTATCGAATGCTGGGAGCCTGACTGCTTGTCTGACCCGATATTTATGAAACCCAAGGGAATGGAGGCGGCATACATTTGAACGGCTTAAACAGGCCGAGAATCACTGTCAGGATCAGATTGAAAGAATGATGGTTTCACGCTTTGGACAGTGGTGGTATTAAAATATGGTGTAAAAAATACTAATTACTTGAGGCTATTAATGCAGTTCTTTGGTATATACTTGATACATACCCTAGTTTTAAGTTGCGCTACCTATACTGTGTATCTTATGCGAGGCACAATTATGGAGATGACATGTTAGTTTCACGTGAGCGCGAAAAAATGTTTAATGCGCTTATATATTTTTCCGAAAATGTACTTTATCCTGGAAAAACAAAGCTTTTTAAGCTGTTGAATTTCCTAGATTATACTCATTTTGGAAAAACAGGTAGATCAGTTACTGGTTTGGAGTATTTCGCATGGGAAAGAGGGCCTGTTCCAGTCGATTTATTTAATGAATGGAATCATCCATCTGAAGAATTTATTTCACATAATTATAAGCAAAAAGTTCCGGCTGGCGGATTTATGCGAGAAGTACTTAAGCCAAGACATAGTTTTGATGCCCGGTTATTCTCAAAATATGAGCTTTCGTTAATGGAAAAACTGGCCCAAAAACACTTTAAAGATAGTGCTGAAAACATGTCTGAACTAGCACATTTTGAAACTGGTTATTGGGCTGAAGTTTGGAATAACGGTAAGGGAAATGGGGAGCATATACCTTATGATTTAGTCCTACTTCGACGTAATAATGATGATGACAAGGCGGTTATGAACCGCTATATAGAAGATTTGGAGATACGGAAAAATTACGGATGATACCGCTTGTTGGTGATGTATTATTTGATGGTGAATTTGTTTTTTCCGATGGGTGTATCGGGGAAAAATGGTTTGTCATTTTAGCTGATGTTGGAGATAGTACTTCTAATGTTTATGTTTCTCGTGCTACTTCTCAAAAACAATCACCTAAGATTCAGACTTGTCATGAGGACGATTTTCAACCGGTGTACTTTTTGCCTGCGGGAAAAACATTTAAGCTTGATACATGGATTCAATTTGACCAAGTATTGATTTTTGATTTCACTCGAGCTACCGATTTAAAAAATAGATCTTGGCAAAAAAAACAACTAAGCATTCCAACAATGCGTAAGATTATTCTTTGTGCAGCGAAAAGTATTCATATCGATGGTTACACAGAACAAGCCCTCTTAAGACAGGCGGAAGTATTTAAATAAGTTGTGAACTACGATTCTATGTGTCAGCTTAACTCGAATATTAGCTCTAATAAGATTAAGTAATGTTAAAAATCGAATACATATTCAACAAAGTTATTGAGTATTTAATCTTAGTTTTAATGAAATTGAAGACACCCACTAATTGAAAAGGAAATTAATCTTAAGTTATTCAGCCTCGGCTTGAGTTACAAGAAAGCACTGTTAAGATGACGTTCTGGATTTGTTTATAAATATTGTGTGTTTTTTCTTTGAATGACTTCTAAAGACAAAGTGATCCTGCAACCTGTGATACAAGGTTGCTGCTTGAAAGAACTTACCGGGGAAGGGTAATGTGTCGGGAAAAACTTCAGCGCAGCGCTTCACGCCGTGTAGTCAGTTCTTTCCCATTAGTTCGCAAGCTTGCTTGTCTGATTTTAAAAATGCTACCTACTAATGATTTAAACGAGCTTTCGAAGTCTTTTGTCAGGTATACCCAAAGCCTGGGATCGATATTAAGTCGGGTTAGTATGTCAGGTAGATGTTCAGGAATGTATCCCTTTTTATCATCTCTTAGAATACGTCCAGTCCACAAATTTAATGGATAAATTTGCACAGCTATGCTGCCCAAAGGGTGAGCCTCAGGGATGAGGCGAATGAATCAACCAGTTCCAGATAATCGGTGTAGCGGAAGGGTAAGCCTTTTGGCATCTTGTTACGCGGGTAGCCTGCAAATAGTAATAACTCTCTGGGTTGAGCAGAGATAGCTTCGGGAATAACTGGTCTAACCTGGGATTGATTTTCCTGGCCAATCGCTGTCGAGCACAACCCCTGAAACTGATACGCAAGATCCTGGCAACACAGGCACCCGAGAAAGCGAAAGCATCGGATCAGAAGGTCATGGAGTACCCCTGTCCAAAATGTCATAAAGGGATATTAATTTTCAAACACCCGATTGCCCCAGTCAGTTACTGGGATCAACCATTACCGAGTTGACGATATGAGCTGAAAGGAAAAGCATAAAACCAGGCGACAAGATGACAGGCTCAGGAAAGCTTGATGTGTTACTATGTTCAAGGCATGGAAAATCCCGTAAACTTATCCTGAAATAACGAAGAGTAAGCAGGGAACCGATGAGTAATCTGGATAAAATCCATCGACAAGTCAAGGTAAATGGGCATCAGAGTCATCAAGCGTTGTGCAATAAAACGATCACCGCAATACAATCTCCTATTAATAGAGTGTGCCTATCGCGGCATAGTCCAACAGACATTTATGCTTCATGCTGCGCACTTTGTATAAATGCTAAGCTGTTAGTTGTAAAACATGAAACTATTTTTAATTGACACATCGCCAGAAATGATAACAGCATGGGATCGCGTGTTTTTTGATACTTCTGACGTAGAAATTGAACACGGAAATATTCTAGATTTTGCAGAAGACACTATTGTGTCTCCAGCAAATAGTTATGGGTATATGGATGGAGGTATCGACAAAGTATATAGAGACCATTTTGGCATTGAAATTGAAAAATCAGTACAAAATGCAATCAAAAATACCGGAAAAACCTATCTGCCGGTTGGTTCTGCAGTCATAGTAAAAACAAATAACCTTAGGGTTCCGCTTATGATAGTTGCACCAACTATGTTCCTACCAGAGGCTGTTAAACCACAAAACTGTTTTTTTGCAATGAGTGCAATTCTAAATATATATACAAAACACAAAAATAAAATAAAAAACATATACTGTCCTGGTCTAGGCACAGGTGTTGGTCAAGTAGAGCCTATAGATTCTGCTAAAGAAATGAAATCAGCATATTTAAAGTGGAAACAACACAACTAACTTCGGTAATAAAAAAGCATTTGAGTATAGTAAACCATTAAAGATAATCAGCATACGAAACGAAGCCCTTGCTTTTATTCTGGTAGAGCGGTAGTTTTTCATAAATCGTAAAAAAAACCATAAGCCACCAGCTTCAAGGGTCTGAGGCAACATGCACATTAGCAGTTATGACAATGGCCTTCCAAGGACTCGCGGCACGAGTTGTTCCGCTTCGGTGAGAGCTGTGACGCTCACCTTTGAGGCGGGGCGCCAAGTGGCCGAAAGAGGGTAAAAATATAGCTAAACCAGCTTTATTGTACAAAACAGGAATAAGTGAATGTCGACTACTGACGAAATAGTGAGTAAATATGTGGACACCTACGGTGAGGACGCTGGGCTCGTCCTTTTGAAGGTCTTGGCCGATCCAAGTGCCGGTGGAGAAGGATACAAAGTACAGCGGAAAGCAATAATCGATGTTGATGGCTGGGAAGTCGATACGGCTGGCAAGTTGATTACTCTCGACACCACCAATTGGGGTTTCACCATGGGCGTAGCCGACCTCGCTCAAAACCTCAGCGAGGCAGTCGAAACCGACATTCTCCAGATACGGATGGGTCTGCTCCCTCGACTTGGATGGGGCACCGGCAAGATGTTGTTGGGTGTAGTCGAGACCGTAGTCGGTGTGGTAGGAATCATTGTACCAGAGCCAGGCACTACCGCTGCCGGCGTCGGCGTCACTATCTTGGGAGTTAACACTATCGGGGATGGCATCTCTCAGCTAGCCGGCGCTAACCGTGGCCATGGCTATAACATTTTGGGTGAGGCATCTGGGGCATTGGGGTCAGAGATTGCCCGCGCCGTAGGAAGAGACCCTAAGCTCGGTGAGGCAATCGGCAAAGGGGTTTTTCTCGTGACTTCTGTGGTGGTTGGCTCGCTCGGTTCAATCAGGATCCTTAAGGTCCCTAGCACAACATTAGCGCGCTTTGGTGTAGGCGGTCAACGGGGTGGCGCAGTTATTGGTCGTATCGACCTGCTCTATGGTAGCAATAAGGCTAAGGATGGACTGACCATTATTAGTATAAACAACAACGCTGGACAGTCAATCCTCCGCTTTGTCACACATGAAGGCCAGCTTATGGCTAATGCAAGGATCGGCAGGGTCTTCGAAGGCTCTAAGATCGTCCAGGGCCAGTGGGTGCTGAGGCATGCCACGTCCGGCAAGAACATCTTAAAGGGGCTCCTGCAACTCGCCTGGAATGGCGCTATCCGAGGTATTTGAATGAAGCACTCTGCAACCGAAGAGGATTCCACCCCCCACTTGGATTGGCCCGAAGAAGCTTACGGCGACGAGCGTGCAGTGTTTTATGCAGCATTGTTGCGCCGCCTCGGTCCGGCAGAATGGGTAGTTGTAGTGCCGACACCCGCTCCCCTTGGTGCCGTGCGCAGCGCTATCGAGGCAGACTGCAAAAGTGTGCTGCAGCCGATGGAAATGGCTTATGACGGGGTTGGATGGCTCTGTCCATGGTCCAAAATGACCGAAGTGTTACCAGGTCTGTTTCATGCGCGTCGGCCGGAACTCGTCTTCCTTGCCTTTGACAGACATCCAGACGTCAGTGAAGTGACTGCAGCGTTGCAGTCTACCGATGCCAAGCCCGCCAGACGTCTCCTGCTTTTCGAGGATGGTGAACTGGTAGAGAAACGAGAGGCTACGGCCTAATGATAGTAATAGAGGGCAAATTTACGCGCTGCGAAAAGGAAATTGAAGACACCCAGTGCTCCGAAGATAAATCGGCAAAAGATTGGCGGTGAAAGTCCGCTACCTGCTAAGGATTAGCAATCCGCCAGGACCCCGAGTCATGGGCCGAAATCCGTAAGAAATAGGTTAAGCGTTGACAGGGGAAAGCATAGGCCAGTATTGAGCTCCGCAAACAAGATTGAGAGTGCCGACCTCGTTGGGTGATAGGGAAGGCCATACAGCTTTATCGCGTAACTGCGAGTGATACAGCTGACTCTCCGGAGTCATAGATCTGATGCATGTGCTGATGTCTTTTGTGCGGAACTCGGGAGATCCTGAAGATAATCGGCCAAAGTTTCAGGTCGGTTGGGCTGAGGAAATGAAGAATAAGCTCAGCATCGACATTTTCAGGAAGTCGGATAAAACCATAGTAGTGAAGAAGCGAGTGAACAAAGAGAACAGTAAACATTGAAGTTGGCTGAATTCGTGGAGCGAAGGGTTTTGGCCAGGAGAAATACGGGTCAACCTCCTGTGACCGGGACACAGAGCCTGGAAGGAACAGAGAGCGGACTGGCACGTATACGTACCGCTGCGAAGCGGGAATAAACTTCAATTCAACAATCTATACCATCACATCACGTATGAGCTGCTTCATCAGACCTGTTTTGCGATGAAGCGTCAAACAGTGCCGGGAGTCGATAACATGGACTGGATCGGGTACGGAGAGATGCTGGACGAACGTCTGGTGGATCTTCATACCCGACTTCGGCAACAATGTTATAAACCGAAACTGTCTCTAAGAATGTGGATCGCCAGGGAAAACGAGGCAAAGCAACCCATAGGCATAACGGCACTGGAAGATAAAAAAATAGTGCAGCAAGCTTTAGCGTGGTTACTCCAATCCATATACGAAGAGGACTTTCTCAGATTTAGCTATGTATTCCATTAGGGCCGCAGTCAACACAACGCCCTGGATGCTATCTATATAGCGATTACCCAAAAGATAGTGAGCTGGATACTGGACGCGGACATACTGGGGTTTTTCGATAACCTTGATCATGACTGTCTCATATTTATCAACGGAATAAATAGAAGGTTGCTGGATGAATTTGGCGAATTGATATATGTGGGTAGGGCTTTTATACTTCCTGTACTTCAGTCAGTCTTCCGACTGAAGCTGGCAGCATGTTTCAATTAATTTGGATACCATGTCAGGTCTCGATGTTACGAAATGGAAAACCATTACGTTTACCTCTGTTACCAATCCAGCTACGCTCTACATTAATAACGTACGGTTCTTACCGTAGAATCATGAGGAAGAAATAGGCGGAAATACGAATGTCACTATGATGTGTGGCTGACATGAATGTGAGTGGGGAGTGGGTCAATGATGATCTTCCCCGCTTGTTAAGCCGATTACTTTTTAACGATTTTGAAGAACATGAAAATGATTAGAGCGATGATTTTATTAGTGTCGATTATGACACTGTCATTGATGGGATGTGGCGCAGAGAGTTCTGGCAGTCCAGGCACCGAGAAAGTGAGTGACCCTACACCTCAGCCCGAGCTAACTACAGAACCGACAGCCCAACCCGTGCCGACTACTCCTGAGTTCGTTCCGACTCCAGAACCGACTTCCGAACCTTTACCGACTACTCCAGAGTTCGTTCCGACTCCAGAACCGACTTCCGAACCTTTACCGGCTACTCCAGAGCCCTTGCCGACTCCAGAACCGACTTCCGAACCTGTACCGGCTACGCCAGAGCCCGTGCAGACCCCAGAACCGACTTCCGAACCCGTGCCGGCTACTCCAGAGCCCTTGCCGACTCCCGAACCTGTGCCGACTCCCGAACCTGTGCCGACTCCCGAACCTGTGCCGACTACGCCAGAGCCCGTGCAGACCCCAGAACCGACTCCCGATCCCGTGCCAGCTACTCCAGAGTCGACGATAACCCCGTATACTGTGAATTACAGTAACAGCGTTAATCTATCAGCAATTAGTGATTCCTCCGTTGTACCTGACAGCACCGGCGTTGCCTCCCAGAAATTTGTTGTTTTCGAAAGTAGCTGGAACGGAGCATTTTTCACGGACTGGGGTGCACATGATTTATCTGATTACAACACTTTGGATTTTTGGGTAAAAGGAGAACCTGGCGGCGAAGCGCTTTACATCAATGTTAGTGATGGGACTAACAACTACTCCACAAACATACCAGCGCCTTCTGATGGATCCTGGCAGAACGTTTCCATCGAGTTTTCTGCTATGACTGCGGTTGATTTTACAAAATGGAAGTCAATTACATTTACTGCTACAAGTACTGTTAATACTACGTTCTATATTAATAATGTTCAGTTCTCATATATTAACCCCATACAGCGGGCCAGAAGTCACGGTAGTGCCCTGGAATGGAGCGCAATCGGCAGTATCTCTTACCTTTGATGATGCACTGGATTCGCAACTTGATGTTGCTGTTCCGGCTTTGAATGCAAAAGATATGGACGGCACGTTTTTTATTATTACGGAAACTGCATTAGCCGGTAGTCGAAAAGATGATTGGAAGAGCCTACTCTTAAGCGGACATGAGCTTGGAAATCACTCCAAACATCACTATAGGCCTGGCGCCGATCCAGTCGATTCCTATGAAAGGACTTTTGACGATACCTTAGGCTATGACGAGACCGTCGCAGCTCAAGCAGCGATAGAGCAGGCGATGGAGACTACGGTTTCCTCTTATGCCTATCCTTACACGGACAATGATCCGTTTCTTGTAAAATACCTGGAAGATACGCACCTTTCGGCCAGAGGGGGTTGGGGGCCAGACGGAACTTACTATATGAAGCCGTCGTATAACCCCGATTGGATGAATATCTCTTGCCTGTTTACGGGAAACGAGGGAACGTTCGATGCTGACTACAAGGGTTGGATAGATAATGCAATGAGCCAGGGTGCCTGGTTAGTATTTGGGATACATGGTGTTGGCGATATCCCTTACACCAGCTTTCCGTTGGAGCAGTTCAATTTAGTGCTTGACTATTTGGACGCTAATCGTTCCAGCATTTGGATAGCGCCTTATGGAGCGGTAAGCGGCTACTGGAGAGCACAGAAAATAATTGAAGGTCTTACACCCAATGCGACTTTCACTGGAACAAGTTATACCTGGCAGGTTCCAACCTACTTTCCCAATAATATCAATATAAAGGTAAAGATGAAGAACGGAATTGGCTTTCAGCTTGTACAAAACGGCCAGGTCATTCAACCTGATGCAGATGGCAACTATACGATCTCCTTTGCCGCAGCATCATTTGAACTGATGTCTAACTAATATACTGTTAACTATTGCGATTCTCGTAATCTATTAATCCAGCAACAAAACAGATCTCCTTATCTATTTTGTTGCTGGGTTTGGGAATGCCTGCGTAATTTTACGAAAACCCTTGTATTTCCAATGTCTACATAGTTCATGCAGAGAGTCCCTTCTCAGCATATCCGCAGGCTGATTATATGATTGCTAATAAGGGCTATGATAGGAGAAGATCAGAGTCTATATTTAGGGCCAGGGAAGTTAATCGAACATTCCAGGGAGAGCGGGTTGTTGCTCAATATCAGCGTTACTCGCATACCATTTTCGAGGCCCCTGCCAGTTTTCCGGGGTGTACCCTTACTCGGCCCCAGTGACCGAAACTTGCGGGGCAATGTATGGGTGTCTCATATTTACCTTCTCATATTTACCTTCTCATATTTACCTTCTCATATTTACCTTCTCATATTTACCTGGGTGTCTCATATTTATCATGCGGGGCAATGTATGGGTGTCTCATATTTATCAGACTTGATTTTGCCAGTCCTTTCAATATTTACCGACTATTTGAATTTGTGCCCATGCGTTGAGCCACAATAGGTTGCTCGTTACAGGCCACAGATCTGTCATTCGATTGGACGACGCATGGTACCGAGGTTTTTCTGGGGCAAATAGCCAGGGCTGTAAAATTACAGCTTGATCCTGATGGGTTATCGGCATGGATGCCGTGAATAGCGTTTTTGCAGGAGCAAAAAACGATGACTTGTGCGTATTTACTAAGACACCATTACTGTGAAAAGACGGGCACGCTGATTTAAATGTACCGATGATTGAATTAGCCCGAGACATCGGGAGAATATTTTTGTGCCTTCGCTTGACAATTTGCCTAATGGGTGACCCAGAGACAGAGAGAGGCTAAGGCGGCAACCGCAGATAATAAGCTGGCCTATTGGCCAGTTTTCCAACGCAGAAGCGGGCAAAATGGGCTGCAAGACTGCCGCACACGATTCAATCAGAGCTTCCCTGGTTCGCTGTTAATTCCAGTAAAAGGCTACACCTTAAACCGGGACACAGTGGATTTTAGCGATTTGGCAGCATTTGAAAGCTCAATGGCAATGTGGTCAATTTTTCCTGTCTGTGTCTGCGTACCATTGATCTGGTCGTTGATGAGGTTAATATTGTTGACTACTTCCTGTGCCGCGCTGCTTTGCTGAGAGGTTGCTACCGCTATCTGCTGGGTTTGACCGGATAAAGAACTCAATGAAGAGGCGATGTGCTCGAAGGACTCGAGTACGCTTTTCATCTTTTTCGAACTATTTTCAGCATAGCTGCGCCCATTGGTCATCACATCAAAGGCTGATTGAGACTGGGATTGCAGGCGCTCAATTTTAATTCGAATTTCTTCAGTGGATGTTTGGGTTTTGCTGGCCAGCGAGCGTACTTCATCCGCGACTACCGCAAAACCTCTTCCCTGTTCCCCTGCTCGAGCAGCTTCAATGGCTGCATTCAACGCCAGCAAGTTGGTCTGATCGGCAATGCTGGTAATCACTTCGACGATGTTACCAATGTCTTTTGAGTCTTCCATCAGCGACTGGATAACATTTGCAGCATCACTGACTTCAGTCACCAGCGACTGCAATGCGCTATTGGTCTCACTGACACTTGTTTGCCCTGCCACAGCTTCCTTATTCAGTTCAGAGGCCAGGTTATTGGTTGATGTGGTATTTTCTGCAACCGATTCAGTGGTTTTTGACATCTGGTTA
>JBNKMF010000035.1:0-46229 GCA_050292965.1 Gammaproteobacteria bacterium | reverse complement strand
GCTGACCAATCCATACTGCCTGATACATCCAGCACGATAGACAGGTTGTAAGTGTTGGGCGCAGCACCTGTAGCCAGGTTTTGAACGATATCTATTCCAGCTGGCGCATCGTCAACGATGCCCACGCTAAGGCTCGCCGTACTGGACTGTCCGGAAACAGAATCCTGTAAGCTATACTGGAATGACTCAGTAACTGCATCGCCTGAACTTGCGCTGGTGAGTGTATATTCATAATCACCCATACGATTGGTTGCTGTATCAGTGGTATAAACTGTTAAGGTTCCATAGTTACCGTTAATGGTAATCACGCCTCCAGACGGAGACACTGTGTGACCACCGAAGGTCAGTTGACTGATCTGAGTGTTGGCACCGATGCCGGTATCGTTATCCAGTAAATTGCCACTGGTAAACTCAAGATTTGTGCTATGTTCGGTACCACGTGCAAGGCCTGATTCGTAGACAGTAGTTACATCAGCTATTGCAGCATTGATATTGTCATGATTAACAGTAAGTACTGCAGAAGCGCTATCACCATCATTATCCTGAATCGTATAGCTGAATAATTCATCGCTTACCGGGGTTACCGCTAATTGATTTGAATGATAACTGTAGGATCCATCCTGATTAATCACCAGTGATCCATGGTCAGCGTTTATTGAAACATTGCCAGAAGCATCAAAGTTACTATAGGTAGTACCTTTATAGGTCACCGAGGTCAGTTGAGCACCATCAGCGCCCACACTATCTTCACCAGATCCGGTACCACCAGCACCTGTAATCACATTGCCATATATCGTGCCACCGTAACCGACGCTATCGGCATCAGCGACAGCTACTGGTGCAGTATCGGTAACATTGAAAGTGACTGTGGTCCAGCTTGAGTCGAGACTGCCGTCGGTTGACATATAAGCAAAGCTGTCGAGCAAGGTATCACTACTGCTGTGATCTAACACAGCTGGTGCTGTGTAGCTAAATGATCCATCGCTATTTACCACCACGGTTCCACCCAATGCGGTTGTAATTTCGTTAACACCATCTGCAACAACGGCTCCATTGCCCAGATTGTCAGTAGCAACCTGCACTACCGACATTGAACTACCTTCAGGGTCGATATCATTAGCCAGAATGCCGCCGGTAACAGTGGTGCTGAGTGTTGAACCTTCGGCTACTGTATAGCTATTAGCAGAGGTTGTTGGTGCATCGTTAGTACCATTAATGGTGATTTGAACAGTGCTTGCAGTACCGTCAACACTGGTCACGTTGAAAGTCTCGTTAATGCTATCGCCGGTATTCAGATTGTTGAATGCACTGTTTGCAGTGAATACCCAGTTACCGGATGCATCCATAGTAAAATCACCCAGAGTGCCTGCGATAGTAGCGGGGGTAAATGAATTGTCAGGGTTATCTACATCGGTACTGGTTAAGGTTCCGTTAGTAGTTAAAGCGGCATCGGTTTCTGTCAGTGTTGCGGTAGCACTGCTTACTGCAGCGGCATCGTTGCTACCATTAATAGTGATTTGGACAGTGCTGGCAGTACCATCGACAGAGCTTACAGTAAAGGTTTCATTCACACTGTCGCCAGTGTTTAAACTATCGAATGTACTATTTGCTGTGAAAGTCCAGTTACCATTAGCATCGATACTGAAATCACCTAATGCACCGCTGATAGTTGATGGGTTAAAGGCATTGGCAGCATCATCCACATCCGTACTAGTCAGAGTACCAGTGGTTGATAACACAGCATCTGTTTCGGTTAAGGCTACAGATGCACTACTCACTGTAGCGGTATCGTTGCTACCGTTAATAGTAATCTGAACTGAACTTGCTGTACCATCGATAGAGGTTACGGTAAAAGTTTCATTGACACTGTCACCAACGTTTAAACTATCGAAGGCGTTGTTTGCTGTAAATGTCCAGTTTCCTGAGGCATCAATACTAAAATCGCCTATCGTTCCGCTTGTGCTTGAAGGGGTAAAGGCGTTATCTGTATTGTCCACGTCACTACTGGTCAGAACTCCAGAGGTTGTCAGGGCGGTATCAGTTTCGGTTAAGGCGATTGAAGCGCTACTTAGGGTTGCGACATCATTGGACCCATTGATCGTAATCTGAACGGTCGAAGGTGTTCCATCTTCTGAGGTAACGTTGAAGGTTTCGTTAACACTATCGCCAACATTCAAATTATCAAATGCACTGTTGGCTGTGAAGGTCCAGTTGCCCGAGGCATCAATAGAGAAATCTCCGTAGGTTCCAGTAGTTGTAGATGCTGTAAAAGCATTATCTACATTGTCCACATCTATACTGGTCAAGGTGCCGGAAGTTGTTAGAGCTGAATCGGTTTCTGTTAACGCGACGGTTGCACTAGATACAGTTGCTGCATCGTTGGTCCCATTGATCGTAATCTGAATGGTAGAAGGTGTTCCATCAACTGAAGCGACGTTAAAGGTTTCATTAACACTGTCACCTGAATTCAAACTATCAAATGCGCTATTCGCATTAAAAGTCCAGGTACCATTCGCCTCAATCGTGAATACACCCAATGTACCCGTAATGGTTGTGGGCGTGAAAGCGTTGTCGATATTATCAACATCGGTACTTGTCAGGGTGCCAGCTGTAGAAAGTGCCGCATCGGTTTCAACCAGTACTCTGCTATCACTGGAAACTGTGGCGGCGTCATTGGTTCCATTAATGGTAATTTGAACTGTTGATGGGGTTCCATCAACACTACTTACGTTGAAGGTTTCATTAATACTGTCACCTGCATTCAAGCTATCAAAAGCACTGTTTGCATTGAACATCCAGTTGCCTGCCACATCGATACTGAACTCACCCAGAGTGCCAGTTATAGTTGCAGCAGTAAAATTATTATCAACGTTATCAACATCAGCACTAGTCAGTGTTCCGGAAGTGGTGAGTGCTGAATCTGTTTCAGCAAGAACTACTGTATTACTACTTACTGAAGCAGTATCGTTCGTGCCATTAATAGTGATCTGAACAGTAGAAGGAGTTCCATCAATTGATGTAACGTTGAAAGTTTCATTAACACTATCACCAACATTTAAATGATTAAATGCATTGTTAGCCGTGAAGGTCCACGCACCATTAGCATCAATACTGAATTCGCCCAGAGTGCCCGTAATATCTGCAGCTGCAAACGCGTTATCCGTATTATCAACATCGCTACTGGTTAAGGTTCCACTAGTAGTTAATGCAGAGTCTGTTTCATTAAGTGTGACAGTTGCACTGCTGACAGTAGCTACATCGTTCGTACCATTGATTGTGACTTGAACGGTTGATGGCGTACCGTCAATTGAAGTCACTTTGAAGGTCTCGTTGACGCTGTCTCCAGCATTCAGGTTATCGAAAGTACTGTTTGTAGTAAATGTCCAGTTACCAGAAGCATCAATACTGAAGTCACCCAGAGTTCCAGTTGTAGTAGATGGTGTGAAAGCGTTATCTGCATTATCAACATCATTACTGGTTAAAGAGCCTGAAGATACCAGCACCGAATCAGTTTCTGTTAATACAACAGATGCACTGCTAACAGTGGCTGTGTCACTAGTTCCATTGATAGTAATTTGAACAGTGGAAGCCGTTCCATCAACTGAGGTAACATTAAATGTTTCATTAACGCTATCACCAGCATTCAAACTATCGAAAGCACTATTAGCTGTGAATGTCCAGTTACCAGAAGCATCAATAATTAAGTCACCAATCGTGCCGTTGATAGTGGCAGGGGTGAAGGCATTATCAGGATTATCAACGTCTGTACTGGTTAGTACTCCTGCGCTGATCAGAGCTGCATCTGTTTCAGATAATACTTTTACATCGCTCGATACAGTAGCAGAGTCATTTGTACCATTGATAGTGACTTGAACGGTTGATGGTGTTCCATCAACTGAAGTCACATTGAAAGTCTCGTTAACGCTATCTCCTGCATTCAGACTGTCGAATGCACTATTAGCAGTAAATGTCCAGCTACCCGATGAATCGATACTGAAGTCACCTATGCTGCCGTTGATAGTCGCCGGGGTGAAGATATTGTCAGGATCATCAACGTCTGTGCTACTAAGGGTGCCAGAAGTAGTCAGTATTGCATCTGTTTCAACAAGCACTTTTGAATCGCTTGAAACCGTAGCAGAGTCGTTGCTACCGTTAATAGTTATTTGAACTGTAGAAGCTGTTCCATCGATTGTTGTGACGTTGAAGGTTTCATTCACACTATCACCAACATTCAGACTATCGAAGGTACTGTTGGCTGTAAAGGTCCAGGCGCCACTGGCATCAATCGTAAACTCACCATGAGTACCAGTAATGGTTGAAGGAGTGAATGAGTTATCGACATTATCCACATCAGTGCTGGTTAAGGTTCCAGATGTTGTTAGAGCAGCATCAGTTTCTACCAGCACTCTGGTATCGCTAGAAACTGTGGCAGCATCGTTGCTACCATTGATGGTTATCTGGACTGTGCTAGCAGTTCCATCAACTGTAGTGACGTTGAAGGTTTCATTGACACTGTCACCAACATTTAGACTGTCGAAAGAACTGTTAGCAGTAAATGTCCAGTTGCCGGCAGCATCAATAGTAAAGTAGCCGAGGGTTCCGGTTGTAGTAGATGGTGTGAAAACGTTATCTTCATTATCCACATCAACACTGGTCAGGGTTCCAGACGTTGTTAATGCAGCATCAGTTTCAGATAACGCGATAGAAGCACTACTCACTGTAGCCGCATCATTGCTTCCATTAATCGTAATTTGAACACTGCTCACGGTTCCGTCAACAGAGCTTACATTGAAGGTTTCGCTGACACTATCAGTTGTATTCAAACTATCGAAGGCAGTGTTCGCGGTGAAGGTCCAGTTACCCGCTGCATCGATTGTAAAACTGCCTAATGCACCGTTAATGGTATCTGGCGTAAATGTATTATCTGCATTATCTACATCAGTACTGGTTAAGCTGCCGGAGGTAGTTAGAGGAGCATCAGTTTCGGTTAACACAATGGTTGCACTGGATACTGTTGCTACATCGTTGGTTCCATTGATCGTAATCTGGACGGTCGAAGGTGTTCCATCAACTGAAGTGACGTTAAAGGTTTCGTTAACACTATCGCCAACATTCAGATTATTGAATGTACTGTTGGCCGTAAACGTCCAGTTTCCAGATGAATCGATACTGAAATCACCATAGGTTCCAGTAGTCGAAGATGGTGTAAACGTATTATCTACATTATCCACATCACTACTGGTTAGGCTGCCAGAGGTAGTTAATGCAGTTTCAGTTAAAGCGATGGTTGCGCTGGATACAGACGCTACATCGTTGGTACCATTGATAGTAATTTGAACCGTGCTCGGAGTGCCGTCAACAGTACTTACGTTGAAGGTTTCATTGACACTTTCACCAAGGTTTAAATTATCGAATGCGCTATTCGCAGTAAAAGTCCAGTTGCCGTTAGCATCAATGGCAAAAACACCTAAAGTACCGCTGCTAGTCGAAGGGGTAAATGCATTGCCCTGGTTATCAACATCAGTACTGCTCAGGGTACCTGAAGTCGTCAATGCCACATCAGTTTCTGTTAAGGTCTGGCTATCGCTACTAACAATAGCAATATCGTTAACACTGTTTACGTCCACATTGACGGTTGTGGTATCTACTCCTCCCTTACCATCACTGACGCTATAGGTAAAACTATCGGGTCCATAGTAATCACCGTTCGGAATATAGTTAATAGTACCATCAGCATTTATATTTACACTGCCATGTATACCCTGAGTGACACTGCTGACTGTTAGTGAGTCACCATTCAGATCAATATCGTTGGCAAGTACATCTATGCTCAGACCGGTATCTTCATTGGTGGTTAGATGGTCCAACCCAGCGACAGGGCTGAAGTTAGCTTCTGGCTCAGTGACGGGCGATTCTGGTATGAAAATATTTTCACCCGTATTTATAGTATTGTTCTGCTCGTTGGCGGTAACATTGAAAGCTGAAACCTGGGTATCTACATGTCCTACCTCACCCTCTCTTGTGTAGGTGGATGCTGCATGCAAAGCAGCTGTACCTGTTTGAGCTTCACCTTCTGCTGTTTCTGGCAGTTGATTCAGGTCTATACCATCCACAATTAACTGTTGAAGTTCGGCTAACTGGTCGGCCCGCTGATCTGCAAAATCATTTAAATTAGCAAATACTGTTTCATCCATCAGCACTTCGGCATCGGCACCTATCTGCAGCTTTTGGCCATCGTAAAACTCAATATCAATTTGTGAGTTAAGACCTGTGCTTACTACATCACCTTCGAATACTTTATCGCCGTTGCTAAGTACCTTGATAATGCCATCAACATCTCGAACCTCTGCTGTGCCAGAAACTTCAACGACGAAACCGATATTTTTTGTAGTCATGATTTTCACTTTTGATTTGAATCGCAGGCTATATAGATGAGGATGCTTTAATCAGCATCGTACCAAAGTCGTAGTAGCTCCAGAGGAAGCCTCAATTCGAGACTTGAATCACAAAAAATTCAGGGAATAAGTGAATTAATCGAAAGGGTGTTACGGCTATTTTAAATAAAGTACCAGTGCAACCCGGTCTTTAATATCGAGTTTTTTGAAGATATTAGTCATATGTGCTTTAACGGTACGTTCCGAAATATCGCAACGATCAGCTATCTGCTTATTCGACAGACCCTCTGCAACCGCATGTGCCACCTCATTTTCACGTTCAGTGAGTTCACCAAGAGCTGCAGAATTCTTTCGCACACCCAGGGCTGACTGAGCCAATGAGAATGTCTGCTCCAGCATTTGTGGAGGAAACCAGCTTTGTCCCTCTACAATCTGTTGAATCATTTGCTGATACAGCCCGATTTGCATATAACTATTGCAGTAAGCCTTACACCCAGCCTGTACACAGGACAGCATTTCACCAATATCAGGGCGATCCGAACAGACGGCAATATTCAAACCTGCCGTTGCCATACGACGAATCCACGGAATGCTCTCTGTGCCAAAGGATGTGATATGCAAAAAAAGGAGATGCCCAGCCTCTATCCGATACGATAATTCATTCTGAACCTCAAGCGGGCTTTCCAGTTTTTGGCTTAAGTGAGCAATCAGCGATTGCGAATTCGAATACAGGATGAGGCCCATTACCCTTCTCTTAAGGCTTTGTCCAGTCCACGCTGAACCGGATTTATAAGATACTGGAGTATAGTTTTTTTAGCGGTAACAATATCGGCATCAACCGTCATACCTACTTTTATGGGTAGTTTTTTTGATTCAGGCCCCAAAAAAGATTTTACTGGCTTTACCCTTACCAGATAAAAACTATCTCCCTCATCGTTAGTGATGGTATCGGCGCTGATAAACGCAACATGACCTTGCAAACTGCCATGTATCGCAAAATCATAGGCTGAAAATTTAAGACGCGCTAAATCGTTGAGGTGTACCGAAGCAATATCTGCAGGTTTGATATTTAATTCGATAATAAGAGCATCATCCTGCGGCACAATTTCGAGTACATCATTACCCGGATTGACGACACCACCCACAGTATTGGCATATAGCCGTTGTACTACACCCTTTACCGGTGAACGCAAAGTAGTTCTGGTAACTCGATCCTGCAGCGCAGCCTGGGCTTCTTTAATACGGCTAATTTCTGCACTCACTTCATTCCACTCCTTCTTTGCCTTATTACGAAAACCAAGCAGCTCTTCCTGTTTTTTAGAACGCGCTTCTTCAATAATCGATTGATAACGCGGTATAGATAAACCTATCGATTCCAGTTCGCCCTCCATTTCAGCCTCACGTTGCTGCAACTGAAGAAACTCTACCTCGCTGATAATGCCGCGCTCTTTTAACGGCAGCTTGATCCTGATCTCTTTTTGCAGCAACTGTAGTGTTTTTTTAACCTGCCTCTGTTTCGACTCAGCTTCCTTTAACGACGTTTTCTGTTGAGATATCTGCTGCTCGAGGATACTCAAAGACTCTTTCAGCTGCTGTTTATTACTGAGAAACAGGCTTTCTTCAGCTTGTGTTAACTCTGGGGCATTTTTAGTAACCTCATCAATCGGCTTAAACTCCTGTGCATTTGCTTCAGCATTCAATCGACTGGACCGAGCAAGTAATTCCAGATACTGCAGACGATTCTCTTCTACCGAGCTTGAGAACGCGATATCACTCATTTTAACCAGCGCCTGGCCGGCTTCTACCGCTTCACCTTCAGTAACCAGAATCTCAGAAACAATACCGCCTTCCAGGCTCTGTATCAGTTGCACCTGACTCGCCGGTGTAACCTTGCCCGAGCCTCTAATCACCACATCGATTTCTGCCCAGCTCATCCATAAAAGTGCGGTTGCTACAAATAGCGCAATAAACAGGATCACCAGTATCAGATAGCGAGGTGAACGATGTACCACGGCTGCGGCCAGACTTTGCATATACAAAGCATCGTGTTTGCCATAGGCTCCAATCTGGGTGACATCTTCCAGATTGGTCGTATCATCGTTGTGATCAGGATGCATTCTGTCCTCCTTTTAACGCTTTCAATACATCCTGTTTGGGGCCGTCCATTACGATACGACCTTCATCAATCACTATCACTCTTTCTACCAGATCCAGCAAAGGCGCTTTATGAGTGACCAGAATGAGTGTTTTATCGCGTGTGTATTCATGTAAGCGCTGCTTGACGATGGATTCGGTCGTATTATCAAAGCTATTGGTTGGCTCATCCAGAATAAGAATTGGCTCATTCAATAAAAGAGATCGACCCAGAGCAATTGCCTGCCGTTGACCGCCTGACAACATTGAGCCCTGTTCACCCACATCGGTATCAAAACCCTGCGGTAGATTATTTACAAATAAATCAACCCCACTGACATGGGCGGCTTTGAGCAGCTTTTCATCATTGGCCTGCAAATCTTTATACGCCAGATTATCGCGTATCGAGCCACGGATGAGCTCTATATCCTGCGAAAGATAGCCAATGTGATGACGCAGATCAGCAGGATCGATTTGATTGATATCAATATTGTCTATTGCAATACTGCCCTGCTCTGCCTGGTACAGGCCGAGCATCAATTTGAGCATGGTAGTTTTACCACAACCGACCTTACCTATAATTGCCACATGCTCACCCGGCTTAATCTTAAAAGAGACATGACTAATAGACGCTTTAACCGCCTCCGGGTATTTGAAGGTGATATCTTTGAATTTAATCCCACCCTCAAAAGCAGGACGACGTACAAAGGTTTTCCCATGCGGCCTTTCGACCTCCTTTTGCATCAGTTCATTGAGTGTCTGATAAGCGGTTCTGGTTTGTTCAAAGGTAGTTATTAAAGCAGCTATCTGCCCCATCGGCGCGACTGCTCGTGAAGACAACATCACTGAAGCAATCAACCCGCCTAGCGATAGCTCATGGTCTGCAATCAGATAAATCCCATAGATGATCAAACCCACCGTAGTAAATTGCACCAATAGATTAGTGATTACCGTTATCGAGCTTGAGAGCATTCTGGCTCTCATTGATTTCTCGGCAATAAGGCCTGAGGATTCTTCCCATACCCATTGAGAATAATTTGAGACACCCAGAGATTTAATGGTTTTGATGGAATGCAGGGTTTCTATTAAATGTGCATTTTTATTGGCAGTCGCTTCGTAGGTTTCTTCCACGCTTTGCTTTAGAGGTTTAACCAGTATTGCACTATAAATCAATAAAATCACAATAGTAGTCAAGGGTACTAACACCATCGAGCCACCAATATAGAAAATCACTACCAGAAATATGACTGCAAAAGGAATATCAACCAGAGTGGCCATGGTTGATGCGGTAAAGAAATTTCGAATGCTTTCAAAATCACGCAGTTTACTGGCAAATGCACCGATACTCTTCGGCCATTCATTCATTTTCAGATTGAGGGTCTGTGAGAACAGAATCGACGACATGATGATATCGCTTTTCTTACCCGCAATTTCAAGCAGATAGTTACGCAAAAAACGTAATATGGTATCAAATATATATACCACCAGAATGCCAACCGCCAGCACCCAGAGCGTTTCAATGGCATCGTTCGGCACCACCTTGTCGTAAATATTCATGGTAAACATGGGAGTGGAAAGGATGAAGAGGTTAATCAATACCGAAGACAGTATAACGCTGGCAAAGATATCCTTTGATTTTGCCAGAGTCCCCCAGAACCAGTGATTGCCGTCCTTACCGGTCGTTTTAGGGGTATGTTTTTGCTGTTGTAATTCACGTTTCAGTAGAAAAGCATAACCCAGATACTCCTGATTTAACCTTTCCAGAGTAAGCCACTCTTCACCTTCACCGACTTCGGGCAACACGACTTTGGCTCGTTTGTTTTTTCGATCGATAGATTCCAGAATGCAGGCATTGCCATTGCGCAACACCAGAACGCAGGGCAATAACAGGCGCGACAGACTATTTAATTCTCGATGAATCAAACGGCTGGCGAATCCGGCGCGGCTGGCAACCCGTGAAAAAAGCCCCTTTGGGCTATCTATACTGAATAGCTCTGGACCACTAGCGCCCGGTTTAACCGGTAAACCCGCGATCAATGCATCTACGCTCACAGGGCGATTATGCATCCTGGCAAAGATGACCAGGCATTCTAACAACGGGTCGTAATGTCGATCTGGGTCAATCATAAATGAATAAAATCATCTTTTTAAATGCGTTAATAAAACCCATAATGATCAGGGTGAAATCTAATATTTATTGTAGTTAAAAACACTCATAATTGTAACCAATTAACTCGACCACCATTATCCAGTGATCCACAGTAGAACATAAATTTTTTTTAGGTGGGGAAATACTTTCACATGAATCCTATTCAGCCGTTTCTCCAGAAGCTTCTGATTCATGCAGGTAATTTCCCTGCAAATTCTGTATACCTAGCTCAATCAGTACTTCATACAGTTCTTTTGAATCAACCCCAACTGCGATTAGCGTGATATTCATGGTATCAGTTAGTGTCTTCAATGCCTGATAGCCTGCAGACATATCGTTTTGACTAATATCATGCAGGGTTCTTGCATTGATCTTCACATAATCGAAGCGAGCTATTTTCAACAGGTCCAGGGATTGCCCTATATCCAGATGATCTATACCCATCTGATGACCCGATTGATGCACTCTGCTAGCAACCTGCCAGCACATCATCAAATGCTGCGCCAGAATGCTGTGGCTGGCTTCAATACATAAAACTGTCCCGCGTTCCTGACATCGTATAAGTAGTTGCTCAAACTCATATTGAGCATCAGCCTGTTCAAAAAAAGCGGCACTCAAGTTGACGGCCATCGGCAACTTTTCATCGCCCATTTGAATTTCTGAAATTAGTTGAAACACTGCCTTATCAATATCGATAGCCATACCCAGGCTGCTTGCCATCGGCATAAAGGCTGATGCAGGCAACACCTGACCTGATTCATCCCTGGCTCGTATATAAAGTTCTCTATGTACGTTCTGTCCATTGGGATGCTTGACCAGTTGCCCCACCATGAATAGACGTTTAGAAGTGATGGTCTGCTCCAGCCAATGTCGCCACTGCATCTTGCCCTGAGGCAAATCGAGCTGATTAGATACACGACGTTGTATAGACCAGGGACCACTGCCATCAGCCAGGGTCAGACAGTAATCGATGCCCGATAGAATCTCTCCAGCAGTACTACTGCCATCGATTGCCGAAATCGCTCCAATTAGAAACAGTTCGACCTCTGACTGGGTTACCTGACCCCACTCTTTGAAGCGAAAAAATAGCTGTTGCATATAGTTTTGTGTCGATTCTTCATCAGCTGCGAATAGAAAGGCAAATTCATCATCACTCAATCGAGCTGGAAATTGTAGATTTGATTCATCTCCCAGTAGCTGCGCTATTTTTTTGATCAAGGTGTCTGAAAACTCATATCCCAGACGCTCCCTGGCATTTTCATAATTCACCAGTTTGAAGATCGCAAGCGAGCCGTGAAACTGTGATTGCTCTGAGCTTGCCTGCTGCAACTTATCCATGAGATACAGGCGATTACCCAGATTGGTTACTTTATCGTTGTACAGTAACTTCTGATATTTACTCAGGCTTTCCTGTTGGTCATTAAATATCACCTGTACCTTTGACACCATATTATTCATGGCCTCGACGACACGTTTCAAATCAATGGTTCGGGGTAATGATTCCTGCTGCACAAAACAGTTGTTCTGAATCGCATCGGCCTGCTCCATAACTCGCTTCAAGGGAAGCAACAGATACTGTAACACCAGCCACAGCAGTATCAGGGCGACCAGAAACATTAAACCAAACCATTTCACGGTTGAGATTAGAGTTTTGTATAACTTGCTATAGGCAAACCCTGGATGCATAGTCACTTCAAGTCGACCCAGTTGAGTCCAGCCCTTCATCACCTGGGTAGAGCCCTGAGCCTGAGTCAATGGAATCAGGCTGATAAACCAGTCCGGTATGCCTTCAACACTGACTTGCTGACTTTTTTGCTGGATAGTCTGGTTATCTACTGAAACCAGTTTAATGCGCGAGTAATAACCACTATCAAATACCGCATTAAACAACACCTCAAGTGTCGCAGGGTCATCACTTTGCGGCAGGTTGCTGATCACTATCCCTAAGGTAGTTGCCATATCCTGTGCTGTAGTATGTAGTTGCCCCTGCATAAAATCACGGGTGCGATTTAAGTCGTTGATAAGGATAACGCTGGCAAGAATGATGAATACCAGTGTCACTAACAATGCTATTTGCTTGAATAAGGTCATTGTGCGTCTTTCCTGAAATCAGCAAGCAGTTTTTTCCACTTGCTGTTCTTGATTTTATCGGTGGGTAGAGATTTTCCCAGGCCTGCAGATGCATTACTCAGGAACAGGGAATTAGCGTTGAAACTATATACTGGTAACAGATCCAGCCGTTTTGATGCTGACAGAATCTGTGGATTATAATTATCCAGAATTTTGGGGATGCTTTTAGGCGTCACAAAATAACTTAATACCATATGTGCGGCATTCTGATTGAGTGCTTTTACATAGGTCAGGTAAAGTCGGTTATCAGGTACTCCGAGTTTTCTTAATGCAAAGTACTTGGCAATGACGAAGTCTTCGCAATCCCCCTGTTGGGTACCCAGGAATTCCTGTGGTGTGGCCCAGTAATCTTTAACTCCCCACTGATCCTTGTCCTCTCGATATTGAAACTGATTAAAGAAGCGATTAACTTCAATCAGCTGGGTATCTTCGTCTTTGTCCTTTAATTCATCCAGCAATTTATTCAGTGCGATGCCGCGCCTGTAAGCCTGATCGGAATAATTCTGTTTTAAACTCTGCAACATGCCATCGCTTACAAATGGATCAGCTGATGGTATCAATGGAAGCCAGATCAGCAGGCACAATGCAAGCAGTGGATAGCATTTTGCAATATCGATATGTCGTCTAAACAAGTAATCTGGCTCAGTATTTCGCTTGCGCAAAGTGTAGCTCAAATGACAGCTTTTGACGGATTAGCCTGCTAAAAAGAGGTACCTCTGGCCCTGAACATGAATTCGCCGCGTCGATTGATCGCCTGACCCTCCTTGCTTGCATTATCTGCAATCGGCATTTCTTCACCCATACCCTGAACTTCGATATAGGCAGGATCTATGCCTCGTGCCACCAACAAATCTCGCATCGCCTTAGCACGTTTATGCGATAGCTTCATATTGTAAGAATTTGATCCTGTACTATCCGTATGAGCTAAAACCCGAATCTGAATTTCACCCGCAGCTTTGATTTGATTGATGATCATTTCAACCTTTTCTTTGGAGCTATCGGTCAAATCAGTACTCATATATTTAAAATTCACCAGTTGCATTTTAGTCAGATCAATTAAGGAGCTTTGTACAACCTTAATAGATACCATCGCGGTATCTACACCACCTTTGCCATCGGATACAGTGTAGGTGAAAGAGTCTATGCCTTCAAAACGCTCCTGGGGACGATAGACCAAATTCTTTTCCTTACTAAAGGCCAGTTTCCCATTCGTTACTTTGGTAAAACCGGTGATGGTCAATTGATCTCCATTGATATCAGAATCGTTTGCGAGTAATTGAGATTGAGAGATAATCAATACACCGTGACCATCGACTTCCAATGAGTCATTTTCAGCTATCGGCGCTACATTCACTGATAACTTCGCAAGTTCTACCTTACCATCCACTGAACAACCGTATTTGTTTACGGTTTGCTGGTTCAGGGTATTATCACAATGATCAGTTGTATCCTCTTCCTTGTCCTTATCTTCATCTTTGGGTAAAGGTAGCGCATCCTTCTCATTGGCTTTTATGCGTGCGATGGTGAAATCATTTTCACTAAGCTCTGAGTGTAAATTTAAAGCATCAAACAACCCACCCAAGGATTCATACACTCTGTAACGAGCGGCCATTAAATCGAAATAGGCTTTGGTGTAATCATTATTCGCTGTGTTCAATTCATTTTCCGCATCCAGCAGGTCGATTAAATCTCTCTGACCAATAAAAAACTCTTCGCGATATGAGCCAACGGTTTCACTGGCTTTTAGAATATACTGCTGGAAAAAATCAAGCTGGCGCTGCAGAGATTCATCAGCTGCCCAGGCCAGGCGCAGTGTATTTATGATTTGACGACGGACACGTGCAGCAAAATCTTTCTGTGCGTAAACTGCACTGATTTTTTTATTTTGATCCGATTCATCAGCACCGCCATTGTAGAAATTATAAGTCAGATTCAACACCAGACTTACTTCAGAAGTATCGCCAGAAACACCTCCAATATCATTTCCCCATTCAGAAGCCAGGCGTAAATCGAGATTCGGATAACGAGAACTTTTGCTGCGCTGATAATCGAACTGAGAAGCTTCAATATTACTGCTGGCTACTTTTACTGCCGGATGTCGTAACAATGCCTGATCGATTAACGTATTCAAGTCTTCACGCGGTATTTCAGGTAACGATGGTTCAACTAAATCCTGCGCCTCTACATAACGACCCAGTAACTGGTGCAATTCGGTTAACGCATCATTCAGATTATTTTGCTGCGCTATCAGGCTGGCATGCGCTCTGGCCACACGTCCTTCTGTTTGCTGTAGCTGCGAACGACGCCCCACACCTGAGCTATTACGTTCCGTGATTTGAGCCAGTATCCCTTCATGCGATGCCACATTTTCTTTAGCTAGCTGGTAGAGTTTTTTATGCTTTAACACATTCAGGTAGGCTTGAATGGTATTCAATGCAATATTGTCAGCGGTATCGTAAAGATCATATAAGGCTGCCTGCGCTCTGGACTCATTTTGCTTAATCTGGTTAGTTGACTGATACCCGTTAAACAGGTTTTGTGTCACTGATAGCTCGACACGAGAGCTGTCATAATCAACAGCATTGCCACCGGTAGAGGGTGACTCGGTATTATACAAACCCGTTGATGCCTGCAGATCAACACTGGGGCGGTTACTACTGGAAGCAATCGACTGGTCACTGAGTACCTGACGGTACACGTGTACTTTTTCCTTAACCAGGGGATGCGCACTAATGGCATCAGACACGATATCAGCCAGTTCGTCTGCTTGTATCGAAACAGAAAATACTGTCACTGTAGAGAGCGTGAGCAGTCTAAATAATTTTTTAAGCCTACAGATTTTCATTGAATAGTACTTAATTTATGGAATAGAAGTAGTTGCTAATATATTAGCATAGGATAAAAATTATGAGGTCTTTTTAACAATTTCCAAAACCACACATCCTGTTTCACCATATTTTTTAATATATTTTATAAATACTTATAATTGAAGTAACCGGATATATTACATGATTGAGCCTCTTCAGATTCATTTTTTTAGCCTGAAACAATTTTAGCTATAAAAATACTACCCTCTAGCGGAACTATAAATTTTTGTCCGTAATCAATCTGATACCTCTGATAGAATCGTAAACAGGAACGTGCAGAATACTGAGGAATACAACATGGCGAAATTAAAGATATTTTTCTGGCTGTTAATCCTTTTGGTAATCATCGCTTCATTCGTTTATTGGGCACAAAGAAAAAAGCTCATTGAGGTAACAATAGAAGAGGTCACTCAGGGTGAGATTCAGCGCACTATAACCAATACCCGTGCAGGCACTCTGAATGCCTGTCGCCGTGCCCGCCTGTCACCCTCGCTAGGTGGCCAGATAGCAAACCTGCCAGTAAGCGAGGGTGAAAGGGTCACCAGTGGTCAGCTTTTATTTGAAATCTGGAACCGGGATTTACGTGCTCAACTGCAACTGGCCAAATCTGAGTTACTCTCCAGCCAGTCGTTGCAACAGCAGTCCTGTATTCAGGCAGAGCTTGCGCAACAGGAAGCTCACCGCTTATCTCAACTGCTCTCACGCGGACTAGCCTCCGATGAATCCGCTGAAAAAGCAGTCGGGCAATCACGCGCCAGTCAGGCAGCCTGTGATGCCGCCACAGCCAATGTGAGTGTAAGCCAAGCACGTATTGAAGTCGCTGAAGCGGCCCTGCAACGAACCCAGTTACGCGCTCCCTTCGATGGCATCATTGCCGAAGTGAATGGCGAGCTGGGAGAGTACGTCACACCCTCCCCTGTCGGCATCCCTACCCCACCAGCTATCGATATTATTGATACCAGTTGTCTATATGTTTCAGCACCCATTGATGAAGTTGACGCACCCGAAATACGTACAGGTATGATTGCGCGTATCTCTCTGGATGCCTTTAGGAAACATTATTTTGAGGGCAAGGTCAGGCGTGTCGCCCCTTATGTACTGGAGAAGGAAAAACAGGCACGTACCGTAAATATCGAGGTTGACTTCATTACAGCTGATGACAACCAAAACATGCTACCCGGATATACTGCCGATGTTGAAATCATCATTGATGCGCACCAAAACAGCTTGCGTATACCGAGCCAGGCTTTATTAAAAGGCAATCGAGTATATTTATACGACCCTGACTTCGACACCATTGGTGAGGTTGAAGTCAAAACAGGATTAAGCAACTGGGAGTTCACAGAGATTCTGCAAGGTCTTAAACAGGGACAGAAAATTGTGTCTTCCATCGATAAGAAAGGTCTTGAGGAAGGTGCACTGGTTAAAGTCGTCAGCGAATAAAAAATGATCAAACTATCCAACATTCATCGCGACTTTCAGGTAGGTGATCAGACCGTTCATGCACTGGATGATATTAATCTGGAAATACAGCAGGGTGAGTATGTTTCGGTAATGGGGCCTTCAGGATCAGGTAAATCTACTCTACTCAATTTAATTGGCATGCTGGATCATGCATCATGCGGAGAGTATGTCCTTAATGAGATCAACATTACTGATATGGATGAGCAGCAGGAAGCCCATACAAGAAACCGTTTGATCGGATTTGTTTTTCAGTCTTTCCATTTAATTCCACGACTAACTGCGGCAGAAAATATTGAGCTGCCACTAACCCTCGCAGGCATAGCCCCCGAAATTCGAGCGCAAAGAGTAGCGCAGGCTATTAGCAGCATGAACCTGGAAGATCGACAACAGCATAAACCCGATCAATTGTCTGGCGGTCAACGCCAACGTGTTGCGATTGCGCGAGCGACGGTTACTGAGCCTTCCGTATTACTGGCCGATGAGCCTACCGGCAACCTTGATCAGAAATCTGGTCAGGATGTGATACAGAGCCTTGAGTTACTCAACGCCAATGGCATTACCCTGATTGTGGTCACTCATGATACCCAGCTGGGGCTACGTGCCAGACGAGCACTTAAAATGGTCGATGGTCGTATCGTATCGGACCAGGATAATCCCAGCAGATGACTATGTTCAAACGCGATATTTTAAGTTTTGCCTGGTCATCCCTGAATGGATATCGCAGTCGTACCCTGCTGATGTTGCTGGCAATGAGCATTAGCGTGGCTTCGGTATTACTGCTAACAGCTTTAGGCGACGGCGCCCGTCGATATGTGTTGCAGGAATTTACCTCACTCGGCACCAATCTGGTGATTGTACTTCCGGGCAAGAGTGAAACCTCAGGTGCAGGCTTAAGCATGATGGGTATCACCCCCAGAGACCTGACGCTGTCCGATGCCAGCGCTTTAACCCGAAACGCTTCCATCACGAATATTGCACCACTGAATATCGGTGCAGTAGAAGCTTCCTGGCAAAACCGCAAGCGCCAGGTAACCCTGATGGGTTCCACCACCGAATTACTAGCTGTCAGACAGTGGGAAATGGGCAGTGGGGATTTTCTGCCCGCAACCGAATGGGACCGGGCTGCATCGGTATGTGTCATCGGGCGCAAGATCCGTGATGAATTATTCGGTTCTCACAACGCACTCGGCCAATGGATACGCCTGGCTGATAATCGATATCGTGTCATCGGGGTGATGGCATCGACGGGTAGATCAATCGGCGTTGATGTACAGGAAGTGGTAATTGTACCAATCGCTGCTGCACAATCATTACTAAACACTGAAGGCTTATTTCGCATCCTGATCCAGACAAAAAATTCTGACGTAATACCCTCGGTGATCGAGTTTATAGAACAAACTATTCAGCAACGCCATCACGGCGTCAAGGATATTACTGTCATCACTCAGGATGCAGTGATTAAAACTTTTGACAGTATTCTCTCTGCTCTGACTTACGCGTTGGGGGCGATTGCAGCAATCAGCCTGGGCGTTGCTGGAATTCTGATCATGAATGTAATGCTGGTAGCAGTGTCTCAACGAACCGCTGAAATTGGGTTATTGAAAGCCATAGGGGCTTCACGCAATACCATACTGATATTAATTCTGAGCGAGGCATTACTGTTATCCATGCTAGGTGCGCTGTTTGGGTTCATCATTGGTGGCCTGGGTAGCTGGGGATTGTCCAGTGCCGTTGAGGATCTGCAGGTATACCCACCGTTGTGGGCATTAATAGCATCGCTTATTGTCGCCTTGATAACCGGACTGGTATTTAGCCTGATACCTGCACGTAAGGCTGCGCGGATGGATCCAGTGAATGCCCTGCAAGGTCATTAATCATGCGTATCGCCGACTTCATTCACCTCACCGTAACGTCGCTACTAACACATAAGTTACGTAGTCTGCTCACGATGCTGGGTATTTCGGTGGGCATTCTGGCGGTAATCATCCTGACCTCTATCGGTGAGGGGATGCATAAATTTATACTTGCAGAATTCACTCAGTTTGGAACTACTCTGGTGGCTGTTAATCCGGGTAAAACTGACACTCTGGGTGTATCGATGGGGGTTTTTGGTAGCGACAGACCATTATCTATAGAAGATGCAGAAGCTATCAAACGTCTGCCATTTGCACAATCTGTTGTCGGTTTTATTCAGGGTAATGCCGAAGTTGAAGGCAACAATCGCACTCGTCGCACTACTATATATGGCAGCGGCTCGGACTTCCCTCAGGCGTTTAAGATGCCGGTTTTACTAGGTGATTTTTTACCCCCCGACAACCCACTCGCTCCTCGCGCACTGGCTGTACTTGGCAGTAAGGTCAAACAGGAATTATTTGGTGACTTAAATCCTGTTGGGCAACGCATACGTATAGGCGGTGACCGTTACCGCATAATTGGCGTCATGCAATCCAAGGGGCAGGTACTGGGGTTTGACCTGGACGATACGGTCTATATTCCTCTAGCACGTGGGCTGGCAATGTTTAATCGCGAAGGCTTGATGGAAGTCGATGTGCTATATCATCCCGGCATAGATGAAGAAAGCGTCAAATCAGCCATCAAACGATTATTACTTGCACGCCATGGTCGTGAAGATTTCACCATTACCGGTCAGCAACAGATGCTGGATGTAATGAGTTCAATCCTCAACATCATTACCTTTGCTGTGGGGGCAATCGGATCAATTTCCTTGCTGGTGGGTGGTATTGGTATTATCACAATCATGACCATTAGCGTTGCAGAAAGAACCTCAGAAATAGGATTGCTCAGAGCACTGGGGGCTGAACATAATCAGATCATGTTACTTTTCCTGGGCGAAGCGGTGGTACTTTCGGCAATAGGAGGACTCACGGGATTATTTGGTGCAACAGCAATTTTGCAATTGATACAGTTATTTTTACCGGATCTCCCGGTACATACACCTTGGAATTATATTTTGCTGGCTGAATCAAGTGCAGTAATTATCGGACTGCTTGCTGGAGTATTACCAGCTCGGCGTGCTGCCAAAATGGATCCTGTTGAAGCTTTGCGTAATGAATAGCACTTATAACCATGATTTTTGTTACGACAACCTTAGTAACCTTATTAAAAAAACCTACACTATTTCACTATTTTAAGGTAGATATTTACTACCTTACCCACTTGCAAACCTGTAAATTGGTTAAATCAATTGTATTCTTATGGGCCATTTAAAAGATTGATTACTCATATTGCTCATTTAGTGGGAGAATTTTTCCACCAATGAGGATTAGTGTTTTTCATGTAAAACGTCTAACAATCTGTTGTTTTCTTTCTGGTACTTAAGCCGCTACAAAACTAATAACACATTTTTATAGTTGAAATCTGGATTCTTAAATATATAAAAATCCTGGACTTAACGTAAGATAATGAATAACAACCTAAATAGAGGCTTCACTTTGGTAGAGATTGCTATCGTTCTGGTCATTGCAGGACTTCTGGTTGGTGCTGTAATGAAAAGTCGCGAGATGATCGTGAATGCCAAACTTAAACGCATAGAATCAGATGTCTCTGGACTTCACCTTGCTATCGCCACGTATCAAGACCGCTATAGGCAATTACCCGGTGATGATTCTAATGTGCAAAATCATTTCGATGTCTACAGGGCGCTAGAAGAAAGCGATATCAGCGGTAACGGATCAGGAGTTATTGAGGGCACCTGGGATGAAATCAATACTGTTACTTTAGAAGTATTCGGTGCAGTCGAATCAGAGAAGGTTTTTGCTCATCTTAGAGCTGCTGGCCTGATACCTGGCGGTGGTATGGATACAACCAGACCTGTCAATTCCAATAGCGGCAAAATAGGTATTCAGGATGGCGCATTGAGGCTATCAGGTCATGTGACAATATTCGGAAAGCTGGATGGATATTTTACAAAAATAATAGAGTCACGCCTTGATGATGGAGAACCTGATACTGGTCGTATTCAGGCTGATACAATCGATAACCGGATGACAAGCGGTTCCCTCAGCCTGGCAACAAAATACAAGGACTCAAACCAGTACAATGTTGCATTTAGTCTCTAAAAATCCTGCTTATGTTAGCAGCTTGTGCTCTTCAAAATCATTTAACCTGACGATACTTCTCCACCGAACAGGCTTTTTTACGCAAAAAACACCTATACTAATCACAAATATCATAAAGATAACAAACTGAAATACAACAATGGTGTGAAGGTCTTTATCCTGAAAAGGTAAAAGCATCAATGTTTTTATTGACTTATTTTTGCTGGGAGAATTCATTACATGATTGCGCCAAAAAGAATCCATTGCAAGCCGAGAGTTAGCTTGATAGTCTCAGCGAAACTTCAACCTTTCCGTCGCTAAATACATCTAGTCCATATGCCTTATATCCGCCGTTTTGCGTTTGTTCTTCTTTGTATACAGCTATCAGCATGTGCAAGCATGATCAGCTCAGCCACGCAAAACATGGCAGATAACCTATCGCAAGCGATACTTAATCAAAACGATTTGGAGACAGTAAAAGCAGGAGCACCCGCCTATCTGATTATGATCGACAGCCTTATCCAGGGTGATCCTGAAAACACAGCTATACTGCTGTCAGGGTCAAAGCTATATGGCTCCTACACCTCGGCTTTTGTTGAAGATGAAGAACGCGCCAAAAGGCTGGCTCAGAAGTCGTACGACTATGCTCACAGGGCACTCTGCATGGAGCTGAAAGATTTATGTGATTCGCTGGACAAAAAATCAGATGAGCTAACCCCACAATTAAAAAAAGTCAATGTTAGCCAGCAACCCTTGCTTTATGATTTTGCCAGTGCCTGGGGAACCTGGATTCAGGTGAATAGCGATGACTGGAATGCCATTGCTCAAATCCCAAAATTACAGTCACTGTTTGAACGATCAATAGAATTGAATGAAGCTTACGATTTTGGCGGTGCTCACCTTTATCTGGGAGTCCTGGCATCCCAGATCCCCCCCTCTCTGGGAGGAAAACCGGAAGTCGGGCGTTTGCACTTTGAAAAAGCCAGGGCGCTTTCCAAAGGCAAAAATCTGATGGTCAATGTTTTATTTGCCGAACACTATGCACGACTGGTTTTTGATCGGGAATTACACGATAAATTGCTTACTGAAGTAGTCAACACTCAAACTGATGAAAAAGATCTGGTACTAATTAATACTCTGGCCCGCCAACACGCCGCAATACTATTAGAACAGTCTAACGAATATTTTTAATCTAACATTACTATGAAAAAAATCTGTATTACTCTGGCCCTGCTCGCCCTGAACCTGATTTTCTCGACGAGTTCCGTAGCAGTTACGCTGAAGATTGCGACCATCGCTCCCGCTGGAACCAGCTGGATGAAGGAGATGAAGAAAGGTGCTGTCGTCATCAAAAAGAAAACCTCAGGCAGAGTGAAATTTAAATTCTACCCCGGTGGTGTCATGGGCAATGATGCCAGCGTACACCGTAAGATTCGCATTAACCAGCTTCAGGGTGGAGCTTTTAGTTCCAGTGGTTTAACGCATATAGATCCATCAATCCAGCTATTCAGCCTCCCCATGATATTTGACTCATTCGCAGAAGTGGATCATGTACGTAAAATCATGGATAAAAGGGTCAAACAGCATATGGCTGAAAATGGCTTTATCCTTCTCGGCATCACCGAAGGAGGATTCGGTCGTATCTTTTCTACCCAACCCGTAACGAACCTTGAACAAATTCGCGCCACCAAGGTCTGGATGCCGGAAGGTGACAGCCTGATCAAGGAATCCTTTGACGCGCTGGGAGTTCAGCCCATAGCATTACCCCTGGCTGATGTATTTACCGGTTTGCAAACCGGTTTAATAGAAACTATCACCGCAAGCTCCACTGGGGCGATAGCTTTTCAATGGCACAGCAAGGTCAACTATATGATTGACACACCGGTGCTATATCTTATCGGCACACTGGCAGTCAGTAAAAAAGCCTTCAGCAAAATCAAACCAGATGACCAGAAAATAGTTATTGATGAAATGGATCAGGTATTTGAGCGCCTGGAGAAAATTAATCGCCAGGATAATATTAATGCGACTGAAGCGCTTAAAACTCAGGGAATAAAAGTAATCACTCCTGGTCCAGAAGAGGTTAAACGCTGGAAAAAGCTGTCGCAGAAATCGATTCAAAAAATCATGGATAATGATGGAATCGATAAAAAACTTGTTCAGGAGATGAATCGTTTACTTAGTGAAATCAGATAACCCTACCCCTATACATGAGCTCACTTACTAAACTAACACATCTGTTAGAAGACAGCCTGTTAATGGTATTACTCGCCAGTATGATCATTCTTGCCAGTGGCCAAATTATTTTAAGGAATTTCTTTGATTTCGGATATATCTGGATTGATCCATTATTGCGCCTTTTAGTGCTGTGGACAGGCCTAATTGGTGCCGCAGTTGCAAGTCGCGATAACAGACATATCCGCATAGACTTACTGTCTAGATATCTATCCAAAGATGCCCACCTTTTTATACAATTTTTAGTCGGACTATTTACTACATTTATCTGCACTGTAATCGCCTGGCATGGCGCAAGCTGGGTACATCTTGACTATGAGGGTAATCTACTCGGTTTTCAGGACTTACCCGCATGGGTTATGGAATCCATTATTCCGCTGGCTTTCGGATTAATCGCTTTACGTTATCTTCTTCTTAGCGCCACCTGGTTCATCACGTGTTTCAATTCTTTCATCAAGGCTAAACAGTAAATGTCTGTTCTTGTTACACCATTTTTATTGTTATTAGCGGTTTTACGCACGCCGCTTTTCGTAGTGATTGTTGCCGGTGCCATGTACGGTTTCTATTCGGAAGAGATTGATTTATCCGTTATTGCCATAGAGATCTACCGCCTTGCTGAAATGCCAGTTCTACTGTCTATCCCCCTGTTTACTTTCGCAGGTTATTTGCTAGGTGAAAGCCAGGCATCACAACGACTGGTTAATCTGACGCGTGCTTTACTGGGCTGGCTACCTGGTGGGTTAGCCATTGTGTCCATTGTTGCCTGCGCTCTATTCACTGCCTTTACCGGAGCATCAGGGGTAACCATTGTTGCACTCGGCGCCCTGCTATATCCCGCACTAACCAAGGAAGGCTACTCAGAAAAGTTCTCCTTAGGCTTGTTAACCAGCTCAGGTAGCCTGGGTCTACTGTTCGCACCAGCCGTACCGTTGATTATTTATGGTGTGGTCGCCCAGCAAATGGATCTGGATGACCCGGTGAGTATTGATCAGTTATTTGTCGCAGGCGTATTGCCTGGATTGCTAATGCTGGTATTACTCGGCATCTACAGCATGACTCAAAAAAAACAACCACCCTCAGCCGATATTGATGAAATACCCGATGCATGGGATTCGATCAAAAAGGCCAGGTGGGAGCTACCCTTACCCATTCTTATATTAGGTGGTATTTATAGTGGCTATTTTGCAGTCTCAGAGGCTGCCGCTATCACCGCTTTGTATGTATTCATCGTTGAAGTTTTCATTCTAAAAGAAATCAGCCTGCGAGATTTACCTGCTGTTGTGCGTGAGTCTATGGTGCTAGTCGGCGGTATCATGATCATTCTGGGTGTGTCGCTGGCTTCGACCAATTACCTGATAGATACTGATGTTCCCGCTCGGTTATTCGACTTCATTCGTCAACATATCGAAAATAAGCTCACTTTTCTAATTCTATTAAATATCTTTTTACTGGTACTGGGCATGATGCTGGATATTTTTTCGGCTCTAGTACTGATTGTTCCTATCATCCTTCCCATTGCAGTAGGCTATGGTATTCACCCAATTCACCTGGGCATTATTTTTCTGGCCAATATGCAGCTAGGTTACTTTACTCCACCTGTCGGTATGAACCTTTTCATCGCCAGTTATCGATTTGAGAAACCGGTTATGACGTTATACAGAGCGACTATCCCTTTCTTTTTTATCTTGTTACTCGCGGTGCTTATCATCACCTATGTTCCACAACTCAGTCTGATTCTAATCCAATGACCATAGAAATCTGGTTCGCTTTTCTAATTGCCTGCATTCTAATCTCTGTGACACCTGGCGCTGGTGCAGTTAACACCATGAGTAACGGTATGGTTTATGGAGTGAGGCATAGCCTGCCTGCGATCCTGGGGTTACAGCTAGGCCTGGCTGCTCAATTTTTAATTGTGGGCATAGGCCTGGGCGCATTACTGGCTTCTTCGGATGAGATTTTCACCTTAGTCAAATGGATAGGTGTAGCTTATCTGCTTTGGCTTGGGATTCAGAAATGGCGACAGGCGCCATTAAACATATCTCGCGACAATGAATGCGATTTAAATTATAGCAAACGCTTCTGGCAGGGTGCACTGGTCAACCTGACCAACCCCAAAGCAACTATTTTTCTGGTTGCTTTATTACCTCAATTTATCGATTTAAATGCACCCCATATTCCACAGTTCAGCATCATGGCAATAACCATGTTATGCGTCGATATCATTGTGATGCTGGGTTATGCCGCATTGGCGACAACGATTGCTCGCTGGATGAAAAGTAACAATCACCAACGCCGAATCAACAGGCTATTCGGCGGAATGTTTATGCTAGCCGCTGGGTTGATGGCCAGTTATCAACGAACATAAATTCTATCAGCCAACTTTTTTAGCAATACACTGATAAGTATTTCTGGCATCATTCAACCAAACAATAGACAAAGGTTATTATGAAATATTTAATCATTCTTATTGTAATGGTAGCGCTTATGGGTGGATGTGCCTCTGACACTTCAACATTAAGCAAGTCAGAACAAAAGTTACAATGGATTAAGGATGCGAATCCTCAGCAGGATGCTCAGTTGGCAGTAAGTAAGGGAGATTTAAGGCTAATGGGCCTACCTCAACGTGCAGTCATTATCCCGGGTATTACAGCAGATGAAATGAACAAATATGAACTTCGCTGCGGAGTAAAACTGATTGAGGGAGTAAGTGATACCGTTCTTAATAATCGGCACTTGCAATTAATGAAGAAAGCCCATCAATATGCATTACAATATAACGCAATAATTAAACCTCACTGTAAACCTTGAGACAGGCTTCGTTCACCGCAATATAAACTTCTCTTAGCTAGACTTTAAACTAAACATTAAGCGCCATCTGAACATCAATAGTGAAAACAAAGAGATCATCCCATACAAACCAACAGCACCACCACTCGAGTCACTGCTTACACGTGTAGGTACAGGAGGTACAGTGGTATACACACAGCTAGTACTAGCCGGATCAGCAAATAATGAATAACCATAGCCCTCGTTATTATAAAACACCGTATTGCCTGAAGTATCAGCAGCGCTTAAACCAGTTAACTTTATATATTCGTCAGAGATATCATAAAAAACATTGTTTTCGCATTGAACTTTGATACGGGCTTTAGTAACTGAAAGATTTGGTATAGTGATCTGAGCTAAACCATCGTTGGCTTCACTACTGGACAGTATCGTTTCTTTATAAGTGCTGACTGCTGGATTAAAGGTAAGAAGACTGATTTTAACCGAACTGCAATTAACCGGGGCTTGATTTGTGTTAGCGACATCCCAGGAAAGCGAATATACTCCAGGAGCAACGTCCTGGAAGGAATTGAAAGACGTCACCTGGAAAGGTCCAGAATTACCATCAACAGTTATCTTAACATTATCGTAACCAATACCACCGTTATTATCTCTAACCGCGAGTCTGAAATTAATATCTCTACTATTGCAGGCAAGAACTTCACTGTAGTCGTATATATTATCTAAGGTTGTACCCAGAGCAGGAAAATGACGAACCGCTTCTGACCTTGGTAGATAGCTACGGAATAATGGATTTGTTCCAAGATCTTCTCCAAAACTTTGACTGTCAGTTGGAGCCCCTGTATCAATCTGGTACCAGTTATAAGATAGTGTATCTAGCACATCAGCATCACTACCTTTCGCCGTCAAAATAAATGGTGTCCCACTCGGAATAGTGTGATCAACACCCGCATCAGCTACAGGTTGATTAGGGTTAGCAGCCGTTATGGTAGACGAACATGAACCAGCTCTAGAAGAAGTATAACTGTTGATATCACTTATAGACTTAGCGTGAAAATGAGCATCTGAATTGGACTGTAGATTTTCACCTGTACAAATACCGGCATAACCCATGATCGTAGCCCCGCTGCCAGGCTCCACCGCAGATGTTCCTGATCGATTTCCTGCACCACAGTTTAAGGATGTGCCATTAAACGTGTGGTCTGCACCAAATTGATGCCCCATCTCATGAGCAACATAATCGATATAAAAAGCCTCTCCAGAAGATCCTAGTAATCCAGTAGCACCTTGTGCTTTGTAACCATTCTGACAAGCCGAGCCCACACTCGCGACACCTCCTCCTCCAGTTCCAAAAACATGTCCAATATCATAATTCCCACTACCGATCACACTATCCAGTATCGCCTGATTTTCTTCCAGCATTAGATTTTGATTAGTATTTGTATAAGGGTCGTCAAATGTACTGTTGACAGCGTAGACTATTTTTTCATTGTCCCCCACTAGTTCCAGTCTAATACCCAGATCACGTTCATAAACCTCATTTACCCGGTTGATTGTGTTAGACATTTCAGCAAGAGCTAGTTCTTTGGTCCCCCCCACGGCGGTCACATACTCATAATCTGCTGCCAAAGCTAATCTATATACCTGAATGCTGCCTGTTGTACGCTGAGCATAGCGGTTAGCTGTTAAAGTAACTGGGTGGTTGTGATCATGTCCTATCACCCCACATTTAAAAGGAGCTCCAGGTGACGATGACTTTTTACTGTAACCGCGATGAATTCCATTCTTTTCCTGATCAAGAAAAAATGTCCCTTCACGGGAAACTATCATCGCATTAAACCCATTTGGCGTTAGGCTTAAACGACCACTCGCACTCGGGTCATCTATACCTTTGATCTTATAGGTTTTAAAGTCTGGAAATTTAGCTGCCAGGACGGGAGCCATCATCGAATATTCAACTAGTTGAAATTGTTCGATTTGACCATCAATAATGGGTAATTCAATACGGGTATCAAGCTGATTTGGCCCCTCCATCCCAGCGCGAGATAGAATCTGCTTAAGTGCTTGTGTATCGCTTTTATAGTAACGTGCTGACTGGCTTTGAGGGGATACACTGCGTTGTGCAGTAGATATTTCCTGCCACAGATTCTCCGCGGCTACAGCACTGGCCTGTAACAGCATCAGGCCAACCCCTACATACAGAGTGTTACACTTCATAATGATTCCAGACTGCTCTTGTTACTGTATAGTCTGATCGAATTAGAATATATAGCCAGTAATAAGTGCATAAAAAAAAGGCATACCTAAGTATAGCTTAGCTCTGACTTAATAAAATTATTCAAACGGGTGCCTTTTAACAATAGTCTCTGCCCTGTCTGGCCCGGTTGAGATAATGTCAATCGGCGTGCCTGTTAGCTCTTCAATCTTATTCAGATAGTCCCTGGCGGCCTGCGGTAAATCATCATAAGATTTGATACCTATGGTTGATTGTTGCCAGCCAGGCATCTCAATATACTGAGGTATGCACTCTGCAAGGCGATCAGAACCAACGGGAGGAGTAGTCATATTCGCACCATTCAGATCATAAGAAACTGCAATATTAATGGTTTCAAGTTCGTCCAGCACATCCAGTTTGGTAATACAGATGCCTGTCACTGAATTAATCTTTAGCGAACGGTTTAAGGACACAATATCCAGCCAGCCACAGCGACGTTGACGCCCTGTGGTTGCGCCAAACTCATGGCCTTTGGTACCTAGATACTTACCTGTTTTATCACCTTTATCCTCATCCATGCTGTACACAAGTTCAGTTGGAAATGGCCCCGCGCCAACCCGGGTGGTATAGGCTTTGACAATACCCAGTATGTAATCCAGATCCGCTGGACCAACCCCAGAACCAGAAGCTGCGCCACCAGCCGTAGTGGTTGATGATGTCACATAGGGGTAGGTACCATGATCTATATCCAGTAAGGCGCCCTGCGCTCCCTCAAACATAATCGATTCACCATCTGCTTTCATTTGATGCAGAATGCCGGGGATATCACCCACCAGATCTTTAATCTGCTCAGCTTGCTGTAACGCTTCATCCAGAACGGTCTGATAATCGACTTCAGGCTGTTTGAAATAGTGCTTTAACGAAAAGTTGTGGTATTCCATCACTTCCTGTAATCGTTTTGCAAAATGCTCAGGATCGAGTAACTCGCCCAGACGAATGCCACGACGTGCAATCTTATCTTCATAACAGGGGCCAATACCTCGCCCTGTAGTTCCAATAGCTTTATTACCACGCGCAATTTCACGCGCCTGATCCAGTGCGATATGATAAGGCAAAATTAATGGGCAGGACTCACTCAGGCGGATTCGCTCACGCGCAGGAATGCCATTTTTTTCCAGCATATCGATTTCTTCGAGTAAAGCTGATGGTGATAACACCACACCATTTCCAATCAGACATAAAACGTTTTCACGCAAAACACCGGAGGGTATTAAATGCAAAACGGTTTTAACCCCATCAATAACCAGTGTATGGCCAGCATTGTGCCCACCCTGGAAACGCACCACCGCTTTAGCCTTGTCCGTTAGCAGGTCAACTATTTTACCTTTACCCTCATCGCCCCATTGGGTGCCGATAACGACTACATTTTTTGCCATATTGTTTTTTACCTTTATTTAATCTCGTTTACGACCCAGACACTGTCGTTTCGAACGATCACCTGTTGACAGGATTGTTGTTCAGGAGAGAGCTCTCCATTTGATAAATCGATAATTACCCGCTTTCCCTGCAGACGAAGATCAGCAATCAACTGTTTAAGCTGATCATCTTTATTATTTGGTGCCAGGATGGTCTCAAATGAAGGCTCAGGCTTATCTGACAGCAGATAGAGATTCAGCAAATCGGTGCTAAAACCTGTTGCAGGCCGAGCGACGCCAAACACCGAGCCGATATCGTCATAACGTCCGCCACGTGCAATCTCGCGGCCCTGTCCCGGTAGAAAGGCCGCAAAAACCAGGCCTGTATGGTATTCATAACCACGCAGTTCGGAAAGGTCGCAATGGATTAATACTTCTGGATAACGCTGTTGAATGCCTTTAGCAACGGCTTCAATATGATTCAGTGCAGCCTGGCATTCTTCACTGGTATTGCTATAAGTTTCTTTAGCCTGCTGGACTATCTCTACATCACCATTCAATAAAGCCAGTTGGCAGAATTGTTGGCGTTCATTATCCGACAGATCCTGCTGTTGCAGAAAACTTTTCAATTCGGGTATCGATTTACGCTGTAACATATCGAACAGATTTTGTTCCAGTAACTTATCCAGCCCACTCTGCTCAAATAAACTTCGGAAAATACCCACATGCCCCAGATCGATGGAAACCTGTTTCAAGTGAGCACTGTGCATGGTTTCCAGCATCAGACTGACCACTTCTATATCGGCTTCAATCGAAGCATTGCCAAAAATTTCAGCACCTATCTGTAAGGGGGAGCGACTAGGGTTTAATCCATCGGTTTGTGCATGCAGCAGATGTCCGCAATAACATAATCGTGAGGTATGTTGTTTGCCAGCCAGTTGATGAGCATCTATACGTGCAACCTGTGGTGTCATATCTGAACGCACACCCATCAGTTTCCCACTGACCTGATCCACCAGAGTGAATGTTTTACGCTGTAGAGAATTGGCAGTACCTGTTAGCAATGAGTCCGTGAATTCAACCATTGCAGGCATAACGAGGTCATAACCCCAGCTATCATACAGAGCTAGAATTGACTGGCGTAATTTTTCAATTTCTTTGGCATCCGGAGGCAACATTTCCTGGATGCCATCGGGTAATAACCAACGATTAGAGTAGGAATCGTGCAAGTTTTAACCTCTAACTAAATACAAAAAGATAACACCAGCAATCATACTTCCAAACCCAATCATTCGTATGGTTTTTTCCGGAAATGATGACATTTGCATCATGGTATTCTTATAACTACGTGGGTTAATAAAGGGCAACAGCCCTTCAATCACCAACACCAGAGCCAAAGCGCCAAATAAATCATTCCAGTTCATAGGGTAGTCATAGAAACGGGCGGTTATATCCGCCCGTATTTTAAGGGATAGCGCTTACTGTTTGCCAGTAGCTTCTTTAAAGTACCTGAAGAAATCAGAATCAGGATTTAGCACCATCATATCGCTATCATTCGAAAAACTGTTTCGATAGGCGTTCAAGCTTCGATGAAAAGAATAGAACTCTTTATCCTTACCATAGGCATCAGCGTAAATCTTGGCCGCTAATGCATCTCCATCGCCTCGAATCTGTTCAGATTTCCGATAGGCTTCAGCCAGAATTTCAGTTCGTTGACGATCTGCATTTGCACGTATGCCCTTGGCCTGCTCTTCACCTGCAGAACGGAAAGCCTTGGCCACCGTGAGACGTTCCTTTTTCATACGCTCGTATACCGAATCGCTAACATCTGGTGGTAACTCAACCTTCTTGATACGTACATCGACTAACTCTACACCAAGGTCAGTTGTTTTCGCACCCGCATTTTCATTTACCGCCTGCATAATAGCTGAACGTTCGCCAGATATTACTTCCTTGATGGTCTTGGAACCGAACTGCCCTTTCATTTCATCGTTCAGGATGGAAATAATTCGAGATACAGCACGTTGTTCATCCCCCCCCTGAGTAGAGGTGTAATAGTCACGTGGGTTGGAAATACGCCATTTGACGTAAGAATCGACAATAACATTCTTCTTTTCACTGGTCAGATAGCGTTCTGGTGGTGTATCCAGAGTCAGTACCCGGCTATCAAATTTGCGTATGTTATTAATGAAAGGGAATTTAAAATAGATACCAGGCTCTTTAACCGTATCAACGATTTCACCCAGTTTAAATTTAATCGCCAGCTCTCTTTCGTGGACCATGTAGGTCGACAACCAGATAACCACAGCGATAAAACCTGCTACAAACAATCCAAATTTAATATTTCCCATTATCTTGTCTCCCGTATACGAGTACGCGAATTGTTGCGTCTAAACTCATCCATGGAATTAAGATTAGCAGCAGCACCACTTCTCTGGCTAGTCGTAGGCAGTCGTATACTGGAAGATGAGGAGGAGCCTGGACTTCTTTGCATAATCTTATCCAGCGGCAGATAGGTCAGGTTATTTCCATTTTTAACATCCAGCAAAACCTTGGGATTGCTGGACATAACCTGCTCCATGGTTTCCAGATAGAGTCGTTCACGAGTCACTTCTGGAGCCTTCTGGTATTCAGTAAGTAATTTTGTAAATCGTTCTGTTTCACCTTCTGAGGATTTAACGACCTGAGTACGATAAGCTTCGGCATCCTCCAGCATACCCTGAGCATCACCTCGAGCTTTAGGCACGATATCGTTACGATAAGCATTGGCTTCGTTGATAATTCGTTGTTGATCTTCACGTGCCTTGATGGCATCGGCAAACGCATCCTGTACGGCTTCTGGGGGCTGAGCTTCATTCAGGTTTACCTGTAGTACATTCAGACCAGTTTTATAAGAATCCAGTATCTTCTGCATGATAACTTTGGTTTTAGAAGTAATTTCAGCACGACCATCGGTAATGATGTAATCCATTTTATTTTGACCAACCACTTCGCGTATTGCTGTTTCGGCTGCCTGCTTCAGGGTAAGATCTGGGTCTCTTACTTCAAATATATAATCTTGTGCATTTTTAACGTTGTATTGAGCTTCAAAGCTTAGCGCGACGATATTTTCATCTTCAGTAAGCATTTGAGAATTATGATTGATCTTTCGTAAAGCACCCACATCCACCATCTCTACAGCATCAATAGGCCAGGGAAGTCTCCAGTGGGGACCTGGTTGTGTAACATAACTGCGCGCACCAAAACGGGTTTCTACACCACGCTTACCTTCATCTACGATATATACGCCACTGAGTAGCCATACGACAATAACTGCCACCAAAGCAATTAGAACGATGCCGGTATAGTCATCACCACCACTGCTGCGGCCACCTGAACCCCCTCGACCACTTCCGAGTATACCGCCCAGTTTCTTCTTCAGGTTTTTGAAAACTTCATCAAGATCAGGCGGCGAATCGTTGTTACGTTGCCCCCAGGGATCTTTATCTTTACCCGGTTCATTCCAGGGCATAAGGCTTCTCCAAATTTGATTATTGTGGATCGTAATTACTGACAGCTAATAAAGGCTGTGAATTGTAAGATGGGTTATGCTACGACTGCAAGTCTGTCGCTACAGATATGGAATCTTTCTGCAGATATTTCAAGGTGTCGACACATTTTTTTGATCTGAACTTCACTGATGTTAACTATTAGCCGTATTGAGCCATCATCATTATAGGTTTCTGAGGCTATCACCTTCTCATCATGCAGTCGGGATCGTAAATGACCTTCATCAGGATTGATAGTAATTTCGTAACAAAGAGTTTGAGGAAGAAAAAAATCAGCAATAACTTCTCTAAACTCATCAAAACCAGACCTGGTTTTGGCAGATAACCAGATACGCTCTGCCTTACCCGCTTCATTTCGATCTATACGAGGCTGATAATCTGCCAGGTCTATCTTGTTAAACACCTGTAACTGAGGCGTATTTTCAGCACCCACTTCGTTCAACACCTGATTAACCGCATCAATTTTTTCCTGCCGACTTTCATCGACACAATCAATCACATGCAAAATCAGGTCGGCTTCCTGAGTTTCCTGCAAAGTCGCGCGAAAAGCCGCCACCAGATCATGCGGCAAATGGCGAATAAACCCTACCGTATCCGCCAGAATAACAGACAACTGATCATTAATCTGAAGCTTGCGTAAAGTGGGGTCCAAAGTAGCAAACAGTTGATCTGCGGCAAAAGCATGAGCATCAGTTAAAGCATTGAATAAGGTCGATTTACCAGCATTAGTATAACCAACCAGAGAGAGGCTTGGGATTTCGGCTTTAGTCCTGGCCTGTCTGCTTTGCTGACGTTGTTTGCTGACTTTTTCAAGTCGAGCTTTCAGGTACTTAATGCGTTTACCCAACAGGCGACGATCTGTTTCCAACTGGGTTTCACCTGGTCCTCGTAATCCAATACCGCCCTTTTGTCTTTCCAGATGAGTCCAGCCACGAACCAGGCGTGTTGACAGATGTTTAAGCTGAGCTAGTTCGACCTGTAACTTACCTTCGAAGGAATGCGCTCTTTGAGCGAATATATCCAGGATTAATCCGGTACGATCCAGCACTCTGCATTGCAATGCCTTTTCCAGATTTCTTTCCTGAGAAGGTGACAAAGCATGATTGAATAAGACAACATCTATTTCGTGTTGGCGTACCAAAACCTCGATTTCTTCGAGCTTACCCTTGCCAACAAAGGTTTTTGAAGAAGGCGTGTGTCGACTACCGACAACAATATCAACATCGCTTACATCAGCAGAACGCACCAGCTCAACAAATTCAGATAGATCATCCTGATCGGCACTATCAGGAAAATTTATATGTACAAGCAATGCTAATTCACCGCCTCTTGGGCGCTCAAGCTCTAACAATCAAAGCTCCCTGAGACGATTTAGAATAGTCGAATTACTGATTGAACTCTTCATCCGCTTTTTCAATCTGCACATTCCTGGCCGGAACAATGGTTGACACAGCGTGCTTGTAAACCATCTGACTGACGTTGTTCTTAAGAAGAATGACAAATTGATCGAAAGATTCAATCTGTCCCTGTAATTTAATTCCATTTACCAGGAAGATTGATACAGGAACATGCTCGCGACGCAAAGCATTGAGGAAGGGTTCTTGTAGCATTTGCCCTTTTGACATTATGTGGCACTCCTAAATTTTGTAATTATATCAAATATCTGGACGAGTGTATCAGAAACTTCAACTCCCTATAATACGGAATTTCTCACTAATACCTATTCAGATAAATCTAAATATTTAAACACTTCGCTATATGTAGGGTTGTTATAGTCTATTTTCAATGCTTCAGTGTATTTACGTAGCCACGTCAGCTGCCGTTTTGCTAGCTGACGAGTAGATACAATCGACTTATCGACCATTTGCTGGTAATTATACTCACCCTGTAGATACATCCACATCTGGCGGTATCCCACGCAACGCATTGATGGCATTTGCAGGTTCAGATCCCCGCGTTGATGCAATAGTATCACCTCACGCTCAAACCCTTGCTCCAGCATTTGATGAAAGCGTTTTTCAATTCTTTGATGCAGCAGCTTTCGGTCACCTACGTCGAGAATGACCTGCTGAAAGTCTATATCGGGCTTACTGCTTTTGACCTGCAATAACTGGGTCATAGTCTTACCAGTCACCATATACACCTCCAGTGCACGCAATATTCGCTGCGGGTCTTCTGGTTTTATTCGCTCAGCTGACTCTGGGTCTATTATTTTTAGCTCATCATACAAGCGCTCTAATCCTTCCTGCTGCAGGCGAAGATTTAATGCTTCACGTATTATTTCATCTGCCATAGGTAGATCGTTTAAACCCTGCTGAAGCGCATTAAAATACATCATGGTACCCCCCACCAGCAGGGGAGTTTTTCCGCGCTGGTTTATCTCATAAATCAGGCTTTGCGCCTGCTGAACGAAATCCCAGGCTGACCAGCTTTGTGCAGGATCCAGAATATCGATCAGATAATGCGGTGCGCGATGTAAAGTCTCGGCATCCGGTTTTGCGGTACCAATATTCATATCTCTATAGATCAATGCAGAATCGACACTAATGATCTCGACAGGAAAGCGCTCAACCATATTTACTGCTAAATCAGTTTTGCCAGTCGCTGTAGCCCCCATTAACAATATTGCTCTGGGTTTAGCAGAAGACATAGCTTACTGACCTCGCAGAAACAGGGAATCCAGCTGCTGGAGACTTAACTGTTTCCAGGTCGGTCGCCCGTGATTGCATTGCCCACTACGCTCAGTGTGCTCGATATCTCGCAATAGTGCATTCATTTCACTGGTAGTTAACTGTCGATTTGCTCGAACCGAACCATGGCAGGCCATAGTAGAGAGAATGTCATTGGTTTTTTGTTCAACCTGCTGGCTTTGTCCATGCTCCATATAATCACTCAGAACATCACGCACCAGTTTTTCGATATCCGCCTGTTTCAATAATGCAGGCACTTCCCTGATTCGAATCTGCTCATGACTTAAGCGCTCCATTTTGAGACCAAACTGCGTCAATTCCTGCTGCTGATTTTCCACCAGATCGCCTTCTGACTGGCTGACATGCAGGGTTAGAGGTACCAATAAGGGTTGAGATATTATGCCTTCCTGCTGTGAATGTTGCTTTAACCGCTCATACACAATGCGTTCGTGCGCCGCATGCATATCCACCAAAACCAGCCCCTGATCATTCTCAGCAAGAATATAAATGCCTTTTAGCTGCGCTAATGCATAACCCAGTGGCGGCGCTTTATTTTCTTCACTGGTTTCCGGCTGCGCCAATAATTGAGCATATGCAGCCATATTTTCTCTTACCTGAGATACCGGTCGCTTCGAGTCAGAGTATGAAAAACTCGAGTGAGTTGGCTTGATTTCCATTTCTGTTTGCTGATGAACTGACTCTAACACTCTTTGCGGTTCGGTATTGAGTGAGAAAGCTGGGCTATTTATTTGTTGTTCCGGTTGAATGTCTGCCAGTGCCTGATGCAGGCTTCTATACAGAAAATCATGGACCTGCCGAGAGTTACGAAATCTGACCTCGTGTTTTTGTGGATGTACATTCACATCGACATAACGGGGATCTATAGCCAGGTAGAGCACAAAGGCCGGGTGACGGCCATGGAATAACACATCCTGATAAGCCTGACGCACAGCATGACTAATTACCTTATCCTTAACCATACGTCCATTAACAAAGAAATACTGCATATCGGCCTGGCTTCTTGAGAAGGTAGGCATCGCAACCCACCCAGATAATGACAGACCCTCAACCATATGATCAATATCAATCAGACTTTGTGAAAATTCACGTCCACACACTTTTGCTAAACGTTGAGAGGTAGAAACGGGGTCAGCCGCTGCGGGTAACTGGTAAACTATTTTGTGATTATGCGTCAATGAAAGCGCAACATGAGGCTGACTTAATGCAAGCGTTTTAAACAGACTTTCGATGTGATTGAACTCTGTACGATCAGTACGCAAAAACTTTTTGCGAGCAGGAACGTTATAAAACAGGTCTCGAACATCGATAACACTCCCCTTATGCTGCAAGCTAACAGGCTCTGGTTGCTGGTGGTCACGCCCTGATAATTTCCAGCCATGCTCAGCATTTTCAACCATTGATGACAAGGTTAACCTGGATACTGACGCAATACTGGGTAAAGCTTCACCTCGAAACCCCAGACTACAGATAGATTCCAGGTCATCAAGAGAGTGAATTTTACTGGTAGCATGACGCGACAACGCCATCGCCAGATCAGGTTTCTCGATGCCACAACCATCATCAATAATTTGTATAGACTTCAGACCACCAGCTTCGACATTTACATCAATTCTACTGGCACCAGCATCCAGGCTGTTTTCCACCAGCTCTTTGATCACCGAGGCAGGCCGTTCGACGACCTCACCCGCTGCAATCTGGTTTATTAAGTGTGAAGGTAATTGCGCAATTCTGGACACAGTATTTTTACAGGATATAGGATTGGGACAGACCGATAACCATAACAAAAAGCGGCCTTGAGGTGAATGGAAAGATAGCTTAGCTTTGGTGCCACACGAATTTTTCACCTCAACCCGATGGGCCGAGGCCATTTTGCCTCCAGCAGAGGCAATCAAATTAGTGTTAACAGGCCCTAGTTAAAAAAGCGCCCTATGGCATTTGTAAGCCAGCCACCAGCATCTTTGTTTTCGATAACAGCTAACTGCTGCAGAACCACAGGCGCATAGCTTTGATCATCATTCTGAATATGATTGATCAGCCAAGTTTGAAGTAATACTCCTATATCCTTACTGATATCTTCACCCTGATTGAAACGTTGGTGTAGCTCACCGACATGTTCTGTAAATGTTTCGTGGGTTCGCTTATGAATACTCAGTAATTCATAACCAGCCTCTTCCATTAAGGCTTCCTCAAAAGCAAAATGCGAATAGGTATAGTCTATTAATGAATGGATGAGTTCAGCAATCTCATCGTGACTGGCATGATCATCAAAATCTATCAGCTGATTAATATAATCGACGATACGCTTATGCTGCGTATCAATTACATTGATTCCTATTTCAAATTCCTGTTTCCACTCTACACGCTGCATATGTATTAACTCCCTACTACATGTTTAACCAAAGATCTTTTTTATGTTGCGCGACAACCAACCACTATGACGTGAATCGCCGGTATTCAATTGAGTACGCACAATCTCAGAATAATCATTATCATCGTTACGAATATGATTTATCAGCCAGGCCTTAAGAGTATTGTGCAACTCTTCGGTGATATCTTCACCCATCTTAAATCGCTGCATATAGTCACTGACACGTCTGATAAATAACTCATGTACGCGTTTATGGGCTTTAATAAATGGGTAGCCAGCCTCTTCCATAAGGCTTTCTTCAAAGGTGAAATGAGACAGCGTATAGTCAACCAGCTCATCCAGGACATCGCCTACTTCTTCCATGCTATGATGCTCACGGGTATCCTCGAGCTGATTGATATAACCGACGATACGTTTGTGCTGGTTATCGATCACATCAATACCAGTGTCTAAACTGTCGTTCCACTCAATATAAGCCATACTAACCCCTACAATTCATCGAAATATGCGGCTTTTATAACCCACAAAGCTAAAAAAATGCTCTTTTTTTACCTAAATATCTAATGTTGAATGATTTGACTCAAGAATAGTTGAGTTCTTTCGTTTTGTGGATTTTCAAAGAACTCATGCGGTTCATTTTGTTCAATTATTTCACCGCCATCCATAAAAATAACGCGATTGGCTACCTTCTTGGCAAAACCCATTTCGTGAGTCACGCAAAGCATAGTCATGCCTTCTTCAGCCAGCTCAACCATTACATCCAGTACTTCAGAGATCATTTCAGGATCCAGCGCAGAGGTTGGCTCATCGAACAGCATAACCTTAGGGCTCATACAAAGACTTCGAGCAATAGCAACGCGCTGTTGCTGCCCACCGGACAACTGGCCTGGAAATTTCTTAGCCTGTTCAGGAATTTTCACACGCTCCAGATAGTTCATCGCTATCTCTTCAGCTTCTTTGCGCGGCATTTTCTTAACCCATACAGGTGCCAGAGCCAGATTTTCCAGTATGGTTAAATGCGGGAACAGATTGAAGTGCTGGAAAACCATACCGACTTCTTTACGAATCTGTTCGATATGCTTCAGATCACCGGTTAACTCAGTGCCATCGACAATGATCTGTCCCTGTTGATGTTCTTCTAGATGATTGATACAGCGGATGGTTGTCGATTTACCAGAGCCAGAAGGCCCACAGATAACAATACGCTCACCCTTTTCGACCTGCAGATTCACATTTTTAAGTACATGAAAATCGCCATACCATTTATGTACAGCATTCATTTCTACAATATATTTATTCTCTGACATGGATATTACCTTTTATGTCCAGTGTGGAGTTTGGCTTCGAGTGCAATACTGTATCGAGACATACTGAAACAGAACACCCAGAAAATAGAAGCGGCAAATACATAACCTTCTGTGTCAAATCCGAGCCAGGATGAATCGGAGTTTGCCTGTTGAATAATCGCTAGCAGATCAAACAGACCGATGATCAATACCAGCGTGGTATCTTTAAATAATGCGATAAAAGTGTTTACGATGCCAGGAATTACCAGCTTTAAAGCCTGCGGCAGAATGATAAGAGCCATACTTTTCCAGTAGCTTAATCCCAGTGCTGCGGCAGCTTCATACTGACCTTTGGGTATCGCCTGCAGGCCACCACGTACCACTTCGGCCATATAGGCTGACTGGAACATAATGATACCGATCATAGCGCGCAATAATTTATCGAAATCGGTGCCTTCGGGGAAAAATAACGGCAACATGACCGAAGACATGAAAAGCACCGTAATCAAAGGTACACCGCGCCAGAACTCGATGTAAATAACACATACCGATTTCACTATGGGCATTTGAGAACGACGGCCTAATGCCAGCACAATGCCAATAGGTAATGATGCCACAATACCCACCGCTGAAAGCACCAGCGTTAACATCAACCCACCCCATTTGTTGGTAGGTACCTCTGCAAAGCCAAATACCCCTCCATGTATTAACACATAGGCAATAAAAGGATAGATAAACAGGATAAATCCACCCAGCATCCACTTCTTACTAAATGACTTAATAAACAGTGGCACCGTTAACAGAATGAGCAGAATACCCGCGAGATTAGGCCGCCAGTAGAGTTCATCTGGATAAAAGCCATACATAAACTGAGGGAAGCGGCTATTGATAAATGCCCAACAGGCACCTACCCCATCAACCTCACAAACCGCTCGTGAATCTCCGGACCATACTGAATCGATAAAAGCCCAGCTGACCAACGGCGGTATATATAGATACAGTATATAAAGCCCAAGTAGCGTAAAAACCGTATTCACATAACCATCAAACAAGTTAACGCGTAACCAGCCTATTAAGCCTGTTGTACTGACTGGTGGAGGTAAATTAGGATGATTACCAGGTTCATAATTTTCAGTTGTCATCATCTTCCCCCTATCGCTCAACCAGAGCCATTTTCTTGTTGTACCAGTTCATAAAGAATGAAATGGTCAAGCTAATTGTCAGATAAACAGCCATTGTCATTGCAGTAATTTCTACTGCCTGACCAGTCTGGTTCAGGGTAGTCCCCATAAACACAGCAACAATGTCTGGATAACCGACCGCTGTTGCCAAAGAAGAGTTTTTCGCCAGATTGAGATATTGGCTGGTCAGGGGAGGAATAATGACCCGCATAGCCTGAGGAATGATAACCAGGCGCATAGTCTGGCCACGAGAGAGGCCCATCGCTAACGCAGCTTCAGTCTGACCATGACTTACAGCATTAATACCTGCACGCACTGTTTCAGCTATGAAGGTTCCGGTATAAATCGTTAATGCCAGCAGTAGTGCCAGTAACTCAGGAATGATTGCAGTACCACCCTGAAAATTAAATCCCTTCAGCTCAGGGTAATTCCATGCGAGGGGTGAGCCCACAATCAGGAAAACCAGCAGAGGAAGACCAATAATAATGCCAAGTGAGGTTAAAAATACAGGAAATTGCTGCCCCGTATCATCCTGTCTTTTACGCGCCCAGCGCCGGATAAAAAATGCTGCAGCAATACCGATAAAGAATAACCAGCCGACAATGGCAAATCCATCCTGCGGTACCGGAGCAGGAAGATAGAGACCTCGATTATTGAACTGTATGCCAGCGCCTAGAGACAGACTCTGGCGTACGTTAGGTAAAGCGCCCAATACGGCGAAATACCAGAAAAAGATTTGTAGCAGTAACGGGATATTTCTAAAAGTTTCTATATATACCGTTGCCAGTTTAGAAATGAGCCAGTTATGTGAAAGCCTGGCTATACCCATAATAAAGCCAACAATAGTGGCACAAATAATACCTAAAGCAGAAACCAGAAGTGTATTTAGCAGACCGACAAAAAACGTACGGCCATAGGTATGGGATTCATTAAACTCTATCAGGCTTTGTAATATTCCAAAACCAGATGGCTCACTGAGAAATGCAAAACCAGTTGAAATCCCCCTGGATTCCATATTGTGCAAGGTATTATTGACTATACTGACCAGGAAATAACCCAACGCCAGTACTAAAACAATCTGAAAAAACAGTGCGCGATACTGTGGATCATTCCACACTGCCGGTTTGGACGGTTTTATTTCCGAATCATTATCAGACATGCTCCGCTCCGTATAACTGGAAAGATTTTTATTTTGAAGTTGCGAGAAACACCATTCTTATCTTCTGGTCAGTACCAGCAACCTGCATTGCAGATTTACAAATACTGAGCAGAAATAAGAAAGGGACATGTTAGACATGTCCCTTTCGATTCCGTATTAACGGATAGGTGGTGCGTATTGCAGTCCGCCTTTGCTCCACAGTGCATTAAGACCGCGAGAAATTTTCAATGGTGAGCCCATGCCCACATTTCTTTCGAAAGATTCGCCATAGTTGCCGACCTGACTAACAATGTTAAAAGCCCAGTCGTCGCCCAGACCCAGTTTTTCTCCCTGCCCGCTCATGAAACGACCGATAGCAGGATTATCACTGCCCATCATACTCTTAGCGTTACTCGAGGTAACACCAAGTTCTTCTGCATTGACCATAGCCATTAGAGACCATTTAACAATGTTGAACCACTTGTCATCACCCTGGCGAACGACAGGCCCAAGAGGCTCTTTAGAAATAACTTCTGGCAGTACAATTGCAGCACCTGGGTTTTTCAGTTTGATGCGTAATGCATATAACTGAGATTGGTCAGAAGTAATCATATCGCAGCGACCCGCTTCAAAACCTTTAATGGTGGCATCTGAAGTATCGTAAGTTACTGACTTATATTTCATTCCGTTCTCACGGAAGTAATCCGCCAGATTCAATTCAGTAGTGGTACCCGCCTGAATACAAACAGCAGCTCCGTCCAGTTCCTTGGCAGATTTAACACCTAATCCCTTAGTTACCATGAAACCCTGACCATCGTAGTAGTTAACACCCGCGAAGTTAAGGCCCAGAGAAGCATCACGCGTCAGAGTCCAGGTAGTGTTACGTGACAACACATCGATCTCACCAGATTGCAGAGCTGTAAAACGTTCTTTCGCTGTTAAAGGTGAGAATTTTACTTTTTTGGCATCGCCTAATGTTGCAGCAGCAACTGCGCGACAGACATCAACATCCAGCCCCTGCCAGTTACCAGATGCATCAGCATTTGAAAATCCAGGTAAACCTGTACTTACACCACACTGAACATAGCCTTTGCTTTTTACTGATTCTAGAGTATCGGCATTTGCAGAATTAGCGCAAATCGCTAGTAAAGAAGTCAACAATAAAGTTGAAGTGATTTTTTTCATGGATATCCCCTCAGATATTTTTTGATATTGGAACGACAATAGTATTGAAGGACTACTGACTGCGGGCAAATGTAACACTCTGATGTTTGATTGCAAGCTGAATTTAATTCAGCACCGGGTGTCGACAACCGCACCAATATAAAGCATCCAAGGTATCGATGAAGAATAAAAATCCCATATTTTAATTCGCCAGGTGCTACTATATAATACCTTACCAATTTGCTAGGTTTTTCGTTATTATGTCATTTTACTACATATACAAGATTACACAGGGACCCACAGAGATTGTTACCAGGCTCGAAAAGCTTGAGCGCTATGACAACTATAAAACGGCCAAACAAACTATCAAGCAGCTACGTGCCGAACAGGCCGCAGACGCAACTCACATCTATAAAATCATCTTTGCCGAATCTGAATTACAGGCAGAAGAGATGTTGATGGAAAAAAGGGAAGCACCCGTAATGATGGAGTGGGAAAAATAAAACATCCCTGGCTATGGACGAAAACGAATACCGCAGTGCTTACCACAGTATTAACCATACGCGCTGTGTATTTGAAAAATCCATCCTGACCCTTAACTGCAAGTGTAGATATCATGAGAAGTTCAACCTCGCTGAACGCGAAGGTATCCGCTGTAAAAATCCAGATGCACAAAACAATTGCGCCATCTTGTTAAATGAAACGCGCAAACAGGCTCGATTTGCACTGGGTCTCAGTAAGATCGTAGGTAATCTGTTACCTCACAGTAAAGAAACTCAGCTGCAAAAAGGTGCTTTACTCGGACTCAATCCTGACCTACCCAACCTGCCTGAAACGCCTGTTCACGATATTTACCTTTTGCTCGAAAAAGCATTAGCTCAATGCTCAGGAAATATGCATCAATTTCCTTTTCACACCTTGATACCTTCCATCGCCCATCACCCTGCACGACAACGTCGTAAGCGAGGCAAAAAAAACACCGACTAAGCGCGTTACATTAAGTCAGGGATGCTTGCAACTACGCCCTGCATTGCTTAGTCTTCCCTATTCTTTGCATTAGTTTCACTTTCCTTAATGAGAAACCCTTTACCTGACCTGATCAGCATGATGTCGCAACTGATAGCGACACCGTCGATTAGTTGCTCTCGCCCCGAACTCGACATGAGCAATGAACCTGTGATTGACAAACTGGCTAACTGGCTAGATAGCGCGGGCTTTAAGGTTACCAAACAGCCGGTTGAAACTGGCAAATTTAACTTAATCGCGACCCTGGGCCATGGTTCAGAAGGATTAATACTTTCCGGGCATACCGATACGGTGCCCTGTGACGAAGTACTCTGGAAGTCCGACCCCTTCAGCTTCAACGAACGCGATAACCGTTTTTATGGGCTGGGAAGCTGTGACATGAAAAGCTTTCTCGCTATGGCTATCAGCGCAAGTCAGGCGTTCAGGCCAGAACAATACAAACACCCGCTAACCATTATTGCCACAGCAGATGAAGAAACCACCATGTCAGGGGCCAAACTGCTAGCCAGCAATGGAGAAAAGCTGGGGCGCTATTGTGTCATCGGTGAGCCTACCAATTTATCCCCGATTCGTGAACATAAAGGCATCCTGATGGAAGCCATTCGTTTTACAGGTCAAAGCGGCCATTCCAGCAACCCAGAATTAGGCAATAACGCACTGGAAGCCATGTATGAATATATGCATCAACTGATGCTATTCAGGCAACAGCTTCAGAAGCAGCATAGTAATCCAGCCTTTGAGGTATCCGGCCCTACATTGAACCTCGGACATATACATGGCGGTGATAACCCGAATCGTATCTGCGGAGAGTGCGAACTGCATATCGACCTCAGGTTCCTGCCCGGCATGCGCTATGAAGATCTGCGCGAACAATTACGCGACCTGGCAAGACAGGTGGCACGACGCCGACAGTTGAAAGTTGATTTTACGGTGCTATTTGATGGAATACCGGCAATGTCGACCGATGCAAACAGCCTGATCAATCGATTTCTGGAACAATCTACCCATCAACAGAGCAAGACGGTCGCCTTCGGCACTGAAGCGCCCTACTATAATCAACTGGGCTGTGAAACTATCGTTATTGGACCCGGCTCAATCGACCAGGCACACCAGCCCGATGAATACCTGCCAGCAGAGCAAATCAAACCGACTATTGCATTGCTGGAAAAACTGATTGCTCGATTCTGTATTGAATGAATTTACCATAAAGCACCGTTGACTCATTCAACTTACACTGCATAATTTTAATCCCCACGTTTTTTTATTCCTTTATAAAATATGAAAATCATAGCTGACGAAAACATTCCTTTTGCCACAGAAGCCTTTCAGCAACTCGGAAGCATAACCACCCTGCCCGGCAGAGAAATGCGTCAACAGGATTTAATCGACTGCGAATGCCTGCTGGTCAGATCCGTCACTCGCGTGGATCAACAGTTACTGGAGAATACAGCAGTTAAATTTGTGGCTTCTGCCACTATTGGCACCGACCATATTGATCTCGATTATCTGCAACAACAGGGTATAGGTTTTGCCAATGCCCCCGGCTGCAATGCCGAATCTGCCTCTGAATACGTCATCAATGTCTTATTCTACCTGGCACAGCAAAAAAGCTTTGACCCATTTAAACTAACCGCAGGCATTATCGGATATGGCAACGTGGGCTCAAGAGTAAAACAGAAACTGGATGCTCTGGGCATCCACTGCCTGATCAATGATCCACCCAAACAGGATGCCGGTGATGACAGAGAAAACTATGTCTCCCTGCAAACCATCCTGCATGAATGTGACTTCATCACACTGCATGTACCCTTAACCGACACAGGTGAATATGCAACCAGACATTTACTGGACCAGCAGCAACTGGACGAATTACTGCCTGGATGTATTTTATTTAATGCAGCACGTGGGCCGATTATAGATAACCAGGCACTTTCAGATTTACTGAAGCGCAGAAAAGAT
>JBNKMF010000034.1:14100-46294 GCA_050292965.1 Gammaproteobacteria bacterium | reverse complement strand
CAAAAACCTCTCGGTATAGATTGGGCTGATATATCTATTAATTATATACGGCGATTCTACGAATATATCGAACACAATCAATGGATTTGTAATTTTATTGCAATTAGTAAGGGATAAGGCCATCAGGAGGGTTTGAAATCTATCGATTTATTGCGCGGTGAAATATTGATTTCGTCAAATACTATCTCAGGATTACTGTTTAATACATGCAGCACGCAGTCGGCGATATCCTGAGTTGAGATGGAGTTACTTTTATCATTGCCGGGACGGAAGCTTTGCTTATCGAAAAAAGGGCTATCTACCATACCAGGATTGATAAGCGTTACACGTATGCCATCTCGTGCACAATCTTCGCGTAGAGATAGCGCAAGACCTCTCAGGCCAAACTTGGCACTGCAATAAAGCGCACCTTTTTTTCCGGCATTTATTGCGGACTCAGATCCAATAAACAGCATATTTGCAGACTTTAGCTTGCGCATATTGGGCACTATATAGTGAGAAAGTATGAGTGCGCTGGTTAGATTGGTACGGATATTTTGGTCTATCTGGGAAATGGAAAACTGTTCTATTGACCCAAACAGGCCCTCTCCAGCGCAATGGATAAAGATATCGATGCTGTGCGTTTTGCAAATACCTTTGATCAGAGTTTCGCTTTGTTTAAGATCTGACAGGTCCTGCTCATAGGCTGTAAATAAAGGATTATCGATGGCGGCTTTTTGATGATTGCGCGCAATGCCAATAATTCCGCACTGCTGCTGTAACAGGGCATTAGCTATAGCCAGCCCAATTCCGGAACTTGAGCCAGTGATCAGAGCAGTTTTATGAGCAAGTGTTGTCATGACTTACCTGCAGTAGAGGAAACAGGGGATTTGAGGAATATGTCGTTAGCAACTTGCTGCAAGCGTGTAGCATAGTCACTAATTGCTGGAATATTATCGGCGATCAATTGACTGATATATGCCTTGTTTCTCACAGGTGGATTATCGGCATTGTCACTGATGACCTTTATGCATGCGCATAATTCCAGCGCAGTAAAATGCCTGCAACTGTGCAGAAAAGCATAGGCTTCCATGTCGTAGGCGGCGTCTGGGTGATAATCCGTCAGTTCACCAGGCAGAGATATGACGCAAGCGCTAGTAAAGTCATGCTTTAATAGCGGTACCGGGTATATGGCCTGTGCATTATCTTTACGGTTAACCTGCTTGGCTAGCAAGGTAGTTCCCGGCGTTAAAGTTTTATGCCCGGCTATACCGAGGTTGATCCAGCAGGGGGTGTCATGCTCGAAATGGCTGGCGGCCCAGGCGCAGGCAGCAGCCATGTTGAGATCGCCGATACCACTCACAATGCAGGCGATATCGTTTAGTTGATACAGGTCGAAAGCGTGGTTATCAGCATGCTTTTTAAGGCGATAGAAATCGATAACAGGTTTGGCTTCACAATGTAGGGCGCACATCCAGATCAACATGTTGCGGCCTCGTATTGTTCAAGTAGGGGCTGAAACTGATCCAGTATTTGCTGATTGTTGTGTTTGATCGCTCCCTTGATCAGAATCTTGAGTTTCTTAACTAGTGTGTCCTGGGTCTGTTGTCGTTGCAGGGTGTTTAAGGTTTTTAATTGCATTAACTCATGTAAAGACTGAATGCGAAAGCGGTCCATGCCCCAATAGCGGCGTGATAACTGATCGTCATGCCCTCCGTATTTTTTGATTAATGCCTGAGGTAGATAGACCACAGGATATTGATGGCAGATGCGCAACCACAGATCGTAGTCTTCGCAGGCTGGCAGATTTTCGTTGAATAAACCGCACTGATCGAACAGGCTGCGATGTAGAACTACTGCAGAAGGGGAAATAACACATAAAGGTAGGCAGTAATGAAAGATATCTCCACCGTACTTATTGTGTTTATTCATTGGGTTAACGCGAACGCCATTGCGAATCCAGATTTCATTGGAGTGAAATAATTTTATTTCAGGGTGATCATGTTGAGACTGACGAATGTTTATAAGCTTGTCAGCTAGCCATTCGTCATCGGAATCAAGCAGTGCGATCCATTCGTGGATTGTTGCACGAATACCCGTGTTTCGAGCTGCGCTTACCCCTTTGTTTTCCTGCTGGATCAGTTTGATAGTAGGGAATTGTTGCATCAGCGTAGCGCTGTGATCGGTAGACCCATCGTCAACCACAATAATTTCATCAGCTGGCGAGGTCTGATTCAGTACGGATTTTAGAGCTCGTTGCAGGGTATGAGCTCGATTATAGCTGGGGATGACTACACTAATTCGCACCGGTCACAAACACTCATTATCAGCTGGTAGGTGATTGTGAAAACGGACTACCCGGAAACATGGATATGCTGGAGCCGTCCACGTCGTGGATACGATTTTTACCTTCTTTTTCCACTTCATCAATACGAATGATCGAGTGATGCGGGACATAGGTGTTTTTAACACCTTCAAATTCGGATTTGAGTTTTTCTTCGGCAGGGTCGACAAGTAATTTACTGCGTTCGCCGAAGATAAACTGGCCGATTTCAATGAACCCCAGCATGGATGCCTGACTGACTTCGTGTGCATAAAGCTCATAAATTTTGTTCTGGTTGACGAATATGACACGAAAGATACTTTTGGATTTCTTATTGGTCATGATTCTGATAGCTCCATCAAATCATCCAGCTGGTCTTCCATATGCATCTCAGTCAGCTCAGTAAATCCGCCTATCCATTGCTCATCAATCAATATCTGCGGGACCGTACGTGCGCCTTCGGTCAGCTTTACAAAGCGCCGCTGTTCAGAAGGTTCGTTATCGAGACGAATTTCGTTATAGGGAATACGCCATTTAGCGAGCAGCTTTTTGGTCTGTTCGCAAATCGGGCAGCTACCAGTGCTGTAAACAGTAACGCGAGACATAAGTCATTTAATCAGAAAAAGGTGATTCTAGCAGATAGTGGCTGATGACATGTATTTCAACGGAAAGATATTTGCGGGCATAAAATTATTGTGTTGTGTGTGATATGGTTCGCTATTTGTTATGGTGCAGGAAATATCATGAGAGTGAAACAGGCGGTGGCGCGCATAGCCAAAATCTTACCACTAAAAAAACATCTGGAAGAACTCGATAATGACACTGCTAATACCTATATGGCTGTGTTGACCAGTTTTTTTCATCAGGGCAGGGCAGCGAGCTTAAAACAGCTAGAATTGCAGAATGAAGGCGCATTGGTTCATGTGGATAAGCTGACTAAGCTGGATATGATTACTCTGGATGAAACAGGTGAAGTCAGAGGTTGTTACCCATTTACCATGGAACAAAGGGTACATCGCATCCGCATTAACGGGTTTCAGGTGCATGCTATGTGTGCACTGGATGCGCTAGCACCAGCAGCAATGTTCGAATGTCGTGCTGAGGTGGATTCCGAGTGTGCGGTTAGTGGAGCAGCCGTACATGTTGAGCTGGATAACCAGACAATCCTGAATTCTACTGAAGTGTCAGAACTGCATTTTGGTATCAACTGGATGGCTGCGAGTGGTTGTTGCAGCTGTTCTGATAGCTTGTGTACCGAGATGTTTTTTTTAAACGATCTGGATATTGCACAGGGGTGGCTGAATGAAGATCCTGATAATCGCGAAATATTCAATATGAATGAAGCTATAGCATTTTCTGCAGGTCTGTTTAAGCCATTAATGTCTCGTGGTTAGTTGAGACTCTTAATTGCCAGGATTGCCTGGTTGCGCAATGTTTTAAGCAGGCTGAGCTGGTCGTCTGAAATATGGATATCTCGATTCTCGATACTGTCAATGTAGAGCACTGCAATAGGGCTATGTTTGATCACAATCGGAAACAAGATGAAAAAGCTGGAGCCAATTTTGCGATGATACCAGTCTGGAATCTTGACTTTTATTTTTTCGTCCTGGGTATTATCGATTTTAATATCCACATTGTTCTTAAAGGCAATATGAAATACGTCAGCCTGATAAGCCAGAGGAATACGAAAATTTTCGATTAGTTCATCCACTTTATCCCCATAACCCAATTTGCCAACAATACAGTTAGTTGCCTTGTCGCGTAATCCAAGAATCACGCGCGAGCCGGGTAGCGCACGGAAGATAGTTTCCAGCACCATCTGCATCACCTGAATGATAGTGTAATCGCCGGTCAGGGTGTTGGTTATATCCTGGATGCCATCGGTCAGCGCCTTTTCAGGTCGTTGCAGATCCACTGCTAGTTGCTGGGTGTTTTCATGTAATATCTGAAAACTGCTTTCAGCAGGTTTGCTAACCTGTTCACTATCATCAGGTGTTTCTTCATCATTTAGCTGCTGGTAAAAAACACTTTTTTCCAGGTTGAAATTGATCAATTTAGCAAAGCTGTTGAGCTCTTTCTGAGAATGATTAATAAGGTCGTTAACCTCCTCGGTATCGAATTCCAGATGTTGCTTATATTTCCGGGTTAATTTATTCAGCGCAGACTGCTGCTGATCTTTCGGTTTTTTCAGGATATAAACGATCTGGTTGCTATAGTTGGCAATAACCCGTAAGGGATCAGCGCGCTTGCTCTTATCTCCGAATTCATTGTCCTGCATGGGTTGCATACTCAGGATGATCTCATCTGGAAAGCCCCATTCTTTAGCGACAGCCATACCCAGTTTATGGTAAGAAGTGCCTAATATCTTTAACGCTGCAGTGTTTTCTTCCATGTCAAACTGTTGAATCTGCTGGTCAATGGCGAGGCTTTCTTCGTGTAGATAAAAGCGCACCAGCAGTTTGCCCAACTGTTGTAAAAGAGCACACAGGAAAGCTTCCTCTCGTTGTGTTATGTTTTGATTGTCCGCGATATCGTTTGCCATCTGCGCGCTGAATAACGAGGCCACTGCATCTTCCATCAATTGTTGTGCCTGAGATTTATTCTGTAAATGTTCGAACAGTAATAAAGAGACCGCGAGGTTTTTAACCGGGTTAATGCCGAGCATGATGACCGCGCGTGAAATGGTGCTGATCTTTGAGTAACCACGATTGTAATAGGCAGAGTTGACCACGCGTAGTAATTTATTGGTGAGCGAGATATCGTTCAGGATCGCATTAGACACTGTGGACAGGCTTTCAGTATCGCTGGTGGAAGCGCGGTTCAGTATACAAATAGTGCGTGAAAAAGCCGGAAAATCCTTCTTGTGATTCATGCGCCGCAACAGGAATTGAACCGTGGCATCGCTGCTGTCGGACTGTTTCACTGCCTCAGTCAGGGCGAGCATGTTTTCCAGTGCAGAGAGCATTTCTGAGGCATCCTGATAGCGGTCCTCAGGCGCTTTTTCCAGTGCTTTCATGATCAGTGCATTGATTTTTTCATCAATTTCAGGCTTGATGCTTGAGGGTGGTGTTATCGGTTCATTGGCAATTGCGTTGAGCAGCTGATAGACATCCTCACCATCCACTGCCAGTTTCCCCGTTATCAGTTGATAAAAGACCAGACCGAGCGAAAACACATCCGAAACCGTCTGATGTTTGCGTGTTTCGATATATTCGGGAGCCATATATTGGGGCGTACCGGCAAGCTGATCATCATCTTCCTGTTGTGAATCTGCCAGTAGCGCGAGACCGAAATCGGCGACCTTGGCCTGTCCAGTTGGAGTAATGATGATGTTTGCAGGTTTCAGATCGCAATGGATGATGCCTTTTGAATGAGCTGCTGCGACACCACTTAATACATCGCGCATGATACGAATGGCCTGTTGCTCGGGCAAGTTTTTCCTGATCATCGAATAGAGTGATTCACCTTTTACATATTCCAGCACCAGATAGGGGGTAAACTGGTCGCTACCCACATCATAGATGCTGACAATATTAGGATGTTGCAGCTTACTGACAGTACGCGCTTCCTGTAACAGGTGATCGATTTTATGTTGCTGTTGAAAATTGGCTTTTAAGGAAACCGATTTAATCGCCACATCGCGGTCGAGTTGGGGGTCGTGAGCCAGATAAACTACGCCCTGAGCGCCTCTCCCGAGTACGTCCTGAATAGTAAACCGGTCAATTTTTTCTGGAAACTCTAAATTTGGCACAGGAATGAGCGTGGCTCTTTTTTAAAACAGTATAGACTATTCGTGCTGCAGCATGACAAATATTCGATATCACCCTACGCTGTTTTGTGATGACTATTTTTTTGGAGGAGAGCAATTTTAGTTGAATGAAATGGATCTGCAAGTTTACGACATATGGTGCATCTGTGACGTCTGGGGCTGCTAGAATAATTATTATAAAACGCAGTTAAAAATATAAAATCGGAGTTAAGAAAATGCTTTCATTATTATCGGTGATAACTATCTTGCTGTTGGCTGTTGTTATTTTTCAGGTTCGCAGCCAGCGCCTGGAAACAGAAACTTTGATCAATGAAAATCGAATCAGAACGCGTCTATATCAGGATGCCGATGAGTCTACTACGCTAATATTAAGCCGAACTATTCGGAATATTTCGGAGGGTAACCACGACCCTAATCTGGAGAGCGACTCCTTTACTGTTCAGGTTGTTCGTGAATTGGTCAAACGTAGGATATCCAAAGATAAATGGCTGGAAATTCAGACCAATGAACGGCTGGTACATGAGTTGTTTTTGTTATTAAGAGAAAGTATAAAACGCCAGGTTACAGGTGTTTTGCGATGAACTGCTCTATAAAATGGGCGGGACGGGCGCCGCTGAAACGGTCCAGTTCTTCAGCGTGGTGAAATAATATGATGGTTGGGAAGCCTCGTACTTTATATCTACCTGCTAGTTTCATGTTTTCTCCTTCATCTACTTCCAGTTTGGCGAGTAGCACCTGACCTTGAAAGGATTCAACGACTCGATTTAACACGGGGGCGATGCTAATGCAGGGAGCGCACCAGTCAGCCCAGAAGTCGACTAGAATCGGAGTCTCATGGGAATGTTGCAATACAGATGACTGAAAATCTTCCAGATGCACGTTAAAAATGGAGGAATTGATTTTTTTCATATTTATATAAGAAAATACTAATGTGTAATTGGTATGTTAATGCATAATTGTAGTGCTGGTTTATTTTTTGCTGCTAAATCTTAAGGTTGCGGATAAATACAATGAATGTTTCGCATAAATTAACCGGATTTCTGTTTCTCTTTTGCCTGTTGGCTACTTCAGCCGCAAGCGCCGATGTTTTATTGCTGGTGCATGGTTATCAGGGTAATGTGATGAGCTGGGAGCGATCAGGTGTTTCGCCCATATTGCAACAATTTGGCTGGAAAAGGGCTGCGGTATTAATCTCTACGCCTGTCGGTATTCAGGCGATTCAGATGAAATGGCAGAACGCAGAAAATAAAGTGGTCTTCCTTCAGTTAAACTCAGAACTACCTCTGCTGGGTCAGGCTAATGTAGTGACCGGTGCTATGCGCTGGATTAATGATCGTTACCCTGGTGAACCGCTTATTATCGCAGGGCATTCATTGGGTGGGGTTTCGGCACGACTGGCGCTGGTGCGCAATGGTGCAAGCAATGTTAAGGCTTTGATTACCATTGCCAGCCCGCATCTGGGGACAGTGCTGGCCTATCGAGGACTTGAAGAGCTGGATGATCCGCTTCCTCTGAGAATGATGAAGGAATTCTTTGGCGGGTCTACCTATGACACGCTGCAACGTTCCAAAGGCTTGCTACTAGATATCGTACCCGAGGTACCGGGCAAGATCTTACATTGGCTGAATACACGCCAGCATCCGCCCATTCGGTATTTTTCAATAGTACGAACTTTTTCTAATGGCATGCTGGGTGATCCAATAGTGCCGGGGCATAGCCAGGATATGGCGAATGTGCAGGCTATTGGTAAAAACTCTACTCGCATCATTGAAGGCTTTACTCACTGGCTAACCGTGCTGGACGGTTATGCACTGGTCAATATCCTTGATCAGTTACGCCAGGGCCTGTAAACACGTGTTAACAGGTCCTAATATCTATTCCGCTGGCTGAACCAGCACCCAGGGTTTTATGACACAGGCCCACATGATCTGGTCGTCGTTATACCATTCGCGTGCCTGTTCATTGCTCACCTGATGAACCAGATTATTGTTCATCCATTGTTCAATCTGAGCAGCATTATCGCAATGCATCTGGTAGGCAACATCGATCAAATCCAGCTGTAAATCTACATTCAGCGTGTAGCCACCAGCAAAATAGCGTTGTAATTCTTTCCAGGAGATACGCGCAGTTTCACTGTTTAATTTACCACGTATTAATTCCTGTGATGTGATTTCTGGTTCAGTCATGCTTATCTCGGGACTTATGGATTTTACCTGTTTTTGTTCAATTGATACTTAGAGTTCCAGGGAGTTTACAGTCACGCACCATATCAATCACAAGCTGAATAGCTTCCTTACGAGGATAGTGTTTGCGCCATGCCAGCGCTACTGTGCGACTGGGCTGAGGATTGGCAAAAGGCTTAATCTTGATTAATTCCTGATTGTGCTGACTGTGTAACATGCTGGTACAGGGTAAAACCGTAATGCCAGTGCCGGCAGCAACCATATGGCGCATGGTTTCCAGTGAGCTACCTTCCAATGAGCGAGTGAGCTCATTACTTGAAGAGGTGCATTGAGGACAGGCCTCAAGCACCTGATCGCGAAAACAGTGACCAGCACCCAGTAGCATCAGGTCTTCACCGGCCAATTCGTTAACGCCTATTTCCTTACGTTCACTCCAGTGGTGTTGATTATGCATGGCCACCATGAACGGTTCTTCGTATAGTGCTTGAGTTTCTATGCCGGGTTCGTCAAATGGATAGGATATAATAATCGCATCGAGGTCCCCCTGTTTTAATAACAGGCTCAGGTTGTGGGTAAAGTTTTCCTGGATAATCAATGTCACTCGTGGGGCACTTTCTGTGATGCGAGGTATCAAACCGGGTAATAGATAAGGTGCTATGGTGTAGATAGCACCTAATCTGAAGGTGCCGGATAATGGGTCTTTACCCTGTTGTGAAATTTCATTGATGACCTGAGCTTCGCGTAAGACCTTCTGAGCTTGCTGTACGACTTTTTGACCGATCTCGGTGATGCGTATTTCGTTTTTAGAGCTACGTTCAAATAGCTTGATATCCAGTTCCTGTTCAAGCTTTTTGATGGCAATGCTTAGTGTAGGCTGGCTAACAAAGCAGGATTGAGCCGCCTGCCCAAAATGCTTTTTCTGGGCAACTGCTACAATGTATCTGAGTTCGGTAAGGGTCATGACAGTAACTGCTAAAAGCGTATTATTATTGTGTAAGGATAATGCTGTTTTTGCAATTAAAAAATTATTATCGATCAGTTATTTCTATTGAATTTATTTTCTTATTACTAAAGAATGAAGTTATGAAATCATTAATAGAGCGTTTTCTTAAGCCAACGTTTGACCGTTTTAATAAACAAGAGCCTGCTATGGCCATCGATTTAGCTACTGCAGTGTTGTTGATCGAGGTGAGTAAAGCTGATTTTGAGCAGGATGAAGCAGAGCTGGATTTGATCCGAAACTTGCTGTTGAAGCATTTATCGCTGCCTGAGAATGAGCTTGATACGCTGTTGCAGAATGCGCATGAAGAGGCGGATCGGCTAGTTTCGTTGCAGCATATTACCCGCTTAATGAATGAGCAGCTAGATCAGCAGGGCAAGGTTAGGGTGGTAGAGTTGATGTGGAAGGTGGTCTATGCGGATGGTGAGAAACATCATTATGAAGAGCATTTGATGCGCCAGATATCAGATTTGCTATATGTTGAGCATGCTGATTTTATCCAGGCTCGCCTTCAGGCAGAAGCTGCTGCTGCTACCTGATGGTATGAGAATTTTTCACGTTATTTGGTAAAGAATTGTTGACGCAAAGTGATGTTGCCGGTCTGTTTATCCGGTGTTGTTATTTGAATGGAAAAATCCAGCGTCTCCTCGTTGGCGACTGAAAAAACACTGATGTAATACACGGCTTTTTGCTCTTCTATTTTTCGCAGTTTGATTTCGCGTAATTGGCCGGTCAGGTTGGTCGCGCTGACTTTAATATCAGCATCCACCCCTTCAAACCCAGTGCCTTTTTTCAATACCGAGATATTCAGCAAGCCTCTATTGGTACTACGAGTAATGCCGTAGGCTTTGGCTACTGATGGGGGTAAGGATTCGGTGGACAGGGCATTGAAATGGACGATGTAATTCCCAATGGCCTGTGAGTTTTCTGCGAAAGCGAAAGCGGGTAAGCAGAAAAGAAGCGTGGAAATGATTAATTTAAATGTTGTCTTCACTGTTGTTCTCCTGTGGTAATTAAGCAATTAAAGGGTTTATTTTTTATATGATCCCAGCTCATAAACAGTATAGATCGATTTTATGGGAAATGATTCGATTTATTTAATGTCGAGTTCTATTAGAGCGCTGGGTAGCTGTTCAACACCTTCAATCAAAACCGTTTTAGTCCGTTGGTTTAATCCCTTGTGTATGAGAATTTTAGATTTGGCTATGTTGAAAGATTTGGAAAGAAAATCGATTAATGCCTTATTGGCTTTACCATCAACGGCGGGTGCTTTGATCTGGACTTTTAAACGTTGATTGTATAAGCCGCAGAGCTGATTTTGTTTAGCCCCTGGCTGCAGGTGGCAGTAAATCGTCAGGCGATTCTTATCTAGCAACCAGGGTTGAGGGTTCATAGCTGGGTAGCGAGATAGATGACAGGTGGAATCAATAGCATCTTAATCACCATTAGAGCCAATGTGGCAAATAATGGTGAAAGATCAAGCCCGCCCATGGCAGGGATGAAACGCTGGATCGGTTTCATGACAGGGTTGCTGATGGAATAAAGCAATGCAGTGATTGGGTTGTAGGACCCAGGGTTGACCCAGCTAAGAATAACTTGAATGATAATTGCGAACAGAAAGATATTGATAAAAGTAGCCAGTATTTCGGCTATAGCAACGATTACCAGTCCTCCAGTGCTAATGCTGGCGATAGGTGTCAGGACATTGGCTATATCCAGAGCACCTGCACCTAGAGAACGCACCAGAAAATATTTGACCATTAAAAGTAACAGAGATAATACGATCGCTGCCATATCCTGTCCCGCAAAGCCGGGGATTATTCGGCGTAACGGTTTTAGTGGTGGAGTGGTAGCACGTACAACGAACTGAGAGATGGGGTTGTAGAAATTGCTGCGTAACATTTGAAATAAGAATCGTAGTAAAACTAGCATGATATACAGATCAAACAGTGTATTTATGATAAGTAGCAGAGGTGAAGCCAGGTAAGATGATCCCATTGGTTGTTTCTCTTAATTAATATTGCTTATGTGTTACTTTTATTTTGATTATCAAGGAGGCTTATTGAGCGAGTTGTTCAGCTAGCTCAATTGAACGGGTATTGGCTGCTTTAGTCGCCTGTGCAACAATGCCATATATATCATTCGAAATAAAACTGGCAATTGCCTGTTCGGTGGTCCCGCCTGGTGAAGTGACCTGTTGACGCAGATTGACCACATCTTTATCAACAGCCATGGTGGCTGCACCAAGAGCGGTTTGGCGCGCCAATTTCGCTGAGGTTTCCGCATCCAGTCCCAGTTGAATGCCTGCCTTTTCGAGTGCTTCGATAAACAGGAAAAAATACGCCGGGCCGCTGCCAGATATGGCTGTAACGGCATCAAGCTGGCTTTCTGATTTGACCCAAACCGTGATGCCTGTGCTTTGCATGATGGATTCAGCCTGTTGTTTCTGTAATTCACTGACCTGCTGGTTGGCGTATAAACCGGCGGCACCCTGTGCTACCAGAGCTGGGGTATTTGGCATGCATCGAACCATCGGCAAGCCGCCACCCAACCAGCGATTGATGTCCATTTCGCGTAAACCAGCAGCAATACTGATGAATAATGGTTTATGCTGTGTATGAGTGATCTCGCCGCATACCGACTGCATCACTTGTGGTTTAACCGCTAAAATTACGATAGCTGCCTGGCTAACGGCCTTATTAATGTCGCTTTCACAACTGATATTAAAATCCGTTTGTAATTGATCCAGTCTTTCCTGATTGATATCGCAGGCGATGATTTTATCGGCAGGATAGCCTTTGGAGACCAATCCGCCAATCATGCTGCCTGCCATATTGCCTGCACCTATAAAACAAAGAGTTGCCTGAGTCATACGTTGACCTGTGTGTTACGTTTTCCAAAAATGGCTGTGCCTATTCTAACCAGCGTTGAACCTTGTGCAATGGCTGCAGGCATATCATTGCTCATGCCCATTGATAATGTGTCACACTCAGGGTGTTTTTTCTGTAGTTCTTTTAACAATGCATGCATCCTGGCGAACGGAATACATTGCTGCTGATAATCAACCTGTACCGATGGAATAGCCATCAGGCCGCGTAAATTGACATGTGGTAATTCGGCTATTTGCTCGGCAAGACTGAAAACCTGATCGGCACTGATACCCGCTTTACTGGCTTCATTATCGATATTGACCTGCAGCAGGATGTTGAGTGGCTTTAGTGCCTCGGGACGCTGCTGACTGAGCCTTTCGGCAATTTTAAAGCGGTCAACGCTATGCACCCAGTCAAACAGTTCGCTGATTTTGCGCGTTTTATTAGATTGAATTGGGCCAATATAATGCCACCGTATGCCTTTATCGGCCAATGCCTGAATCTTTAGCTCGGCTTCCTGCAGGTAGTTTTCTCCGAAATCAATTTGACCAGCCTGATAGGCTGCAAGAATATCTGAGGTCGGTTTGGTTTTGCTTACCGCTAACAGAGTAATGTCATTAGATGAACGTCCAGCAGCAGTTGCAGCGTCGGCAATCTGGGATTTTACCAGTAAAAGATTTTTTTCGATGTTATGCATAGGTTTTTGCTATAGTCACTGTGTCATGCTTCTACTTTAATGGTTTGCTCTGATTTCGCTAATTGTATCGTTTGTGTTCTCTGCAAACGAGGGCTGAATGAAGTGTGCTTGAGCGTTGACTGAAACAGCTCAAAAAACTCACGAATATACACTAAATCTTATTTATAACGAACAAACATAATGTGGTTTTAAAATGGATATAGCTCAATTACTGGCCTTTGGCGTAAAACAGGGTGCATCCGACTTGCATCTGTCTGCAGGTTTACCCCCTATGATACGGGTTGATGGTGACATTCGCCGTATCAATGTGCCGGAGATGGCACATAAGCAGGTCCACGATATGCTGTATGACATCATGAGTGATAAACAGCGTAAGGATTTTGAAGAGTTTCTGGAAACCGACTTCTCTTTTGAAATCCCCGGCCTGGCGCGTTTTCGCGTAAACGCCTTTAATCATAATCGTGGTGCCGGCGGTGTTTTTCGTACCATTCCTTCAAAGATACTGTCGTTAGAAGACCTTGGCGCTCCCGCTATTTTCAAGGAAATCTCCGAATACCCGCGTGGCATCGTACTGGTCACAGGGCCGACAGGTTCGGGTAAATCAACCACGCTGGCGGCTATGGTTGATTATAAAAACGATTCTGAGTACGGACATATTCTGACGGTCGAAGACCCTATCGAATTTGTTCATCAAAGTAAAAAATGCCTGGTTAACCAGCGCGAAGTGCATCGTGATACTTTGGGCTTTAACGAAGCATTGCGTTCAGCCTTACGTGAAGATCCCGATACCATACTGGTGGGCGAAATGCGTGACCTGGAAACTATTCGATTAGCTTTGTCAGCGGCTGAAACAGGGCATCTGGTGTTTGGTACTTTACACACCAGCTCTGCAGCTAAAACTATCGACCGTATTGTTGATGTATTCCCTGCGGCTGAGAAATCCATGGTTCGCTCCATGTTGTCAGAATCACTGAAGGCGGTTATCTCTCAGACCTTGATGAAAAAAATAGGTGGTGGACGTATCGCTGCACATGAAATTATGATTGGTACGCCGGCAATTCGAAACCTGATTCGAGAAGATAAGGTCGCTCAGATGTACTCGGCGATTCAAACCGGACAAAATATGGGTATGCAGACGCTAGATCAGAATCTGAAGAAAATTCTGGCGCAGGGTTTAATTTCCAAGGAAGAGGCAATGCGCAAATCAGTTAGCCCTGACTCACTGTAAGCAGAAAAATCAAGAGATAGACGAGAGTTATAATGGATCGAAATAAAGCGATTGGGTTCATGCATGATTTACTTCGCATGATGGTCAGCAAAGATGGTTCGGATTTATTTATTACTTCTGGCTCTCCACCAGCGATGAAGGTTGACGGCAAGATCCAGACTGTGTCCAAGCAGATAATGGCACCCAGTCATACTCAGATGCTGGCGCGTTCTATCATGAATGATAAGCAGATATCTGAGTTTGAACAAAACCAGGAATGTAATTTCTCAATCGCGTTGCCTGGTGTGGCCCGTTTCAGGGTGAATGCGTTTGTACAGCGCGGCAGTACAGGGCTGGTGTTACGTGTTATCAATTCAGAAATCCCGAGTTTTGCTGAGCTAAGCTTGCCAGATACGCTACAGGATATTGCCATGACCAAACGTGGTCTGGTGATTTTTGTGGGTGGTACCGGCTCGGGAAAGTCGACTTCGCTTGCTTCCATGGTGGATTATCGTAACCGTCATAGTTATGGTCATATTATTACTATTGAAGATCCGGTGGAGTTTGTACATGAACATAAAAATTGCCTGGTTACCCAGCGTGAAGTGGGTGTAGATACCGAGAGTTATGAGGTCGCTCTGAAGAATACGCTGCGACAGGCGCCAGATGTCATTCTCATCGGTGAGATTCGCGACCGTGAAGCTATGGATCATGCCATAGCCTTCGCAGAAACAGGTCATCTCTGTCTGTCAACTTTGCACGCTAATAGCACCAATCAGGCGCTGGATCGTGTCATCAACTTTTTTCCAGAGGAGCGCCGTCAGCAGTTGTTGATGGATCTGTCGCTCAACCTCAAAGGGCTGGTTTCACAGCGCCTGATACCCAGGATCGATGGCGTAGGGCGAATTCCTGCAGTTGAGATTATGTTGAATACGCCATTAATGGCTGATCTTATTTTCAAAGGTGAAGTACATGAGATGAAATCTTTGATGGCCAAGTCGAATGTACAGGGCATGATTACCTTTGATCAGGCTTTATACAACCTGTATGAACAACGTAAGATCACTTTCGAAGACGCGTTAAGAAATGCCGACTCAGTGAATGACTTGCGTTTACGTATAAAACTGGAAAGCGACACTGCACGTAAGACCGGGTTGGTGGATGATCATCGGGATGATTTTGAGCTGGAAGAAACCGAAGAAGAAGAAAGCGGGCTAATTTAGAGGTAAATAGTATGGACCGTGAACCAACTACCCAGTTACTGGAACCCTATCTGAAGATAATGGCGGAGAAGCAAGCCTCCGATATTTACTTCATTTCTGGTGCTACTCCTCATATCAAGATACAGGGCAAGACTACGCCCATGGCCAAAAATCCATTGAAGCCGGGTCATGTGCAAAAGCTGGCGTATAGCCTGCTAAACGATGACCAGATTCAGGATTTTGAAATCAACCGTGAATTGAATCTGGGCTTTACTCTGTTAGGAGTAGGCCGTTTCCGGGTGAATATCTATATCCAGCGTTCTGAGGTTTCCATGGTGATTCGTTACATCAAGTGGGATATCCCCAGTATTGATGAACTGTTACTGCCGCAGATTTTGAAAAAAATTGTAATGGATAAAACCGGGCTGGTACTGGTGGTAGGTTCTACCGGTTCGGGTAAATCTACCACGCTGGCTTCAATGATTAATTATCGAAATCAGGTTGAAGGTGGACATATTCTAACCATTGAAGACCCGATTGAATTCGTATTCAAGCATGAAAAGTCGGTGATTTCACAACGTGAAGTGGGTATAGATACCCTGTCTTACGAGAATGCATTACGCGAAGCTTTGCGTGAAGCCCCTGATGTGATCATGATTGGTGAGGCGCGTGATCGTGAAACCATGCAGGCGGCGATTAACTATGCGGATACTGGACACTTATGTCTGACCACTTTGCATGCGGTTAACTCGAATCAGGCGATGGACCGGATTATGAATATGTTTCCAACCGATATGCGAGGGCAGTTGTTGATGGATTTATCGCTCAATCTGAGGGCGGTTATCTCACAACGTCTGGTTCCATCTATGGATGGCAAACTGGCCTGTGCGGTAGAGATAATGATGAACTCTCCCTATATCTCTGAGTTATTACGCGAGGGTAATTTTAACGAAATTAAAGAGATTATGGAAAAAGGTGATGCAGCTGCCATGCAAACCTTTGACCAGTCATTATACGATCTCTATAAGGCTGATGTTATCTCTATTAAAACGGCGTTATCTTACGCTGACTCAAGTAGTAACCTGGAATGGAAAATTAATTTTGGGGGAGAGCAAACTCGAGATACCCGTCATAATCTTAATGAGCAGCCGTTTCCTGATGAGTTGGAATTACCCTCCGAAGAGTAAATCGAGCTTCTACCCTGTTTATAGTGAAATACTGTTTTGAATAAAAACTGGGCTTATCTGATGTTGTGCGGCCCAGTGTTGTTCTGGTCGGGCAATTTTGTGCTTGCCCGAGCAATGTCTCTGGATATAGAGCCAGTTACGCTTTCTTTCTGGCGCTGGATGATCGCGCTGCTGGTGTTTCTGCCGTTCTCTATAATGGCTTTGATCAGGGACTGGCGAATAATCAGAAACAATTTACCTCTGCTGATATCAATGGGAGCACTAGGAGTTGCTGCTTTCAATACCTTTGTTTACTTAGGTGTACGTCATACTACCGCTACTAATGCTTTGCTCATCAATAGTTTTATCCCTATTTTTATCATTATCCTCACCCGAATAATGTTGGGTGTATCCATGAGTTTACGCAAAATTATTGCAGTGCTGATTTCCAGCCTGGGTGTTTTGCTACTGGTGGTAAAAGGTGATGTGCAGAATCTTTTGGCTCTTCAAGTTAACTTAGGGGATTTGTGGATTTTATTAGCAGCCCTGTTCTGGGCGCTTTATTCAATTAGTTTGCGCTGGCGACCTGCAGGGCTGTCTTCTTCCGGGTTTTTATTATTCACCATGTTGGTGGGCGTGGTGCTGTTGATTCCGTTTTATCTTTACGTGCTGTCTCAGGGTGTCTATCTGGAAATGAATTCACCTAATCTGCTTACCATTGCTTATGTAGCACTGTTTCCTTCTATTGGTGCTTTTTTATTATGGAATCAGGGTGTAAAGATGGTGGGTGCTGCTACTGCAGGGCAATTTATTCATATAATGCCAGTGCTTGGAACCCTGATGGCGGTGGTCTTTCTAGGTGAGCAGCTATTCTGGTTTCATATTTTAGGGGCTATAGCTATCGGTGCCGGTGTTTTTCTCTCTCTTAGTGAGAAAACGTCATAGTTTTTCCAGAATACCCCCTAAGTTTCAGCTATTTCGATATTTAGAACCTAATCTGTGATGAGTGTTTTTTATGTACGTTAAATTAGCTGAGTTTCAGGTGTAATTACGTAGTTTTTTTATTAAATCAGTTTTCCCGCCACCAGCGTTTGTGCCACTCTGGCATTAAAGTCCCATCCCTCGAATGGTGTATTTTTACCGGCGGAATAGAAGTTTTCAGCGGCACACTGGTAATGACATTGATCATCGATAATGACTATATCAGCTAACTCTCCCTGGGCTATATTCCCGGCGGGTAACTGGAATATTTTTGCAGGGTTGGTTGTGATCTTGTCTAGCAGTGTCGGTAACTCAAGCAGGCCCTCAGCAACCAGTCTAAATGCCAGTGGTAGAAAGGTATCTATCGTGCTGCAACCGGCTTCGGCGGATGGGAAGGGCGTGAGCTTGGCATCTCGGTCATGCGGTTGATGATCAGAGCAAATGATATCTATCGTACCATCAGCAAGACCTTCTCGTAATGCCTGCCTGTCCTCATCGTCGCGCAGGGGTGGGATAGTGAGTTTGGAGGTATCAAATCCATCAATATCACGGTCGGTTAGAAATAACTGGTGCATACTGACATCTGCTGTAATCGGTAACCCATCTTTCTTGGCCTGCCGAATCATCTCCACTGAGCGCGCACAGGATAGTTGGCCAAAATGGGTTCGAGCACCGGTTTGTACTACCAGTTCGATATCTTTGGCGAGTGCCGCAGTTTCCGCTGCTTCAGGAATCGGTGGTAGGCCCATGCGAGTGGATAAAGCGCCTTCGTGTGCACAGCCGTTGGCATACAGAGCATGATCGTAAGGTTGAATCACTATCAGCATCTCCTGTCCGTTTGCATATTCCATCGCGCGACGTTGAATCAAATTGTTGGCAATCGGTTTCTGCGCATTACTCAGCGCTATGCAACCAGCAGATTTGAGCGTGCCCATATTGCTTAATTGTTCGCCTTCCAGACCTTTGGTCAGGGCGCCGATGGTGTATAAATGGCAGCGATTACCTGCTTTCTGATTACTATGATGAATCAGTTCAACGACCGCAGAGTTATCAATAACCGGGTTACTGTCGGGTGGGATGCACAGGCTGGTGATTCCTCCATGTGCGGCGGCATTACTTTCACTGGCAATGGTCGCTTTCTGGGTATAGCCTGGTTCGCGCACTCTGCATTGAATATCAATAAGCCCTGGTATCACCAGCTTTTCGCTGGCGTCAATGGTTTGGTCGGCCTGAAAATCAGCTGGAGCCTGCCCTATAGCTACAATTAGCTGGCCGTCGATGAATATATCACTGACGCTATCCATTGTGCTGACAGGATTAATGATTCGACCATTTTGAATAACGACTTTCATAGCTCTGTTTCCGCGCTTGAAGCAATCATTGACATCACCGCCATTCGAACGGCAATACCAAAGGTAACCTGCTGCAGAATAACTGATTGCTTGCCATCCATTACACTGGACTCGATTTCAATGCCTCGATTGGCAGGGCCAGGGTGCATGACGATGGCATCGGGCCTGGCCAGTTTTAATCGTTCGGCAGTTAATCCATATTGCTGGAAATATTCTTTTTCGCTGGGTAATAAAGCGCCGGTCATGCGCTCTTTCTGTAAGCGCAGCATGATCACGACATCCACATCCTTCAGGCCCTGATTAAAATCGTGGTAAATCTGTACGCCGAGAGTTTCGCAGTGATCGGGTAGTAGAGTTTGTGGTCCGATGACTCTGACCTGTCCGGTGTTAAGCAGGTTGAGTGCGTGGATCTGTGAACGTGCAACACGAGAATGTTTGATGTCACCAACAATGGCGACCGTCAGGTTTTCGAACTGTTGCTTATGTCGGCGAATGGTGAACATGTCAAGCATCGCCTGTGTGGGGTGGGCATGTTGTCCATCACCTGCATTTAGCACGCTTACTCCTGGCCTAACGTGCTGAGCAAAAAAATGTGAGCTGCCGCTGTCCTGATGACGGATAACGAACATGTCTATTTGCATGGCTTCCAGATTCTGAATGGTATCCAGTAACGACTCTCCCTTCACAGTGGCCGAGGTGTTTATGTTTAAATTCAAGATGTCGGCAGATAACCTCTGGGCGGCCAGTTCAAATGTGGAGCGTGTTCGTGTGCTGGCTTCAAAAAACAGGTTTGCTACTGTTTTACCACGCAGGATAGGTACTTTTTTGATGGTTCGATCTGTAATGGATGTGAAAGATTCTGCAGTATCCAGTATGTCGTTGAGAATGGATTTATTGAGACCTTCGATGCTCAGAAAATGTCTGAGCTTGCCGTCTTGGGTCAGTTGCAGGTTTTGATAGCTCATTCAGTCGTTAGTTGCTGGATTGTGAATTTTAAGGGTTCAGGTCCTTCAAGCTTGATATGTTCATTTTTACTCAATGTAATGGTTTTTGCCACATAATCAGCCTGTATGGGTAATTCACGATCTCCTCGATCAATGAGTATCACCAGTAAGATTTTATCTGGCCGACCATAATCGAATAGTTCATTCATGGCTGCGCGTATGGTTCGACCAGAGTGTAAAACATCGTCTACCAGTATGATGGTTTTACCATCAATATCGCTGGGCAAGCGAGAGGGTTTTACGGTTGGGTGGAGGCCAATTTTAGTGAAATCATCGCGGTAGAAAGTGATGTTTAGCTTGCCTAGCTCGGTGTCAGGATTGAGTTTATTGTGAATTTCTCGGGCTATCCAGTAACCGCCAGTTTCGATCCCAATAATGATGGGTTGATCAGCTACGAAGAATAAGGGAGCCAGTTTTTCGCTAAGTTGTTCGATAAGTGGTTCGACAGGTGTATCAGTCACTTTTTATAGCCGGGGTTGAGTCGCTAAATGTAGGCGCTTTATACCATAATTGAGAATTAAGCAGAAATGACTTTTTTGATTTAACCGCTTAAAGCTGATTTTTATAATGATGCAACCAGCTTTCAGTGATGAGTACCGCTGCAATACAGTCGATAATCGGTTTGTCGTGTTTTTTACTCGCTTGCTGTTCAAGTATTTGCCACGCCTCTCGGGTGGTGAGGCGCTCGTCTATAAGTTCGGTTTTAATATGAAAGCGACCTTCCAGTTGCCGACTGAAGCGGCGCGCCTGACGTGTCATCTCATGTTCCTGATCATTCATGGTAGTCGGTAGGCCGACAACCAGGCGGGTGGGTTGCCAGGTTTTAATTAGCTTTTCGATGTGTGGCCAGTCAGGTTTGTATTGATTTGCACGTATGGCTTCCAGTGGTGAAGCGGTGCAGGTGCGAGTTTGTCCGACTGCTGAACCGATCCAGAAACTGCCGAAGTCAAAACCGATGGCGGTGATATTGTCTTCAGGCATTGCCTGTGGTGGGAGATAGCATGTCCAGGTTAAAGCCAAGGGTGTCGAAAGCCATCTGCCATTTCTGATCGATATCCTGACTGTAAGTGATCAAGGGGGAGGATTTGGTGGTCAGCCAGGAGTTTTCCTGTAGCTCTTTTTCCAGTTGCCCGGCTGCCCAACCTGAGAATCCTAGCAAAACCAGATACTCTTTTGGGCCTCTGTTCTGAGCAATTGCTTCCAGAATATCACGCGAGCTGGAGAGGTATATTTCGTCACTTACCGGCAAGGTTTTTTCCCAGTCGCCGCGGGGTGTATGTAATACAAAACCCTGTTGTAGCTTAACGGGACCACCAATGAATACGTGGGTGTTGAGAATGTCCTGATCATTACATTCGATTTCAAGTTGTTCGAATATATCTTGCAGGGTCTGTTCTGCCAGATGGTTGATGACTACACCCATGCTGCCTTCGCTACTGTGTTCGCACATGTATACAATGCTGGATGCGAACAGTGGGTCCTGAATATTCGGAGTGGCAAGCAGGTATTGGTTAGTGAGGCTGTTTTGTGTTTGCATGATCAGGAGCCGCCGCTAGTGGTAAGTTTGTGACTGTTAAAATCCCAGGTGCGAACAATAACTATCTGGTCCGCTAGTTTCTTGAGTTCTGCGGGGAAAGCGTCGAACGGTTGCGCCAGGCGAACTATACGTTTGGCAGCTTCATCCAGCAAAACTTCTCCGGAAGATTTGGTTACTTTGGTATCGATCACCTGCCCCAGAGCATTTATACGGACATTCAGGCGCAGCCTGCCGTTGATTTTATTTACTTCTGCCTCAGCCGGATAATTCAGGTTTCCAATGTGTTCGATTTTACTTACCCATTTGGCCAGATAACCGGCTTCAACAGCTTTACGGGTGCTGGCGGTAAGGGTGATTGAGCGTGGGCGTTTGGCGTAATTGATGGTCATCTTGCGGATTTCTGCACGCAGGCTGGCTATCTTTTGTTGTTGGCGTTCTATTTCCTGAATACTAACTTCCTGCGGTGTAGCCCTGTCATTGCGCTTTGCATGTTCGATCTTTTCTACTGCTTCACGCTTATTGATATAATATATATTTTCAACTTTCACACGGTTTGCGATTTTGCGCGATTGTGCCCGGTCTGTCAGGCCCTGCTCATTGATGGGGGCGGGTGCTGAGATGGGTGCACTGGGGCGTGCTTTTTCATCCTGGTTGCCACCACCGATCTGGTTGTCCTGAGCCAGAAAATCTGGGTTGTCGGGTTGTTCCGGAGTGCTTGAATTGGCCAGTATGATGTCCAGACTGGGCATAGTCTCTGCCTGGTTTGCATCGGAATTGGTGAAGCCTATGCCGAGCACTATGATCAGGTGTATCACGATAGCGAGAAACAGGGTGAAACCCAGGCGATCATTGGCCCCTATGTTAGGTTTGTCTGGAGTTTTTATGGTATTGCTCATAATTAATATTCTGCCAACATGCTGCTAGCCTTGCCAGTCATTTATTGGTCAGGTGAATTACTTTACTGTAGTTGAATTTTAAATTGCTGCTGCTCATGCCATGCTAATTTATCGTACATTGACTTACTGATAATGGCTTCTCTTTGTTCCGTGATGACCATGTACTGCTGTATGTCCAGTGCTGCTGCCAGACTTTTGATCTGGTCTTTGTTACCAAGCATGAGTGTGGTTGCGGCTGCATCAGCCAGAACTGGGTCGGCAGTAATTACAGTAGCGGAGCTGATGTAAAGCGATGGTTCGCCCGTTTTGGGGTTGATAATATGGTGTCGTTTTTTGTGGTCAGGCTGGTTCTGGAAACGACGATAGTTTCCTGAAGTGAAAATGCTCTGTGATGGGGCCAGTTCGATAGTGGCGATAACGTCTTCTTTAAACGGGTCCTGTATTGCGACACGCCAGTTTCTACTACCTTTTTTCCCGCCTGCGAGGATATCGCCGCCTGCGTTGATAATAAAATTATCAATTCCGCTGGCTATTATCAGTTGCTGTATTTCAAGGATTGCCAGGCCTTTGGCAATGCCACCAAAGTCGAGCTGTAGATTAGGGTTGCTAGAATAGGCAAGCTGGTTACGAATCTGGAGATCATCCATGCCGGGGATATTTTTCTTGATTTCATTAATCAATGAGAGGTCTGCTTCAGAGTGATCATGAAATCCCCAGGCACCTATTAGCTTACCTAAGGCAGGATTAAATAACCCACCGCTGATTTGATAATACTGTTTTGAATCCTGAATCAGGCGCCGCAGGTTTTCTGGCACGGGAGTGCCTTTGTCAGGTGATTCGTGGAGCGCATTATTAAAGTGAGTCAAGCTACCATCTTCCCAGCCATGCCAGTCACTATGTCTTTTGATTAATAGTGCTTCTATCTCGGCAAAAGCAGCACTTGCCTTTTCTGCAGTGGTCGAAGCCAGGGTGATATCAATCAGTGTGCCAAATTGCAGGAACTGTTGAGAATAGTCATTTTCTGTTTGGCAAGCAGTGCTAGTGATAAGGGTAAAAAGTAGAAAAAACTGAATCAGACGGTGTTTAATTTTTGTTCGATACATTTAAATAGGTCGGCACTAATATTCAGGTTGTAAGCTTTATCTAGCTCGCGGATGCAGGTTGGGCTGGTGACGTTGATTTCGGTAAGATAGTCGCCTATGACGTCAATGCCAACAAATATCAATCCTTTTTGCTGCAAGGTTGGTGCTATTTGCTGGCAGATCCAGTAGTCACGTTCGCTAAGCGGTTGCGCTCTTGAGCTGGCACCGGCCGCAAGGTTGCCTCGATTTTCCCCCTCTGCGGGGATGCGCGCAAGGGCATAGGGAACCGGGTTTCCATCAATCAGCAGAATGCGTTTGTCACCTTCACTGATTTGTGGGATAAATTTTTGCACCATGGCCTGTCGTTCGCCATATTGAGTCACATTCTCTATGATGGCGTTGGTGTTAGGGTCATCCTGCTTGACTCGGAAGATTGATTGACCACCCATGCCGTCCAGCGGTTTGATGATAATATCCTGGTGAGTATTCAGAAACTCTTTTAATAGACTCGCCTTGCGTGATACTCGGAAAGGCGCGCAACATTGTGGAAATTGATAGGTAAAAAGTTTTTCATTGCAGTCACGCAGGCTTTGAGGCTTGTTGACGACTAGCGTACCAGACTGTTCAGCCTGTTCCAGCAAGTAGGTCGCATAGATATATTCCAGGTTAAATGGAGGATCCTTGCGCATCAGAATAACATCCAGGTCGGATAGTTTTATTGTCGAGGGGCTACTCAGCTCAAAATAGTCAGCTGTATTGTCTATGACCTTGAGTTGCATGCTTTCGGCATAGCTGATGGATTGGTCCATGTAGATATCGGTTAACTGAATATAAAAGATCTGCCAGCCTCGTTGTTGTGCTTCTAGCAGCATGGCAAAGCTACTGTCTTTGTAAGGCTTAATGCTTTCGATGGCATCCATTACGATGCCCAGTTTTTTTTCTGTAGACATATGTTTAATCAACTTGTTGAATTTCACGTGCAGCAGCTAGCAGAGCCAGTCGGCCAATGACACTGTAGGAGTAGAAACGATTTGGGCAGGCGTCTTGCGTAAGTTCTTTATCTGGAGTGTTGCAGGCTTCGGCAAATGCCAGAGGTTCGAAAGACATGCCTGGAGAATTCGGGGTGTCTGTGGCGCTTTTCCTGGAAAGCATACGATAAAAGCCGCCTACCACATAATGATCGATCATATATACCACTGGTTCTGCAGTGTGTCGGTTATCGCCCCAGGTTTCTTTGGTCGGTACGCCTTCCTGTAGTATGACTTCAGAAGTATCAGCGCCTTCTTTGATAGAAATCATTTTGTTTCGTTGTTTACGGTTCAGGCTTTTTACATCATCTTCTGAATAAGCGACCATGATGCCCATGCCGTAGGTACCCTGATCAGCTTTGATGACTACATAAGGTTGATCGGTTATGCCATATTCATCGTATTTCTTCTGTATCCGTTGCAGCAGATCTCTGGTGTTATTGATAAGGCAGTCCTCGCCTTCACGCTTCATGAAATCAATTGTGCCACAATTAATGAACAGGGGGTTGATCAGCCAGGGGTCGATATCGATCATTTCGCAAAACTTTTTGGCTACATCATCGTAAAACTGAAAATGTTCTGATTTGAAACGATTGGACCAGCCCAAATCTAGCGGAGGGATTACGCTTTGTTGTATGTTCTCTAGAATTTCTGGGCGGCCTCCAGACATGTCATTGTTTAATAACACTGCACATGGCGTAAAATCACCTATACTGATCAGGTTGTTTTTGCTACGGTGGATTTTGTTTAAGGTAATTGAGCGCCCGCTGGGAAGATCGATTGAGACTTCAGACTCAACATCATCTCTAAGTGTGCCTAAAGCACAGCGGTAACCGGCAATTCTGATGTAATCCTGAATGGTTGCTACATTATCCAGATAAGCAAGGTTGCGAGTATGGTTTTCAGGGATAATTAAAATCCCTTTGGCGTCTGGGCAAAAGTTCTCGAGTGCGATTTGTATGGCCTGAATGCATAAAGGTCTGGATGCCGGATTAAGGTTGTTGAAGCCGGCAGGAAAAAGGTTAGTGTCTACCGGAGCCAGTTTGTACCCAGCATTACGCAGGTCTACACTAGTATAGAATGGTGCGGGAAATTCATGAAATTGCTGGCGAAACCAGATTTCAATATCGTCCTGATGACTTAGAATATGCCTTTCTAACTCTTCAAGAGGGTGAGGGTTAGCGGTAATGAGATGAGGCATTGTAGGTAATGTTAGAACGTTCATGCGTGTTCGAGTAGATGTGTGTCGGCCTATTTTACTGATTTCATTGCTATAATGTGAATTTATTTGTAAGTGACAGTGTTACCTATATTGATTTAGAATCTACTTTACAATTTTTTAATAAAGCACTGGTTTAAAACAAAATGTTGTCTATAATCACTTGCGAGCGAATTGGCTGTATAGTACTTATGTTAAAATCGAGGGAGATGTGAGCGAAGAATCCCAACAATCAGCAAGTCAAAAACAAGCCTTACAGCTAAATGTTAAGGTCATGGTAATTGATGATAGTAAAACGATACGGAGAAGTGCAGAAACCTTGCTTAAAAAGGTGGGCTGCGATGTGGTTACGGCCACTGATGGTTTTGAGGCGCTGGCCAAAATTACCGAGCATAATCCTGATATCATTTTCGTAGATATAATGATGCCGCGTCTGGATGGGTATCAGACTTGCGCGCTTATTAAGAATAATCAAACATTTAAGTCTACGCCCGTAATTATGCTATCTAGCAAGGATAGTATTTTTGACCGAGCTCGAGGGCGAATTGTCGGTTCAGAAGAGTATTTAACCAAGCCTTTTTCCAAAGAGGATTTGATTGGTGCGATCACTGCGCACGTTACAAAAGTTTAACATCGCTTACTTGTTATTTGGGGCTTAAGAGAATGACACACATATTAATCATTGATGACTCACCTACAGAAGTACATGTTTTTAAAACGATTCTGGAAAAGAATCAGATACAGGTTTCAATAGCGGAAAATGGCGAGGAAGGTGTCGCAAAAGCTATTGATTTAAAACCGGACTGTATTTTGATGGATGTTGTTATGCCTGGTAAGAATGGATTTCAGGCAACCCGGGACCTTAGTCGTAATCCTGCAACTGCAAATATTCCGGTGATTATCATTACTACTAAAGATCAGGAAACAGATAGAATCTGGGGAATGCGGCAGGGTGCCAAGGATTATATTGTTAAACCTGCAAATGAAGCCGATCTGATCTCCAGAATCAATAAAGTGCTCAACTAATATTATGGCTGCTTCCTCTCCCTATGCGTTGTTGCAGGAATATGATCAGCGCTGCCGTAAGTACGCCAAAGGTCTACCAACTGATGCCAAGGTAGTTGAAGACTGGGTGGGTATAGGCTTCAAGGTGGCGGGTATGAGATTAATAGCACCCATGAATGAGGTGGCAGAAATCTTACCTCCTCCTAAAACAATTCGGGTTCCAGGCGTGCTGGCCTGGGTTAAGGGGATGGCCAATATACGTGGCAATTTGATGCCCGTTCTGGATATGAATAATTTTTTATACAGCCATGCTATCGATAAACAAGGTGATAGTCGAGTTTTGATTATTGACCGAGATGGGGTAGTGGCTGCTTTGTTGGTTGAAGAGGTTTTTGGTCTACGCAGATTTAAGCCTGCTATGAGAAAGGAACTGGATGCATCTGTAAATGGGTCTCTGGAACCCTATCTGGAAGGCGTTTTCAATGATGGGCAGAACGAATGGTTTATCTTTAGCGTAGACAGGTTGGTTCAGCATGAACAATTTCTCAAAGTTGTCTGATCGCTAAGCGACTATTTTTATCGAGGGTATTATGGCGTTATTTGAATTCAAAAAATCATCACAGGGAAAAAAAGGACCTGGTGGTAGGGGTAGGGCGGCTTCAAAAGGCAATCGCGGTTTGGTAGTTTATGCCATTGGTATTGTGATTGCCATTCTGGCCATGGTTATTCTGTTTAGCTATGAATCTACTCAGAAACAGCATACGAAGACTTATGCTTCTATTATAAATGAACAGCAAATTGTATCGCAGCAAATAGCCACCTTGGCGCTGGAATCATCGATTGGTAAGGCCGCAGCATTTGTTCAGTTGCAACGGTATCAAAAGCGTTTTGAAAATACATTATCTCAGCTAAAAACAGGTGATCCTGAACTGAATCTGCCTCCAATTCCATTTGAACTACAGGATGGGCTGGGTAATATCGAGCAGGTTTGGCAGGAATACAATGAGGGTATTAATACTATTCTTAACGCTCGTGGATCGATCGAAACGGTTACTGAATATGTTACGTTGATTAATGAGTCTATTCCTGAGTTGCTCGTACTGTCAGATGACGTGATAAAGGTTCTGGTCAAGACCAAAGCGCCTAGAGCTGATATTGCCTCAGCTTCTAAACAGCTGGCGTTAATCCAGTCGATTCAAAACAGTCTGAATCAGATTATGAGCGGTGGCGATGTGGTTATGGCTGCTGCTGATCAATTTGGCCGAGAAACTATTCTTATCGAGCGTGTCCTGTTGGGTATGCTTGAAGGAGATAAAGAGCTAGGTATAACCAAGTTAACAGGAGATAAGGTTGTCTCCAAACTGTTACAACTTGCAGATCTTTTTTCTGTGGTGAAAAAGAATGTTAATCAAATTCTAGAAAACTCGCCGCAGTTATTTGAAGTACGTGACGCAGCTAGTAATATTCAACTTATCAGTGCTAAATTGTTGACGGCATCTCAAGATTTTGGCGGTAGTATCGCTCTTTATGATGAAGGGCTTGGTATACTGATTTTTCTTTCTTATTTAGCTGGTGGTGTGGCCGTTGTCCTTCTCATATTTCTTGGTGTGCAACTGGTCAAAGGATCAAATCGACAGTTAGAGGAGTCTCAGCAACAGAATGAAAGAAACCAGAGAGCGATCCTCAGGCTGCTGGATGAAATGACCAATCTTGCTGATGGTGACCTCTCTACACATACTACAGTAACTGAAGATATAACCGGCGCGATTGCTGACTCGGTAAACTACTCTATTGATGCGCTACGTGATCTGGTTGGAACTATCAACTTAACTGCTGTGCAGGTTGCAAGCTCGGTGAAGAGAACCCAGGCCACTACCACTGAATTGGCAAAAGCAAGTGAACAACAGGCAAATGAAATTTCTCTAGCCAGTGCATCCATTACTTCAATATCAGAAAGCATGAGTGAGGTATCTAAGAATGCATCTGACTCTGCAGATGTTGCGAGAAACTCGGTAAACATCGCTCATAACGGTGGTGAAACGGTAAGGAAAACTATTGCAGGTATGGAATCTATCCGTGAGCAAATACAGGAAACTTCAAAACGAATTAAACGACTGGGTGAAAGCTCGCAGGAAATCGGTGATATCGTAAACCTGATTAATGAGATCTCGGATCAAACCAACATTCTCGCATTGAATGCGGCAATACAGGCGTCTATGGCAGGTGAAGCGGGTCGGGGCTTCGCGGTGGTTGCGGATGAAGTACAACGACTGGCGGAAAGAACGGGTGATGCGACCAAGCAGATAGAAGCACTGGTAAAAACCATTCAGGCTGATACCAATGAAGCGATTTCATCTATGGAGCAAAGTACTGCTAACGTGGTTGAGGGGGCCAATCTTGCAGAGGATGCAGGTGGCGCTCTGGATAAAATTGAAACGGTATCAACCAATCTTGCACAACGTATTTTGCAGATTTCAAATGCTACTCAGAAGCACGCTAAGGACAGTGTGGAAATCACCCAAAATATGGATGAGATTCAACAGATTACTATAAAGACATCAGAAAATACCGCGCAAACAGCCGAGTCAATAGGTCAGTTATCTGGAATGGTTAAAGCACTGCATCATTCTGTGGCTGGTTTTAAACTACCAGATGATCAACAGATTATGCCGGACAGTACAATTATTAATAATGTCAATGATCTGGGCAGTTTTAAACCAGAATCAGAACAGGCTTAACGGTGATATGGGACAGATATGGATTTTAAACACACATCCATAAAACAAAGCGCCTTAGGATGGGTGAAAAAGTCTATCGATGAAAATCTGGCCGCTATTCGTGGCGAGCTTAATCATTTCATTGAAGACAATGACTCTCAGATACTGGAAACAGTTACTGTTCAGCTAGCTGATTTACAGGGTGTGCTCACTATGATTGAGCAGTATGGTGCCGCCATGTTGGCCGAGGAAATGGGTTCCTTATGCCGGTTTATCGCATCCAAACCCAAAGTTGATGAAACTGCTTTGGAGGTTTTGCTTCGAGCAGTGCTCCAACTTCCTGATTATTTAGAGCATATACAAGCCGGCTATAAAGACATTCCTATAGCCATCCTCCCCCTGTTGAATGATATTCGTGCGGCTAAAAATGAAGATTTATTCTCAGAAAAGCTGCTTTTTCTACCTGACCTTTCGATGCATACGGAAGATAATGAATATGATTCTATTTCCGATGCTCATAATCAGGCTTCTCGTCTGCTGGCTAAAAAAGTCAGACCTGCTTACCAGTATTCTCTGCTAGGTGTAATCCGAGACCTGGATGTAGTAAATAACCTCAATCGCCTTGATAAAATAAGTAGTGCAATGGAAGCACGTTCAAGCTCTGAACAGGTTGCGCGTTTCTGGTGGATTGTTGGGGCTTTAATCGAATCCGTATCGCGTGACGATTTACCTCTAGGTGTTTCAGTCAAAATGCTTATGGGAAAGATTGATCAAGCGTTACGCATAACGATGTTGAAAGGTGAGCGAGCCCTGTTACAGCAACAACCTATTGAGCTGATTAAAAACCTGCTTTATTACGTTGCGCAACCAGAATGTGATGGACCTAAAAGTCAGGCAATAAAAACCGCTTATCGCCTGGAGCAGTTTTTACCCGTTGAGAAAGAGTCTGGAGATTCTGCAAATAATATTGCCGGACCAAATCAGGAGCTGTTAAAGACTGTAGCTGATGCAGTTAAGGCTGACCTTGAAGAGGTTAAATCTTCGCTAGAGGTGTATGTAACTGGTGATCTGGCGATGACGGACCAGTTAAAGCTAATCCCGAAAGATTTACATGTGATTTCAGATACTCTGGCCATGATAGGTTTAGGCCCGCAACGTCAGGTTATCGAAGCACAGATTAAGATGATTAACGATGTGGTTGAGGGTATTGCTCCTCCTGACCATGAAAAGTTACTGGCTATGGCTGCAGAGTTAATTCAGATCGACCAGGCTCTGGAGTTGTTGCATAAAGGCCAGCTTGCCAAAACGGGTAACGAGGAAGTTTCATCGAATGCTGCATCGATAAACTTTGAAATGGATAATATGCTATCCGCTGTGGTAACGGCCGCATTGGATGATGTACAGAAAGTCAAAGATGCCATCCTCGACTTTATCAAGGATTCCACCAAACAGGAAAATCTTCAGCTTTGCCAGATCCTGTTGATGGAAACTCGTGGTGCTATGGAACTTTTGAACCAGAGCAATGCTGTGAATGTAGTCGAAGGGCTGGTTCACTATCTAAGGGATCAGGATATTGTTGAATTTATGGATAAAAGTCGCCTGGATCAATTGTCCCAGGTAGTGGTAAGTATTGAATATTTCCTCGAAGCACTTGGCGAGCAGCGCAGCGACGCAGATTCTATCCTGGATTTTGCAGAAACCCAGTTACAGCTGTTACTTAAAGGCAAGACCGTTGCTCCTCCAGCCGAAGACGTTGATTCTTCAGATCATGAGAACCTGTTGATTGAAGATGAAGATGAGATTCAGGTTGTCGATGAGGAGGAACTGTTAGATGTTGATCTTGGCAATATGGAGTCTGATCTAAGTGATGAGCCTGAGCATGCGCCTGAGCCTGATGATTCCTCTGAGGTTATAGAAATCAATGAGGTCGTAAGTGATATTAGCGAAGATCTCGAACAGATATCGGATGCGCTTCTGGTTGGTGATGATGAAGTCAATGCTCTGGATACATCCGATGACTCTGTATTTAAGCAGGATGCTCAGATTGAAAGTGATATTCAGCAACAGGAAGACGTTGATCATATTACTGAGTCTGATGAAGCAGACTCATTTTCACCGATGGAAACGGGCGAGGCGGAATTTGTCGAAGCTATCGATCAGGATGATGAAAAACCACAGCCTGTCATAACACCCTCGCAGCAAAATGATGCTCCAGAAGTAATTCAGATTATTCCAGTTGAAGATGATCAACCGGTTCTTAAACCAGGAAGTGACGAAGAAATTCTGGAAATTTACCTTGAGGAGGCCGAAGAAGAATCCGAGAATATTCTGCAACAGCAGAAAGATTGGAAGTTGCATCCCGAAGACGAGAATGCGTTAAAAAATATCAGGCGCTCATTCCATACTATTAAAGGGAGTGGTCGTTTAGTTGGGGCCATGAAAATTGGCGAATTTGCCTGGGATTATGAAAGCCTGCTAAATCGAGTGATTGAAAAAACGGTTGAGCCAGGTGATCAGATTATCGATGCAATTGGCTTGGCTGCAGAGGCATTGCCGCAACTGGTAGAAGAATTAAAAACCAATACTCCTCCGACAGCTGATATTGGCTATCTGCGAGGAATGGCTCGTTCATTGGCTGAGTTTAAAGCTCATCAAGTGTTAGAGATCCGTCATGCGCAAAAGCTAAACAATGAATCTTCAACAACAGATTCCATTGCCTCCGAACAGGATAGCGATGACTCTGTTGAGGAGCCTGAGACGGAGCAGGTTAGTAATAAAGGACAAGTTGCATCTGTTATCGCAGAAGCAGAGCTAGAGATAGAAGCTGAGCTTGAATCAGAAGCAGAGTTTGAGCCAGAAGCAGAGCTAGAGTCAGAAGTTGAGCTAGAGCCAGAAGCAGAGCTAGAGCCAGAAGCAGAGCTAGAGCCAGAAGCAGAGCTAGAGCCAGAAGCAGAGCTAGAGCCAGAAGCAGAGCTAG
>JBNKMF010000034.1:0-14002 GCA_050292965.1 Gammaproteobacteria bacterium | reverse complement strand
AGAGCCAGAAGTTGAGCTAGGGCCAGAAGCAGAGCTAGAGCCAGAAGTTGAGCTAGGGCCAGAAGCAGAGCTCGAGCTAGAGCAAGAAGCTGATGTTTCACCAGAAGTTGAGATTGATGCAGGTATAGACACTGAAACAGATTCTGATGCTGCTGAAGTAGTCGAACCCGTAGTAGACTCTGAAATTGAAGATGAAAAAGAAGTAGAGGTCGAAACTGAGTTTGCCGAAGGAGCCAGGCCTGAACTTCAATCAGGCAAGCAGTTTGATTATGCTATTGAATCATCTTCTGAAGTTTCTGAAACACAAGAGGAGCGCCCCCCCAACCCTTTCGTATCAAGCGAAATAACCTCAATGCCTGGAGGAGAGGTAGAGGTACCCCTGGCCCAGGACCTCGACTCGAGCACAGCAAGCGACCTGCAGATCGACCCGGAACTCCTGATCATCTACCAACAAGAGGTAGAGTCGCACCTAAACACCGTAAATTCCGCCCTTGAAGCTTCACAGGTTGCAGGTGAATTAGTTCCGACCGAAGAGCTTTATCGCTCTTTACATACTATTAATGGTGCTTCTCGTACCGCCGATATTACTTCTATTGGTTTTTTGGCAACACTACTGGAAAAACCCTTAAAAACCCTTCTTGAGCGGGGAGTTGGTTTAGATGAGGATGCGCTGTCACTGTATCAGCAGGGACATGATGCGATTCATTTAATGACAAACGAGCTAGTTGAGCATCGTCGTATGCCCGAGATCCCGCAGCCTTTAGAGCAGGATCTGCAGTCTTTGTTTGAGCGACTAAATGATCATACGGTCGAGTTACCGGCCCAGAATGATCAGTCGGCCAATCATTTTATAGATACCCTGACCATGATGAATGAGTCAGAGCAGTCAGGTATTGATCCTGACTTTGATGATGAACTGGTCGAGATATTTATCGAAGAAGCTACTGACTTGCTGGAGATGAGTGATCAGACCTTGCAAGTCTGGACTGAACAGGACGATTCTGAGGATAGTCAGGATTTTGGTCTGGTTATGGAGTTACAACGCTATCTGCATACCCTGAAAGGTGGCGCAAGGATGGCAGATCTTATCGAAATTGGTGATTTGAGTCATGAGCTTGAGTCTTTATTTATCGCGCTCATTGATAATAAGGTGGAAAAATCAGACGAGCTTGTTGATAGCTTGCATGAGTGTTTTGACTTTTTGCAGCATCAGGTGGATCAGGCAAAGAATCATCTAAAACCAGACTCTCCAGAACAGTATATTAATTCTATTAAGGTTCTGCGTGGTTTAAAGGTGGCAGAAGTAGAGGAAGCTGAAAATGAGGATGCAGCTCCGTCCCCTGGAGAAGAGAATAAGAATGGTAATGACGTAGCCGCGGCGAGCGCTACGGTAGATCGACAAATAGCTGATACTTCGAAAAGCAAAGAAGTTAAGGATTCGGATCGTCGCTCGGCTGATCGTGACGTGGTTAAGGTTCGTTCTGAATTACTCGATAACCTGGTCAACTCCGCTGGTGAAGTGAGTATATATCGAGCCCGGATGGAGCAACAGGTGAGCTCGTTCGGTAGTCACCTGGGTGAGTTAGGACAAACTATTTCCCGCCTTAAGAAGCAGTTGCGAGATCTTGAAGCGGAAACTGATGCGCAGATACATTTTAGTCATCGGCAGGATTCCGAGCAGGCACAGAATTTCGATCCGCTTGAAATGGATCGCTATACACAGATTCAACAGCTGTCCAAGTCGTTAAGTGAGTCGGTGGATGACTTATCCAGTTTGCAGGGAATTCTCGGAGATCAGGTAAAAGATTCTGAAACATTATTACTACAGCAGTCTCGTATTAATACAGACCTGCAGGATGGTTTGATTCGTAGTCGTATGGTTCGGTTTTCCGGATTAACTTCACGCCTGAGAAGGCTGGTGCGTCAAACCAGTTCAGGATTAGGTAAAAAAGTTGAGTTAAAACTAACAGGTGAACAGAACGAAGTAGATATCAAGGTGCTTGATCGAATGATCGCTCCACTCGAGCATATTATTCGAAATGCTATTTCACATGGTATTGAATCTCCAATGGAAAGGGTTGAAAAAGGTAAGCCTGAGACTGGTACCATTCTTATAGCTGTGTCGCGCGATGGCTCTGATGTGGTACTTAAGATTAGTGACGATGGCGCCGGAGTCAATGTTGACAAGGTGCGAAGTCGAGCTTTGCAGCTAGGGTTGCTGAACGAAAATGCAGCGATAGAGGATAACGATATCATCCAGTTTATTCTGGAACCTGGTTTTAGTACTGCTGATCAGGTATCTCAGGTATCTGGGCGTGGTGTCGGTATGGATGTGGTGGATACCGGTATCAAGCAGCTGGGTGGCACGCTGCAGATTTCCACCAGCCCGAACGGTACTGTGTTTACAGCGAGATTACCTTTTACTCTGTCGATTAATCAGGCCATTCTGGTACGAGCAGGTGAGGAATCTTATGCACTCCCGCTGATTAATATCGAAGGTATTACACGCATTGAAGCTGATCAAATGGTGGATTTTTATCAGCAGGAAAAGCCCGTTCTGGATTACGCAGGACAGCAGTATAGCCTGCACTATTTATCAGTATTGGTTGATGTGACGAAGGGTTATCAGGTAGTCGATGCAATGGCAAAAGTCCCGGTTATTCTGTTACGTTCCGGTGATTTGAGAATAGCCCTGCATATCGATGAAATTGTAGGGAATAGAGAAATCGTAGTAAAACCTTTGGGTCGGCATTTAAGTCAGGTGAAGGGCCTGTCGGGTGCCAGTATATTGGCTGATGGCTCAGTGGTGCTGATTCTTGATATTAACGGTTTAATCCGTCACGGGATATCTACTCAGGTTATTAAACGCAGTGAAGCTCCGGTTAAAGCTGTGTCCAGTAAAGCAGAAGCTACGCATAAAACGGTTATGGTGGTGGATGACTCAATTACCATGCGTCGAGTGGCGACCAAGTTATTAACACGGCATCAATATGATGTCGTAACCGCAAAAGATGGTGTAGATGCACTGGCCCAACTTGAAGATATCAACCCTGATGTTATGTTGTTAGATATTGAAATGCCTCGAATGGATGGCTTTGAGCTTGCTCTGCATATGCGTAATGAAGCGCGATATAGTCATATTCCTATCATTATGATTACCTCGCGTACAGGAACTAAACATCGTGATCATGCGATGGAGCTGGGGGTAAGCAAATATATGGGTAAGCCATATCAGGAAAGCGAATTGATTGAAAATATTGCTGAGCTTGTTGGCAAATAATGACTGAGAGCGCGAATTAGACAATGGCTGAGAACTCTTCTATTCGTTGTATGCAATTACCCTTGATGGGTATGTATCTATTGTTACCTAATTCGGCGGTAGCAGAAATCATCGGTTACATAGAGCCTGAAGTCGGCTCCGAAGGACCTGACTGGTACCATGGTAATATCTTCTGGCGTGGAGTTATGGTGCCAGTTATATCAGTGGAAAAAATGTGTCAGAGTGTTTCGATTGATCCAGGGCCACGTAGCCGAATCGCTGTTTTGTATAATTTTAATAGTGATCAGAGTATGCCTTATTTTGGAATCATGCTACAGGATATTCCGCGCGCCTATCTGGCTGAGGAGGAGCGACTGATTGAGTCAAATGTGGCAGTGGATTGTAAGTATTTAGCGACACAGGCCGACGCGATAATCGGTCAGTTGTATATCCCGGATATTGATGCCATTCTGGTTAGTCTTAAACAGGAAATTCAACACTGATCACTGGGTGTTTTTGTTATCTGCTATTGCTTACATGTCGCCCAGATAATGCTGCATTAGTGTTATCGCGCTGACTGCTGCAGTTTCCATACGCAACACACGTGGGCCAATATTACAGGCAAGTAATTTACTATCGATTAATTGAAGAATCTCCCGCTGATTAAACCCGCCTTCTGGCCCAATTACGATGTAAAGTGGGTTTACCGGGTTTAAACGATCAGCAATCTTAGGAAATTTTTCACCCTTAAAATCCAGTAATATTCCATTGCCTGATAGTGTTTTGTCTAAACATTCACCCAGTGATCGGGAGAAGCTGGTCTGGGGGATAGCATTGCGGTTACACTGCTCACTGGCGCTTACTGCTATCGAATTCCAGTGTGATAGTTTTTTTTCCAGGCGACTCGATTTGAGTGGTGACTGGGTTCGCTCAGCGTTGAAAAATATGAAATGACTGACGCCTAACTCAGTACCCTTTTGCACGACAAAATCATTATGCTCTGAGCGTCCTAAAGCCTGCATCAGGTAGATATCGATAGAGGGGTCATTGGACTTTGGGATGGATGACTGAAGCTGAGCGGTAACGTGTTTACCCTCAACGCGAATTTGAGCCAGGTGATCGAAGGGCTCAACTCCATTAAACAACAGAACCTGCTGACCATTTTTCAGCCTTAGGACATTTTTTACGTAATGAGCCTTATCCACTGGTAGTGAAACACTTTGACCAGTGGGAAGGTTTGCATCGATGTGAATACGCGAAAGACGCATTTTAACTTTGTAGTTTAATCCAGATTCAGATTATGCAGGATAGCACGAGTCAGCGCTGACTGGTTCATGGTGTAAAAATGTAATCCTGGTACTCCGTTGGAGATTAATTGTTCACATTGCCGGGTTACAATTTCTAGTCCCAGCTTGCGCTGCGATTCAGGTTCATCCTCATAGGCCGCCATGCTTTTTTTAATCCAGCGAGGGACCTCAGCTCCGCATTGTTTGGAAAACCGCTTCAAACTATTGAAGTTTCCAATGGGCATAATTCCTGGATAAATCGGCTGAACAATACCCCGTGCTGTACATAGATCCATAAAATGATAATAACTATCACAATTATAGAAATACTGGGTGATTGCAGCATCTGCACCAGCATTCATCTTTTGTACAAAATAATCCACTTCACTGATCAGGTGTTTAGAGTCCGGGTGAGACTCAGGGTAGGCAGCAACCATCAGATTGAAATAATCATCAAAATGAGAGCGGATCAGCTCTAGCAATTGATTGGCATATTTACACTCACCCATGCCGACCATACCCGAAGGCAGGTCACCACGTAATACCAGCAAGCGATGAATGTCGTTACTACGATAGATCTCGAGTAACTCGATAATTTCATCGTTGCTTGCGCCCACACAGGTAATGTGTGGGCAGGCGTCGATGTCAGAGTTTTGTTGAATATCGACTACTGTTTCCAGTGTTTTATCGCGTGTAGAGCCACCAGCGCCAAAGGTGACAGAGTAAAAAGCTGGATTAAGCTTTGCCAGGTCGTTGCGAGTGCGAGCAAGTGCTTGCTTGCCCGTATCAGTGCGAGGAGGAAAGAACTCATAACTGAGTTCTAACTCTTTAGCAGCCATGATTATACCCCCAAATTAATAACGGTAGTGATCAGACTTGTAGGGGCCTTCAACGGGTACATCGATATAATCAGATTGTTCTTGTGTCAGGGTAGTCAGTTGAACGCCAATCTTTTCCAGGTGTAGTCGGGCTACTTCTTCATCGAGTTTTTTAGGTAAGGTATAAACCTGGTTATCATAGCCGCCGGTATTATTGAATAGTTCAATCTGGGCAAGCGTCTGATTGGTAAAAGAGTTAGACATGACGAAGCTAGGGTGCCCAGTAGCACATCCCAGGTTTACCAGTCGGCCTTCGGCGAGCAGAATGATGCGCCTGCCATCTGGAAAGATAATGTGGTCAACCTGGGGCTTGATGTTTTCCCATTGGTATTGTTTGAGTGAGGCGACATCGATTTCATTATCAAAATGACCGATATTGCAAACTATCGATTCATTCTTCATCTGAGTCATGTGATCGTGATTGATGACGTTGAAATTACCAGTAGTGGTGACGAAGATATCAGCCTGTTTGCAGGCTTCATCCATGGTGACAACACGGTAACCTTCCATTGCAGCCTGTAACGCGCAAATGGGATCTATCTCAGTAACCCATACGGTAGCCCCCAGTCCACGAAGTGATTGAGCGCAACCTTTACCTACATCGCCATATCCCAGTACTAATGCGATCTTGCCGGCGATCATGACATCAGTGGCGCGCTTGATACCATCTACCAGAGATTCGCGACATCCATAGAGATTGTCGAATTTTGATTTAGTTACCGAGTCATTTACGTTGATGGCAGGGAAAGGTAGATCTCCGCGAGCCTGCATCTGGTAAAGGCGGTGCACGCCAGTGGTGGTTTCTTCGGTTACGCCCTTGATATTCGCCAGACGGTCAGAATACCAGTTAGGGGAGGATTCCAGACGCATCTTGATGCTGTTGTACATGACGATTTCTTCTTCACTGCCAGGGTTATCCAGCACTGAGATATCTTTTTCTGCTTTTGCGCCCAGAATTAACAGCAGGGTTGCATCACCACCATCATCGAGAATCATATTCGGCGTACCGCCATCAGACCATTCCATAATGCGGTGGGTGAATTGCCAGTATTCTTCCAGAGATTCACCCTTGTAGGCAAAAACAGGAATTCCACTAGCCGCTATTGCTGCAGCAGCATGGTCCTGTGTGGAGAAAATGTTGCAGGATGCCCAACGAACCTCGGCGCCTAAAGCGATCAATGTTTCGATGAGTACGGCAGTTTGAATAGTCATGTGCAGGCTGCCAGCTATACGGGCGCCTTTTAAAGGTAGTTCGTTTGCGTATTTGCCGCGTAATGAAACAAGGCCAGGCATTTCGGTTTCAGCGATGCGGATTTCCTTGCGCCCCCAATCGGTTAGTGACAGGTCAGCGATGATGTAATCAGGGGATGTTTCAGTGTTCATAAATTTTTACCTCTAGGGTTTGATTTATGAGCGCCGTTGACCGTATAACTTCATTCGAGCCTGGCAGTAAAGACTGTCGCAGCGCTCCTCAAATAAAGTGCCCGTAGAGCTACGGGCAAATCAAGATGGTGTATTCTAGCCTGAGAATTTAATTTGTAAAGCCAAGGAGTGTATTTATGATAGACCCGCTTCAGCTCTTAGTAATTTAGCCATATCTGTTTTTTCCCAGCTCAAATCCAGATCATCGCGACCAAAGTGACCATAGGCCGCAGTATCGCGATAGGTCATGTTAAGCAGATTCAGGCCGTTAATGATGCCCCATGGCCTTAGGTCAAAATGCTCACGTACCAGATCAATGATCATTTTTTCATCAACATGATTGGTTTCAAAGGTTTCTATGCTGATAGAAGTGGGTTTGGCTACACCAATCGCATAGCTGATCTGGATTTCACAGCGATTGGCTAAGCCAGCGGCAACAATGTTCTTGGCCACGTAGCGACCGGCGTAGGCTGCCGAACGATCAACTTTGGAAGGATCCTTGCCCGAGAAGGCTCCGCCACCATGACGAGCCATACCGCCATAGGTGTCGACAATAATTTTACGCCCAGTTAAACCAGCATCACCAACAGGGCCGCCAATGACAAAATTGCCGGTTGGATTAATATGGATCTGGGTTTTTTTATCTATCCATTCTGCAGGAATGACCGGCTTGATGATTTCTTCCATCACGCCTTCTTTCAGGTCAGATAAGGAAACATCAGGCGAGTGCTGGGTGGATAATACTATGGCTTCTACTGCAACTGGTAAGCCGTCACGGTAGAGAAAAGTGAGCTGGCTTTTGGCATCCGGCCTTAACCAGTTAAGCGTCCCGGCACGGCGCACATCTGCCTGTTTCTTAACCAGTTTATGAGCATAACTGATTGGGGCGGGCATAAGGTTATCGGTTTCATTAGTCGCGTAACCAAACATCAGGCCCTGATCGCCAGCACCCTGATCTTCGTCAATACTACGGTCTACGCCCATTGCGATATCGGGTGATTGATGTCCCAGAGCGTTGATGACGGCGCAGGTATTGCCATCAAATCCGACTTCTGAATTATCATAGCCGATACCGTTTACCGTGTTACGTACGATTGATTCAAAATCTATGTGAGCGGTAGTAGTCAATTCGCCTGCCAGAATGACCATGCCGGTTTTTGCTAAGGTTTCGCAGGCTACCCGTGCGTGTTTATCCTGTGTTAGTACTGCATCAAGAATTGCATCGGAGACTGCATCGCAGAGTTTATCAGGATGGCCTTCTGAGACTGACTCAGATGTAAATATGAATGTGTTGGACATGATCTACCTTAAGGTCTAGGCAAAGCGCGCATTATATAGCGCTTTTACAGATAGTTCGCAACTCAATACCAGAGTGGTCAGAATTTAGTCGTAATAGTGTGAATTGATACCGCAATAACCTTTTTGAGTTGCTGAAAAATTGATTCTGGGGGAGAATAGCGCGCCTTAATCGCTGCTAATGGTATTTTCAATACCGCCTATTAGTTTTTTTTAACGCGATATATAACGATTATAAAGTTTTCTGCTTAGTCATGTCGGCTGAGCAGGGCAATGATTTTTTTTAAAAGTGAGGAGAAAGCTATGCCATCTCGTAGAGATCTCGCAAATGCTGTTCGTGCGCTGAGTATGGACGCTGTCCAGAAAGCGAATTCTGGTCATCCAGGTGCCCCAATGGGTATGGCTGACATCGCTGAAGTGCTATGGAATGACCATATGAAGCACAACCCTTCCAATCCTGGATGGGCTGATCGAGATAGGTTTGTCCTGTCTAATGGTCATGGTTCAATGCTAATTTATTCTTTGCTGCATTTAACCGGTTACGACCTTTCAATCGATGATCTGAAAAATTTCAGACAACTACACTCAAAAACTCCAGGTCACCCTGAGTATGGTTATACTCCAGGTGTTGAAACAACCACCGGTCCATTAGGTCAGGGTATTACCAACGCTGTAGGTATGGCAATTGCTGAAAAAGCTCTGGCTGCTGAATTCAATAAAGGCGGCCATACTGTCGTGGATCATAACACCTATGTGTTCCTGGGTGATGGTTGCATGATGGAAGGTATTTCACATGAGTCATGTTCGCTTGCAGGAACTTTGGGTCTCGGTAAGCTGATTGCTTTCTGGGATGACAATGGTATTTCTATAGACGGTCATGTTGATGGCTGGTTTACTGACGATACGCCAAAACGTTTCGAAGCCTATGGCTGGCACGTTATTCCTAATGTAGACGGACATGATGCTGAAGCGATTGCTAAAGCTGTTGAGGCGGCTAAAGCGACCACTGATAAGCCTACGTTGATTTGCTGCAAAACAACTATCGGTTTTGGTTCTCCAAATAAAGCGGGTAGCCACTCCTGTCACGGTGCACCATTAGGTCAGGAAGAGATCGACCAAACCAAAGAAGCATTAGGTTGGGAATATGAAGCTTTTGTGGTTCCAGAAGATATCTATGCTGGTTGGGATGCTAAAGATAGAGGTGGCAATGCTGAAGCGCAGTGGAATGAAAAATTCGCAGCCTATAAAGCAGATAACCCAGAGCTGGCAGCAGAATTCGAACGCCGTATGTCTGGTGAATTACCAGAAGACTGGGCTGCAAAATCTGCAGATTATATCGCGGCAGTTAATGCTGAAGCTAAAAGTCCTGCAACTCGCCAGGCTTCATTAGCCTGTATCGAAGCATACTCTCCAATGGTTCCTGAAGTGTTTGGTGGCTCCGCTGATCTGGGTTGTTCTAACCTGACTGAATGGTCTGGTTATAAGCCAATGGATGCTAACGAAGACGCTAACTATGTGCGTTACGGTGTGCGCGAATTCGGCATGTCTGCCATTATGAATGGTATCGCGTTGCATGGTGGCTTGATTCCTTTTGGCGCGACCTTCCTGATGTTTTCTGAGTATGCACGCAATGCGCTACGTATGGCCGCATTGATGAAACAGCGCTCAATTTTTGTTTATACTCATGATTCAATCGGACTGGGTGAAGATGGCCCCACGCATCAGCCTATAGAGCAAATTCCTACATTGCGTATGATTCCAAATATGGCAGTCTGGCGTCCCTGTGATGCCGTTGAGTCTGCGGTTGCATGGCAACAGGCTATCGAACGTAAAGAGGGTCCCAGTTGCCTGATTTTTTCACGTCAGGGTTTGGCGCATCAATCACGTAGCAGTGCTCAGATTTCAGACATTGCCAAAGGCGGTTATGTATTGAAAGACTGTGAAGGTACTCCAGAAGTTATTATCATAGCTACAGGTTCAGAGGTTGCTCTGGCAGTGGATGCAGCAGCAAAATTATCAGACAAGAAAATTCGTGTAGTTTCTATGCCTTCAACAAATCTGTTTGATGCACAGGATGAGGCCTATCGAGAGTCAGTTTTACCAGCATCAGTAACTGCGCGCGTTGCAGTTGAAGCGGCTGTATCAGATGGCTGGTACAAATATGTTGGATTGAATGGCGCAGTCATTGGAGTTGATCGCTTCGGTGAGTCTGCTCCTGCAGGCCAGTTATTTGAATGCTTCGGTTTCACGGTTGATAAAGTTGTAGAAGCTGTTAATTCTGTAGCTTAGTTATTAACACAATAAAAAGTTAACTTAGGAGAAAAAATATGACGATTAAAGTCGGTATTAACGGTTTTGGCCGTATAGGCCGTATGGCTTTCCGCGCAATTGCAAAAGACTTTGCCAATGATATTGAAGTAGTAGGTATCAATGACCTGCTGGATGCTGAGTACCTGGCCTATATGCTGAAGTACGATTCCGTACACGGCAACTTCAATGGTGATATCTCAGTTGAAGGTGGAAATCTGGTGGTAAATGGCAAAACTATCCGTTTGACTGCAGAACGTGATCCAGCCAATCTAGCCTGGGGTGATATCAATGCTGATATGGTTCTGGAATGTACTGGATTCTTCCTGACCGAAGAAACCTGTCAGAAGCATATTGATGCTGGCGCGAAGAAGGTAGTGATGTCTGCTCCATCTAAAGACGGTACGCCAATGTTCGTTTATGGTGTTAATCATGAAACTTATGCTGGTCAGGCAATTATCTCTGCAGCTTCCTGTACTACTAACTGTCTGGCACCTGTTGCCAAGGTTCTGCAGGACAACTGGGGCATCAAGCGTGGTCTGATGACTACTGTTCATGCCGCTACAGCAACTCAGAAAACGGTTGATGGTCCTTCCATGAAAGACTGGCGCGGTGGTCGTGGCATTCTGGAAAACATCATTCCTTCATCTACCGGCGCAGCTAAAGCGGTTGGTGTGGTTCTTCCTGAACTGAATGGCAAGCTGACGGGTATGGCTTTCCGCGTACCTACTTCTGATGTATCAGTTGTCGATCTGACTGTAGAACTGGAAAAAGAAGCTACTTACGAAGAAATCTGTGCTGCTATGAAAGCTGCTTCTGAAGCTCCAGGAATTGGTGAAACTCTGGCTTATACCGATGAGAAAGTGGTTGCTACTGATTTCCGCGGTAACAGCAACTCTTCAATCTTCGACTCAGAAGCGGGTATTGCGCTGGATACGACTTTCGTTAAGCTGGTTAGCTGGTATGACAATGAGTATGGCTATACCTGCAATATGCTGCGTTTCGCCAAGCACGTAGCCGCTAATTAAGCAGATCTTTTTCCCGCTAGCGGCGTGTCGAATTTTTTGACTGCTCACGTACTGATGTACGCTGTGCAGCTCAAAAACACCTTCGTCTTGCTAGCAGAAAAAATCTCTCGTTTAATAACCTGGTTAGAAACCTGCCTGATTATTTCAGGCAGGTCTTCCTGAAAGCTGTTTGTTAAATTATCTAAAACATAAAAAACTAAAAATTTAACCAACCGTTTTAAAAAATCTAAATACTTGAAGGAGAATCTTCATGGCTTTTATCAAATTGACAGACCTGGACCTGGCCGGTAAACGTGTACTCATTCGTGCTGATTTAAACGTACCAGTTAAAGACGGTAAGGTGACTTCTGATGCTCGTATCAGTGCTTCCATGCCGACTATCGAACATTGTGTAAAGGCGGGAGCCAAAGTTCAGGTGATGTCTCACCGTGGGCGACCTGAAGAAGGTAAGGTAGATGAAGAAAACTCCATGCTGCCTATCGCCAGTGATATATCCAGCAAGCTGGGTAAAAATGTACGCCTGATCAAAGATTATCTGGAGACGGCTCCAGTGGTTGCAGATGGCGAAGTGGTACTGTTTGAAAATGTGCGCTTCAATGCCGGTGAAAAGAAAGATGAAGAGGAGCTGGCTCAAAAGTATGCTGCTCTATGCGATATTTTTGTCATGGATGCATTCGGTACAGCGCATCGTGCGCAGGCATCAACACATGGTGTTGGTAAATTTGCACCTACAGCCTGCGCTGGTATCCTGCTGTCAAATGAACTGGATAGTCTGGCTAAAGCATTAGCAGAACCTGCCCGTCCTATGGTTGCAATTGTGGGTGGTTCAAAAGTGTCTACCAAGCTTACCGTGCTGGAAGCTCTATCAGAAAAGGTTGATCAACTGGTTGTTGGTGGTGGCATTGCAAATACCTTCCTGAAAGCTATGGGGCATAACGTTGGTAAGTCGTTATGTGAAGTTGATCTGGTGGATACTGCAAAAGAGCTGGTCGAAAAAATGACTGCACGAGGTGCCATTATTCCAATCGCTACGGATGTGGTTTGCGGAAAAGAGTTTTCTGAAACAGCTGAAGCTACTCTGAAGCCTGTGACTGAAGTTGAAGATGACGATATGATTTTTGACATTGGCCCTGACTCTGCGAATGAGCTGGCCGATATTATTAAAAATGCCGGTACAGTTGTGTGGAATGGTCCAGTAGGTGTATTTGAGTTTGACCAGTTTGGTGAAGGAACCAAAACGGTTTCTATGGCCATTGCCGAATCTGATTGTTTTAGCCTGGCTGGTGGTGGCGATACTATTGCGGCGATCCAGAAATACGATATCTACGATAGAGTTTCTTACATCTCCACTGCTGGCGGTGCCTTCCTTGAGTATCTGGAAGGTAAAACCCTGCCTGCCGTTGCCATGCTGGAAGAGCAGGCAGCGAAATAATATTTATGAAAGATAACGTCGTTTTACGTCGTACAAAAATTCTTGCCACACTAGGACCGGCTACTGAATCAGAAGAGGTTATCGATAGACTGGTTAAGGCCGGTGTGGATGTGGTGCGATTAAATTTTTCGCATGGCAGTGCAGAGGAACATCAGCAAAGAGCTGAACGGGTTCGAACTATAGCTAAAGCCAATGGACGTTTTGTCGGAGTTCTGGTTGATTTACAGGGTCCCAAGATTCGTACGCAACGTTTCAAGGCTGGTTCCATTGAACTGGTTAAAGGTGATTCGTTTTGCCTGAATGCCGATCTGGCACGTGACGAAGGTGACCAGAAACAGGTTGGTATTACCTATGCAGAGCTACCCCGTGATGTCAAAGAACACGATGTTCTGGTACTGGATGACGGACGTATCGTGTTGCAGGTTGTCTCGGTAGAGGGTAATAGCATAAATACTACGGTGATGGTTGGCGGCACACTCTCTGACAACAAGGGGATTAACCTTAAAGGCGGTGGTTTATCGGCCGATGCGCTTACCGAAAAGGACCGAGAAGATATTATCGTCGCTGCCGCTATTGAAGCCGATTATGTTGCGATTTCATTTCCACGCAATGCAGGTGACGTTAAGCTTGCACGTACTCTATTACGTCAGGCGGGTGGTCACGGAGCTATTGTATCCAAGATCGAACGTGCCGAAGCGATTGTTAATATCGAAAGTATCATCGATGCTTCAGATGTCATCATGATTGCTCGTGGAGATCTCGGTGTCGAGATAGGCGATGATCAATTACCAGCAGTTCAGAAGCGCCTTATTAAAATGGCACGTGATATGAACCGAGTGGTGATTACCGCGACTCAGATGATGGAGTCGATGCGTGAAAACCCGATTCCAACTCGAGCAGAAGTATTCGACGTTGCCAATGCAGTGCTGGATGGTACCGATGCAGTCATGTTGTCGGCAGAAACAGCAACCGGAGCCTATCCGGTAGAGACCGTTGTCTCCATGTCGCGCATCTGTCGTAACGCAGAGCAACAGGCGGCTGCATTACGATCGCATCATCGCATGGATCTTACATTTGAGCAGGTGGATGAGGCC
>JBNKMF010000033.1:39273-46450 GCA_050292965.1 Gammaproteobacteria bacterium | reverse complement strand
TATTTATTCTGTATTAATAAACTGATTGCTCAGTACAAATTCACCATTTCCTCCACCTTCACTAAGTCATTCATTAAATAAAGATGAGTGGCGATAAAGTCGCATATTTTACCCTATATATACTTCAAAATTTAATCTCCACAGCCTCCTGATAACATTATCTCTACGTAAAAATACTCTTTGTTCTCCATAGCAATACGCGTATTCCGTATAGATAATACGACTATTCTAGTGCGACATATTGCCGCGCGACAATTTGTCTCTTTCGCATTAATTCCTCCTCTCTAATATTCCCGCATTAGATTTTCTAATAAATTAAGAACTAATAGGGCTGTACCAAATGATGCACACTTTCCAGGTTAAGAATAAACCAAATCACTATCTTACTTCGGCATACTTTCTTTTTATTACTTCACTAATCCCATTACCCAGCTACGCGGAAACAGAAGGTGGAGATATCCTTGATGAAGTTACCATCACCGCAACAAGAACTGAACGGGGAAGTAAGACGGTTCCCTCAGCTATATCCAGTATGGGAGAAGAAAAATTAGACCAGCTAAAAATGAATTCAATCAGTGATGCATTACAGGATATTCCTGGAGTAGTCACATATTCAAAAAATGGTTTAAGTAGTACCAAGCTGATTATTCGTGGTGCAGGACTGAAGGCGCGTTATGGCATTCGAGAAATTATGGTACTGCGTGATGGTATCCCGCTTACCGAACCCGATAGCTTTACCCGTCTGGATACTATCGATGGTCAGGATATTGAACGTCTTGAGGTCACGCGCGGACCCGGAAATATGTACGCATCAGGTTCAGCTGGCGGCACCATTCATATCATCACCAAATCAGTATTTGATCAGGATAAGGGGCGTATAAAAATTGGCATTAACGATGACGATGGTAGTGACCTGCATTTTCGTACAGGTGGAGACATTAGCGATAACCAGGCAATGTCAGTCACCTACAGTCATCGTGAATTGAATAACAGCTGGCGCAAACGAAATGAACAGTCCAGTGACCACCTGAGCATCAAACACGGGCTGGAATTTGGTGAAGACAATGTGCTTGAAAGCGAGATAGGTTTCGCCAAGATTGATATGCAATTATCCGGCAGTATGGACGAAGCCATGTGGGAAGAATACAAGCGTACGGGCGAACAGAACGATGTTGATAGCATCTTCAAACATACGGGCCGTTATTCCGAGAATATCTTCTTTAATACCAAAGCAGAGATAGTGATGGGTGATTATATGCTGGAACCCAAGCTCTATTACAGCCAGTACCACCACTACCATCCGGTTACCGGGTTCATCAATGACAACTCTGGTAATCCACCCAACATGCTGGGGGCTGAAGTTGCTGTTCAGAATGAACACCAGATAGGCGGACGAGATGCTAACACTGTATTTGGAATTGCTTACCGAGTTAACACCACAAAAGATGCTGAAAAATATACCTATGCAGATGTTCAAACCATTCCATCTGGACGCATCGTTAGCACCCTGTCAGATGATAAGGGCGAACTTGCTCAAGTCAGCAGTACCAAGGGAACCCTGCTGGGTCTTTTCGCTTCTGAACACCTGAATTTGACTGATCGACTCAGCATGGATTTAACTGCTCGAGTGGATGATGTCAAACTCACTATCGATGAAAACGAAATCATTGCCTATAACTACGGTAAAAGTGAGTATGTCTCAGGTGCCGGGGTTACTCATAACAGCCATGACCTGACTCTCGGCTCAGCCAGTATTGGCGCGAGTTATGAGTTAACAAAAGAGATCAATACCTTTATCTCGCTCGCCAAAGCTGATCAGATACCCGCAGACAGCGAACTCAATAGCAACCCTGATCTAAATAAATCCAGCAATACCAACATCGAGATTGGTTTAAAGGGCCGCAGTGGTAACTGGTCTTTTGATACTTCTATATACGACATCACAGGTAAGGATGAAGTAATTCAAATACATCAAGCAGATGGTGAAAGCCAATATGTTAATGCTGGTAAAACCAGTAAACAGGGTTTGGAATTTTCAGGCCAGTATGCAGCTTCTGCACAATTAACTTTTGGCGCTGGATTAAACTTTACCAATTATAAATATGACGACTTTCAGGAAGAGGTGGGTAGAGGACCTTCAGCAACCAACATTGATCGTAGTGGAAACTACCTGCCGTTAATACCCCGTCAACAAACCAATATGTTCGTTGAATATCAATTCACAGAAGGGTTCTCTTCACAAATTAAACTGCGCAAAGATGGTGAATACTATATGGACAATGCCAACAGTGAGAAATGGACGGACAATAAATTGCTTGCTGATTTTAACCTGCGCTATGCCATAAAACAGCACAAGTTTGATTTAACCGTGAGCAACCTGACCGACGAACGTTATGCACTAGAAGTTAGCAAAGACACTTCTGGTGACAAATCCTATCAAGCTGGTGCTCCACGATCCATTCTATTTAATTACACCTATAGCTTTGGGGCTAAATCATGAAAAGACTGATTTATTTAACTCCTGTATGGGTGGTACTAACCACCCTGGCTATTCCACTACAGGCGAAAGTCAACTGGACCTCTGCCCCGGTAGTTATACCGGAACGAATCAAGGGAGGTGATCGTCGTGCTCAGTCCGCTTTTCGTCCTCACAATATAAGCAATGTTGTGATGAAAGATTTTCCTTCATCAAAAGGTGAGTCTATTGCTAATGAATTAAATGCAACCGGTGATGGCAGCTTTAGCATGAAAATCGGCGGTAAAAATCAGGGTAATTACCACTGGTTAACTGCTGCAGATAGCGAAGGATTACACTTTGCAAGTACAGTTCATTATTTTTCTAGTCCCGGTCCTTCGCCAAGGCAGATGCTAAAGCAAAGCAAACTGCCACTGGAAATCAAGCCCGTAAATCTACCGCGCGAACACCAACGATTTCGAGCCAATGAACACTGGGATTTTATCGTGCTATCACAGGGAAAACCTCTGGCCGATGCAACCGTTGTTCTAGAGACCAGTAACGGCACAACCACCACGATGACCAGCGATGCTAACGGCATAGTCTCTGTCAGTTTTCCAGATGATTTTGCAGCCTTCGCAGAAAAGCATAAAGGCCATGACATGGGCCATGCGAGTCATGGTAGAAAATCTGCCCAATTTGCCCTCAGTGTTGAGCATGATAATAAAACCTCAGCCTTTAATTACAAATATGGCGAAGATGCCTTCACCAATAAAGCCGTATTACCGGCCATTGGTCTGGCTTTTAGCGGTAGCCTGATAACCGGCCTATTTTTGTTTAAAAGGAGGTCAGCATGAGTTCTTCCATAAGCGCTCCAACGCTTGGCCGAGTAAGATTTGCTGTACAGATTCTGTCATTCCTTTTTCTGGTGTATGGCGGGCTGCTGGTGGGTCACTATTCTGCAGAAAAAATCTCAGGATCTCTGCCCGCCCTATCCTGTGCCTATGATCAGTTAAATGGCGGCTATTGCGTATTGATACCCACCCAGCATCAATTACATCATCGAGTGGGAGAAGCACTGGTACAGATACAGCAATTCAGTTACAAGGTAGTCATTCCTCTATTGTTTACCTTTCTGTCTTTCTATGTATTTTTTGTTTTCCTGAATAAAATGTTCTGCGGCTGGATCTGTCCGCTCGGTACATTCCAGGAAATGATGTACAAGATGTCTCACTTCTTCGGTCTTCAGAAAAACCATAGCCTTGCGTCTAATCAATTGCGCTATGTACGCCCGATTAAATGGTTACTACTCACAATACTGGTTTTCATATTGCCATTAGTGGCAGGTCTTGGCGTGGCTCCGCATGCTGCTGGTGACGCCTTCTGTCAAGTCTGTCCTTCCCGAGTACTCACCACTCTAGCCAGCGGTAACTTTGAACAGTTAACCATCAATACGGCGGGTGTCGCTGACATTATATTTTCATCCATACGCGCTCTGTTATTTGGCACTATCGTTATCCTGTCTATGACCATGCGGCAACCATTTTGCAGAATCTGTCCCTTACTCGCATTCAACGCCCTGTTCCAGAAATTATCGCCCATGCGACTGGTAAAGAAAGAACATGAGAAATGCGAGAAATGTGGCGTCTGCACAAAGGCCTGCCCAATGGATATTCAGGAAATCTGGAAAGAGTCAGGATCAAAGGCTTTTCATGATGATTGCACGCTGTGTGGGCGATGCGCAGAATTCTGTCCTGATGACAATGTCATCCAGGTCAAGTTTGGCCCGATTGCATTATTCAGCTCAAGCAGAGAGTACTACAAAAAACGCATCAAACAGGAAAAACCCGAAGGAATAAAAGCAGGCAAAAAAGCTAAACCTCGTCCCGTTGCTGTGGAGCCAGGCTAATGGATAACATAGTACTGGAACAGGTCGGATTGTTTTCCGTCTGGATCCTCGGCATCACCGTTGGTTTTACTGCCTGCACTGCATCCTGCCTGCCCTTTATGGGCAGCTGGGTGATGAGCCGTAATCTCGGCATGAAAGGTAGCCTGGTTGATGCAGGGTTATTTGCCTCGGGGAAAGTGGCCGCCTACGCAACGCTGGGCGCCTGCGCCGGGATTACTGGTGAATTCCTGTTGCATTACCTGCGTAGTGGTATCGGCAATGTATTAATAGGGGCCAGCAGTGTGCTGGCAGGTATCTGGTTGATTTACAACATGGGTAAACAGCATCGTGGTTGTGGTATCAGCAAACGCCATAACATGCATCCTTTCATGCTGGGTTTCTCCCTTAGCTTTATCCCCTGCGCACCACTCGCCGCTCTTTTAGCAGCCTGTGCTGCAGCTGGCAGCTTTACGCTCGGTATGTCCTACGGGTTTGTATTTGGTCTTGGTGCAGCGATCACGCCGCTTTTTATCATTCTGCCATTACTGGGCAAGCTGGGGCAGGAACTGCGTAGCAGAAACCCCTGGCTAAAAAAATGGCTGGTCTGGTTCGGCAGCAGCGTACTTGTTGCGATTGGTAGTTATCGTATTGCTATGGCATTTTAATTATGGAATTTTTAAAGCAATATCTTGATTTTATGGTTTTCGGGCTGCTCGGCCTGATGAGCTTTCTGATGATCTGGTTTGTCATAGAACGCTTTATCTTCTATGCGCGCTTTAAGGTTGAAGACTACACTCACCCTGAGCAGCTTCAGGTGGTTTTGACGCATCGATTAACCGCCATTTCCAGCATCGGTTCCAACGCGCCCTATATCGGACTGCTAGGCACAGTGTTTGGAATACTGATTACATTTTGGGATATCGGCCAGGGTGGTGGAAATATAGACCCCTCAGCAATTATGCTAGGACTCGCTCTGGCACTTAAAGCAACAGCTGCAGGTTTGGTAGTCGCCATCCCTTCTATTATGTTTTACAACTCACTCTTACGCCGCGTTGATGTACTCACCGCAGAATGGAGGCAAGCACAGGATCAATGAAACGCTTTGACCAGATCAATGTGATTCCATTTATCGACATCATGCTGGTGCTGCTGGCCATTGTATTGATGACAGCGACCTTCATTGCCCAAGGAAAGATCGAAATCGATGTGCCCGAAGCAGCCAGCAGCGAACCCTTGCAACAGGAAGAGGCGCGTGAGATTGCAATCGATGAACTGAACCAGTTTTATTTTGATGAAGCCCTGGTCACTCAGCAGGAATTAGCGGATAGACTGCAGGATTTAGCACATAACACGTCAATCATTTTACGCGTGGATAAAAAAGTAGCTTTTGAAAATTTCATCAAGGTGATCGACTTACTGAAAACCAATCAGCTCGAACAGCTATCGATTGTTACCCGACAGCAATAAGATTATGACGAAGCGTTATCATTACGAAATCGTTGCAATATTATTTTCTGCACTGCTGCATGCAGCAGTGGCTATCCCCTATCTGTCGGGAAAGTTCAGCTCTTCAACTAACAGACAAACGACTACACCACTCAAGCTGGCCATGTTTAAGGCAGCACCTGAACCCGTACAAACGGTTATACCAGAGCCAGCAAAACCGCTAGCCCCGCCACCTGTAATTAAACCCAAACCGAAGCCAAAGCCGGTAGCTAAAATAAAACCGAAACCTGTTGTAAAGCCTAAACCAAAACCGGTTGTTCAACCTGTTAAAAAGAAAGCGCTTAAACCACCCGAACCCGAGGTAGAGCAACAACCTGTTGAGGTCGTTAAACTGGCACCACCACCCCAGGCGGTTAGCCCCTTAAGCGAAACAAAACCCGAACAAATGATGCATGATCTGGGTGTCATTGCCAGACTGGAAGACGAGTACAGGCTAACTTTGAACAAGTTAATCGATGCCAACAAGGATTACCCACGTCGCGCACAACGCCGAAATATAGAAGGTAAAGGAACCGTCAGTTTTGTCGTATTACGTGATGGAACTGTCAAACAGATTCGTGTCATCGATTCCACCGGACATAAGATTCTGGATAAAGCGTTGCTGAAAGCCATTCAGGCTGTGTCAGGAAAACTCCCTTTTCCAGAAAAAATAAATCGCCAACAGTGGCAATTTAAGATTCCTTTATCCTTCACCCTGAGCTAAGGCGGATCTAAGGAAGCTCTGAATAATTCATCCATGAATTATCAGAGCACGAAAACGAAAAGTGTGATTTTCGTTTTCCTCCCAAAATCAATGGCATGTAGCCATCGATTTTGGCTGGAAACTTTCAGCACTGGCCTCTTCCAGATATATCTTGAAGGCCTCAGGAATATCATCAGATAGCAAACTTCCCGGCTGTATGTACGGAAAGATTTGATCATATCGCTGAATACAATTCTGGCTGGTACGTCGAAATATGTTGGTTCTATTCAGCTCGCTGGTGTGACGCATGCCTGCCGAAGAAATTATATCAGCAGAGGCATGCACGGTCTTTTTATGAAAATTTGCAACTCGCTGACTTTTATCACTCACTACCAGCCCTCGAAATAATTTAGGGTTTTGTGTTGCCACACCCGTTGGGCATTTATTACTGTTACAGGTTAATGAATGCACGCAGCCCAAAGCCAGCATCATGCCCCTCGCGCTGTTACAGATATCAGCACCCAGCGCCAGTATTTTAACCAGATGAAAACCCGATATAATCTTACCTGAAGCTATAATGCGAATATGCTGACGTATGCCAAAACCGCTGAGGCAGTCATCAACAAACGCAACGGCTTCGCGTAAC
>JBNKMF010000033.1:0-39266 GCA_050292965.1 Gammaproteobacteria bacterium | reverse complement strand
CTGAAGCTATAATGCGAATATGCTGACGTATGCCAAAACCGCTGAGGCAGTCATCAACAAACGCAACGGCTTCGCGTAACGGCATACCAACAGAGTTGGTATATTCTAATGGGGCGGCACCCGTACCACCTTCACCACCATCAACGGTTATAAAGTCCGGGTAAATATTTGTTTCCAGCATGGCCTTACAGATAGCGACAAACTCACTCTGGCGTCCAATACATAGCTTGAAACCAACCGGCTTCCCATTCGATAGAGTGCGCAACTGATCGATAAACTTCACCAGACCAAGGGGGGAATCGAAGGCACTGTGTACATGAGGAGAGTTAACCTGAGTTCCGACCTCTACGCCACGTATGGCAGCAATCTCTGCGGTATTTTTATCCGCAGGTAGAATGCCTCCATGCCCGGGCTTTGCACCTTGAGATAGTTTGATTTCTATCATCCGCACCACATCCAGATTAGCTTTCTGGCTGAATTCCTGTGCTGAGAAAGCCCCCTGTTTATCACGACAACCAAAATAGCCCGTGCCTATTTGCCATACCAGATCTCCACCGTGCCTGAGGTGATGGGGGCTAATACCTCCTTCGCCGGTATTATGCGAAAACCCACCCAGTTGAGCACCCTGATTTAATGCCAGTATGGCATTTTGACTAAGTGCACCAAAACTCATCGCTGAAATATTTAATATACTGGATGAGTATGGCTGGCGACAGTCTGGACCACCAACCGTGACACGCAAATCGGCATCAAAACTATTAACGTCGATGGCAGACAGGGAGTGCCCCATCCATTCGTATCCCGTACGATAGGTATCAACTCGCGTACCAAAAGGTACAGTTTCCCGAGCGCCCTTTGCACGCTGATAAATGATATTGCGAAACATCCTGTTTATCGGAGTTCCATCGGTATCTGACTCAAGAAGATATTGTCTTATATATGGACGCAGCCCCTCCATCAGCCATCGACCACGTCCAAACAACGGGAAGTTACGCCTGATGGCATGGTCACTTTGCAGCATGTCATAAAACCCTAACATGATCATAGGCAGGCAGATAACTAAAGCCCATAAGATGGGCGGCCATAGCAGTTGAACCGTGGCGATAAAGCTCAATATAAACACTGAAACCAGGATAAATGTAGCGGGCATAAGGATTAGTCTCGATTTGAAAATAACAGGGCTCAAGTTGCCGTGCTTTGTGTAAGACGTTTTTCCTGTGTAGAAGTTTTGCCACCCAGCCAGAAAAAGCTACAGCCGCCGATAAGCACCGCCAGAGAAATCCACAACAACTTGGTATATTTATGCGCATCCCCCAGCAACATTGTATGACCGGAAGATTCAAGAAAATATAACAACGCAGCACTCACAGCCAGTATGAAACTGGCTGCATAACTCCACACGGGTATATCGTTTCTACCACCCCATAATGAGAAAAATATAACCGGTGCCAGATACATAGAAGCCGTGCCGCTAACAGCTACTGCACTGAATAAATCCTTGTTGCCGATAAATACCAGGAATAAACCAAGCAGCATAAATACAGACATTACAAGACGTCCATTGATCAGTTTATAACCCAGCAGCTTCATATCAATAACGATCAATTTGGCAGAACTGGAAAGCGTGCTATCTAGCGTAGACATAGCAGATATAACCAGCATAGTACTGAATAAAAGCATGGGTATGTTTCCGGTTAAGCGGCTTAAGGCAGCATTCATCGATTCGCCATCCAGAGCATTGGCTCCGGCAAAGATTCCCAATAAGCCAAAGCCTAAAATACAGCTGATACTAACCCATGCCGCGTGATAAAAGCTACGTCCAGTGGTTGTACGATCAACCAGCAGTCCTCTATCCATCATCACCGGATCATGCATCGGATAGCTCCAAACCTGTAGCAGGGCTACCAGCAATAATACAGGACCAGGGTCGCTGATATTAAATGTCTTAAAGCCCAGAATATCCCAGCTAAAGGTATCGCCACCGATAACAATCACTAACAACGCCAGCAAAACAATGATAAAAATGATCATTTGCATCACATCGGTACGCAAGGAGGCATGCAGGCCTCCACTCATAGAGTAAATCAGGGTGACAGCAGCAAATCCAACAATACTCAGCGTGTATAGATCGCTACCAGCCGCGCCGAAAAGAATACCGATCACCAGCAGGTTTGCGAACACCTCACTGACCAGTCTTAATCCAATCACAAAGTTATAGCAGCCGGTGCCGATACTACCGAAACGATCAAACAGAAAGCTCTGGATATTGGTATAGCCGTGACGGAATCGCAGACTGTCAATAATCGATGCCCCGGTAATAAAGGACAGATAATAAGCCGCATAAGCCAGGGTACCCCAAATCCCATAATAGAACCCCAGAATCGCAGCATTCATTAACGATCGAGCAAATATCCAGGTGGTTACCTGAGAAAATATCAGCGTGAGCAGCCCTGGGGAATCACCCGTCGACGTAAACCCATGAAAAAAAGATTTTTCAGATTTAACGCGAGGCGACAGCAGTATCGACAAAAAAGCGATAGCACTGGTAATAATAACAAGCTCAATAGTCATGTTTATAAGACTCCATGCCGAACAGGCATATAGATAATATTTCGTGATTAGTCGTAGCGTCAGATAAAATTCTTACAAAAAAACTTATTCAGTCAGTAGCAGAGTTCACCCTGGAGCTCAGCAACAGGAAGGTCGTTTGTTTTATAGCTTCACTCCGATTCAGGGGTATTTTCCGGCTTTTCAGGACTATCGATAGTGTCATCACCCCCAGTATAGCCCTGTGTATAGAAATGGCTAAACCTGCGCAATAAATTTAACTGCTGTGAAAAGTTACTGCACCCAGAGCACATCATCAGGTGAAATTTTAGCGCCGCGTGATCGGTAAGCGATAACTCACGGTCCTGAGCCTCAGACAATAACCGGGTAGCTTTTTTACAATTCATCATGATTTTTCACCCTCTTTGAACCAGTTATTTTCCAGGCATTCTCGCAGGCGTAATCTGGCCCGATACAACATAACATGCAGGTTGCTGGTGGATATCTCCAGGGTTTTACATATCTCTGCAGTGTCTAACTGAATAAATTCCCGCATCATAAATAACCGAGCCTGGTTTTCTGGCAAATGCTCAAGACAGGCCTCGAATACCATCCAGAAATGATCATTTTGTACAGACTCCAGCGGTTGTGACCAGGACACAGGCTTTTCATCTGTCTGCCAGAACCCTCTGCTATTAAAAAGCTTTTCCAGATCGTCATCACCATCTGTAGCTAAATGACTGACTTCCGACCTACGCGTTTTTTGCCGTAAAACATCAGCAATTTTATTTTTCAGTATTGCAAACACCCAGGTCTTTAAAGCCGAGCGACGGCGGAAAGAACCAGCATTCTTCAACGCACCGATAAGTGCTTCCTGAACAGCATCTTCCGCTAAATGTGGATCTGATAACTGAAGCATTGCAAATTTGAGCATTTGTCCACGTAAATCTGTTAAGAAGACCTCATCTTCAAAATTCATCCCTCTTTCACTTCTCTTGTTTGCCGAGGTTATCCACTCATTACTCATGAAATACGCTCTAATGCCTGATTAATAGAGCAGGAACTATATAGCCATGTATGATTTTTTTAACCATATAATTCATCACAGAGCCCTGGCAGCAGTTGTTACTAAACCTATAAAACATCAGCAATAGTAATTGATTTCTAAATTAGTCGTTACAAGGAATGAAAACTTACAGATTTAATTGAAACGTTAGAGACAACTGACATAAGCCAGTAAAACCGAGGCGGTCAATAAACAGAGACACCAATATATTGGACATCTCGAACTCTACCTGTTCTGTCAAGTTAAGCGAAATTGGAGCTGTTTAAACCAGAAAGTAACTCACCCATAAACAAAAAATTAATGACTTACAGTTAATTACCATACTCTTATATTACCCACAGCGAACTTGCCTGACAGTACCGCCGACAGTAGTCATTGAAGGTCACTATATGAACAGTTCCTTCCTGGAAACGATCGTTCCAGCTTAATGTGTGTAGTTCGCTGGCGTACCATTTTCGCTCGTTCCTGACAGGTTGTAGGCGACTAGAGGTTTATGAAAAAACCGATCATTAAATCATTTTTATAATTAAATATTGCACCCCAAGTATTCACCAGAGTTCATAGTAGCATGGAGGAGCTGTCACAAAGTAATGTGGCGATAGAGGAACCTGGAATAAATGGATAACAGAACTAAGATAGTTATTTACATTTTAAAATAATCAATATACATTAATAAAGATCGTTCGGTTTGAGATGGAATTAAAAATATAGCAAGGGTCAACCAGCATTTTTCCCAACCTATTTGGCCAGGAAAGAAAATGCTAAAATCAATATTTATACTACTCGTTATCCTTTGTTTTGTCAACCTTCACTCTGTTGCATATGATACTGTAAAAAAGGTGAGTGATGTTGATATCAGTAAATATTCCAAATCTATTACACAAAACCTTTTCCACCTACCTGACAGACTTCATATAAATCGATTAAACATCCTGGATCATAATGCCAACATTTTCGATACTGTTGACGATTATATTGCCAGTGGTGGGAATATCCCAAAATCCATGAAAGAAGAATTAAGAGTTAAGTCACCTTTAGTTTTGAGCGCGATCATTTGAAACGTGTCATCAGGCGAAGCTTACTTGATAAATGGGCTAAAGCATTTTCTTATGAAATTATTTAACCTGCATTAAATAAGCTGACAGTACGATTATGAATATGGAACATTTGAAACAAATTTGAGAGGACTATTATGAAAAACAGCAATGAAATAAATATGAGTCAATTCGCCTGTACCACTATGATAGTCGGAAAAAAAGCAAGTGTAGATGGTTCTGTAATCATTGCCCATAGTGATGACGATGTATCAGACGAAAGAGTAATTCTTGTTCCTGCAAGAACCTGGGACTTGTCAGATCCTAAACAAAAAAAACGCCCTGTTTACTATGACAATTGCAGTTTGGGATCAAACCTGGATTTCAACTCAACTGACATCAGACGCTACATAGGAAAATCACGTGGACCTGGCTATCAGACAGAAGCAGAAGGTTATGCTGATAGCAAACCTATCGGATACATTCCACAGGTTAAAAAGACTTACTCATATTTTGATTCCAGTTATGGAATTATGAATGAGCATAACTTAATGATTGGTGAATGTACCTGTGGCGCAAAAAATCAGCCGGGGCCTGACAAAGATCACAGACTTTTTTACAGTGCTGAACTGTCTAGAGTTGCTCTTGAAAGATGCAAAACAGCCAGGGAAGCAATTATTCTAATCTCTAAACTTATAGATAAATATGGATACTACGGAACGGGAGAAACCTTGTTAATTGGCGATGCTGATGAGGGATGGGTAATGGAAATGGCGGCATATGAAATGGACGGAGATTCTGGTGTCTGGGTAGCCCAAAAAGTTAAAGATGATCACTATTTTGTTGAGGCAAACGAATTTAGAATACGAGATATTAAAAAGGGTCAAACTAAAAAATATTATGGCATTTCAAGCTTCGATGATAATGAAGTTCTGTACTCCCTTAATTTATTTACGGTAGCAGAACAGTGCGATTGGGATATAAAAAATGATACTATAGACTGGCTTTCATCTATCAGTTGGGGAGAATATTCACACCCATATTATTCATTGCGCAGAGTATGGCGGGCATTCTCAAAAGTAGCACCTTTAACTTACTTGCCAACCAAATTAGCTGATGGTTATTCAAGAGAATATCCTTTCTCCTTAAAACCTGAAAAAAAATTATCAGTGCTTGATATAGCAGATGTATATCGTGATCACTACGAAGGTACAGAATTTGATCTTACCATTGGTGAAGCTGCTGCTCCATGGGGTAATCCTGTCAGATATGAAAGCAATCCTGATCAGGGAGATTCTTATAACTTAAATACTTACCATCCTCAAGGTGCCTGGGAACGCCCACTTTCAATTTACCGTTGCGGCATGATGTGGATAAATCAGGCGAAAAACATAAATAGTGACACAATTGGTTTTTCCTGGATTGGACTTGATAGACCAGTTGCAAACTGTTTAATGCCTTTTTATAGCAAAATGCCAAACTTGCCGTCTCCAATACAAACCATGAACTTATTAGACTTTCAGTTTAATGGTGATAGCGCCTGGTGGGCTTTTAATTTTGTCGCTAGACAGGCTAATAATAATTTCATGTATATAATGAAAGATATTAGACAACTTCAACAAAAATTAGAACGAATTGCTTATAAAGAAGTTTCACCTCATTTGAAAAATGGGAAGACAAAAGGGATTTCTGAATTTTGCACCGATAATGCTACTGATGTGATTTCAAAATGGTGGCAATTAGCGACAGAATTAGTTGTAAAATATAATGAAGGTTGTATTACAAGTGGACCAAACAATGTCATGGAAAAAATTGATTATCCTAAAAATTGGCTGAAAAGAGTTGGCTTTTATGAAGGCCCCACTGAATACTAAATAGTTTTGGCTATGTTCTGAAAAATTGAAATTTATAGTTTATTTGAAACAGCCATCCTGAGCTTGTCGAAGGATTCGACTGTTGTCTCGAATATCGATTGAGTTGATGTAACTTATAAAATTACAGAATAGAAGCATCATTTATTTAAGACAGACCAGAAAATATCGCGTCCCTTAGCATTACTAAATACATTATTCTATTACAGGAGAATGAACGATGAGTAGCACTGAGTATCGTGTTGGTGAATGGCTACCTTCCGACCAGAAAATACTAAATGCCTGGCTGTTAGATCTTATAGAAGAAGTAGCAACTAGATTATTAATATTCATCAAGGCTGATAATCCGAAAACTGGTTTAATGTGCCTTGTTCTAATTGGCATAGCTGAACTATCCTCCTGTGATGTAACTATATATGAAGGCCAGCATGTAAAAAAAGGACAGTCGATTGGAATGTTCCACTTTGGCGGCTCATCACACTGTATGCTTTTCAGCAAAGATGTTGATGTAGAATTTGATTTGCCAGAAGATAATCCTCCAGGCCAGAGTGCCTATGATCTTTTTATCAACTCTAAACTCGCTATCGTAAAGTGATAACATTAAGGCTTAGACAACCTGGCTCGGCAGATTCATTTATGGAAACCTTCTAGATTACGTATAGATGAAAAATGCTCCCTCTCTAAAACTTCTAGCACTATTAAGCCGCCCCAAACTGAGCCCTTTGCAGGTAGGACAAGTAGAATCTTTACTGGTTGATGTCGAATTTGAGTCGCTGAAGGCACATATATTCCATCATCGTATTGAAGGCTGCTGTTACTGCAATATCCGGGATCACTTTTCCCATAGGGTTCCTCAGAATTTTCTAACGGCACTTAAAAATAAATATCAGTACTCATCGTCCATAACATTACAACAGTTCGGGGTCCTGCACGCTATCAGGAACAACTTTAAGCAAGCAGGCATCCGGGTACATATCTTGAAAGGGATCCCTCTGGCTGAAAGGCTGTATGGTGATATTGCCAAACGCTATTCAAAAGATATCGATTTGCTGATTGAAACCAAAGACCGACAAAAAGCTCATCAAATACTAACTGAGATGGAATTTAACAGACTGCACATGGATGACATGAACCCGGAACATCAAAAAATATATCTTAAAAAGTTACATCACATTATTTATAAACGCCAGTCGATTTCTCTTGAACTTCATTTCAGGCTATCTGCATCAACTGCTCAGTTAGAGCGCTTAACCCCAGTTTTTTTAACCAGAGATGCGGCTCATGCTAAACATGATTACCGGAAAATCGAACTAATCTACCTTTGCTGGCACACAAATATTTCCAATTTTCACCGACTGAAATGGTTGGTTGATATTGCACTCATTCTGGAAGCGGAAAGTAACCCAGATTTCTATCATAAGCTATTAAAAACTGCTCGTGAGTTTGGTCTCGAGCGGCATGTGTTAATCAGTATTCAATTAGCTAAACAGCTCTTTTCTGTCAATCTTCCCCCTGAGGCGTTGAAAACCAATACTGTGAATACGATTATTGTCAGGTACCTCTGTAACGCCGCTCTCGACAATTTAAAACATCTCGATAGATACTTGAAATTTCGTATCTCGATATATAATTCTTTCTATGAAATTTTGCGCTCGACATTATGGAAAGAAAAATTAAATGTGGTAGTTTGGTTACTTCTACCAACCCGCAAAGATATCGAATTGATCGGTAAACAGGTAGGCAATCAGACTGTTCTGTTCTATCTATTTCGCCCCTTTACATTTATCTATAGACGAATAATGGCTCTTCAACACAAAAACTAATGTTATACACTGCATACAAATTAATCGTAAAATCCGAACTGATCCTGCCTGAACTAATTCCTCTGGATGATAATAATGTAGAGAAAGGAATTGATGTTGCCATTACCGTCAGTGCAATTGATAACACTGGGCTTGCCAATGGAGAGCAACTCGGTCCTTTCCTCTGGGTAACACCCACTCAACTCTGGCTCCAGGTGCCCAATGTGGCACGTTTTCTGATTGAGAATGGTAATCAGATCACCATAGACCCGGAACCGGGTATTGATGAAGAGAGCGTACGTGTCTTTCTTCTGGGTTCAGCCTTTGGCGCATTGCTGTTTCAACGCGGATATCTGGTATTACACGGTAATGCGATTCGTATTGGTGATCACTGTCTCATTTGCGTGGGCCATTCGGGTGCCGGCAAATCAACGTTGGCCGCCGGTTTTATGCAGCGAGGTTACCCTGTACTGGCCGATGATGTGGTGCCGATCGATGCGGAATGTCGAGCTCTGCCCGGATTCCCGCGCATCAAACTGTGGCAGGATATGGCCGATAAGCTGGAGATCGATACCTCTAATCTGCAGCGCATTCGCCCAGATTTAGAAAAGTTTAACTACCCGGTTCATAGTGAAGAGGCGAACAAGCCCCTGCCTATCCGCTGGATCTATATCCTAGGCACCGACCATATCGATACCATGCAGACAGAAAGCATTAAAGGGATGGAACGTTTCCAGCCGCTATACAACAACACCTATCGCGTTCGTTTTTTAAATGGTATGGCCTTGAAGCCGCAGCATCTTCAACTGTGTGGTCAGTTAGCCAGCCGAATTCATCTGTCACGCCTAGTCCGCCCCAGGGTTGAATTTACGCTAGATAAGATGATCGATACAATACTCGACGATATCGACAAAAATCCCTGACTATGAGTGGAATCTACTGGCTAGCCTCCTACCCAAAATCAGGTAACACCTGGTTTCGGGCCTTTATGCGTAATCTACTTGCCAATTCTGATCATCCGGTCAGCATTAACGAGCTCAATACCGGCTCAATTGCCAGTAGCCGGGGGTGGATTGATGAAGTGCTGGGTTTCGACTCGGCTGAATTAACCCACCATGAAATTGACCAACTACGCCCGCAAATCTACGACTGGTCACTTCAGACCGATGAGATAGGACACCATAAAATCCACGACGCCTATACCTACACTCAGGATAACAGGCCCCTTTTTGGAGGTGCCGCCATCCTCGGTGCGCTTTATCTTCTGCGTAACCCTCTAGATGTGGCTCCATCCTACGCCAATCACAATCACTCCTCTATCGATGCCACCATTAAAAACATGGGGGATCGGAATCATGGTCTTGCGACATCGCGCAAAAAACTCAATTACCAGATACGGCAAAAATTACCGACCTGGTCCGAGCATGTGTTGAGCTGGGTCGATAATCCCGATATCACGGTTGAGATCATTCGCTACGAGGATATGCTGGCCAGGCCGGAAGAGACCTTTACTCGTGCGGCCCGTTTTTTACAACTACCCGATGACCCCGAACAAATTGCTAGGGCCATCCGTTTTAGTGATTTTAAAGAGTTGTCCTCTCAGGAGAAAAAGAACACTTTCAAGGAAAAACCACCAAAAACAGATTTTTTTTTCCGTCAGGGCAAGAGTGGCGACTGGCGAGATAAACTGACGGCACCACAGATTGAGCAGATTATTGCAGACCATGGTGAAGTGATGCAGCGATTTGGTTATCTGGATGCCTCAGGCAGATTGATTTGAAGGCATGGCTCTTTATCCAGCGAGAGTATCTCTCGCGACGATTACCACACGGCCTGTTCGGCCCCAGTTATCTTTTTGCGGCAATTTCTCAGCATGCCCTCCAACATCGTCACCTCTAGAAGCTGATACTCGATTACGAAGCCACAGAGATAACCGAAGAAATTAGGCCATTGCTGCTGGAACAGCTACATAAACGCCATTGATGCATCCCGTCTCAATCCGGTTCCGACGTACCCTCCGGTCAGCCGGGACGCAAAATCAAGGTAGTACCGATCCAGGACAATAGCTGCACCTGCCATGCCATCAATCAGATCGTCTTCGACCCAGACGGCACTACCAGAGCCCTGCTGCGGCCTAAACAGTGAATAGCTGGCACTCATAACGGCCAGTAGCCTCGACAAAGATCCTGGTTAACTTAACTATGCCTGGACAAGAGCTGCTATACTCCAACCGTTTTATCCTGGCGGGATTATTTTCAGCCTGCCAGTGCTGATCACATTCATTAATGTAAATATCGGGCATGTCTTTCTCGACATCGATTCCCACATTTCTTTGTGTATTTCTAATGCGTGCATAATTGGTTGTATTCATATCTCACCCTTGCTACATTAGGGCTCGAGTCCTACTCTGCTGTTCGAGTTAAAAGTAGAATCAGCATGACGCCCTATCTTGTTAACGGGCTCTAAAAGGCACCGGTGCTCCAACGAGCTGCCATACTGAAAACCTGTTGTTGCAGGTATGTGCCTCACCATAATCTCTGGATTAAAATAAGGAAACTAATGGAATTTCAATCATACAAGGTAGCTTCATGAGCTCCAGCACACTCCAGGAATCAACATTAATATCCCGCAATCCAGATCCCATCGTTGCAGATGTGGATGGAGAGATCGTAATGATGAGTATCGATAGTGGGAAATATCATGGACTGGATGAGGTCGGGAGCAGAATCTGGAGACTACTGGAAGAACCGATGCTGCTGAGCCAATTGATCGCTCTTTTGCAGAAGGAGTATGATGCCGATTATGAACGATGCTTGCTCGACACCATCCCATTTCTGCAGGCGATGACCGAACACTCTCTGCTAAAGCTGGAGTAACCATGAGGGTTCTTCCCCTTTGCCACACCCGGCTTGCCCTGCTGGAGAGCCCTGTATCTGATAAATGGCCCTGGGAAAGCCCCGAAGTAACAGAACTGATCTATAAGCTCAAGCAGACCCAGCTACCACTTGACTCACCACTTTGGAACAACCTGATCGAACGCCTCTGCGATGGCGGACTCCCAGCATTCCGCTTTGATGCCGCAGCCTTTCAACACCTTTCCGCACACCCGGACGCAACAACAGAACACTTGCTGACATTGACCCTATTACTGGATCAGCTAAGCCAAAACCCTCTAGAGAAATTCCACGATATCACCCAGTTACACACGACCGTCCTTACACCCGGGCTGATTGGGACGGTAAGAGAACTGCTACTCGATCTACTGCTCGACCTGGTCAATCGCAGACTCCAGCGCCTCTACCGAATCTACTTATCACTCTCCCCTCCGCCCGTCGACTCAACTCAAGCAGAGAGAATGGCCTCACTATTTGTGCTGGAGGAGTCAGCCTACCGGCTTCTCAGCCATATGGATATCCAGTTCCTCGCCCGCTGGCTCTCTCCTAAATCCCCATCAACCCTTCTGGAGCGGGTACTGCGCAGGCTCTCTAACTACTTTTTCGATATCAAAAAGATCAACTTCCGCTTTACTCACCACTGCAATATAGCCTGCCGCCACTGCTATAACTCATCCGGAGCCCAGGCCAAAGAGCCCTCACTCAGCCTGGAGCAGATGCTGAAGATCATTGGGCAGATGCCGGAAGCCGGGATCAGCCGCCTGAATCTAACTGGTGGCGAACCTTTTCTGTATTTGGAGATGGTTTGCCAACTGATCGAAGCCGGACGGAAAGCAAATCTTCAGGGTATCAGTATATTCACCAATGGCTTCTGGGCTAAATCTAAGCAGCGCACCAAGCACTATCTGGAGCGACTGCAACAGTCGGGCTTCATGCAAGGCTCAGAAGACTACCTGAAGATGAGTTCCGGCCAATTCCACCAGGAGTTCATACCGGCAGAACAGATCTATACCCTGGCCAAAGTCTACCATCACATCTTCAACAAGAAGCTGATACTCGATTACGAAGCCACAGAGATAACCCCAGAGATAAAGCTACAGCTGCTAGGACAGCTGCATAAACGCCAGTTGATGCATACCATCTCAATCCGATTCCGACGCACCATCCCAGTCGGTCGGGGACGCAACATCGAAGTAGTCGCGTCCCAAAGCAATAGCGGCCCCTGCCATGCCATCGATGAGATCGTCTTCGACCCGGATGGCAGTACCAGGCCCTGCTGCGGTCTAAACAGTGAAAACATGGGACTCATTATCGGCAATATCAGACAGGATAATCTGGAGCGACACATCAAAGTAATGCAGAACGACCCTATCCTCCAGTTCATTGCAACCAATCCGTTGTCGCAACTCTACCAACGAGTGCAGGGGGAGAGAGAGCGGCCAAAAAACTATGGGAACTGCCACCTTTGCCAGGAAGCGATAGGTGATCTACAGGTACGGGAACCGCTCCTGGCGAGACTCGCCAGCCGACAGGAATTCTACCCCTTTCAATTCGCAGTTGACAAATTCCCCCAATCCTCCTATAAACTGGCGTAATTGTTTGACTACAATCTACCTGCATAAGCTTACAAAATATTCCATTGGACACGCATCCAAACGGAGGAGACATCATGAACGATCAGCCAACCGAAAAGGAATCAAACACCTTCCCAGAGAGTGAAAAGCCTGAAGCGCGCAAAGCCTGGTCAGCCCCGTCGCTGGTGCACTTTTCAACTAAGGATATCACCCAATCAAGTAGCGGACCATTCAATGATGGTTTTGGAGGATCAACATCATAGTACCAGCGACAATACCTCAGAGAGCGCTGACAGGTTTCAACTGTAAGAAATATTCCGCCATATAGGGCTCATAATTCTCCCAGCGGCCAATGGCCTTCCCATGGAGCGGTTCTGCAACCTGATGGTAGCTAGGAGTGTAGATCCGTTTATTTCTGGCCGCACGAATATGATCCAGCATCGTACGCTGCCGAGGCACATCGAGGAAGCCTGACAGACGCGACGAGACCTCCTCCCCATTCGCCACCAACTCCTCATACTGAACCTCCTGTAGGTTGTTGTGCCCCCACTCCTGGCGATTCTTGAGATAGAGCGCCATAACAGCCTGATAGAAGATAAGCAACCGAGAGAGCTCAAAGCTAAACCACATTACACTGTTAAGGGCAAAATGTTGCATAAAATTGCTGAGTAACACATCACGAGGATCCCGCAGGGTCATGATGACCTTTGCCTCGGGGAAAAAGAAATGAATCAATGCCAGATTATTGATATTCAACGGTAGCTTATCAACCACCCTGCTTCCATCGGTCCTCTCCTCTCCCTGAAAAAAACGCAGACGCTGCCAATAGGCCGCCCTGAATGCCGCCACCTCCTCATTCGTCAACCGGGACAATCGCTGTGACACCTGCTCCGCTGGCCCATAGAAAGGGGTCAACAGAGGTGCCAATAACGGCCTCTCAGAGAGTGTCGAAAGATCAGGATGTCCGGCCAATACATGCTCCAACAGTGTAGTACCGGAGCGAGGAAAACCAACCAAAAAGATCGGCTGAGGCAGCCCATCACGAAGGGCTGGCGGCTTTGGGAAGAGCCCCCCTTCGACTCGCCAACTAATCTCATCACTGATCCTCCTGAGTATCGACTCAGCCTCTACGGCATAGCGGCTTGCCTTGTGACTCTGAGCAACTAAGCAGTTGGCCTTTTCATAGAACTTGAAAGCCGCGCTATACTCTCCTAAGTGATGCAGATTAGCGGCATACTGAAACCTGACCTCTGCCTCCTGCAGCTCCGGTAATACTCTGAAGCGTAGCGGCTCCAATATCTCAATAGCCTCATCATAGCGCTTCATCCGCCGATGCATACGTGCAAGATTGAGTAAAACATTCGGATTACCACTCTTGCTAAACCCGCTCTGATTCTGCAAACAGATCTCATCGGCCTCATCCAGTTGATTTCGTTCCTCCAAAGCCCCCATCAGTTGAGAACGCAACTCAAGTGACCCAGACTTCAGGCGCCGTGCCGCCATTAACGCCTCACAAGTCAGATCCGCCCCCACTGACTTATGGCAACTTCCAACAAACTGCAAATACCCCTCTATCAGCCTATCCTGTGTAATTGCTGTACTGGCACCGGAGGCACGCCTATGCAATGCATCCAACATTGGTCGTAATAGGCGTTGTTGTTGCCGCTGCCCCTCTAAATCTCTGTCAGAGCTGGAGAGCACCTCTTTCAATTGCCGATCCAAATCAGTACTCCATCACGCTTCAAGTCCTCGCCTCCACCACATCCCGAATAAAGGCTGCAGCAGCCAGCCCACGAAACAGAGCAAAATAGCTTACAGCACCATCCGGTTTAGCCCAAGCCCTCTCAGGCCAACGCAGCAACAACTGCTCCATTCGGGCAAAATCCAGATAGTCATTCGCCCGGCCTGAATCCCTCAGCTCTTTCAGAAACCTACGGATCTCCGGTAACGCAGCTTCAACACCCTCATGCCAATCGGCAGATTGCAACCCTTTTCGCTGCTCATTCAGGGTCTCCGGTGGAAAGTTATCTACCATCATCCGGCGCACAAGCCAACGATCTATCCCATGATGTAAATACTGCCCCTCGGGAATAGCCAGGCAGAACTCTACCAATCGAGTATCCGTTGTCGGATCACGCATCTCTACATTCGACAGACTATTTGCAGCTGCATAGTGGTCACCCAGATCATGCTGGTAAAACATATTGATACGCCTCTGGCGGCCACTGATGCTTGGCCTGGAGCCAAACTCCCGCATCGCTCCAACACCGCTACGAAGGGCAAAGGGGGAACTGATCATGCTGTAATCCCATAGACTTACTGTTGTCTTCATAAAGAGTCTGGACACCTGGCGCCACATCCTCTGCGACATAAAGGGAGCCAATGACTCTTTGAGCAACCAGGGCCACCGAACATCAGGCCGCCGATGACGGAGAGCAACGGCCTCTCTCCACCACTCCGTCCAATCCCCTTGCTGCAACAGGATATGGAGCTGACTACGCCCATTATAAGAGATGGATTGATTCCCCTTCTGTGCAACCAAAAGCACCCGTTCCCCCCGCTCCTCAACCAACTTCAAGATAGCATCATTCCATATGAGATTAAGTACATTACGCGGAACCCGGCCTAGCTTCTCCATGCGCTCTACTATCCCAGAGAGTGGGCTTCGATCGGCCGCCCGTACCAAAAGATGGTCGATATTATCGAATCGCGCGGCCAGTGCAGATGCCGCCGGCCCCTCATCGGCAATGCGACCTTTGGGGACAGGGCCATCATAGCCCTCACGCGGCACCGCTGTATAAGCACTCATTCCCTGCCCCTGCTCAGCCAGCAGGCGAGCAGCAACAGCGGTAACTGTGGCACTATCAAAGCCGCCACTCAACTGTGAGCCAATACCACCTCTGGTCCGTAGACGTACCCGAACCGCGCGTTCAACCTGCTCACGAAAGGCATCGAGATACTCATCATCAGAAGCAAGAACGATCCTTTTTTCAGGGTCAAAACGGTGATAATAATGAGAATGCAACTTTCCATCATGCAGACGGAGCAACTGCCCCGGTTCCACCCGATAGATATCCTGATAAAAACTCTCAGCCCCTTCTTCTGGCAACAGGGCGAGATACTCCGCCAAACGCTTTTCACAAATCTGGCAGCTCAGCCCCGGCAACACAAAAAGTCCATTGCAACGGGTAGCGAATGCAAACAGCCCCGGACGTTGATACCAATAGAGCGGGCGCATCCCAAGCGGATCACGGGCCAACAACAGCGTACGTATCAATGGCTGCCAAAGTGCCAGAGCAAAATCCCCCAACAGAAACTCCACCCCTCTCTCTCCCCAGCGCTCAAAAACCTTCAAAACCATAGCACTGTCAGCCATCACCTTTACTTTACAGGGAGATAGTCCTAATCGGTCAGCTAACTCCTCTCGGTTATCGATTCGGCCATCAAATAACAGGATTAAGTTCGCATGCCTTGAGTGCAATGGCTGTCTGTCAAAATGGTCCTCGGGGGTAACTCGCAACAAAGTATGGACAAAACCAGCCATATCCTGAGAAAGGATATGCTGAGCATCCCGCCCAAGCGGTTGTAAAGCAGCCGCCATTCTATTTAGAACAGCAGGCTCTACCTGTCCACCGCCCAACCTCACTACGCCACCAATGGCACTCATCACTCACTCCGCACAAGAGACAAACAGTATAAAATAATAAAAAATTCGAGCCAGAATCAACTCAAAAATACAAATAGATCATTGGCTATTCTAATCAACTTCAAACAACATAAAAGAAATTTGCATTCTGATAAAACTCGCCTATATTAACTAAGGTACTAAGGATATAACAACTGAAAGGAGTATCTTTATGAGTGATCCATACATAGGCGAAATCCAGATGTTCGGTTTCGATTTCCCCCCAAGAGACTGGGCATTTTGTGCTGGAGGAGAGCTTTCCATATCACAAAATACAGCGCTCTATTCTCTCATAGGCACCATCTATGGTGGAGACGGACGCAGCAAATTTTGTCTGCCGGACCTCAGGGGACGAATGACGGTTCATCCGGTAAACACCTTCTATGCATCACAGCTTGGTCTAATGAATGGTGGTGAAACCTCCACCCTCGCGATCAGCGACATGCCAAGTCACACCCACCAACTGATGGCCACAAGTGCCCCTGGAGACTGGATTAAGCCCATTGCGGATGGGATGCTGGCCCAATCGACTGAAGATGCATATATTCAGGTTGATAACAACTTGAGCGCCATGCACCCTTACTCCATCTCCGATAATGGTGCCAGTCAGCCCCATAACAACATGCAACCCTGTATGGCGCTCAACTTCTGCATCGCTCTCCAGGGAACCTACCCTTCGCGAGACTAAGGAACCCTATCATGTCAGAACCCTTTATCAGCCAAATCACGATGTTTGCCGGCAACTTTGCCCCTCAGGGCTGGGCATTCTGTGACGGCCAACTTCTCCCTCTCCGCGACAATGAGGCGCTTTACAGCCTGATCAATAGCTACTATGGTGGTGACGGAGTCACCACCGTCGGTCTCCCCGACCTGCGGGGGCGTGTTCCTATCGGGATGGGACAGGGACAGGGTTTGAGCCACAGGAGGATTGGTCAAAGAGATGGAACAGAGAGAGCCACCCTGACTATCAACCAGATACCACAGCACAAACATAGCTTGATGGCCTCGACTACCGCGGCAAATAGTATGGAGCCTGGCTCCAAAGTATTAGGGCAGGACGCCGAACCAACCGAAACCTACACATCTCAAACATCGTCAATTGTGCAATTCGATGATAAGGCCGTCGCCAACACAGGAAACGGCACAGCACCAGATCATGAAAATATGGCCCCTTTTCTCAGCCTCTCTTTCATCATTGCACTGAGCGGTATCTACCCCGCAAGAAACTAAGGAAAAAATCATGAGTATAGTTGCCACTCCAATGGTTGGTGAAGTACGCCTCTTTCCGTATGCCGAATCATTCACCAATTTCGAAAGAACCTGGATGCCCTGCGAAGGGCAGATACTACCCATTGATCAATACCAGATGCTTTTTGCAGTCATCAGTTCCCGCTTTGGCGGAAATGGGCGAACCAACTTCGCACTCCCCAATTTAAATGGCCGTACAGCACTGCACTGGGGTAATGGGCCAGGCCTGTCGCCGCGCCAACTCGGCGAGTCAGGAGGCTTTCCAACCGTTACGCTTACCAGCCAGCAACTTCCTGCTCACAACCATAACCTCTGTGGGAATGACTCCGCTGGAGAGACTGGCAACCCCACCTCAATGATGTTGGCAAAAGACAAGCAAAACAAGCTCTACAAAAAGCCCCCTGTCGAACAAAATCTGGTATCGATGGCAGAGCAGACCATAGACCACCAAGGCGGAGGTGGAGCACATTTAAACCTGCAACCCTACCTTGTAATGCGATACTTCATAGCCCACAACGGGGTCTTTCCATCCCGTAATTGACAACAGAACCGAAAAGAACTCCGGGAGTTTCCTTCCGGGGTCATCACACCAACTACTATTCCCCTGGTTCAGTCAGGCGACTGAAAATTGCCTCATAGAGAACGCCCCCCCCATCCCTGCTAATCGGTACTAAAAAGACCCCGTGCTCTCCCAAATCTTCATGAGCAATATAATAGGTCTGTTGAGGAAGCAGCGGATCACAGGGGCCACGAAAAATGATCGAAAACTGATCATAAGGACCACTCCTCTTCAATTTACTCACGGACTCAAGAAGAAGTGAAAGACTCTCCTGCTCGACCTGCTCTGTCCCCTTCTCATCAACTCCGACCACCATCTCATAATCCATCACAAAAGGCTGTCCGACAACCCTGCTTAAATTTGTATGAGACAACTGTTCAACCATACGATAACCGCCCAAAAAAATCTGATAAAAAAACAACCATCACTCCACCCATTACTGTCGACATGCAAGTGGCCCGCAGCTATCAGGATACCAAATCATCTGATCATGCATCGAGGTTCGTTCCGTCACTCGGAAACCCAGCCTGTGATAAAGCTGTTTTGCGGCAATATTTCCCTGCTGTACGGAGAGGGTCAACGGCGCATGAGACTCCTGTGCCGCCTTCTGCATCGCACGCAGCACGATCTCACCATAACCTCTGCCACGCGCCTGCGGGATGAAAGCGATATCGATGACCCTGATATCATTGCGACCAAAATCGACCACAACACGACCGATCGACTCCTGCTGCTTCTCAACCACGAAATACATTGCGTCAGGATACATCTCACCATAACCCATCTGCTGTGCATTGAATTGCATACCGATGAGTTCATCGATAAACTCATCCTCAGCATCCACCTGGTATAGATCATCACGGGTGCTGCGATAGAGTCCCTCAATAAAGACCTGATCAGTAGTGCGTGCAGGCCGAATTGAGATCCCGCCTTGAAAATTCGTATTGTTCAATGACATAAACACTCCAAGTGTTAAATTATCCACAGAATGTAGGCCATCAGCCCAAGAGCCATTTCCCACTGCAAAGCACTCAACAGCTCAATACAAAAAAACCATATCTCTCTTATCCATTTCGATTAAACCCTCCGCAAAACATAGTCTGGGTGTTGGACTATCGATTAATTCCGAAATGACGATTCATAAGGAGTAATATCTGAAAACTAAGACAGTGACAACCTAACCCCCCTCAAACTGCCCCTCCAGTCAAATTTAAGGGGGCCGGAGCTCACCCTCTTCTCCTTTTGCCACCTCAAAATAGAGCAGATATAGAACTACGCCAAGAACAATTTGGCTACCATCACCAGCGCCTGGCATCTCGACTCCCAGAGGGTGTGACACGCCGCCGACCTGACAACCCCTCCTATCCGCTTAGCCTTACTCCACTCGCTCTCCGGCAGAGAGGGCATCAACGGATCATCACAAAACTGCACACCAGGCTTGGGGGCAATCTTACGAAAGGACAGAAAATGCAAAAGAAGACGGTAAAAACCGAGTACCCACCATGTAATAAATCACCAGCAATATCCCAGCCAACTGAAATGCAACATTGATTGGAATTTGTGTACCAAGGTTGGTAGCAGTGACAACATGGCTTAACCTGAAAAATGTCTCACTGAACTCTTAAAGTTCAGTTATGCTATCATCAATAGTGTAGGTAAAAAAGCACATAGGTTAAGCCTTCCCCTGAAGACAAAATACTTATCCTGGCAACCATCCAAAAACCAGCACTGCAAGCTTTTTTAACCCGCCAAGTATTTTAAATGCAAAAGAGCTCTTTGGAGACAAAAATGCCCGTAAATACCAAGTGGTTAAAACTACCGTACAGCTTCGATATACAGCGCCTCAAAAGCGACCTGGCAAAGATCAACGAATCAGAGTGGATAAACCATGTCAATACCGGTGCCTACAATAAAAAATGGTGTTGCATCCCCCTCTACTCAATTGATGGCAGGACGAACATCATAACCGTATTTGATGAAAAAGCTGAATATAGGCCAACGACAATATTACAGCGCTGCACCTATTTCCAGGAAGTAATCGACAGCTTCAAATGTGACAAAGCAGGCGTTCGCTTGATGTCATTAGCGGCAGGAGATGAAATCAAGCGGCATGTGGATTCCTACAGCGGATATGAATCAGGCGTCATCCGCATACATGTCCCCATCCAGACCAGCCCGCAAGTTAACTTTACTGTCGATGGAGAGCCCATTCATTTTACCCAGGGTGACACCTGGTACCTTAATGCCGACTGCCTACATGGCGTACAAAACCCCACCGACAGTGATCGCATTCACCTGCTCATTGACTGCCGCCGGAATAACTGGCTGGAGAGACTCTTTCAAAAGGCAGGATATAAACCGGATGAACCACCAATATATGATTGTGAAAGTATAACCGACGAAAACGTCGATCAAGTCATTGCGGCATTGGAGGCAATTGGAACAGAGGCAGGTAAAAAATCTGCTGAGAAACTGAGAGCCATTTATACAGGTTATTGATTAACAAACCTCATGCAGTGACCTGTCTATATGAAGAGAAAAGACACTAAGGTTGAACAACAGAAAAAGGAGTATCTTATTAATGAGTGATCCATACATCGATGAAATCCAGATTTTCGATTTCAATACTCCCAAAAGACTGAGCATTTTGTGCAGGAGGAGAACTTTGCATATCACAAAATGCATCGCTCTATTCTCTCATAAGCACCATCTACGGAGGAAAGGGCTACAGCAACTTTTCTCTACCGAACCTCAGGGGGCGAATACAGGTTCATTCGGGAAACCTCTTCTATGCATCACTGCTTCGTCATGGGTAATTATACCCCCCCCTTTCTCAATGATTAAGCAGGAGATAACTCATGCCCAACATCGATACAGAACAGCTTTACAGACGCGACTCTCAACTGGTTTCTACCATTATGGATGGAAATATGGTGATGATGGATGTTGAACACGGAGCGTATTACGGTCTGGGTAGTGTTGGCACAAGAATTTGGGAACTGCTGGAAGGACCTGTATCCGCGCAACAGATCATCCAGGCCCTTTGCTCTGAGTTTGAGGTGGACGAGACAACCTGCAAAGCGGATGTGGAAAAATTCATTGGCGATATGGAAGAGAAAGGAATGGTGAGCAAAGCCGATCAGCCCACATGATCACAGCAGCTGTTGTGCGCAGGAAAATTTCCAGATTCCTTAAACTCCCGCCCTTTATCCAGATTGGGTTCATACCCTGCTGGCTACTGTTAGGCATTGCCAAAGCCGCCATATTCATCATCTCTTTTAAGCATCTGGCACCAAAACTGGGGATACCGATGGGCGTTCATGCCTGGGTACCCCTGAACAGCACCAGTCAGCAACAACGCGCGGTGATGATTCGCCGATTGATCGGCCTGACCGCACGCTACACGCCATGGGACTCCAACTGTTTTCCACAGGCCGTAGTAGCAAGGTTTCTTCTCGGGTTTTATAACATTCCCTATGCGCTCTTTTTTGGCTTAAGGCGTGATGAGGAGAGTGGTGAGTTGAAAGCGCATGCCTGGGTGGTTACAGGACGAGTGTTTGTGACTGGTGGCCAAAGCTTTTCACAGTTTACCGTGGTGGGTTGTTATGTTGCCGCCGGATTGACTCCAAGTTTAATACGTTGATCAGCTGTTGCAATGGTGGTTTCTCGGTGTGCAATTATAATAATGGTCAATTTACCGTGGAGTGATTCAAGTGCTTGATGGATCTGTTTTTCATTATCATGATCGAGTGCACTCGTCGCTTCGTCCAGGATCAGCAATTGTGGTTTGGCCAGTAGTGCACGTGCCAGAGCCAGGCGCTGACGCTCTCCTCCCGATAACTGTATACCCCGGTCACCAATGATGGTATCAAGTTGATAGGGGAGCTGTTTTACAAAGCCCTTTGCTGCTGCTAGTTCAAGTACTTTCCATAACTCGTTATCGCTAACCGGGGTTTCGCTAACCCAGGTTAAATTATCCCGGATCGACTCATGAAACAGGTGCACTTCCTGTGTCACATACGCAACGCTCTGTCGCCAGGCAATGCGTCGGTCCTGTGCCAGTTTGATCGTATCACAGTAAACATCGCCATGATCAGGTTGTTGTAGCCCGGCAATGATATCGGCAAGGGTAGATTTTCCTGCCCCAGACGGACCGGTAATCGCTGTGGTACTATTTTTTGGGAGAGAAAAACTCAGGTTGGTAAAGAGGTTACTTACTTTGCCCGGGTAGCGAAAGGTAATCGAGTCGATGCGAATTTCATGTTGCAACTGCGGTGCAGGAATATTGTTAACTATGGGCTCCTGCACAGGTTGGGTGTCTGCAAACAGTTGTAGAACATCCGAGTAGGCAGGCAACCGATGCTGTAACTGTTGCCAGCTCTTCTGTATGCCAGATACCAATGGAATAAGGCGCGAAAAAATTAGCAAAAAAAGCAAAATGGTGACGATAGGTAATTCAAAAAGTGTGTGTGCGCTATAAAAGAAAATGGAAAAAATTGAGACCGCTCCAACCATGTAAAACCATTGTGTTAAAGCATTGTAGCGACTAAGGCGCAATTGCTGCTCTTCCAGAGATAAGCTGGTCTGTAATAGTTTTTGTGCGTAGTGGTCTTCACAGGCATAACTCTTGATCATTTTAAGGCTGGCCAGGTATTCATTAAGCATTTGAAAGATGATTTTGAAATTGGTCAATTGCTTTTTACCAGAGCCATGTACCAGTCGATTGAGAGGTAGCAGCAGCAGTAGCAGTAGCAGTGCAAACAGGCTGGCCCATAATGACATCTCCGGTGAAATAAGCCAGGCCAGAGCAATCATCACCCCAGCCAGAATGATCTGACTGAGGATGGATAGAACCAGGTTTAAAGTAAATCCAACAGACTGTACCTGTCCCGAAAGAGTATGCACAAAGACAGACATTTTCCGCTGGACGATGAATGACCATTTGCTATTGATCAGTTGATGAAAGAGTTGGTTGCGCAGAAAATGGATGTAGCTTTGTTGAATCTTGCTGCTTTCGATGCTCAGCATATAGCGTACTGACGAAAACAGGGTAATTATAATCACGTAACTGCCCAGGACGTTTATTAAGGTAATGGGGATGTTGAAATAGACAAACAGGTCTTTTGCCATTTCGCTTACCTGACTCACCTGCGCCGATTGCTGTCCTGTATCGAATCCCAGGATATGCAACAGTGGTACGATAAATAACAGGCCAACACCAGCACTGACACCTTTTAACAGCATTAACAGAAATATGAGCGTTTGTTTCCAGGGGGAGAAGAGGTAAAACTCTTTGAATGCAAGCCAGAGGAGTTTACTATTGGGCTGTGTATGCAATGGTTTCAACTTACTGAACAATTTTATATTGGTGTAGTTTGGTCGAAAATAGCCGCATATGATTGATCCCTGGTTGGCTGTTGTTCAGAATTGGTAATACCGTTAAGGTTGACGACGATGAAACCGAACTATCAGTTGAACGATTGCATATGGCGCCACTGACCGATTATACGGTATCAGTGGTCTTTAAAAAACCACTCATGACCCCAATGTATCCTGAATATTCTCAACCTCGTATTATGGAAGTATATTGCTAAATATCAATATACAGGTTTCCGGCCAATCCATTAAATAATCAATCTGGTTGATTCATTTTATTGCATCAGATTGATAACTCGACTATTCTTGGACGTACTTAAAGGGCTTGATTTTTTCTCAGTTCGATACTGGGATTATAACGATAAATGCATTATCCATACAGGAAATCCAGGAGAGGTAATGTGTGAGCCGCCATGTAGTGACAGCTAAAATATGATAAAGCTCATTATCGTGGACAGGAACAAAGAGACTGGAACAAAGACACCCATGTTATATTCACCGATTACACACTCCTAACCGGGTTATGCCAGGCGGGAACTATTGGCAGCTTAATAGCTAAGATGAGTTGGTAATTTTGAATAAACTATAAAGGCAGATCTTTCATGATGGAAGCAAGAAGATATTATAACAAGGCAACGCCAAAACTCTGAATAATGTTAATAAAATTATTCAGCCCCCTAAACTTTTAAATTATCCCAATCAGAAATAATGAACCAGATGAATAATACGACACAAATGATCGTCGATGAAGGCGAAATAGATATCGGCCAATTGATCCGTAATATCTGGTCAACCCGTTATACTGTCATTATCTCTGCAAGTATCTTCGCCGCTTTATTTGCCAGCTATATCTTCTTCAAGGCGATAATCCCCAAACCACTTATTTACAGCCAGGTGATTAATTTCGCCTTCAACGGAGCCCAGGAAGGCAAGTTCGATAACGGCGATAATTTTCATGTTCAGGACATTCTTGCTCCAGCTGTCGTTTCTCAGGTATATTCCAGACACGACCTGAGCCGCTACGGTTACAGTGTCGATCGATTCAGCGAGTCTCTGTCAATTACCCCTTATGCCCCGGATATAGACTTGATCATCAAGCAGTTCTCGCCGGATAATGAAGACGAAGGTAAGAGAGTTAGGCGCATACAAAATCAGGCCATGATTGCTTCAGAAAAGGCTGCGCGCGAGCAACTGGAAAGAGAACTTAATATTGCAACATCAAAATCTGCGGAAATTCGCATGGTTGTCAAGGGTGGTGATTTACCTGTTGAACTGGCGCGAATTGTTATCTCCGATATTCCAAAAATCTGGGCCGAGATGGCAATTGATCGGGGCTCGACCACCCCTTCTATCGCTCTCTACACCCCTTCTTATCTCAAACAGGCCATAGGCGAAGAAGAAAACATTGAGAACCTGCAAGTACTGTGGGCTTACTTAAAGGACTTTCAAAATCAGGTCACTTCCTTGTTGAAAAAGTTTCCAGGCATAAAAACTGTCGTCGACGAGCAAAGTGGTTTGAGCGTTCTGGATATATCCAAACTGTTAAAAGATGCAGAAAAAACGCTTGTACAAATACCAGAGGACTGGAGTGCACGTCCAGACTTTAAAGTTGGACTCAACGAGCCATTGTTTACAGGTCGCCTGTTTGATCAAAAATTGCTTCAAGAGCTGGATTACCAGATTATTCTCGACATACTTTCTCAACGCATACAATTGGTCAGAAAGACTTTGAGTGGTTTGATGAAGGAATATCCCTACTCGGGATTAGTGAAAGACCCTGTTTCTGAACTAGCCATAACCGATATAAACCGTTTTTTGACCGATCTGGTTATGTACGAGTTACGCCCGATGAGAGCCCGGTTACTGCAAACCGGGATGAGCAAGGAGCCTGAGGCTGTTCCATTATACTTTGAATTTCGTATTAACGAGTTACAAAGAAAAGTGGACACACTGCAAGCTAGTAGCAAGATTATCCAGACCGCTGAAGCACGTTATGTACAGGGTAATTCCCCAGTGAATACAGCCGGCAGAAGTGACTCTAATGGTGCAGTTGCGCAGTTCAGCGAGGGGTTTCTGGATCGAGTTATGGCACTTAATACCAAGGGTGACGATTTGGCTTATCGCCAGAAATTGAATCAGCAGTCAATTGATCTGGAGAAGGCAGCCGTTAAGTTAAACGAGGAAATTATGGAGCTACGACAATACCAGCAGATGATCACATCGCAACATAATAATTCTAATCAGGATCTTAAACATTCACCACAAAACAAAGACGAACTGTTACAGCGGTTCGAAAAATTTGTAACCCATGCACTCGAAAGGTTACAGAAATATGCCGAGACTACCCAAAGGGTATCAGATCGCCTTTTTACAGCCCGGGAAATCCATGCGTTGTTTTCTGAGTCCGAATTTGCTTTTAGTAGTCCTGAACAATATCTGAAACACTCCTCTCAATTGGATACAAATTTTTCAGATTTATTAGAAAAAGTACAATTGTATACCCTTGTGGTTCATAATATTTTCGAAAAAACACATAAGGATACGGTTACCGAAACAGGTAATCTATATCAACTGGCAGGCGACCCCACGGAAAATGTTGAAAAAACTATTACCCGTAAAAATATTTTGTTATTGATTCTGGGTTCTTTTCTGGTTGGTTTTTTTGCTATGATTGGCCATCTTGTGTACATGTCAGCCAGGAAAGGGTAATACCCTGGTGATTTCTTTCTGTTTTTCATCGTATAAAACTCCGTAATCTCAAATTTTCTTAACGATGAGCACGACGGGAATCCGTAAGTAGTATTGCATGCACTCACCACAACACCATTGCTTTTTGCTTTGCATTTTATTCCGTGTCAGCACATTTTGTTCTGTCATACGTGGTTTGCTCATTTTGGGAATATTTATAAAGCCATGCATGACCGTCCTTGATCTGTTTTTAATGGCTGATTCACTGTGAAACGGTTTCAAGTTTCTCCGGATGTTATCAAGCGAACTTTCTTCTACGCGACCTAATCCGCCACGCAAGGATGGCTCTCTGATGATCGGTGGTGTTGGTAAGGCAGACTGACTGATGACCGATCCCTGATCGTTGTATGAAACATGTGGCTCTCATTTCCGTTGAGGGACTAGTATTCTCACAATGCTTTTATGTATACTCTAGTAGATAAGGCTTCCTGAATTACCGGAATGACAGGAACTGGCACCTCCGAGACCTACAACTCCTCTGTTTTTAAATGATCGCTTCCAGCTTGGACAGATGAACATAAACTTCAGTACCAATAATTCAGTCAGATCAATAATTGTATCTGGTATTATAAACTGTATCTCACAACAGGTTGCAGGATCTTTTTATCCGGAGAAAAACACACAATAAGATTAAACAAAACCTTATTTTTGACTTAATACCCCTCCCTTTAACTGACCCCATAGCTGAATTTCTGAAGATTAATTTCCTTTCCGATTACTGGGTGTCTTTAAATATTGTGCATCAGCTAACACCCTCATTTAATAAAATGAAATTAGGCAACTAGCCATAACAAGCGCATGCTGTAGTACTGGTTTTCCGAAGATTCGCTATTGCAATAGCGCAATTTATCCAGCTACCAGATAACGATTTATCCTTTTCTCAATCAGTTGAAAAAGGCGAGTCAGCACAAAGGTCAGTACAAAATAGATAATGGCTGCATAGACAAAAATCTCCAGCGCATAAGTGCGTGAAAATATAGATCGCGTTTCACCCATCAAATCCCATACCGAGATTGTACTTACTAACGCACTACCCTTGAGCAATAAAACCACTTCATTGCCATAGGCAGGCCAGGCGATGCGTATTGCACGTGGCAGTACAATGCGTCGATTGAGTAACCAACTGCTCATACCTAATGAGCGCGCGGCTTCTATCTCACCTCTGGGGACTGCTCTAATACCTCCTCGTAGAATCTCTGCGGTATAGGCTGAGGTATTCAAACTCAATCCGATCAAGCCACACCATTCAGCATCTCCCAGTACCGGCCATAGGAAACTATCGCGCACCCATTCAAACTGCCCTAGCCCGTAATACAGTATGAATAACTGAATCAATAGCGGGGTGCCACGAAAAAAGTAAATATAACTATAAGCGGGAATCCAGTAGCGACGCTGTTTTGATGTTCGCGCCATCGCAAGTGCAAATGCCATTACCAGTCCAATAAGCGATGACAGAATAACCAGCTTTAACGAGATGATTGTGCCATCTAAAAAACGATCTCCGTATTTACTGATTAGATCGAAATTCATTTCAGCACACCTCGGTTGGCACGCATCTCAAAGCGGTGGCGGATCACATCCGAAACCATGGTGAACAATAAATAGATCACCGCCGCCGTGATATAAAAGGTAAAAGGTTGTTTAGTCGTTTCTGCGGCCACCTTGGACCAGCGTAATAACTCATCCAGTGCGATAATCGAGATTAGAGAGGTATCTTTCAGTAGCACCATCCATAGGTTACCCAGACCCGGCAAAGCATAGCGCCACATCTGCGGCATACGAATGCGATGAAATACCTGCCAGGGAGACATGCCACAGGCTATAGCAGCCTCAATCTGCCCTTTGGGAACCGCCAGAAAAGCGCCGCGGAAAACTTCACTGGAAAAGGCACCAAATACAATACCTAAGGCAAAGACACCTGCAACAAAGGCATTAACTTCAATATAGTCATCATAATTAAACCATGCGGCAATGGTTTGTATCAGGAAAGAAGCGCCAAAAAACACCACCAGTACAACCAGCATCTCTGGTATGCCGCGGACGACTTCGGTGTATAAATGGGCTAGAGTTCTGGCGATTCGATATTTAGATAATTTACCGCCAGCAACTAGCAGGCCGAGCAGGATGCCAATGACTAAAGAAACTAAAGCAAGTTGAAGTGTTAGCCATGCGCCAGCGAGAATTTCATCGCCAAAACCGCTGTCACCAAAACTAAGATATTCAAACATAAACTACAAAGGCCGGGGCTTGTGACCCCGGCCTTATATGTTTAGTAAATACTAAAAGGAAAGTACTTGCTGTTGATCTTGCTGTACTTGCCATTTTTTAACAGCGCCTGTAAGGCCTTGTTAAATTTTCCGGCCAGTGCTTTATCCCCTTTACGAATAGCAATACCAATCTTATCGTTGATATCGATACTGTCACCGAGGAAATCAAAACCACTGTTTTCTGCTTTGCTTAACCAGTCATACCCTGGGTAGGCATCAACCAGTACCGCATCCAGACGACCAGATTTCAAATCCAGAAATGCGGCTTCCTGAGTATCATAAACCTTGATGTTAGAGGTTTTACGATAGTTATCTTCCAGGTTCTGCCCACTGATAGTAGCTCGCTGAGCACCCAGTGTTTTACCCTTGAGTCCTGCCTTGCTGGCGGTCAGGCCACTGTTCTTTTTGGCTATAAACCGCAGGTAATTTGAATAGTAAGGATCAGTAAAAGATACCTTTTGCTTACGTTCAGCGGTAATAGACATACTAGCGATGATCGCGTCGTATTTTTTAGCCAGTAGACCAGGGATTATACCGTCCCAATCCTGCGCTACGATTTCACAATCAGCCTTCATTTCTGCGCATAAAGCTTTGGCGATATCTACATCAAAGCCAGTCAGCTGACCACTGGTATCCTTCATATTAAAGGGAGGATAAGCCCCTTCAGTCGCAATACGGATTTTCTCCGCCTGCGCAGAACCGATGGTAAACAGACTTATTAGTAAGGTCGCAAGAATAGCTTGAATTTTCATTGATATACTCCTGTTGGTTGATTTTATTTAACGCTCACAATCCGCTGGATAGGAATTGTTTAAATCTTTCTGAAGTTGGATTATTAAAAACCCGGTCGGGTGCGCCCTGCTCTTCGATTTTCCCGTTATGCAGGAAAATCACGTTATCGGATACCTCACGTGCAAAACCCATTTCGTGAGTCACCACAATCATAGTTCGGCCTTCATCGGCCAGTTGTCGCATGACCGATAACACTTCGCTTACCAGCTCAGGATCAAGCGCAGAGGTTGGTTCATCAAACAGCATAGCCTGGGGCTCCATCGCCAGTGCTCGAGCTATCGCCACCCTTTGCTGTTGACCACCGGAAAGCTCAGCAGGATAGGCATCGGCCTTTTGAGAAATACCGACTTTTTCGAGTAATATTCGAGCTTCATCAATAGCCTGTTTCTTATCTTTCTTCAATACATGAACCGGAGCTTCGATGATATTTTCAAGAATCGTCATATGCGCCCACAGGTTAAAGCTTTGAAAAACCATCGATAAACGCGCACGGATACGGGCTATCTGGCGCATATCAGCGGGCACTACTTCACCGCGTTTATTGGTAGTTAGATTGAGTTTTTCGCCATCGATGGCGATTTCGCCGGAAGTGGGGATTTCGAGCAGGTTGATACAACGCAGTAAGGTACTTTTACCGGAGCCACTACTACCCAGAATAGAGACCACGTCGCCATTATGGGCATTCAGGGATACCCCTTTGAGAACTTCAATCTTGCCAAATGATTTATGCAGATCGGTAATTGAAATTGCAGCTGGATTCAATGGATCAGGTTAATTCACGATTTTTCGCTAGTTTGGACGTAGCGGCTGATCAGTGCAACTTTTTTAATCATTTCGTTACATAAATGACCCAAAATAATGCATTCTGGCTATAATTAAGCAACGCAGTATCACCACGCTAAGTTTAATCTTAATAATAATACTCAAGCGGTAATTAATCTATGTCTCACTCAGCAAGACTGTTTTTTCTGGTTGGCCCTTCCGGCGTCGGTAAAGACACACTGCTAAACCACCTGAAACAACATCAATACTCTGATCATCAACCTCTGGTCGCTCATCGCTATATCACTCGACCTGTACGTGAAGGCGATGAAAACCATGTTTCACTCAGTGAGTTTGACTTCTATCAGCGTAAGGAAGCAGGGCTATTCCTGTTTGACTGGGAATCGCATGGCTTCCATTATGCGATTGGTAAAGAAGCCCGTAAATGGGTCAAACAGGGGCAGAATGTCATTGTGAATGGATCGCGCAAATATCTTTCTAAGGCGCTGCATATCTATGCCAAAACCACTCCTATCTGGATAACAGTATCCGAGGATATTCTGCGCGAAAGATTGATTCAGCGGGGTCGTGAAACGGCAGAGGAAATCGAACTACGTATTCAGCGTAACCGCGAACTGGAATCGATGAAGATGGATAATTGTGTCTATATCAACAATGATCAATCGGTAGAGGATACTGTTGGACAGATTATTGCCCTGATTGAAATGAGTGATATTTAACCTGGATTCCGCAGTTGACCGCTCTCATAAGAGGGTAACCCACAGTTTCATAAACCATTCTGTTGATGTATTTTTTCACGTTCCTATGCATCCATGCTGAAAACCCATTTGGTAAATCCCGCTACGAACTGAATTGCACGTTTGTGGCGCCGAATATCTGCGTTGCCTATAGGGACATAGGTAAGGGGCGCGAGCAGGACGCGGAAGCCTTGCCGATAGGGACCAGGTTAAGGGGCGAGAGCAGGGATGCTGAAGCCTTGTAACTCCCTGGAATAGCTTGCTATTCCGCGTCATAATGCATTGATCTACTCCACCTCAAACGCACACTCTAATTAGCCCAACTGCGGATTCCAGGGTTATGGGGCAGCTGGACAGATCAGGAAGTAGTAGACGCTGATAACAAAGAAACTCCTGTCGGTCCACTCACTGAGCCAACCCTTATCAGCATCTGACAAAAGCTGAATTCGAAAGTTAACGGATGATTTGATCGATAAACGCTTTGGTATCTGCATTACTGGCACCAAGATCTTGAGCAATGCGCATTAAAAGAGTGCTAAGGTCGGTATTGGCGAGATTGGAAGCTGTTAAATGCTCATCACACATTAGCGCCGCAAACGGACCGAAAGAATGTACCGCAGAACGCTTAATAGCATCGAGCTGCGATACATCAATTTTTGTCTGGACTGCTGTAGAATCCTGGTTGCTATCTACTGACGACGGAGCGCTGCCTGGCTCAGTTGTCGATACCAGACCGGTACTTGCACTGCCTACTGCAGACTTTCCCGCTGCTAGACGCGCCATAATAGTACTACTATCAGGAAGATCTGCCTGCACCAAAGGAGGTGTAGCTCCGAGATGCTCAACAATTTTAGCCGCTTCAATCAGAAGCAACTTATCCAGTGCTGCTGCTGATTTAAATACACGGTAAGTCAGAGAAATGACTTTCCCCTTTTCAAAACCGATCTGGAAGGAGTGCTGATTTTCACTAATACCACTAATAAGACCAGATATGCCGTCATTAAGGTGAGTACGTAGCAAATCTACAAGTTCCGCATATGAAATTGCTGCTTTCCCATTACTCATATAGACCTACTCAGCTTTGTTAATAACCCACAAAAACAACAACAGGTTTACACCCTGCCCTGTAAATGCTTGAATGCTGCACGCAAGCTTATTTGCATACGTTGAAAAGCTTCAGCAAGTTGACCAATTTCATCGTTCGATTTTAATATGATGTCGCGCTTGAAATCTCCATGACTGATATCATCAGCGTGTTGAGCCAACGCCTTGATCGGCTCAATAATCAATTGGTTCATCACCAGGGTTATAATTCCAGCCATCACTAGAATAAGCACGACCAAAGTAATTAAAGCGTTTATCGTGGATTGTTGTAGCTTTTTGTTAAGCTCTCTTTTGGAAATAAAAATGGTTAGTTTCCCTATATCCTGAATGCCATTATTAATGACACTTGATGCTTGAATATAATCTCCAAGGATTGAACCATTAGAAGTCTCAGGTTGACCATTACGACCTCGCTGACGAGCTGTGAACAGCTGATCTGTCTCTGTATCCCAGACAGTGATTGCCTGAATATTTACTTCAAGCATTTCCGCTTCAAGAATCTCTTCAACCAAACTCTTGTCCAGATCCCACAAGGGACCAGTCAAATGTTTGGAAAGACGTTGAGCAGTGATCTTACCTAGCATGGTCAAGTCCATGGAGAGATTATTGCGTTCAACAATGGTCCTGTAAGTACTGAGTCCACCCAGCACGACGCTACAGGAAATAACTATTAATAAAATCATCTTCATACGTATGGTGCTATACCAACGATTTACTTTGTTACTCATTAAATACTCCTCGGAATTAAACAGCTAAAATAGTGTTGATATTGGTTAGATACGGTATTTATCCATGATACTCTCAAAAGCTCCATTTTCCTGAATGGTCTTCAACCCCTTATTAAAGTCTTCGATAATTTCCTGTCCGTAGGAAACATTACGCGACCCCATGATATACAAGCCATGCCGCTGTAAAGGCGGCTTCACAAAAGTGACTCTATCAGGGCAAAAACCTTCTTGTGCTGCTTCATAACGAAAAGAATCAAAACTCATAACAGTCATATCGATACGCCCACGATACAGCTTACGGACATTTAGAGCAGGATAGGCTGCAGTGCGTTTTCTAAGGTAGGTAGCTGCATCGAACTCCTCGCTATTGGCATAACTTCGCGCTATTCCAATTTCGTAAGGCACCAGTTCCTGCAATGATGTATAGCTCTTTTTATCCAGCCCAGGGCGAGCGATTAGCCCAACATCCACATGATAGATAAGGTCGCTAAATATATAATCCTTAGCCCGCTGCTCGTTGTAATACGCTCCCATAGCAACATCAGCTCGACCTTCGAGTACATCCTTCAATGCCCTTGTCCAGGGAAAGAATTGAATTTTTACCGTATGTCCAGCGGCTTCGAATGCAGCTTTAACCACGGCGCTATTCAAGCCATACCCAGGTAAGTTTGCGCTGATATTAGGGGGCCATTCGAGTGTTGCAATGGATATCTCGCGAGCAAGACAGGGAGGAACAATTAAAATAGCCAAAAATAACGTGGCCAACGCCTTTTTTAAGTGTCGGTACATATGCAGAACAAAATTAATTTAAAAATAAAATGATACAGATCAGTAAAACTGAAAAAACCATCCACCAAAGTCGAAGGATGACTTATAGCACATAATTAAACAAACAAAGATCTTTATATGTCTTTCTGATGCAGAAGAGTAAACAAAAACGAAAAACGTGACCTCCGTTTAACTTTCATTTTCACCACCTCCCCTCCTTAACCAGATAAAGAGGGCCTGACTCTCCCCTCTGACTTAGCACAATAAGCTTGCAAATACCTGGACACCTATCAGAGCAACCCTTGTCAACCCAAAGGGAACATCTGACCATGGCACACTTTCATTATAGCTTTGTCACTAATATCTGAATCCGTTGTTGAACACGAGTTTGTAGAAAATTACGGCGTGCCTGGCAAATCGGGTCGTTAGTTCCACATGCACCACAGTGGCCCTTATGATCATAATGGTGGCACAACGGTCAGAATAGCGCAGATTGCGTGAGAATATTGATACTCTCTCGGCATAGATGCATCGACTCTAACATTTAGGATATTGCCGAGAGCCGAGAATAGAAATTAAATCAAATGGCCCAGACTACTACCCCTGATAGCAACTGAATAAATACAAGGCTTGAACCACAAGACAAATCATTGCCCCATTATCAAAATACTTTATTCATGAAGATATCCTTCAAATATCATAATGGAAAAATATTTATTATCACATTCCTCACAACTTTTAAGTCTGGTACAGGGTGTTTATAGTGTGTAAACTCTTCACGGTTTTTAGTAATCAACATTTCACCCCAGGAAATCAACACTTCACGCTTCACCTTTTTTATTTCACTTTTTAAATTTTTGGTAATAATTCAAATATGAATATTTCAAAAAAAAAACACTGTTAAGTCTTACTGTCGGAAGCACCCTACTTTCTTCTGTAGCGAGTGTTTATGCAGCTATACTCGTCACACTCTCCGGATCGTCTGTTGATAGCACTGTTTAATTAAGCTGGAGTGTTCCTGGATCTGGCACAAAATTTCTAATTTATCAGGATACTAGCAGCATATGGCTTCAGCAGAAATACAATAGACAAATCAATACTATTTCCTGATAGCTTGCTCTATCGAAAGCACTGCTTTATATGCAGAAGATATCGCAATCCCTGCCCCACAGCGCTGACGAATCCAGTCCTGATTCGCTAACACGATACCTGCTGCATACAGCCGTGGATCGACAACTTCATGCTGATGGTTAACCACCTGAAATTTTTCATTTACCAGAATACCAGAGCGATTCACTGCGTGCCCCTTAGGGTCAAAATATTCATCACTAAACCATTGACCTCGAGTATCCGGCTGTTGAATCGGCAGGTCGATCAGGGTCTCATGTATATGTTGCTGATCCGCGTTCAAACCGCCGGATAAGAAACGCCCACTAGCAAGCAGCATATTGTCAGCTTCGATCAATACCGAGCCATAGTGATCCTGATGACTGAGCTGAATAGCTTTACCCTTAAATTCAACCGACTCTACCTTTTGCTGAGTAATCACACTTGCCCCCCTGGCCACGAGCTTTTGTTCCAGCATTTCACGCAACCGTATACCAGCCACAGCCGGGGGTATGGTAGGTATCTCAAACACCGGTAAGCCAATCAGCTTTTCCATCTGTGTATGAATATAATCTGGCCTATGTATTCCAAGAATCGCGGGTAGCGCGATGTATTCCGCATCTTCAGCCATTTGCTTAATCTGTAGCGATAATTTTTCCAGTGTGGCGGGTACTTCCAGAGCCCTGGCCATCACTTCTGGGTAAACCTGAGCGCCACTTTCCATTTCCGGAAAAGCTATTCTCTGAGCGCGTAAGCCAGACCATTGCGATGTTAGATTGGCTACTATCTCCTGAGCACTGAAGCCTTCTAATCCCATGAAATCTATAAATAGCACTTTGGCCCTGGACAACATTGCCTGTGTAAACTGACTCATGGTACTCGGCATACAGTAAGTCGGTTTAAAGGTTCCGGCAGGAGACATCGCCATCAGGTTACTGTCTGAGGGTACGGTGTAATTCAACCCCATATCTTTCAATGCAGTTACGAATTCGATAAATGCTTTTCGAATTTCCTCATTATTGATTTTGCTATAAGGGTGATCCGGCTGCTGCTGACGCAAAGCATCCAGGCCCTGCCAGGGATCGCGGATTAAATTTGTCTGATCGATACCTAATAAATCAAAATAACCTGAGGTATAAGCAAGCGCTCCAGTATTACCGATCTGTATGGTTTTAATACCTCGATTCTGCGCAAAAATGCTAGCCGCACATCCGGCTATACCTGCACCGATAACCGCAAGCTCTGATTGAAAAATACGGGGTTTTTTAATCATTCTTTTGCTGCCGTGGCATCTTCATTGTGTGATTTTCTGTCTTCCAGCATATCCAGTCCCATCAGGCCACAATGCATTGTTTCAGCCAGCTCGACCTGAGCCATTTGATCGCCCCACAAAACTGGCTTGATACCCTTGAAACGTTCATCGACAAAGTCACGCATATGCCTCAGACCATCTTTATTGTGATAGAAATTTTTGTCGTACAGATATGAGGTTACTCGCATTCCACAAAAAGCGCCCTGACAAGTGCCCCTGCCTATACGACTACGCAAACCTATCGCCTTAAGCGTCATATCTGATTCCCCGCCTGGTGACTGCTCAATGACATCATCAACCACTGACTTTGAAACCATTTCGCATTCACAGAGAATTAAATCGCTATTGTCATGCTGTTGATACCAGTGGCGTGCAGCGTATCCCGGTTCGGTCCAACGCACCCGTTCGTCTTCTGGTAATGCTTCGCTGGCGGTTTTACAGACGCTTGTATTACCCATCCTTTGCGCAACCAGATCAACAGTCTTTTCAGCCATAAGGCGAAAAGTCGTCAGCTTTCCACCAGCAATAGTTGCCAGGTTAGAAACGCCCTGTTGTTCGTGATCGAACAGCGTAAAGCCACGACTGGCCTTACGCCCATCTGTATCGGCAGCAGATGACATCATTAAAGGTCGAACGCCCGAAAATGCCCGAATAAACCGTGTGCGCTCAAGCTCAGGTATCATCGCCACACCCTGTTTTAATATGCGATCTACTTCGGCGACAGTCGGCCGTACATCTTTCAGACTATCCAGATTATCTGAAGTGGTACCGAGTAAAGAAACAGTCCCGCCAGGCACCAGAATATCGCCATCTGATGCAGGCCGTAGACGATTGACTACCCCATTGCTGACACGTACATTGCTGATAATTAGAGTGCCCTTTGAATATAGCAACTCGACATCATGACAACCTGCCAGCTCTGCCACTATTTTTGACCAGGCCCCACAGGCATTAACAAACTGGGCAGCACGAATCTTAATTTGCTCACCAGTTTTCTTATTCAGACAGATTGCAGCAGTAATAATGTCATTTGATCGTTCAAATCCAGTTAGCTGCATATGTGGTAGAAAATCACTATCGGTCAACTGCCTGGCGTGCTGTACATTGGCCAGGGTAATTCTAAAAGGGTCAATGCTTGCATCCGGCACTTTATAGGCAGCTATTATTTTATCGCTTAAGGTGGGCTCGAGTTCTCGTGCCTGTTGAAGAGTTACTGTATCACAGGAAATACCCGCTTTAGCACAATGCTCAGGAAACGCTGCTGCAAACTCAGGGTCATCGCCTTCCACAGCAACAAACAACCCCCCACAGGGGTCGATCAGACCTGCGGCGATGTTTTTTAAGATTTCACCTTCCTGGCGACATTCTGCAGCGGTTTCGGTATCGCTGGAGGCATAGCGACCTCCGCTGTGTAGTAAGCCATGATTACCACCTGAGGCACCTGCATTTAAATCCTTACGATCAATCAGCAGGCAGTTGATACCACGTAAAGCCAGATCACGCATCACCCCTGCTCCGCTCACACCACCGCCGATAATCAGCACCTCGGTTTCCAGTTCGCGATCTACCTTATTCATTTGGCTCATTCTCCATTAACGCTACATCGGCCAGATCAGGCCCCAGATATTTGCGTTCGTTTTCCCCCAGAATTCCCAGCGACAGACAGATTAATGTCCATAGATGAATCACATGATAATCCCCGCCGTAGTGCTGACCAAGATCTTCTATCTGCGAATGGCAGTTATGGCAGGGTGTTAATACGTAAGTCGCTGCGGTGGATTTGATCTGGTCGAATTTTCTTTTGCCGTAAACTCTACGCTGTTCATTCATGCCGGCCTGTAAGAAACCTCCACCGCCACCACAGCAATAATTAGCACTACGACAGGGATGCATATCAATAAAGTTTTCCTCGCCCACCAGCTTTTTGGCGACATAGCGCAGGTCATCCGCCGCAGAGTCGCCTATCGATTTGCGGATCAACTGGCAGGGGTCCTGTAGAGTAAACTTGACACCCTTGCTATTCCACTCCGAATTGACCGGTAATTTGCCTTCGCGTATCCATTGTGCATACAACGTCACCAGACTTTCCGGTTCAAAATCTGCCTCTAGCTTAAAACGTTCTACTCCTTTCCACAGAGTGTAAAATGAATGACCACATTCGGTATTCACCCACACCTTGCAACCCAGTTCGTTTACTGCATCTACGCGTTGCTTCACCATAGATTTCCATTTGTCATCGTCGCCAGTAAACATACAGAAGTTTTCGGCAGCCCAACCCTTCGAGGCATAGGTCCAGTCTGCGCCGACATAATCGAATATCTTCCATAACGGACCGAGCTCTTCGGGTTCGGTCGCAGGTTCGCGTGAGTTTTGATTGACGAAAAAGTAGGCCCCTTTTTTATCAATAGGCGCCTTTAGCTCTTTAAATCGAGGGGATTGCTCACGCATCTCTTCGACTGTTTCTTCAACAATCTCTATGAAATCTTCCGTTTGCAGCCCCATCGCACTGGTACCCTCAAAGCGCATCTGTGCCTCGCAGGAACGCATAATACCTTTAGGTTTTTTATCATTCGGCCAGGCTCCGCGTGCGATGCCGACCAGTATCGATACATCGATATTCATCGGACAGACATGCGCACAACGCTGACACTGGGTACAGGTCCATACCCAGGGTGTCGTCGCAAGCTCTTCATTCATGCCCAGCATTGCCATGCGTATAAAACGACGTGGATCCATGCCATCGAACCCCGAGGCAGGACAGCCAGAAGAACACAGCCCACAGGCCAGACAGGCATCGTAATTAGCCCCTTTGGGTAATAACTCCCTGGCCTTACTCATAAAATCAATCAGCATTAGGGTATCTCGCATAAGGTTTTCCTTGTTCGTTTACAGAGAGAAAACGAACATTTCAACCCCCAAAATAGTAGGGAAATGAATTTCTTGCTATAAATACTACATCATTTATAGCGTTCCATGGCTATATTTCTGAGTTTATTTTCTTTTTTTAGAGTATTTTTTTTCATTCGAAAATTTATTTCTTGCAAGCGAAAATTTATTGAGTAATATCTCTACCTCTCAACATACAACACAAATAGTAGGTAGGAGGAACAAAGTGATAATGAAACGATTACCCATCGCTATGGGCGTCGCCATACTGGCTTTTCAATCTGCGGTTTCAGCCGATATGTCCAAGGCTAAACAGTGGATTGATTCTGAATTTCAACCCTCATCTCTGTCTAAAGCAGAGCAAATGAAAGAAATGCA
>JBNKMF010000032.1:0-47139 GCA_050292965.1 Gammaproteobacteria bacterium | reverse complement strand
CTATTCCGCGTCGTTACGCCTTGATCTACACCACCTCAAACGCACACTTCAACTCGTCCAACTGCGGATTCTAGGATAATGACTTCAATGTTTCAGTCACTTGAAAAACAAATACATTCGACCCTATCAGCAAGCCTTTATCGATATTTTTCCAGCAACTATCCGTAAAGATCAAAGCACTCTCTTTCAAGCTTTATAGGTTAAGGAAACGCTGTTCAATTCATGATTTTTTTATACTGGCAATAAATTCCCCGATTTGTACTGAAGATCGCAGCAATAGGGCGGCTATTTCTACTCACTTCGAAACAAATCGGAGCATATCTATCTCAGCCTAAAATCAAGCAGAATTAATTAGAGGTTCCTTAATCAGTATCACGCACCTTAGAGCGAAGATTTTTGATCTGTCCTTTGTGAGTTTTAGAATCCATGCGTTTGCGTTTTGCTGACTTACTCGGTTTAGTAGCAATCCGCTTTTTCTGACTGATGTTGACACTCCTGATTAATTCAGCCAGTCGAGTCAATGCATCATCACGATTTTTTTCCTGAGTCCGGTGGCGTTGCGCCTTAATCACAATGACGCCATCTTTATTGATTCGTTTATCCTTCAGATTAAGCAGTCGCTGTTTATAAAAATCTGGCAGAGAAGAATCTTCAATATCAAAGCGGCAATGAATCGCACTGGAAACCTTATTCACGTTCTGTCCACCTGGTCCCTGTGCACGAATAGCTTCGAGTTCAATCTCGGATTCGGGTAAAGAGACATGAGTAGAAATCTTAAGTGCGTTCATTTTGTTGGTAACAAATGATTTATATATCTGACACCATCATAACTTTAATGAGTCGCTTTGGAAAAATATATACAAAAAATTTAAATGCCTCTTTTGCCCCTTATTTAATGCAATAAGCAGTTATTCATCACATCGAACAGGATACTTAGATCTGATTGTCCAACGACATCAGATTCTCACTGGTTTGAGACATCACTTCACTTAAATTAGCTGTTTCGTCCTCACCTCTGGCCACTTTATCAGCCTCATCAAAAATCATTCTGACACTTTCACTGATCTCTCTGGTAACAAGCGATTGCTCATCAGTCGCATTCGCGAATGCATATATGCATAGGTGCGTGAACACACTAACGCAACAAGAATTAGTAAAAATCCATGTCCAACTGTGGATTCCAGGTTAAAAGCTAATATACCTAAAGTGGCAGGTTTTATTGGTAAAATGTATGCCAGAATTACATCTTTATTTACCTGGTTATCCATGTACTATTTTTTCGTTATCATTTTTATTGTTGTTTTTCTAGTCCTATCCTTCCCAATCACCTTGCATTGGGTTTATCGTGCGCCCCGGATAATTGAAAAATCAACACCGCAACAACTGGGTATGCCTTTTACTCAACAATTCCTTAAGGGTGTGAAAGACAAACAACTGTTTTCATGGTTTATACCTACTACCAGAAGTTATTGTAGCATTATCGTTGTACATGGATGGGGCGCCAATGCCGAGATGATGTTACCCCTGGCGCAGCCTTTTCATACTGCAGGACTGGATGTGCTTGTTTATGATGCTCGCAACCATGGTCGTAGTGACAGTGACAACTTCTCCTCCTTACCGCGCTTCGCAGAAGATCTTGGCTGCGCAATAGACTGGATTCGACAGCGCTCACCTGAGCATAAGATTATTGTGATGGGTCACTCGGTTGGCGCCGCCGCTGCAATTCTGACCGCTTCCCAGCGACATGATATTGATCTGGTCATCGGCCTGTCGGGGTTTGCACATCCTGGCCTGCTGATGAACCGCCATCTGAACAAGCCCTGGTTACCTCGATTTATGCGCAAGTTGATCCTGAATTATATCCAGCACGTTATCGGATTTCGCTTCGATGATATCGCCCCCATGAACCGTATCAAAGGAGTTAGCTGTCCTGTATTGCTAGCTCATGGTACGGAGGACATGGTTGTACCTATCAGCGATATGAAGCTCATTGAAGAAAATGCTACTAAGGCACAATCAGTTCATATTATGGCTGTTGAAGGAGCAAGACATGATTCCATAGAGCACTTCCACAACCAGTCGGAGAGACTATTAGAATTTATTCACCAAAACCTGATTTCAGAACCTTTGACAGGTCTATAGAGTTTTCTTTTTATCAAAGTCACTCACTGTTTTGCAATTCTTCATCGTACATCGAAACCTGCTGGATGGCTGCCCCAATGCGCTCAGTTTCCAGGCTCTCCAGCACTTCAACGAACTCATTGCGCAGCGTTTCGGGCAAGCTATTCAACATCTCAGGCGTTTGTTCCCCATTAACTTCAGGCCTGCTGAGCTGGTTGGTGCCCTGTGTAACACAGGGTCAATCATCTCAGTGCACTGTATCACTGTCTCAATGCCCTCGGGCTCCAGTCTATCCAGAGCCTCAATAAGCTCAGAAAGTAGGCGTTAATTGTAGCGCTGGTCTTCGACGATGAGGATGCGGTATTCGGGTGTCCCGGTGCCAAACTCGTCACTCTTCCCCTGCTAATCTGATCCGATTTACTGATATCCTGTTCCAGTGCTTCCTGCAATGGCAGGTCTATACTGAGGACCTGGCCTATATCAATTTCACTTTGCAGGCTGATACCTATGCCAGTATCCTCAACCTCGATCAGCAGATGAGAAACTCTGTTTTGCCTTGCTCCTAAGCGCAGAGTCACGCCTCCTTGCTGGGTAGCTTTGTTGAACACAAAGGCCTCGATCACACGTGGCTTTTTCTGACCCTTTGGATACTGATTGAGTGTTTCTGGACTGGCGATGGCCAGATCTTCGATCAGCACTCCTTCGGGAGAACCTTGAGTTACCGTACTTCTTATATCGTTTGGGTGGTTGTCTGTACTGGAATAGTAATTTGCATAACTACCCACTGTGGTGTCAAAAAATCAAAGGAGATGGTTGTAGCGCGGTCAATTTTTCCAAAGCCTGCTCAAATTTGGCCAGGTTCCCTGGTGTGGGGGCGGCTAAAGCTGTGGAAGTAGTCAAGCCAGGAACGCCCAAAAAAGTGAGTATTATCGCTACAAAAATCAGCTTATTTTTTTCAAGAATTTTCTCTCTCACTTTCAGTCGCCTCTAATGTGTTCAAGATGGTTGGATAATCCAGCTTTCTGGGCAGCTGACTCAGCTTATAATTACGGGACCCCTGATCAGTATTTTATTTCTCCAAATTGTTTCACGCCTGTTACATAGACTTTATTTATGAAAATTAGCAGGTGAGACACCCTTCTTGCACATCTCTAGAATTTTATCGCCTGATACGGACTTACTGTAATAGAACCCTTGCGCACAATCACAACCTACGGATTTCAGAAACTCTTCCTGATCAATATGCTCAACCCCTTCAGCCACCACTTTAAGATGTAGAGTATGAGCCATTGCAATGATGGCTAACGGAATAGCATTGCCATGTTCAGTACCAATGTTTTTTATAAAGGACTGATCAATCTTCAGCTCGTTGACGGGAAAGTCCTGTAAATAGGCAAGGCTGGAATATCCCGTTCCGAAATCATCAACTGAAATCCCAATACCTAAATTATGAAGCGTGTTTAGAATATTTAGATTAGTTTTACTGTACTGCATCAGCAGACTTTCGGTTATTTCCAGTTCAAGCTGGGAGGGTGGTATCTGAAACTCTTTAACAATACTAAGCACGGTATCTTCGAAGCCATCTGAGTGTAATTGTGGAACTGAGATATTTACTGACATTCTTAAATCATCGAAACCTGCATCATGCCAGCGTTTTAATTCTGCACAACTCTCGCGTAATCCCATTGCTCCAAGTTCCTTGATCAGTCCATTTGCTTCTGCTACCGGTATGAAATCTGCCGGGGAAATAAAGGTACCATTGCTACGACGCCATCGCATTAACGATTCTGCACCAATTATTTTTCCTGTAACCAGATCCATCTGTAGCTGGTACTCCATATATAATTCCTTATTATTAATCGCCTCTATGAGCAAATTGGAAAGGTTAAGATGATCCTGCACTGTCCTGTCTAATTCGCTGGTATACAGTTTGATTTCTGCTCGCCCTGATTGCTTGGCGTGATACATGGCGGTATCAGCTTTGCTCAACAAAGTCTCCACCTCGTTGCCGTCCATCGGGTAAACAGCTATACCAATGCTGGCACCTATATGAAATTTCAAATCATTCATTAGAAATGGTTTTCGAAGAGAATCGAATATTTTTTTGGCCATCGCCATGATATCTTTATTTTTCTCATGCATTGGAAGACAAAGGACAAACTCATCACCACCCAGCCTGGCAACTATGTCTTCATTGCGTAAGGCGCCTTTTAGTCTATCGGCGACATCACTTAGCAGCATGTCGCCAGCTTGATGGCCTAACGAATCGTTAATAATTTTAAATTGATCCAGATCGAGATACATCAATACAATCTGCTCATCACATCGCTGTGCCCGAGTGATTAGCAGGTTAAGTTGTTCCACAAACAACATACGATTGGGCAGGTCGGTTAAGGAATCATGAGTAGCGATATACCTGACCTGTTCTTCAACTCGCTTACGTTCTTCTATTTCATGACGTAATGAGACGTTAGCATCAACTAGCTCCTGAGTGCGCTCGCTGATACGCATATCAAGCTCTTTGCGTAAGCCCGAAAGCTCGAGATGCGTATTGATTCGAGCAATTACTTCTGCAAAATTGATCGGCTTGGTAATGTAATCTACTGCACCCATGGCAAAACCATGAACCATATCGGATGTTTCTGATGCGGCGCTTAAGAATATGATTGGGATATCTATCAGATCCTGTTCTAATCTGATGCGACGACATGTCTCATAGCCATCAATACCCGGCATCATAACATCCAGCAGAATAAGGTCGGGCTTAGGGAGATTGGCCAGTTTAAGTCGTCTAAGCGCTTGTTCTCCACTTTGCGCAACTGCTATTTTCAGGTTCAGATCCTCAAGACCGTCGACTAGTAGCTTCAGGTTGGCTGGGTTATCGTCAACTAGAAGGATTATTTTATTTACCATCTTGTATTATTCCAGTCAGCACCTGGCAGATAAATTGAGAGACAATATAGTTTTATTTTTTTCACAAAACTGCCCACATAAATGATGAGTTACTTTTAATGTAAGGTAACCCTGAAAAAAAATAGATATCTATGGGGTCTGAAAGCACCATCTTTTTAAAGACTGATCTATCATCAAAAATTCGAGGAAAAGAACATCCTGCTATATTGTTTTCCTGTTAACCCTGAGATTTTTAACTGCAATATAGTTTATAGCAAAATTTTAGGGAATTAGCTAAAAGGATTTTATTGATTATTCAGGTGATCAAAATCTGGCACATAAATTGAGACATGAAGCTGTTGATAATTTAATATTCAATAACTTAGAGCAATTAGTTTGCTAACTAGTACATTCTGAACTGGATTTTCAGGTTTACTCAGCTTTCGCAGCAAATTCAATTAGTCGTGATTTTGTCTTTACTTGATCAGAGCACCTGAACTGATGTTGATCAAACCCAACGCTAGAAAGCAAAATGTGCTTGAAAAGTCAACGTCAGGGATGGATCATCAGTCTTTTATATAAATGCATACTTATACATGAGTTCTGAATCTAACAAACCTTACTCCGGTTCCTGCCTGTGTGGAGCTATTCAATTCGAAGCAAGTAACCTGTCACCACAAATGGGACATTGTCATTGCAGTATGTGCCGTAAGTTTCACGGTGCTGCTTTTGCAACCTTTGGCGAAACGACGTCAGACAATTTTCGCTGGTTAAAAGGAGGTGAGCTTCTAAGGAGTTATCAGGCTGCAAATGGAACCACCCGTCAGTTTTGTAGTATTTGTGGCTCCAGCCTTACTTTTCAGCCCAGTGGCGAGGATAGCGGTCTGGTAGAGTTTGCTCTGGGCGCATTGGACGACCCGATTAGCGAACGGCCAGATGTGCATATCTACACGGCTTATAAAGCCGACTGGATGGAGCTATGGGATGATCTGCCTAAATTTGAGGAGGGTAGAGCTGATTAATACTATCAAGATTCGAGATTTTCGCGCTGTTGATGCGGATCTGATAGTTGCGCTAAATCATCAATCAGTTGCGGTTTTAAGTGCAATGGATGAACAGCGGTTTGATCTTTTAAGGGAACAAAGCAACATTTTGTGGATTGCAGAACTTAACCAGCAGTCCGTTGGATTTTTGATGGGTTTTTGCGAAGGGAGTAACTACGATAGCGTAAATTATCAGTGGTTTAATCAACGATACGATAGCTTTGTGTATATTGACCGAGTAGTGGTTGGGGTCGAAGCGCGTGGTGCAGGTATAGGCAGTGCCTTATATGCACAGCTTGAGCAATGGGCATATGAGCAACAAAAATCATGCCTTGTTGCTGAGGTTGATATAGTTCCGCTGAATCAGGGTTCGCTCAATTTTCATCAACGTTTAGGGTTTTGTGAAGCTGGGCAGCAGGTATATGGCAATCCGCAAAAGAAGGTTTCATTGATGAGAAAATATCTATGAGCTTTCTCACTCAAACAAGCCGTTCAACCTGTAGCGGGACTCACCGATTGGGTTTTAAGCATGGGTGCTGTTATTTCGCGAATGCATGGTCATAGGAGGGTGAAAAGGTAAATCTACTGTAATGCCCTACGTAACAGTTGGTTACTCTCTAATGCGAGTGGTCAACTGCGGATTCCAGGTTTAAACCTGTCCAGTAAACTAATTCATTTGAAATCTTTCATATAATTTTAGCTTCACTCTACCTTGTCAGGACATCCCTTGACTAAAGGTGGGAGGCTTTCGGATTCCCTATGCGGCATATCAGGAACGTCCTCTATTGCATCCCTGTCGCCCACCGCTTAGGAGATACAAAATCTTACGCAGATGTAAAATCCAGGTTTATTAATAGCCATGGAACTATTGGGTTGACATTCTAGTAAACGTGGATATGATATCTGGATATCCGAATATGCACAATAACATAACAGCTTTACTATGAATGAATTCTTTAAAGTTCTGGCCGATGAGACAAGATTAAGGTGTCTGGCATTAATTTTTGAAAACGATGAGCTTTGTGTATGTGAATTAATACATGCGCTGGATCTACCGCAATCTAAAATATCGCGTCATTTATCCATCATTAAGCTTAATAACGTAATCAGCCAGAGACGTGAAGGTCAATGGGTGTTGTATTCAAAAGAACCGAGGCTATCAGATTTTAAGACAAGTTTGATCAATATGACTATCGATGAGTTAAGTAAAACCAGCATCTATAAACAGGATAAGGAAAGATTAGCCACTATGAAAAATCGACCAGTATTGAGTTGCTGTAAATAATGTTTGAGTTATTTGCCGACTGGGTAGCTTACCAATTACTGGGTCTTTCGACCGATTCCCAGTTTGGACAGAGCTTGCATTTTTTTGTTATGGATGTAACAAAAATTTTCTTCATGCTGATTGCAGTTATTTATGTGATGGGGTTATTTCGCTCCTTTGTTTCTGCGGAAAGGGTCAGGGATTATGTGCGCGGAAAATCAAGCTTTGTCGCCAGAATTTTAGCTATATCACTGGGTGCGATTACCCCTTTTTGTTCCTGCTCATCGGTTCCTTTATTTATCGGTTTTGTAGAGGCAGGTATACCACTAGGTGTCACCTTTTCCTTTCTGATTGCCAGTCCGATGATTAATGAAATCGCGGTCGTGATGCTGTGGGGAATAGTCGGTTGGGAAATCACCGTGTTGTACGTAGTGTCGGGTATGTTCGCCGCATTTTTTGGTGGCATGGTGATGGAAAAATTCAAACCCGAAAGATGGGTTGAAGATTATGTGTGGAAAATCAAGATGGGTGAGGTTGCAAAATTAGAGCAGGATAACTCACTCAAAGCGAGACATTATTATGCTTATGCACAGGTCGACGAAATTGTTAAGCGTATCTGGAAGTGGGTAATCCTGGGGGTTGGCGCGGGGGCATTATTTCATGGCTATTTTCCTGAAACGTGGGCAACAAATCTGAGTGATAGCAATAACTTCTTTGCGGTGCCGATGGCCGTATTGATCGGTGTTCCACTTTACTCCAATGCGGTAGGAGTTATCCCCTTAGCTGAAGCAATGCTGTTAAAAGGTGTTGCGATTGGAACAACGCTCAGTTTTATGATGAGTATTGCTGCCATATCATTGCCTGAATTAATGATTCTAAAGAAGGTTATCAAATGGCAGGCTCTGGTGCTATTTACAGCTATAGTAACGATTTCAATTATTTTAGTTGGCTGGTTTTTTAATATTATTCTGTGAGGTGAAAAATGATAGAAGTTAAGGTTTTAGGTTCTGGTTGTGCTAATTGTAAAAATACACAAAAGTTAATCGAAGAGGTTACCGATGAAAATGGTATAGCCATAAACCTGCAGAAGGTAGAGGATATGGCTGAGATAATGTCCTATGGCATTATGTCAACGCCGGGTGTCATCGTTGATGGCAAAATAGCTCATGCTGGTGGCGTACCTGATAAAAAGACAATCCTGTCCTGGTTTAAGGCATCCTGTTGCCCGGGTGATGATAATTGCTGTTAGTTATAAGAGTAAAAAAAGCTACTAACCACGGATTAGGGCGGGATGCCTGTTAGTAGAGCAAGGCAGGGAGCAGTTGCAGAGAGCACAGAGGGTAAAAATGCTGTTCTTAAAATTAAGGAACATTTAAAAAAACTTATAACGAGTGTATTTAAATGGCTATAAAACGCTAATAGTCCTTCTCTGTGATCTCCGTGGTTAAAAGGTTTTAATAGTGACGTAAGCCTTCAATAGCCAATTTAAACTCATTAATGTCAGTAACGGGTTCACGGCAGGTCATGCCTTCGCAAAGATAGGCTGATACCTGATTATTAACAGGTTTCTTATCCTGGAATAGTTCTGAAACTTCAGCCTGTTCGTCTACAGGAAAACACAGAACATCAGGCAGGTAATACTGGTTAACTATCTGCTGCCATACCTTCATTGCATTGTGCTCACCACGAAGTATGACAATTGTGGCGGAATGAAGATGGATATCGACTGCATTAAGCATAGCCGCATAGGCGATGGGCTGTTTGGCTAGTTGTAAAGAAGCTGCGCTTATGGTTTTTTCCGCGACATCAAGATAATGGGGATCAGCGCATAAATAACCCAGATAGTATAAAGCCTGAGCTGCAATCGCGTTGCCAGAAGGCATGGCATCATCATTAAATGTCTGGCTGCGCAGGATCAGATTTTCATGGTCGTTACGGGTGAAATAAAAACCACCACTTTCCTTATTGGCAAAACCATCTATTAAGCTATCTGCCAGTTCAACACACCATGTATATAAATCGTCATCCCATTTTGTTTGTAGGGCTTCGATACAGGTAAGCAGCAGATAGGCGTAATCATCCAGATAGGCATTCAGATGAGCCTTGCCATCTTTCCAGGTTGCAAGCAGTCGGCCATCTCGCCACATATGTTTACGCACAAAGTCGAGTGCGCGTAATGCGGATTTTGCATAGTCAGGACGACTAAGTATGCGAGCGGCAATCAGCATGCCGCGTATCATCAGCGCATTCCATGAGGTGAGTACCTTGTCATCGGTACCGGGTTTGATGCGTTGTTGACGTACTTCAAACAATTGATGTCGCGATTTTTCCAGTGATTGAATGATTTCAATTTCTTTCAGGGCTGATTTTTTACTGAGTTGAGTGTGGGTACGATAAATGTGAGGATACCAGCTGCCTTCGAAATTCGGGGCTCGATCAAGTCCGTAGGTTTTCTTGAAAATCTCGAACTCAGTCTCGGGTAGCAAATTCTTAACTTCGTCCACCTGCCAGATATAATATTTACCTTCCTCACCTTCAGAGTCTGCATCCTGCGAGGAATAATAACCTCCGGCAGGTGATTGCATTTCGCGCATTAGCCAGTCTGCAGTGAGAGAAATTGCACGTTCAAAATAGTGGTTTGGTCTAAGTTGATTAGCCCAGACATAAATGGGCATTAACTGGCCATTGTCATAAAGCATTTTTTCAAAGTGTGGGATCATCCATTGATCGTCGGTAGAGTATCGACAAAAACCACCACCAATCTGATCGAATAAACCACCCTGAGCCATTTTTTCGGCTGTGTATAAACCGGCATCAAGTAAGCTGGAATATTCATTCCCATAAAGTGAAAACTGACGCAGGCAACGTTCTACAAAATAGGCATGTGGAAACTTGGGTTTGGGCGTAAAGCCGCCATCATCTGTATCGAATTGCTCAAGCAATTGTTGGGACATTGCTGCAAAAATATTATCGCTTAACTCGGCCTGATGCCTGGCAGGTTGATTGATATGTTGCAGCTGTTCAAGTAACGATCGGTTTTGAAGTTCAATGTCGTTGCGTTTAATTTTATAGGCATTGTTCACAGCCTGGATAATGGACTTAAAAGATTGCATGCCATAACGATCCTGTGGAGGAAAGTAGGTGCCAGCAAAAAAGGGCGTTTGATCATCCGGCATCAGGAACAGGGTCAGTGGCCAGCCGCCGCCGCGATGGGTTAATAATTGATGCGCCAGTTGATAGATTTTGTCCAGATCCGGGCGTTCTTCGCGGTCTACCTTGATATTGATGAAATAATTATTCATCAATGCAGCGGTTTGTTCGTCTTCGAAAGATTCATGGGCCATTACATGACACCAGTGACAGGCGGAATAACCGATGGATAACAGGATGGGTTTATCCAGTTCTCGAGCTAGTCTTAAGGCTTCATCTCCCCAGGGGTACCAGTCCACAGGATTATGTTTGTGTTGTAAAAGATAAGGGCTGGTTTCATCAGCTAGTCGGTTTTCATGTGTACTCATAATTAAGTTCCATCCGTAAGGCCTGAATCAGGATCTTGCTGCGGCTTTAAAGTTTCAGTGTATCTTCCTGGAGGAGGCGTTCAGCCCCGTTCGCTACGATCATGAAACTGATCGTGGTCTTTTTCAAGCAGACCGCTCAGGGTTTCCAGATGCCCTCTGCTAAGGGATAGAGAATTAACGTTCTTCGAGACCTCTTCGTCTTCATTCCAAAGTTCATAAAGATGTTCTATGCCGTGATAATCGTGTTTACAAAACGCACTGAATATTTTCTCCACCTTGAAGAGGTAGGTAGATCATTCCACATAGCCGCGCCATTTGTTCTAGAAGGCAAAGTAATTCGCGGACAATGAAATGATTGTGCCCTTGTAACGAATAGTCTGACTCGGCAGCACCCTCAGTAAGCGCAGGAAAAAATATTTTCCCATGCAGTTTAGTACCTTCGTGACCATAGGCAAATACATGTTCCAGAACCAGATCCAGCCATTCTTTCAGTATTGCGGGGGTGGAATACCAGTAAAGCAGCTGCATAAATACAATCACGTCATGTTCTAGATGGCGTTGTTGTTAGCGGTCGACGTCAATTTCCACGGTTGGGTATTCTGCATACAAATCAATCAGGGTGACTCCGAGTAAACCAGTAGTAAGCTCGGCAAGTGGGCGATTAACCTTAGAGCGGTCAATTGAGGGATGGGCGAAAAGCCCCAGAATAGAGCAATTACGGGTTTTTCTGGAAGGTGAATTTTAATTCGATGCCGGCATGCTAGTCTCAACAAAACAGTACCCGCAAATCGTGCCACAGTTGAAGTCTATAATCTATCTTTCACATTTAAAATTGAGTGAATAGGGCAATGATTTAAGAAAAATCGAGTAAAAAAACAGAGTAGATGGACAAAAGGTACAAATATCATGAAAAATAGTAAATATTTTTATTTTTGTTGTTATCAACTGGTCTATAAAAGACGGACGCATACATAATAAACGGCATGCATTTGGCCAGGGAGATCGAAATGTTACGCTCAACAGGCTTTATAGCTATATTTCTGATTTTTAATACATGTCTCGCAGACAGGTTGTGTGACACTGGATGCAGTCTAGATATAGATTTTCCGACAGGTGGTTATATTCAGGCTGTAAATGATCTGACCATTATTTTTGGGCGATCGGGTATGATAAATACAGTTGCCACCACAATAGGCTATGTCGACAGGGATATTCTGGTTTTGCATGCTGGCGAACGACTTCTGTTTTCACAGGGCGGTAGCTTCAATCTGGGGAAAGGCGGAAACCTGGAGTATTCACATTTGATCATTCAAAGCGATGGCGAAATTCAGTTATCAGCGACAGGTGGAACAAGAACGCTTTTCGTATCAGGCGGTTCAAGTTTTGTCATATCAGGAAATGCAAGGATTGAATTTGATGCAGAAGAACTCATTCTTGAAGGAACTCTGACCCGTGTCGACGAAGAATAGAGGTCACAAAAAACATCATCTCAGGAAGGGGGGGATGTAAATAAGTCGTACAGCTTATGTTGATAATTAGCAGCATTCTGCCTCAAGTTTCACCAGCAGCTCCATCGATGCTTTGTCATCCTGGATTTCGAATAGCTCACCTACCTGATTGATATTCGAGTGAATTAGAAACAGATCATCGGGTTTGGAAACCGAATTTCCTGTACGCTTTTTATTAAAATAATCATGAGGCACTACTGATCAATTATGTTATGTCTCTGCGAGATCTGAAGCATGCAGATTCAAGGCGCGCTTCGCAGAGAATGGTTGCTCCCTTTTCAAGGAGTGCAACGCTGAAGCTGTGTGCCAAAGATACAACATAATTGATCAGAAGTGCCCGGGAACTTATTATTATGGCCAGGTATCCAGTTGTCTCTCTATGCAGTCCATCACCAGGCGGGCGCTCTCGTCGCAGTCTGGACCCTTAAAGGAAATATAACGATCAGTTTCGTTGTCACTAGCCTGGGTGCTATCTTGCACATTATCAGTCATTGCTTATCAGTAAGAATTTAAGTTGCTGGAATGTAGATGATTTAACACTAAATTTCATAACGCTATCATGATATAAACCGGCCTTTATACATTTCGCTACAGCGCTTTTAAACAGCAGGAGTTATCACTGATGAATCTATTTGTGTATGGAACATTGATGGATGAAGCCATTATGCGCAATGTCTGTGGTGAGCGGTTTCAATCACGAGCGGCTACATTATCAGGCTATATGCGCAAAAAATTACGCGGTGAGGTTTATCCCGGCATTATAAGCCAGCCCAATTCGGTGGTTGAAGGGCGGGTATATTTTGATGTCACCAGGCAGGCTTTGCAGTATCTCGACCAGTTCGAAGGTTCGTTTTATCGTAGAAAGCTTGTAAGCCCCGTTTGTTCTGACGAGGAAAGTATCGAGGCAGAATCCTATGTACTGTCCGAAAGCTGTGCCACATTGTTATCTGAAGAAGACTGGAATCTGGAAGAGTTTCTAGTGCGTGATAAGCAGCTATTCCAGGATAAATATGGCGGCTATGAGAAATTAGCATCGTCTTGAGCATAAAACCCAGGCTAAATCGACAGTAGGTGAAACAGATCACTTTTTTGGTTTTACTGAACAATAAAGTCAATACAAATGACTTGATAAAATCAAAATTTAACCTAGAATTCGCGCCACTTTAATATCCATCGAGGATTTATGTTATTTCGCTAACCGTGCGCTCACTTTAGAAGCGCCGGATGTTTTTTTCTGACGTTTTTTTGAGGGCTCTCTAGTGGAACACTTAACTTCTGAGGTACTGGACCGTGTAATCCAGATGCCGGTGCATCACTCACTTTCTGCTACTGGCTTTTCTGCCGGTGATGAAAGTGAAGATCATTTCATTACACGCAATGGTACTGAATTCGCGGGTACACACTTAATCCTGGATCTTTGGCAAGCCAGCCATCTCGATGATCTGGAAACCATGGAAAACGCATTGCGCGAAACTGTAAAGCAATGCGGTGCCACCTTGTTGCATATCCATCTACACCATTTCACACCTAATGGCGGTATTTCCGGCGTTGCGGTTCTTGCCGAATCTCATATCAGTGTACATACCTGGCCAGAACGTGATTACGCAGCATTCGATGTTTTTATGTGCGGTGATGCCCGACCTGAAATGGCGGTGCCCGTATTAAAACAGCATTTCTTCCCGCGTCGAATGGAAGTTACCGAGCATCTACGCGGCGTGATCCGCGATTAAAACTGGGGACCCAATATGAAAGAATTTCAGGAAACACTATACGATGCTTTGTCTCAGACCTTTCGTATAGATAAGCTTTATTTCGAGCATAAAACTGATCATCAGCATTTAATGATCTTTCACAATGCCTTCCTTGGCCGGGTGATGACGCTGGATGGTGTGGTTCAAACCACAGAAAAAGATGAGTTTATCTATCACGAAATGATGGCGCATGTACCGATTCTGGCGCATGGCAATGCAAAGCAGGTTTTGATCATCGGTGGTGGTGATGGCGGTATGCTACGCGAAGTGCTGAAACACGCATCAGTGGAACAGGCCACTATGGTCGAGATCGATAACGAGGTTATTGAGATGGCGAAACAGTATTTACCCAGGCATTCAGCCGGTGCATTTGATGATCAGCGGGCCAATATCGTGATCGCTGATGGGATGGATTTTGTACGTGAAACCGAGCAGCGTTTTGATGTCATCATCTCTGATAGCACTGATCCGATGGGGCCGGGTGAAGTTTTGTTTACAGATAATTTCTATACCGCCTGCCAGAAAATTCTCAACCCTGGTGGCATCATGGTGACTCAGAATGGTGTTCCATTCTTTCAGATGGATGAAGTGATCAATACGCAACAGCGAATGGGTGCGCAGTTCAAGGATCAAACCTTCTACAGCGCAGCTGTTCCTACCTACTACGGTGGTATTATGACATTCGCCTGGGGAAGTGATGATGTTGCTTTAAGGCAGCAGGATCTTAGTGTGCTGCAACAGCGTTTTGTGGCTAGCGGGATTAAAACCCGTTATTACACACCACAGATTCACCAGGCTTCATTCGCCTTGCCTGCCTACGTTCAGGATAAACTGGACGCACAAAAGAAGTGAACAAACGTTCGGTTAAATATGGCGCCAGCCCCGCAGAGATGGAATATTTCGAAAGGCTGGTAGCTAAATATGGTTCCCCTTTACTGGTTATTAGTCGCAGTAAACTGGTTGAGCAATATCAGAGCCTGAAAAGCTATCTGCCCGGCGTATCGTTGTATTACGCCATCAAGGCATTCCCTCACCCGGATGTTATCCGCATTCTGGCCGAGTTGGGTTGTAACTTTGATGTGGCTTCTGAGGGTGAGATCGAATTACTCAAGCCGCAGCAGATCAGCGGGCGCAAAACCATCCACACGCATCCGATCAAAAAGGCAAGCGATATCAAAGCTGCACTGCGTGGTGGCTCTACGACTTTTGTGGTCGATAATATCGATGAACTGAAAAAAATGATCCCATTTCGTCAGCGTGTCGGCGTGTTGCTGCGTGTAAGCTTTCGCAGTGATACCGCCAGTGTAGACCTGTCGCGCAAGTTCGGTTGTAGCCCTGATCAGGTAAAAGAGCTTGTACTCGAGGCACAGCAGCATGATATCCATATTCGTGGGCTTTCTTTTCATGTCGGTTCACAGAGTCTTTCATCGAAAACTCATGTAGATGCAATCAGGCAATGTGGGCAGTTGATCGAAGAGATCAATAATGACATTCAAAACCCGATGAATGTGCTGGATATCGGTGGTGGATTCCCAGTGGATTATGCACAGGAAAATCCTGATCTGGATGATTTCTTTAATCCCATTCAGCAGGCGCTTACCGAATTACCAGAGCAACTGGACATCATTGCCGAACCGGGTCGTTATCTGGTGGCACCAGCTGTTACAGGTATTAGTACTGTTACCGGTATTGCAAGGCGTGGCGAATATATGTGGTATTACATGGATGACGGAATCTATGGCTCCTATAGCGGGCAGCTGTTTGACCATGTGCTTTATCCGTTACAGATTCCAAATGATACCGAGCCACGTACGCTATCGATTCTGTCAGGTCCTACCTGCGATAGCATCGATATCATCTCCGAAGATATCATGCTGCCCGACCTGTGCGAAGGTGAGCTGGTCATAGGTCACATGATGGGTGCCTATTCAGCAGCCACATCAACACGTTTTAATTCATTGTCGGGTGCCAGGGTTATTCTTGAGGACTAGGTAAGTGAGTCTATAGCTGGCTAGTCACTCATGGCAGGCCAGTATATAAGGCGAAATATCCGGCTTGAGTTTCGCAACAAGCTTACATAAATAAGGTGCTTTTAAATTAACCCTGTCTATTTTTATGGATATTCATTTTTCATTGCTATACTTAGTGAACTAAAACTACTTAGGGCCAGGTATAATCGTTACTTCGGCAGGGTATGGAATATCGAATAAATAGAACAGAGTAGTAAAGTGTTATCTAATCCCTTAATTAAAATTATACAGGGCGATCTTAAAGCCAATTGTTGTGGCTTTTCACATTCACAGGCTGTGAGCTTTAGAGTGTATTTGTCTTAATGAATAGTTGGAAGTTGTACATATTTATCTTTGCATCAGCCATTTCATTATCGGCTGTGGCAGGTAGTGATGATAGGTTAGATCACTTTCTGTCGTTAAGTTTTGAAGATCTGGTGAATCTGGAAACCAGTATAGCTACTGCATCTCGACAACCTATCTCGCGAGCACCAGCAGTCGTTTCGTTAATTACCTCTGAAGATATCAAGGCAACAGGTGCTGTAAATCTGGTTGATGCCTTACGTACAGTGCCGGGCCTGCATATCCGCATCGACCCCTTCGGTAACCGCCCCCTCATCCACTTTCGAGGTTCAAAAGCTGTCAACACGTTGTTGATGGTCAATGGCAACCCCATGAAAGATTTGATGTGGGTTTTCGGCATATTCTGGCAAGGCTTACCTGCCAGTATTATTGATCGCATAGAGATTATCCGAGGGCCTGGTTCAGCACTATTTGGTGCCGATGCAGCGGCTGGTGTGATTAATGTAATTACAAAAACAGCAGGTAAGATCGAAGGTACAGAGGCAGGCTTGCGCTTGGGCAGTTTTAACAGCAAAACCAGCTGGCTACAGCATGGTAGTAACTTTAATGGCTTCGATATTGGCCTCACAGCCAATATTCATGATACGGATGGTTACAGTCCGTATATTTTAAGCGACGGGCAAACCCTAAAAGATCAATCTCAACCCAGCAATGCTTCGCTAGCTCCAGCAAATGTCAATTATGGTTGGCGTAGTGAGGATATCAGGATGTCTATTGCCAGGGGAAACTGGAAGTTAATGGCGGATTACATGGGGCATAGCGATATACAAACCGGTATGACCGGAGCGGCAGTGATCGATCCGCTTACCATGGCCAGTGATAGCAGATATAACATTGATGTACTGTATAGCAATGATAACCTGTATGAAGACTGGTTGATCAATGCGAATGTTGGTTACGAGCATTTGCAGTATGATTCCGGTGAAGGGTTTCAGGAACGACCACCAGGCTTTACTGATTCCGGGGGAGTTTATCCAGATGGTCAAATCAATCAGATGGAATCGGCTGAGAGTAGTATCTCTGTTGAAGCCAGCGGTTTGTATAGCGGTTTTGAACACCACATGCTTCGTGTTGGTGCGGGTTATTCGGCAAATAATTTATACTCAGTTGTGCAGCGGGTGAACTTTGGACTGGGAGCCGATGGTAATCAACTGCCCGCTGGTGGACCGCTGGTTGATATATCGGATACGCCCTACGCATTCGCCCCTGAAAAAAAACGTGAAATTACTTATCTGTTTATTCAGGATATCTGGACTATTACAGATGACTGGGAGCTGACTGCTGGTGCGCGCTACGACGACTATTCTGATTTTGGTGATACGTTGAATCCACGTCTGGCTCTGGTATGGCAAACTACCGATAAGCTTACCAGTAAGTTCATGTATGGCAGGGCATTTCGCGCGCCATCATTTCAGCAGCTTTTCTCAGAAACCTCTCGTGCGCTGCCCAATGACCAGCTGGATGCCGAAGAGTTTGATACGACTGAGCTATCACTTTCGTATACAGCTACACAAAAACTACAGGTATCGATGAATCTGTTTCAGCTTAACCAGGAAAATATTATTCAGCGGGTAGCAGTCAGCGGTCTAACCAAGAGTCAATATAATAACATAGGAGATCACCGTACCAGGGGCTTCGAACTCGAAATGAAGTGGCAGACAATGCCGGATCTTAGAATGTCCGCAAACTATGCAGTTCAGCAGCAGAAAGATGATGAATTTCGATATTTTCAGATTCCGGAGCGATCGGCTTATCTGCGTGCTGACTGGTCATTTCGCCCCAAATGGAACTGGGATTTTCAGGCAAACTGGATTGGTGAGCGAGTACGCCCATCTACTGACACACGCCCCTCACTTGCCGCTTATACGATAAGCGATACAACGCTTCTTTACGCTGATTCAAAAGCCTGGTCATTTGCCGCTTCGATAAGAAATCTTTTTGACGCTGAGGCAAAAGAGTACAGCTCAGGCTCTCTTGAGGATGACCTGCCACTACCTGAACGTAGTTTTTATGTTGAGATGCGATATAACTTTTAGGATTGATACCGTTAGGATGGATAGATTAAAAAAAATGGCAAGGCATCTGGCCTAATCTGAATGAAGTATCTGTTGAAGCAAATGATATGGAGATTGATGCTGTGGCTTCGGCTATGCATGTTGTTAGGATTGACAAATATTGCTGTTGCTGACCAATACTCCGATGAAATGCATCTTTTTAAAGCTGCATATATCTATAATTTTGGCAAACTGGTGACTTGGCCACAGGGAACCTGGCAGTCTCAGGATAGTCCCTTCACTTTATGTACGCTTGGGCAGGATGATGTTATTGATGCACTAAAGAAATTAAGCGGCAGGAAAATTAAAGGACACCCCGTATCTATACAATCTTTTAATAATAATTTACCTTCGGGACTTTGCCAGATGCTCTATATTGTGAATGGTAGCGCCAAAAGTTATCTAGAAGCACTCGATAATGTGTCAGATCCCGCAGTATTAACGGTTAGTGAAATACCTGGTTTTATAGAAAAAGGAGGCATCATAGAACTCTATCGAGATAATAAACGGACTCGCTTTAAGATTAATCTTGGTAATGCACATCAACTCGGACTTGAGATCAGTTCACGTCTGTTGGCCCTGGCAACAGTTGTTAAGGGTAAAGCAAAACAATGATCCTCAGTAATACCAGTATAAAGCATAAGCTGGAAGCAATCATGCTCATCACCACGGCAGCCGTATTAGTGCCGTGTATACTGGCATTCATGTTTATTGAGGCCTCATCGGCTCGCGATGAAGTCATCACGCGTTTTGAGTCTCTGGCTACAGTTTTAGCGGCCAACAGCATCGCAATAGTTGCTTTCGGGGATGAAAAAGCAGCATCCGAAGTCATCAACAGTCTTTCATCTCAGGAGGATGTCATCTGGGCAGGCATCCGCCTGATGAATGGGGAGCTGTTTATCGAGACAAAATCCGAAGGTTTCGAGAAAACCCGCATCCAAACTATCTGGTATTCAATGTTCGAATCTTTACTGGGTAATATTGAGATAAAAAAAGCGATTATATTAGATGGGTCAAAGCTTGGTGATTTCATCATTATTGGTGATATGAGTCGGCTTCATAATCGTCTCATTCAGCAAATATACGTGGGCCTGGGCATGTTTGTTATCGCCATGCTAATAGCTATGGTTCTGGCTGATGGGCTGCAACGAGTAGTCTCTGTGCCGGTAAAGAGATTACTCGAAACCATGGAAAAAGTCATAACCGGGAAAGGTTTTGGCTTTAGAGCTGAACGAGTCAGTAATGATGAGCTGGGTACTTTAGTTGATGGGTTCAACGAAATGCTTGAAAAGATTCAGTCCTATGATGAAGAGCTGAATAGTCAGCAGAAAAATCTTGAACTGCAGGTTATAGAGAGAACCCAGCAGCTACAGGAGTCAAAGATTCAGGCTGAATCAGCCAATAAGGCCAAAAGTCTTTTTCTTGCCACCATGAGCCATGAAATTCGAACGCCTTTGAATGGGGTCGTGGGCATGATCCAGATTTTACGCGAAACAGCTTTGGACAAAAAGCAGTTAAAGTATATCAAAACTCTGGATAGCTCCAGTAAGAGTCTGATGATGCTGATTGATGACCTGCTTGATCTTTCAAAAATCGAGTCGGGAAAGCTGGTGTTAGATATAGAGCCTTTCTCAAGCAGGCAGTGGATAGGCGATATTAAAAATTTAGTTAAGCCTTTATTTGACAACAGTCAGGTCGAGTTCACTATTAAAGTGAGTAATAATTTGCCCGCCTATCTGCAAGGAGATGCTGCTCGACTGCTTCAGATTGTAGTGAATCTTGTGACTAATGCAGCTAAATTTACACGGTTTGGAAGAGTTATATTAAACATTAGCGGTCAGTCAAAAGAAACGGGGTACTATGATTTGAAGCTATCAGTTGAAGATACCGGCATCGGTATACAGGAAGACAAGCTGGAGCTCATCTTCAAAGCGTTTCAACAATTAGAAGTGGATCAGATTACCAATAAAGGGGTCGGTCTAGGGTTGGCGATATGTAAAAGGCTGGCAGATATAATGCATGGTAGCCTGCACGTTTCATCACAACCTGAAGAAGGTAGTTGCTTTACATTCGAAGTGACTCTGGCTATAGCAGAAGAAATAAACCCGGCAAACGATAGTGAGAATTTACTGATCGTGAATCGCAACCTGTCAGTGCTACTGGTTGATGATGACAGTATAAATCGTTTTGTCGCGCGCTCATTACTGGAAAACGTTGGTATAAAAGTCACCGAAGCTCAGAATGGATTAATTGCAGTTAACGCAGTGAAAGATCAAACTTTTGATTTGATTTTAATGGATATTCAAATGCCCGTTATGGATGGGATAACTGCGACAAAAATGATTCGAGAAAATGAAGGTGAGGCTAATCGAGTTCCTATCATCGGTATAAGTGCTAGTGTCATGAGTGATGATAAAATTCGATATCTTGATTCGGGTATGGATGCTGTCGTGGAGAAGCCATTAGTGATTGAAAAGTTGTTTAAAACGATTCAACCCTTTCTGAATAAGTAGCACCTGAATCCGTGGTTTCAGGTAGTAATCAGGCAGAATCATTAAATAACCATTCGCGAGCCATTTCAGTAATCGCGGTAACTGCCGGGTGGGAGATTTTTCGTTCTACCGAGATCGCATAGAATTCTTCGCGCACCTGTTCGGTTTTACCAATGATTACTACTCCATATTGATGCTCAACTTCTTCGGCGATGGGCGTGGGAGAAACAAAGATCCCACTACCCGCCTGACCAAACGCCTTCATCAACGCGCTGTCATCAAATTCGCCCACAACACGAGGATGGATATGTAATTTATCCATCCACTGCAGCAGCCGATTGCGCACCACAGTAGTTTCACCTGGCAGTAAAAAAGGTGCGCCCATAAGATTCTCAGGGAAGTCACCAGCCAGTTGATCAACGATTTTTGGCGCAGCCAGAAAACTAATGCCACATTCGCCTAAAGGATGATTGAACCCCAGTACATTTACTGCAGCAGGAATGGTTTCATCTGCTATCACCAGGTCAACCCGATGTACGGCCAGATTAGCTAGCAGCGAAGCGATATCGCCTTCGCGGCACACAATGCGCACCGGCATATCGAGCTGCATGGCTGGTGTTAATAAACGATAGGCAATCGATTTCGGTACAACATCCGTAATACCAACCCTGAACACCAGTGTGCGTCCTTCAGGCAGATTTCGAATTTTTTGCTCCAGCTCTCCGCCCAAAGAAAAAATCTCATCTGCATAGCTGAGCACCATACGGCCGGTTTCAGTCAGCTCCAGTCCCCTGCCCACACGATTAAACAGCATCTCTCCCAGATTGTTTTCCAGCATGGTGATCTGGCCAGAGATGGTTTGAGGGGTTAAATGAAGGGTTTCAGAAGCACTGGCAATACTGCCAGACTTCGCGACAACCCAGAAATAACGCAGATGTTTGTAATTGATCATATGAACAACACATCGATAAATACGAATAGTTAGCTCATATTATTCGAATTTTATAAAGGTATAAAGCGATATATGCTTACCATCGTTCCAACCGATACTAATGAGGAAAATGAAATGCAGATAGATATTCAGAGTCGTAGATTCGCATTAACCGGTGCTTTGAAGAGACGTATCAAGCAGCGTTTGAGCTTTGCACTGGATATAAAAAATGCACACATCCAACGTATAAAGGTGAGGTTATCAGACATCAATGGGCCGCGCGGTGGAGAGGATAAATGTTGTCATATACAGATCGAACTACCCAATTCACCCGATGTGGTGATTAAAGAAGTTAAAAGCGATCTCAATACGGCAATTGATCGAGCCTCACATCGAGCTGCTTATTCGGTAGTACGGAAATTATCTCGTATGCGCGATAAAGGTCGTTTGATGAGAAACAGCCAGACCAAACCCTGGATGGCTTTACCCGAACCGGGCTATCAATAACAGGAGGAATAAATCATGAGCATATTAATTAACAACAATATAAATACCGCAGCATCGTCTGCCATTAGTACGAATAAGGTATTAAGAAATACCTATGCACTACTGTCATTAACCTTGCTATTCAGCGCCATGACAGCAGGCATTACTATGGCCTTTAATTTGCCTCATCCAGGAATACTGTTGACTCTGGGCGGGTACTTCGGGTTGCTATTTGCCACAAGCCACTTTCGTAACAGTGGACTGGGGCTGTTTTTTGTATTCGCACTAACCGGATTTATGGGATATACCCTGGGGCCTATTCTTAACAGTTATTTGGCCTTGCCAAATGGTGGTCAGATGGTGATGACCGCGTTGGGATCTACCGGTGTGATTTTTGTCGGTCTTTCAGCTTATGTTTCTATCACACAGAAAGATTTCAGCTTTATGGGTAGTTTTTTATTTGCTGGAATTCTGGTGGCCTTCATTGCAAGTTTAGCGGCAATATTTTTCGAAATGCCGATGTTATCCATAGTGGTTTCATCCATGTTTGTTCTGCTGATGTCAGGTCTTATTCTGTTTGAAACAAGTAACATTATTCGCGGTGGCGAAACCAATTACATCATGGCAACAGTCACCTTATTTGTGGCACTGTTTAATCTATTTACCAGCCTGTTGCACCTGATTGGCTTTATGAATAGCAACGAATAATGCCGTACTAACCAGGTGCTGTTAACACTAATACGATAAGGATTACCCCATTTCCAGGCTATCGATGTGTTGTAAATTTAAAACCCAGTACATCGAGCAGCCTGGATTTTTATATTTTCCCTTCCATGAATATCTCGTTTGTGAAATAAAATCGACACTTATAACTATAAAGTTTAGCCTTACATTATCGATGTAAGGCGTAAGCTGATTAGGAAACTTTGTGGAGCGATTAATATGGCTAAAATAGATTTAAAAAAAGAATATAAACATCTCTACGGCCCTTCGGCTAAGCAGGTAGTCGAGGTTGACGTGCCCAGCTTTAATTTCCTGATGATTGATGGAATGGGTGATCCCAATACTTCTCCAGAATACGCCCAGGCAGTAGAGGCATTGTTTTCGGTTTCCTATAAGGCGAAATTTATGATAAAAAAAGGGGCCGATGCAATTGATTATGCAGTGATGCCACTGGAAGGGTTGTGGTGGGCTGATGATATGTCGGCATTTACCAGCAATGATAAGTCGAACTGGAAATGGACAATGATGATAATGCAACCTTCATTTGTTGAGCAGAACATAATCAACGAAGCGATTAGTGAAGTGCAGAAAAAGAAAAATATGTCTGCTGTGTCTGCACTGCGATTTGAAACTTTTAGTGAAGGACGTTGTGCCCAAATATTGCACATAGGACCATTTTCTGAAGAAGTCTCCACCATTCAACGGCTACATAGCTTTATCGAGCAACAGTCAGAAATCACAGGTAAGCATCATGAGATTTATCTGAGTGATATTCGACGCGCTGCACCAGAAAAGTGGAAAACGATTATTCGTCAGCCGATGTTATAAGGTTTTGCGATCTGCCAGAATTACTATGTGTGAAATTATTGCAGCCCTGCTAAACCTTAAACTGGCCCACCAGATCCTGTAACTGACTAGCAAGCTTATTCAGTTCTAAAGTGATGTCATTCATATGTGCATTGCTGCTTGTAGTCTCGGTATTGATGTCTCGGATGTTAACGAGACTCTGGTGCATGATGCCGGTTTTTTCATTCTGCGCTGAAGCCGCCGAAGTGATCTGGCTGATTATTTCTCCCATGGATTGAATGTCACCAGTGATACTGGCCAGTGATTCAGATGCGCTGTCAGTGTTCGACATGGTTTGATGGGCTTTTGCGCGGCTGTTGACCATAGCCGTAGTCGCTTTCTCTGTACCCTGTTGCAGGCGCTCGATGATTGCCTGTATCTCGGTAGTTGATTGCTGAGTACGGCTGGCAAGGGTGCGTACTTCATCAGCCACTACCGCAAACCCTCTTCCCTGTTCCCCGGCGCGTGCGGCTTCTATCGCGGCATTGAGTGCCAGCAGGTTGGTTTGTTCGGCGATGCTGTGAATCACATCTAGTACAGAGTCGACCTCTTGGCTGTCGTGATTTAATTGTTCGATGACTGTGGCAGTTGATTCAATTTCAGAACCAAATTCATGGATGGAATCCAGCGTTGATGATATGACCTGCTGACTTTCATGCAGCGTAGTATTCATGGATTGCATGCTGTTATCGGCCTGTTGAGCAGCTTTAAAAACCTCATCCACATGTAAGGCCATATCATCCATATTATGGGTTACCGAGTCGGTAGCAGCTTGTTGAGTTTGCATTTGTTGCTGGGTATGCATTGATTGACTCGCAAGATTACTTGAGGTATTACCAAGTTGCTCGACGACCTGGATGAGCTGGATAATTAGTTGCCTGATCTGTTGTATGAATTCGTTAAATCCGTTTGATAGTTCTGAAATTTCATCGCCACCACTAACTATAATTTGCTGGGTCAGGTCACCTTCGCCTTTAGAGATGTCATTAAATTTATCGGCAACCTTACGTACCGGAGAAACCACGGTTTTCAGGGTCAGTGTGTAAGCGATAATGACCAGTAAAATGCCAATGATGACAGTAGTAATAATGCTGATAAAGGCAGAGCTTTTTATCTGGTGGATTGCGTCGATTTCCTTATTAATGATTTCTGTGCTGGTTTGCTCAATCGCATCGGTTTGTTGCATTAGTTTATTAGCAAGGTTGATATAGGTTTTATTGTGGGCCTGTAATTCGAGATGGTTTTTTTGTGCTTCAGCGTATAGTTTTTTATGCTCATCATAGGTAGCTGAAAAAGATTGTGCGTAGCTTTGGTCGCTATCCTTTATCAACTGTTCAGCCAGTTGCATGGCTGACAGGTCATCAATATAGATATCCAGATCGGTTTGACTGTTTTTGATCAACTCCTGTATCTGTGCTGAACTGGTATTATTCAACAGGCGTTGGTAGTAATACAACTGAGCAAACAGGGCCAGTTTGGCTTCAGTAGAGCCTGAGGCTGCAAACCATTCTTCAGTTTGCTGGCTATTAGCGGCCTGGTTTGTATCCCAGTTGGTTTCGCGTTCAACAATGATACGGTTGGCCAGTTCGTTAAATGAGGAGAGTAAAGTTTTAAATTGATCAGCATTATCGATCATTTTCTGGTAACTGGTTTGATACTGCTGATAGCTTTGCATCAATGGGTTGAGAGCAGCAGTGAATGCCTGTTGTGCCTGATTTAGCCGCTCTACCTGTTGCTCAGGAATTTGTTTGGCATTGATCATGGTCAGAAATGCCCGTTCGGTTTTTTGCTGGGCGATTTTCTGTATGCTCTGGATATTTTCGCTTAACTTGCCAGACAAAATATCATCGGCAAATTTGATCTGTTCGCGTACACCGTTACTGGTCTGCAATGCTCCCTGCACTGTGTCATGAGCTTCGTTTACCAGAAAATCATTAACCTGAGTCATTTTATTAGTGGCGTTATAACCCACTATGCCGCAGATAATCAGTAATACGGCCATCAGCGAATAGCCAATCACCAGTTTCAGCGCGAGATTGATCTTCATGGGTAAGTATGTCCAATTATTATTATTAAAAAAAGCCGCTAAATTGAGAGGGCCTTATTTTTTTATCGGTAATTTGAGCCAAATATTAAGCTCAAATTACCAAACGGGCAAAAGAATTTGGCTAACTGGAGATCGATTAGTTGTTTAAATCATCAAAATTAACCACCACCTGCGGCTGGTATTCGCGGTCAAAAATCAGTTCAAATTGAGTGCCTTCCTCATCAACGAGCGCAACAAGCTGCTTCAGATCAGGTAGCCGGGTTGCCAGCCAGGCCATACTGGCGGCGGCTTTATTGTCTTCCTGATACATAATGCCTTCCATCAGGCTGAGCGCCATAAATTTCGAGCGCTGCTCGATATCTGGATTGGGTAGATATTCGCCCTGGAGCTCTATGCCCTGATCAAATTTGGCATCCAGACGATTAAGGTAATGCTGGTGAAGCTCTGCTAGCGGCTTATCACGGTCAAATTGTAGAGTAAGTTGATCGTTTACTACAACGGCAAGTATGCTCATGCTAATACCCCGAATAAGTCATAATTGTCACTGTCTGTGATAGAGACTTGCACGAATTCCCCCGGTGTTAACTGTTGATCGGTTTCAATAATCACTTCACCATCGATTTCCGGTGCATCGGCATAACTGCGGCCTACCCAGCCGTTTTCGATTTCCTCTTCAATCAGTACTTTCATGGTACTGCCTATTCGCTGACGCAGGCGATCCCTGCTGATAAATTGCTGATGCTGCATAAACTGGTCGTAGCGCTCCTGTTTTGTATCGGCGTCCACCTGATCAGGAAATTCGTTAGCCTGTGCGCCTTCGACATCGGAATATATAAAACAGCCTACACGGTCTAGTTGGGCTTCGCTTAAAAAGTCTAACAGCATTTGGAAGTCTTCATCGGTCTCACCCGGAAAACCCACGATAAAGGTACTGCGGATTACCAGTTCGGGGCAGATTTCGCGCCACTTGTTAATGCGTTCCAGCACCTTTTCCTGACTACCGGGGCGTTTCATTGCCTTGAGAATTTTTGGACTGGCATGCTGGAAAGGGATATCAAGATAGGGCAGAACAAGGCCCTGTGCCATCAACGGAATCACATCGTCTACATGCGGGTAAGGGTAAACATAGTGCAGGCGTACCCATACACCAAACTGCCCCAGGGCACGGGCCAGATCGTAAAAACGAGTGCTCAAGGGCTGACCATTCCAGAAATGGGTGCTGTATTTAAGGTCTACACCATAAGCGCTGGTATCCTGCGAAATCACCAGTAACTCACGAACCCCTGAATTAACCAGATTTTGAGCTTCCTGCATCACATCATCGATGGGGCGGCTGACCAGGTCACCACGAAACGATGGAATAATACAAAACGTACAACGATGGTTGCAGCCTTCAGAAATCTTCAGATAGGCAAAATGTCGAGGTGTCAGCTTTACGCCCTGCGGGGGCACCAGATCCATAAACGGATCATGTCGGGCAGGTAATTGCTTGTGTACAGCCTGCATTACTTCACTGGTCGCGTGTGGGCCAGTTACAGCCAATAGATTGGGGAAAGTTTCTTTCACCAGTTCAGATTTGGCTCCCAGGCACCCTGTCACCACCACGCGACCATTTTCATGTAGTGCCTCATCTATGGTTTGCATGGATTCTTCAACCGCTGAATCAATAAAGCCGCAGGTATTGATAATCACCATATCTGCCTGTTGATAGTCGGGCACAATTTCATAACCCTCTGCGCGTAGCTGGGTGATGATCTGTTCCGAATCTACCGTAGCCTTTGGGCAACCCAGGCTGACAAATCCGACTTTATTAGGGGAGTCTGACATAAGAAAATTAAAATTTAGCAGTTAATGCAGGATTAGCGATAGTAAAGAGAATGATACATGTAATCTGGGTGGCAGTATAATTATTGCCGATTTCTCTTAAGATGCAGGCTTGAATAGATGCGGAAGGAAAAATTCGCTCACAAGTAAAGGGTTTTGGCCGATTTTAAAAAGTGAACGGCGACCCCAGATTTGACTATCTGGTTCACTCAAGTGCAGCGATAAAGACTGTAATAATGTGCTATTGGCCGATAGCTTGTTCCACTCTATGGTTTCTCGATGCAGGTTGGGTGAAGCAAACAGGTATTCTCCCAGAGGTTTATTGCCAAGATACTTTAAGCGACGATGCTCTCCCTTTAACGTACAAAGAGGAATAACCGAGCGAGCATATACACACAGATTATCGGCACATTTCAAATATACCTCACGTAATAGCACCTTTTGGCTTAGAGGTATCTTCAGCAACTTAGCTTCAGAGCGTTCTGGTTTAACCCATTTCATGCTTAGTACAAGCACTGAAAATTGATCAGGACAAAACAGTTTTAACCGTTTGGTGAGTGAACCTTCATCAGCCAACCAGCTTCGTAGATCGGGCTCGATGCGCTGTCTGAAAGTTTGATGGGGTAAAAACCAGTGGCTGGAATTAAGACGGCTCAAGGTGGAGAGTGATATTAAAAAAATGCGGATTATACGGTATCTGGCTGAATATTACTTATAATCGGTTATGTGTTAGGTTAGTGGCACAGTCCAGCTTACGTATGGGCCAATCTTCCAGAACTTCATCGCGCATGTTCCAAATGGTGCACGGACCTTTACCTCCATCCATATCTTGATTTCTATAGCACGCTGTAGAGTTTACGCAGCGCACGTTCAGCTATTCATTCAATTTAATTTTTATACCCCTGATTTTATGGTATGAAACTTTATGCTGGAAGCATAATGGATAAAGGCATGGCAACAGCAAAATATTTCTGCACTATCCGGACATTATAATTTGGCCAGAGAGTTAGGCGAGATTGGTTCAATTGCAGATTCCAGGTTAAGGTATCGACGGTCACTATGGCAATCAGCGCAAAACAATAATTTCTGGTTTTGGAGTAGTCAGTTGTGGCGCTTTATATGCCCTCAAGGTACATGGTTTCAGGGATATTACCATTTGTATTCAGCGGCCTGACCACGAGGTGCGTGAAGAAGTGCTTGATTGTCATGATGTAAAAATTCGTGCAGGTAATGAGAATGAAGCGCGCATGATGGTTGAAGAACACGATGGAACTGCGCGACCATTAACTGAGCTGATTAATGAAGCAGATATTATGGTGAACGGTACCTTTCAGGATACGCAAAGCCCCACTGATGTTGCTATCGAAACGCAAGCTTCCAGCATTAAATCTAACCTCTGCTGCATGGCAGGACAATGAGACTATTCGACAGGCGATTAGCATTGATGCGGGTGTGATTCAGAATGACCCTATATCTATTGTTTAAAAATCGTGAACCAGACTATCCTCATTTTTTCATCAAACCGATTGAGTATGCTGCTAAGAATTCTGTGTGGGCCATCTATTACCCTGACAGTCTACTGGGTATATATGATAAAAAAGGGTGTGGATTGTCCATGCTGAGCTAAAAGGAATCTGGGAGTAAAAAAGGTGGCACATTACAGGTGATTTATCATGTATGATCGTCTATCCTTAACTCATATATCCGAGGCGAACTCGGGTAGAAAAAAACAAATCGTGTGCAGTATCTTATTCTAACTAGATAACTGAGGCCTCCACAGGTGAAATATGGATAAAGATGCAAGCAAATCATCTACCTGTTCAGTATGTACATCTCCTGGTAATTCTTTTATGTGTTCACGGGTCTGAAGGAGAAGATCATGTCACAAACTCTCCTCCACTATGCCAATATCCTGGAAATCGTAGGTGACATAATCAAGGTTCAGGTGCCGGTTGCTACCGCAGGCAAGGCAACGGTAAGTTTTGGCGATCTTGCCCTAATCGAGACCCCGAACTCTGAAAAATCGTTGGGGCAGGTGATACATATCGATCGCGACAGGGTTGCCCTGCAGGTATTTGCAGGTACCAAGGGAATGTCAACCGAGGCCAAGGTCAGCTTTCTAGGTCAGTCCATGCGTGTCACCTATTCGCCAAATATCCTTGGGCGTGTCTTTCGCGGGGCAGGCGAGCCGATGGATGGAGGACCTGACCTTTCGCACGATCCCAGGGTGCCTATCGGCGGCCCATCAGTCAACCCCATGCGTCGCCAGCTCGCCTCCAAAATGATACGCACCGATGTGCCCATGATCGACCTGTTCAACTGTCTGGTAGAGAGCCAGAAAATTCCGATCTTCTCCGTTGCCGGAGAGCCCTACAACCCCTTCCTGGCCCGCATCGGTATCCAGGCAGACGCCGACGTGGTGGTGTTTGGCGGCATGGGTTTGATCTTTGACGACTATCACTTCTTCCGTACCGCCTTTGATGATGCTGGTGTTTTTTCCCGCACGGTCATGTTCATCAACCTGGCTTCTGATCCCATCGTTGAACGTCTACTGGTTCCTGATATGGCGCTGGCCGTGGCGGAGAAGTTTGCCGTCGAGGAGGGTAAACGGGTATTGGTGTTATTGACTGATATGACCGCATACGCTGACGCTCTCAAGGAAGTCGGTATATCTATGGAGCGGGTTCCCTCCAACAGAGGTTACATGGGAGATCTTTATTCTCAGTTGGCACGGCGCTATGAGAAGGCTGCTGCCTATCGCGAAGCGGGCTCTGTCACTATTCTTTCAGTGACCACCATGCCGGGTGACGACGTAACCCATCCGGTGCCGGATAACACGGGGTATATCACCGAGGGACAGTTTTATTTGCATAATGGTGAGCTTGACCCCTTTGGCTCACTTTCACGCCTTAAACAACATGTTATCGGTAAGGTTACGCGTGAGGACCATTCTCAGATCATGAATACCATGATACGGTTTTATTCCAGCGCTCGGGATGCCGAGCAGAAACAGGCAATGGCGTTTGAAATGTCGGCGTTTGATGAAAGCCTGCTTAAGTTCGGGCGTCTGTTCAGGCAGCGTTTTATGGATATTCAGGTTTCTCTGCCACTGGAGGAGGCGCTGGATCTCTCCTGGCAGACACTGGCCGAATGTTTCGAAGCCGATGACCTGCTGATGAAGCAGCAACTGATTGACAAATATTTCCCCAACCTGGATACAGAGCGGGGAACCTGAGATGGCAAGGCTCACGCTTAGCAAATCTTCCCTGAGTATGCAGAGTCGACAGCTTAAGACCTTTGAACGGTTTCTTCCCTCCCTTGACCTTAAACGTCGGCAGCTTATTGCAGAACGGGCCAAGGCAGTGCAGGCGATTGTCGAGACTGAAAGGTCTATCGACATGCTTCGCGAACAACTAAAGACTGCCATACCGATGGCCTCTAATCAGGAGGTTAATGTTGACGGCCTGGTGAGTGTCGCCAGTGTGCAGATAGACACAATAAATATCATGGGTGTACGCCTGCCCCAGTTGGGTCAAATTAAGCTAAAACGGCGGCCATATTCCTTACTAGCAAAGCCCGCCTGGGTCGACAGCCTGGCCGAGCTGCTGGCAAAGAAGTTGCAATTGAAGTTACAGATTCAGGTCGATCAACGCCGCCTTGTGCTACTGGATGAGGCTGTGAAGACGGTCACCCAGCGCGTTAATCTGTTCGATAAAGTGCTGATTCCGCGCACACGAGAAAACATCCGTAAGATTGGAATTTTCCTTGCTGATGCTGAGCGTGCAGCCGTGGTAAGAGCCAAGATTGCCAAAGGCAAACGAGCCAGGGAAGCTGTAGCCTTATGAGTATCGTACCCTTATATAAGGCGACTCTGTTTGGCATGGTAGATGATAAAAGTGTCGTGCTGGAACAGATTCAGACACTGGGGTGTCTGCACCTGGTTCCGCTGATTCCCGAACGCAGAGAAACAGAGAGGCCAATATCTAGCCAGCCTGTTGAAACCTATAAGGCTTTGCGCTATCTCGGCAATACGCGCCACAAGCGTCGTCAGGTGCATAGAGATGATGACTTTAATATGCAGGCGGTGGTGCAGGAAGTTCGAGCCAATAAGCAACATATCAGAGAGGCAGAAGATAAGCGTGATGCGCTGAAGGAGCGAATAAAAGAGCTCAAGCCCTGGGGCAATTTTAATTATATCCCTCCACAACAATTGGGCGGTATGCGTCTTTGGTTTTATATTCTTCCCGCCAATCTTCTGCCCAGTATGCAAAGCAGTAAACTAACCTGGCAAGTGGTGTATAGAAATAACCGTTTTGCCTATCTGGTGGTCATTGCTGCTGAAGAACCTGCGGCGGGAGCGATGCCTGTTCCACGCACCCACACCGGTAGTATACCGCTGGATGAGGTTAGCCGATTACTGGAAGAAACCGAGATCGAACTGGAAAGACTGAAAGCCGAACGTCAGGCACTAACCCGCTGGATCTATCTGATAGCCAGTCACCTGACTGTGGAGGAAGATCATGCAGTATTGATGCATGCCGCCAGCCAAACGCTTGACGACGAAGCGATATTTGCCTGTCAGGGCTGGCTGCCTGCGCCGGAGCTAGAGCGGCTGCAGGATTTTGCTGTGCAGCAGGGACTGGCGTTATTGCTTGAACAGCCCACATCAGAAGAGCGACCACCCACCTTGCTGACTAATCCTCCTGATCTGGCTGCGGGACAGGATCTGGTTGCTTTCTATCAGACCCCGGGCTATCGAAGCTGGGATCCTTCTATGGTGGTTTTCTTCTCTTTCACCCTGTTTTTTTCGATGATCCTGTCGGATGCAGGTTACGCAGCTCTGCTTGGACTGGGCGTGCTTGCCGGCTGGAAGGCTATGGGGCGTAGCGAAGGTGGGCGCAGACTACGTGTGCTGGGGGCCGTATTGTGTGGTAGTGCCACGCTATGGGGTGTGCTTGTCGGCAGCTACTTCGGCGTCAGTCCAACGCCAGGCTCAACATTAGCAATACTCAAACTCATGGACATCAACGATTTTGAAACCATGATGCGGCTGTCAGTCGGTATCGGTGTATTCCACATCGCGCTGGCAAACGGCATCATTGCCTGGCGCAATTATGGACACAAACAGGCCTGGGTCAATGTGGGATGGATCGCGGTGGTGACGGGGGGATTCATCACCTGGTTAGCGATGGGACAGAGCTCAGGCATAATGACCTGGTTTGGCGAGAGCCTGATGGGAGTGGGTTTTATTGCGGTATTCATGTTTGCCAGCGAGCGTAGCATAAATAAGCCGCTGGATCGGCTGATGTGGTTGCTCGATGGCCTGTCAGCATTGACCAATGTCACCAAGCTGTTCGGTGATGTGCTCAGCTATCTGCGTCTGTTTGCGCTGGGTTTGGCGAGTGCGTCACTGGCGCTTACCTTTAATGACCTGGCTCGTCAGGTAGCGGAGGCACACCCGGGTCTCGGACTACTGCTGAGCCTGTTGATCCTGCTGGTGGGGCATCTTTTAAATATCATGCTGAGCCTGATGAGTGGAGTGGTACATGGCTTACGTCTTAATTTCATTGAATTTTATAACTGGGGTCTTTCGGAAGAGGGTTACCCCTTCCGAGCCTTTTCCAAAAAAGGAGTCAAAGAATGAACGAATTCGTTATTGCAATGGGTTGGTCTGGCATCTACGGCGTGATGGCGCTGGGTGCTATAGGCAGTATTATCGGTTGTGCGGTAGCAGGACAGGCAGCCATCGGTGCGATGATCGAAACCGAAACCGGGCATGGGCGCTACATCGGTATTTCGGTGATGCCATCGTCACAGGTCATCTATGGCATTGTGGTGATGTTTACCCTGAATCGGGTGGTCTCCCCGGAAAATGCGGGCGCGCTGTTTGGCATTGGAATATTCGCCGGGCTCGCGCTGATGTTTAGTGCCATCCGACAGGGTCAGTGCTGCGCCTCATCCATCAATGCCTCTAAGGTCAAACCGGAGATATTCGGGCTCTCTCTGGCGCCGGCCGCCATCGTTGAGGGCTTTGCGGTCTTTGCCTTTGTGTTTGCTCTGGTGTTGGCGGGCAATATCCCTGCCGGCGCAGCCTGAAGGGGACTAACATGAGCGATAATTCACCGACCTCAAGTCTGGATTCCCTTCCCTCCTCCGGAGTGGAGGCGCTAATCGAACGGCTGCGTGACGCAGGCGTAGTGGAAGGTCGCAAGGAAGGCGAGCAACTGATTGCCACCGCGCGGCGTGAATCAGAACTTATTCTGCAACAGGCGAAAATCGAGGCAGCGGAAATTATCAGTCAGGCCAGGGAAGAGGTTGAGATGATTGAAAATGCCGGTAAGGAGGCACTCAAATCCTCTATGCGCGATACCGTGCTGAAGATGAAGGGGCATCTGAGTACTCGTTTCAGCGAAGAGGTGCGACGGCTCATTTCTGTCGAGATGGCTCAGGAAGCTTTTCTGGAAAAGCTCATTCTGGAAGTAGCTGGCCGCACGCGTCGCGATGTCGCGCTGGATGAGGCCGAAAAAATAGAGATTCTGTTGCCAGAGGATGTTGTTGGCCTGGATGAGTTGCGAGCTCATCCTGAAAAATTACTTAAAGGCTCGCTGTCTCATTTCGTGCTGTCGGTGGCTAACGAGTTACTGCGTGACGGCGTGGTTTTACGCAGCAGTGACAAGCTCGAAGGGGGTATTCGTATCATCCTGCATGAGGGAGAGATCCAGGTCGATCTGACCCCGGACAAGGTGGCCGAAGTCCTGCTGGAACATCTGCACCCACGCTTTCGAGCCATACTGGAAGGGACCGTGAAGTAGCATGGACAGAGCCATGCGCTATGTGATGTTGATTACCAGTCTGCCCTATCATGGTCCACTGTTTGTTGCCAGGCAGACCCCGTTGTCGCGTTTGCGGTTGCGCGATCGGCTCAAGATTCTTGATGAGACAGATGCCAAAGCGTTGCTGGAACTGGTCTCGGTACTGGATTGGGCGCACCACAGCATGGAGTTAACCGATGCGACCCTGATACAGCGAGCGCGCAGTCTCGAGCAACTCTGGGGGGAGGGATTCCTCACCGATATGTTGCGCTTCCGTATGGAATTGCGCACCCTGGTTGTCGCGCTACGCCGCCGTTATCGTGGCGAAACCGCTGCGCCTGATGGAGAGCTCTGGGGTTATGGGCGCTGGGTTCCCCATATTGAACGCAACTGGAACGAGCCTGGTTTCGGATTGCAGCGCGTTTATCCCTGGGTGACCCGAGCCGAAAATCTGCTGGAAGTTGAGCATAGCCTGGCGCTAGAGCGACTCCGCCTGAGCATCGCCTGGGACCAGCTAATCCGTATCAGTGAAGGGCATGAGTTCGATTTCGAGGCAGTTGTGATCTATGTACTACGCTGGGACCTCATCGCACGCTGGTCTAGTTATGATGGTGACCAGGCGGTTGCGCGTTTTGATACCCTGGTGGAGGAAGGATTAGGCAAATATAACAGCCTGTTTGAAGTGCCACTTTCTAGACCCAAAGAATATATTAAGGGAAGGAATTGATGAGTAAAATGACTGAATCTCCATATGATGCTCACATAGTCTCCGTACAGGACGATATGGTCACTATCGAATCGACCGCTTCTCTGATGAAGAACGAGGTGGTCTACGTACGGCCCAGTCGGCCAGGTGAAGATGGTCGTCAGGAGCGCCTCAAATCAGAGGTGTTGCGAGTACGCGGTAAGCTGGCTGACGTACAGGTATTTGAGAGTACCGCCGGTGTTAGTGTCGGCGATCCTGTAGAACAAAGCAGTGAGATGTTGTCGGTAGAGCTCGGTCCTGGGCTGCTGGGCCAGGTGTATGATGGCCTGCAGAATCCTCTGGAAGATGTTGCGCTTGCACATGGTATCTTTCTCCCACGTGGTGAGGAATTGCCAGCACTGGATCGGCTGCGTAAGTGGTCGTTCATTCCCCGTGTGCAAACCGGTGCGCGCTTGCGCGCGGGTGATGTGATTGGCACGGTGCAGGAAGGTGCCTTCAAGCATAAGATCATGGTTCCCTTCGACGAATCCGGCGAGGTAGAGGTAGTCTGGATCCAGGAAGGCAGTGTCAATGTGGAAACCCAGGTCGCCACCCTGCTGGATAGTCATGGGAAGGAACACCCTATCGATTTAAAGCAACGCTGGCCGGTGCGTCGCCCTATTCCTCAGCGCATGCTTGGTCAAAACCTGTGTGAGCGCATCTACCCTTCAGAACCTCTGGTCACCACCTTACGACTGGTGGATACCTTCTTCCCTATTGCGCGTGGCGGCACTGGCTGTATTCCAGGCCCATTCGGCGCGGGCAAGACCGTACTGCAACACCTGATCTCGCGCTACTCATCGGTTGATATCGTTATCATCGTCGCCTGTGGTGAACGTGCCGGGGAAGTAGTTGAGACCATCTCAGAGTTTCCTCATCTGAGTGACCCTGCCACAGGTGGATCGCTGATGGATCGCACCATCATCATTTGCAATACCTCATCCATGCCAGTGGCTGCCCGCGAGGCATCCATCTACACAGGTATTACGCTGGGTGAGTACTACCGCCAGATGGGCTTCGACGTATTGCTACTGGCCGACTCTACCTCACGCTGGGCGCAGGCGATGCGCGAAACCTCCGGTCGCCTGGAGGAGATTCCAGGTGAGGAGGCATTTCCTGCTTATCTGGACTCCGCCATCCGTAGTGTCTACGAGCGGGCCGGTGTAATCCAGTCACGCGATGGTGACAACGGTAGCCTGACCATGATCGGCACAGTGTCACCGGCTGGAGGTAACTTCGAGGAGCCAGTCACACAATCAACCCTGAGCACGGTGAAGTGTTTTCTCGGGCTCTCATACGACCGTGCTTATAAACGTTTCTACCCAGCTGTAGATCCGCTGATCTCCTGGTCACGCTATCAGGAACAGCTCACTAGCTGGTACGAAAAAAACATGGGAGAGGGTTGGACACAGCGGGTGAAAGCTATGTTAGCTCTGTTCAGGCAGGGTGATGCAGTACTGCAGATGATGCAGGTGACAGGCATCGAAGGGGTAACACTGGAAGATTATGTGACCTATCAGAAAGCCCTGTTTCTCGACATGGTTTATCTGCAGCAGGATGCTTTCGACGAAGTCGATGCCTCGACATCGCTGGAGCGACAGCAGCTCTGCTTTGGCAAGATCTTCGAGCTGGTAGAACGCAGCTACGATTTCAGTGACAAAGATGAGGCTAGAGACTACTTTACTCGTTTTACCGGGCAATTTAAAAACCTTAACTACAGTGGACCAGGCTCGCCCGATTTTAAACGCTATATGGCAGAGATTGATGCTCTAGCCAAACACATTGGGCATTAACTGGGTCTGATTAAAATCTGCCTGAAAAATTGTTACGTTTGATTAGATACACTTTTTCTTCCATCGGCTGCTCAGGTGCCTCAGGGTTTGCAGGATCTTTCTTGATGCAATTTTTTCCATGCAGTATTTCGATCTGATAGTCTGCTGAATACAGCGCGCTAACTTCACTGTCTATTGTCATCACTGAATTGAATTGCTGGTCATCAGGGGTCTCATCGGTGATTAGTAGTATCTGGCAATCATGCGGTAAATTATCGAAAAAGTGACGAATGTAAGCAGGGCGCTCACTGGCGGAGAAAGCGGTTAAAGATGCGTTATCATATAGTGCTTTCACATTGCTCATATCCAAAATTGATAAGTCAAAGATATCGCCACACCAGATTTCAATATTCTGATATGACCAGCGTATAAAGCGTCCATGTTGTAAGCGTTGTGGTTTGACCTGTAAAGCATCAAAAAAGGCTTGAATTGCGATCTCGCTGATTTCAATTCCAAACACACGAAATCCACTTTTTGATAGCCAGTTTAAGTCAACAGTTTTACCGCATAAGGGTACAAGCAGGCAATCACCTGCTGATAAATTGAGGGAGGGTAGATACTGTTGTAATAGTGGATTGATAGAGTGCTGGTGAAACGAAATATCGTTACGTTGCCATTTTTCTATCCAAAGCTGTTTACTCATAGTACTTGCCTCCTGATACGATGAACCCGATATCAGTCCACAGTGATGTGAGATTCGTAGCATAACGAATCGAGGGATCAGACTAGCACGCCGGACTTAGTCACAGTAAGCGTTTAATCACTGAACCAGACTAGTGCATTAGTGTGTAGCGAGCATATATTGGAACTGTCAGTGATTAAATTGTAGTAGTTTATGTTTAGTTGCTCATACTTGATCTGACAGAATCAAAAGTGCGATCCACTTTTGTCTGACAAATTCTATGTCTCTAATGTTGATAAAGCCGACGTTCGCGTTGTGCGGTGCAAAAAGGCAAGTTGGTGCCAACTGCTGCCATTCGAGGTTATGTGGTTTTTCTCGTTCCCATGCTCCGCGTGGGAATGCATATGGCATCTGACTAAGTATGGATTTCACACGTCTTAGCTTTCCTCGCTTTGTAGTATCTTTCTAACAGGCGTGCGAGTCACTTCTTTCCAACAGCTGAAAGAAGTAACCACAAAATTGACAGGATCAATTTTGAACAGCTGTGCTGGCCCGAAGGGCGAAGGGCATGGATGCCCGGAGTTACAAAGCCGCCCCGCACAAGCCCTTGTCTCGTCAAAAGCACGGACAAATCGCGGTCGGGCCAGGCACGTTCCTGACGTGACTGTCCCTCAAATGGCATCCTTGCCATTTGACCCCGATTTGACCGTACTTTTGCCGCGGGCTTGAAGGGGGTTATTAAAAAGAGATTTCAAGCAAAGCTTGAAATCCCTAGAAGGTCAAAAGCTATAAATGAGGACAAGTGGAAATATTATTCCATTTGAGGTGAATGACGGGGTTAGACTCAGTTCCTCTGAAAAATGAAAGTGAACTGTAATACTTAATCCTAAATCACTTTTCTGGTGAACAGGTGATTCAAGTAAGCCTCGATCTCCTTCGCCCGAGTTCACGGGTGTGTTTCAATTGATGAAAGCGGACAAATTGTCGTATCCAGGTGAGGTATGACTGCTCGGTTTTTATACTGAGATGTCTTTGCCGGCAGACCAGGCGAATTTGATCAACTAAACGTGGATTCTGAGATTGAGATAGATTACCCCATAAGTGTCACTCCTTAAAAAGCCATGAATAATGGTCTTGTCACGTTATCATTACAATGATAACGTGACAGGAAAATCCTATCTAATTGAATAGAATGACAAAATTAAGGGAATTCTCTATCTTACTAAAACATGATAATGAGACCCGGGGGTCTCGTTTATCATTCTGTTATGTGTAGCAAGGAGAAACAATGACAAGACCAACAAGGCCCCCGCACGACGGAATAGTGCAAAACCCAAAGAATTTTTCACAGGCATTGCAAGACTTACAAAACAATGGCCCTCAAAATCTAACTACTCAGGCAGGCACTCCGTTCTTAGCACAAGCTCATGTAGCCCAGGGCGGTAATCATCCAGGGCAAGATTGCATCAAAATAACAAACAATGGCGATCCCAGAGCCTATGTATATGAATGTTGCTGGGGGCACGTAACAAATTGCTCAGGTACTTACATTGATGTTTATACCCCTGTTTTATAAAACACATAACAATCACATCAAGTTGCCCTTCGGGCTGGGACGCTCCGCTGCGCGCCCCTTATGTGAGCCGTTAAAGGGTATTTATGAAAGATGACGGAGAGGGCGAGGGCCCAGACCAAGACAATAAAGAAAGGGAGGCAATGAAAACAGCCACCAAGAAGATATTGTCTGGTCTAACTGCTAGGGAGGCAAAAGTACTTCGTGAAAGGTTTGGTATTTCATTGGATTCTGATCTCACACTCGAAGAAGTGGGCAAGCAATTTGATATTACCAAGCAAAGAATTAAAGAAATCGAAGAGAAAGCATTAAAAAAGCTTAAGTATAGGAAGGAACAAAATAAAAAAGAGTATATTTGTTCATTCTGTGGAAAGCGCAGCAGTGAAGTAAAAAGAATGATCGGGTCAGAAATTAGTAATTCCAATATATGCAATGAGTGTATTACAGAATGCTTCAACTTAATACGGGAATAACCTTTAACAAAACGGTCAAATTGATCCCCATTACTACGCTCCGTTTTGTGGTGGCTTCGCCACTTTACCGCAAAACTCTACTCCGTAACGGTGTCAATTTAGCGAAGCGTTATAAGTAAGAATGAAGCTCCAGAAATTTTCTGAAAGTAAAACTACGCGGATCGTGTACGGTATTTTAATGACACTGGGTACCTCGGGTTTTATATTGTGGCTTGTTAAACGAGTAGTCGACGGGAAAGGTGTCGATCTATATAAAAGTAATTGGGGGCTTAGTTTTAGTGCAATAGGTATTCTAGTTTTACTTGCCGTGGCCGTTCTTGCTGTGTTGGTTAGCTTTTTTTTTATGTGCCGCCAAAACAAGGTAGAAAAAGACCTGCTAGAAAAATACGGTAAAGATAAAGACAATGATAAAAAATAAAACTTATAACAAGTGGCTTTTGTCGCAAGCAAAAACCGCTTGCTCGGACTCGCGTTCCGCTCAGCTACTCGCGAGCCGCAAAGCCGGTCGTTAGGTGTGCAAAGAGGAGTCATGAAAACTTATTTCTTTATAATTATCTTCCTGCTTTCTGGAAAGCTATTCGCACATCAAGACCGAATCCTGGATGTGTCCGAAGAAGGAAAAATATCGGGACTTCCTGACCAATATCTACCGGCTAGATTAGACTTAAAACATTATTCTATAGAATTAGGAAATAGGAGGTTAAATATGCCCAGGTGTGTTTCGAAGTACTTTGAAGGGCATACTAATTATAAATTAATGGTAACAAGCTCTTGGTATCAACAACGCTCAATGTTACCACCTTACATTAATATCGGTATTAAACCTGAGGAAAAGGATTTCGAATATTCATTGTTATTCTCCCTTGAAGACCTAAAGGTTATAGAGTTTACGGTCATCACGCATGAGGATGAGTTTACAACTTCGTATCATTCCGTGAAGATAAACCAAGAGTGCATGAAAGAAATAGATAAATCTTATGAATCAACGAAAAGCACAACTAAAACACCGCTACAAAATACCGGTTATTTCTAGTGTTAAGCATAAAATAAAACAATGAAAGACATTGCCACGGATGAAATTTATAGCGAAATGCTAGTTCTGCAAAAAATAATAAACGCAGAGCTAAAGTTTTTATACGAAAAAAACAAATCTGCAGGTAGAGAATACCTATCAGAAGTGCTCGTTAGCGAAGTTGAAAATATTGTTGATCGGCTAAATGAAAATGGCGGTAGTTTTGGAAGAAATGATTATAGAGGTGATATCAACTTTGAGAATAGCGAGCAAATCTACAGTAATGGTAAAGAAATGGGTGTAGGCGTTATTTTGCATTTTCGAGGGTTTTCTGTGCAGGTTTACTGGGAGGGAGCCGACAAGTATGAGAAGCATTAATAAATCAATGCTTAACAAGTACGGGCAGCAGGAAAAACCTACGCTGTGCTATGGTTTTCCTCTGCTGTAGGCGTTATGCTTTTTGAATGAAATCACTAGCTGAAATACTTGAAGAAGATAGTGTCGTTCATACTCGTCTAAGTAAAAGAGAAGGGTATAAGATACATCACGAATGGTTAGAGCTGTTCGCAAAAAAACTAAAGGATCAATCAGGTAAATATAAGATTGGTAACTATATTTGGGAAGCGTATTGGTCAGGTGTTCTTCCATCGGTTAGCGGTGACGAAGCGTTTGATCATTATCGATCAAGTCCCATAGAAGATTACTACGTTATATTTGCAAATGGCGAAGAGGTGTTTAGCTGTCGGTCTGGTAAATGGCCGAATTTCTTTAGTAATGAGGTCATTGTCTTCCCAATAAGTAAGTCATGGTCTATGGTTTTTTCACATGAAGAGACGATACACTTTGTTAAACCGTAAACATCAAGCGCCTGCAAAGGACTCGCTGCGCTCGCTCTCCACACAGCCAGACGTTATGTGAAATAAACATGGAAGAGGTACTGCTAGAACTAGAGAAGAATAAGGATATAGTCCAGATGGAGTCTTATTTTAGAGAAATTCTTTCAAAAACAAGTTATACAAATGAACAACTTGAGGTATTCAAAGCTCACACAATAATCAAAAAGCATAGTGGCTTACAATATATCTTGCAAAAGACGATAGAGAGTAATAATTACAAGTCGTCAAATGAATATGCAAAAAAAGAGTCCGTTTTAAAAAAGATATTTTGTGGTATGGGGCAATTGTGGCCGTAAACATAAACATTTAAACACATAACCAGTGGGTCATGTCGCTCACTATGTTCGCTGGGACGCTCCGCCTGCGGCTCCGCGCGCCATACCCTACTCGTTATATGTTTGAATAAAGTTACTCTTATCAAATAGTCAGTTGACATTGAATTGCTCCGTAATCAAAATGAATGAATGCATACTAATTCTACGAAACAGGCAGTTCGAATTATCATCATTCCATAGGGATGGTGGGATTGTTGATGCGTCACTAATTTATCAAACCCGCCCAAGAGGCGGGTTTTCTATTTCTGCCTCTGGGTAATAGTCCTTGGAGGAACTAAAATGAAAAAAGTAGCAGTCTTCGGTAAGCCAGCTAATGGGAAATCCACTTTAAGCAAAAGACTTGCATCAGCTACCGGAATAAAATTGTATGCTTTGGATTCAATTTTATATGAAAAAAATGGCCAAGAGATAGGTAGGGAAAGCTATGAAGAAGCTCACGAGAACATTCTTTCCTCTGACGAGTGGATTATTGAAGGCTTTGGCCCAATAAACTCATTGAATTCTTTCCATAGGCGCTTGGAAGAAGCCGACACTCTTATCTACATAGAGTTGCCTTACTTGGTCACCTATTGGTTAGTGGCCAAGCGGTTCATTAAAGGGTTGGTCAAAAATCCAGAAGGTTGGCCTGATGGGAGCTCTGTATTAAAGGGGACACTTAATAGCTACAAAGTATTAAAGCTTTGCCCCAAATTTTGGAATGATGGATTCCTGCAAAGGCTAGAGAAACTATCGGCAAACAAGACTCTGTATGTCATTCGGTCGATTTCTGAGTTAAATAGCTTTGTTGAGAAAAATGTGCAATAAATCGCATATAACAAGCACATTAAAAATCGCCCACAAAAACGTGGGCTGGACTCGCTGACGCTCGCCTTTTATGTTAGCGTTATAACTAAAAAGAAAATTGGTCAGGTTGTTTCATTAAAAACAATCACAGATTTTGAAATATCGGTTTCAAAACAAACAGTAAAAAGCATGCGTGTCTAATCATTATCAGGCAAGCTTTGAATCAGAACGGTTTCGGTAATAAAAAGGCATTTGAGTATCGGCTACCGTTAAAGAGAAACGGCTTACGAAACTAAGTTCTTGCTTTTATTCGGGTAGAGCTGTAGTTTTCATAAATAGTAAAAAACCAAAAACCACCCGCTTCAAGGGTCTGAGGCAACATGCACATTAGCGGTTATAACAATGGCCTTCAAAGGACTCGCGACACTGTTCGTGCCGCTTCGGTAAGTGCTGTGGCGCTCACCTTTGAGGCTGAGGGTTAGAAGAGAAAAAAGGCATGGAACAAATACTCATATATTCGGATAGTCTGACATGGGGAATTATCCCCAATACAAGAAAACGATTGCCATTTAACAAACGTTGGCCAGGTGTTTTTGAAAATTTCTTACTAAAAGAAAACAAAAATATCAGAGTTATTGAAAACTGTTTAAATGGTCGTAGAACTGTTTGGTCAGATCCATTTAAAAGCGGAAGGGATGGTTCTGAGGGATTAGCTCAAGTAATTGAAATGCATTCTCCTCTTAAATTAGTCATTCTCATGCTGGGCACTAATGACTTTCAGTGTACACATGAAAACAATGCATGGCTTTCAGCTCAAGGAACAGCAAAACTTGTAAGCATTATCAGACAGTCACCAATTGAACCGAGTATGCCTGTTCCAAAAATAATGGTTGTGGCGCCCCCCAAAATAACTGAACCTAAAGGTTATATTGCGCATAAATTCAGCGGAGCAGAGAAGCGTTGTAATGGACTACACACAGAGCTCAAAAAAATCGCTAAAGAACTATCTGTCAGTTATTTAGACGCAAGCATGGTAACTGAGTCAAGTGCTGTTGATGGCATTCACCTTGACGAGCCGCAACATCAAGTATTAGGGAAAGCCATTGCTAAGGCGGTTCTAGATGAAAAAATCTTCTAACAATCACATACAGCCGACCCACAAAAGCACCGCTTCGCTCTGCTTTTGCGGTCGGCTGATGTGAAGCGTTAGGCTAATAGGAGAGTAAAATGAATTCATTATTAGCGAACAAAAACAACTTTAAATTAACATCTCTTGACGATGCAATGAACTTATTGCCAGCGAACTTCCTGGTTGTGTATTTACACTTGATGACTTAGGAGAGAACTTTTTCGATCTTCGCAATGGAATTGCTGGTGAAGTCTTTCAAAAACTTGTTAACTACAATTTTCGAATGGCTATTATGTTACCTCCCAGCCATACCTTGGGGATTAGGATTACGGAGTTAGCCAGAGATCACACCCACCACCCTTGCATTCGTTTTTTTGAATCTGAGGAAGATGCAATCGGATGGTTGTCATAATCTGACTTTGATTAAACGGGAGCAATATTTTAGCCAGAAAAATCAGGCTTTAAGTGTGGCGGCCTCCAATGGTGAGATATGCAAGTTAACAACATAAATTTCAATATACGTGTTACCGGGGAAGGCCCGTTATTTATTTGGGGACACGGCCTGACGGCCAGCATGGAAAGTGAGGATAAGTTTGGTATTTTTAAATGGGATCAATTCCCCAAAGAGTACTAATTAGTCCGTTATGATGCCCGTGGTCACGGAGGAACTTCTGCATCTCGCTTCCCCAATGATTATCTCTGGTCCAATCTGGCGAAAGATATGTTAGCTGTTGGTTCTGAACTAAGTGATGGTCCTTTTATTGCCGGCGGTCAATCGAAGGGTTGTGCAAGCGCTATAATGGCGGCAATACAGGCGAAAGATAAGGTGAAGGGACTGGTGTTGGTCAATCCGCCAACAATATGGGCGGAGAGAAAGCAGCAAGCGGCAATATATCGAAAAATGGCGAAAATGGGTGTTTTTTTAGGTGGACGTATTTTATCCCGGCTGGCAATAAAAAGTGCAACAAAGAACCTGCCCCCATGCCTGACGGATGCACCTCCTGAAAATATAACAGGATTAACCGAGGGGTTGAGGAACATTAAACGAAAAACATTTCCGCCATTGTTTACGGGCATGGCGCTCAGTGACTTGCCGGCAGAAGCTCAAATATGTTCCATTTACACTGCACTACCAAACAAGTACTTTAAGAACCTGGGGCTACTGGAGTTGGTGGCAAGATGAACACAAAGAGATTTGAACCGCCGTGTACATGATCCGTATGCCCGGTGGTGTGGGAGGAGGGATGTCGTGAGGCATCCCCCTATCCCGATTAGCCTTCATGCTTGATCCACCAACAATGCATTGCTTCAAACATTTCGTTTAGATCCTTTGCTTTTCGCGTAGCAGAGTACTCAACGCGTGGAGGAACTTCAGCATATACTTTTCTCGATATTAATCCATCTTCCTCCAGTGCCCTTAGCTGGTTTGTAAGCATAGCTTGAGTGATGCCTTCGATCTTCCGGCGTAACTCATTGAACCTGTGAGTTCCATGAAAAATCAAAATTTGCAGTACTATTAATTTCCATTTTCCCCCAATTAATTTTGCTATTTGAGGCATTGGGCATAGCCCCACTTCGTCGGATTGTGTTGCGTCTTTTTTTGCCGTCATGGGTCGACCTTTTACTCCAACAGTATTACAAAGCATACTATATATCAAATTATTGCCTACTTATATTTTCACACCGTGATAAGTATATTATTCCTTCTAATGCAAAAGAGGAATCAATAATGAAAAATTATGAACACACAATAACCGTCAAAGTCACCCCGAAGCGTGTTTTTGATGCACTGACAAAAGAGATGTCGAATTGGTGGACAGAGATGTCATCTGCGATAGATAAAATTGGGGATAAAACAACAGCTAAATTTGAAGATGGTACTTCGTGGTCTTTTGAAGTCGTTAAACTAGAAGCAAACAAAACCATAGAGCTATTCTGCTATCAAGCAGACCATATTCATCCAGTCACAACGCCGGAAATGAGGACGGAGTGGGAAAATACGACATTACGGTTCGATATTATCGATAAAGGCGAAAGTACGGATGTTCATTTCACTCATGTTGGGTTAACTCCAGAATTAAACTGCTATGATATTTGTAATTCTGGCTGGAATCATTTTTTTGGGTCAGCTTTTAAGTCTTATTTGGAAAAGTAGATTGCTTGAGTAAACAAAGACTAACGAGGCCATCGTCGCGACCACTTAATTGAATTAACTACAAAGTGGCGCCACGTGGCGGCGTGTGTGCCGGGCATGGCACTTAACTAGCGAGGTGAAAGTCCTCGTACCAGGTATTCGTAGAGCCGAAGGTTAGTCGAAGGGCAAGGGCGTCATCGTGAGGTGGGATCTGAAGGACAGGTTTTTGCTCCTGCAAAACCTGCATTTCCACCATCCATGGTGGTCAAGCCCAAGACAAAATCGCGGGAAGTTTTTAAAGACACCCAGAGATTAGAAAGAAAATAAAATTTCAGCTATTCATCTACGGATTCAGCTAAAATAAAGTGGTATTAAGATGAAATTCCGGATTTGTTTATCTGTATTGCGTGTTTTTTCTTTGAATAGCTTCTCAAGACAAAATGATCCTGCAACCTGTGATATCAGGTTGGTCTTTGAAAGAATTATCAGGAGGAGGGGTTATGTGTCAGGAAAAACTTCAGCGCAGCGCTTCACACCATGCACCCAGTTCTTGCCCATTTGTTCGCAAGCTTGTTTGATTTTGAAAGCGCTACCCACCAGTGATTTAAACGGGCTTTCAAAATCCTTTGTCAGGTAAACCCAGTGCCTGGGATCGATATTCAGTCGGGTGAGTATGTCAGGAAGATATTCAGGAATGTATCCTTTTTTATCATCTCGCAGAATACGCCCAGTCCATTCCACCAGTTCAAGGTAATCGGTATAACGAAAGGGTAGAACTTTTGGCAGCTTGTTACGAGGATAGCCAGCGAATGGTAGTAACTCATTGGGTTGAGCTCGTATTGCTTCAGGATTAACTGGACTAGTCTGTAATTGGTGTTTGATGCGTTTCTTAACAGAGGTGTGATCCGATGTCTCAGCTGT
>JBNKMF010000031.1:26812-47382 GCA_050292965.1 Gammaproteobacteria bacterium | reverse complement strand
TCATTCGACGGTATCGTATTCCGTCCATACTGACGAATGATCGCGAGACGAAATACTTCAACATTGATCTGCTCTTTCCCACTATAGATTTTTACGGGCTGACTTTCACTCTTATGGACAAGTTGTGTAGCACCTGGGAAGACCTTGTTGATTTGCTGCCTGCTGAGGGTGATTTGCCAGGGTTGCCCAAGCGCTATCGAGTCAGGCAAGCCGATAGCGGCTGCTCTGTCATGGTTGTCCCAAAATTCACCCGCGTGATAAATTGCAGAACCACATTCAGCATGAAACAGAACATCGGCAGGATGTCCAATTAAAGCTAGCCAAACATATCTGGTTTCATTAAGTCAGGGACTTACGCAGGAATTCGATAACACGGGCAATATCCCTATCTTCGCTCTGAAAGCGCCCGAGAATCAGGTCGTAAAGCTGCGGATCCTGCATCTGTAAAATTGCTTCGAAAGCCTGTTGATCTGCTTCTGAGGCTGTGGGGTAACTATGTTCCAGGTATTTATTGAACAGCAGGTCGAGCTCTTTCATACCGCGCCGGCACAGCCAGCGCAGTCGAGCCACCTCACTCATCATTAGATCCTCGAGCCCACATGACAACGCCTAGCTACGGCGCTTGGCAATCAATTGCTTGATCTCAGCAATCGCTTTAGCCGGATTTAGACTCTTGGGACAGGCTTCAGTACAATTCATGATGGTATGGCAACGATACAGTTTGAATGGATCTTCCAGTGCATCCAGACGCTCGCCGGTGGCATCATCACGGCTGTCAAGAATCCAGCGATGAGCGTTGAGCAGTGCTGCTGGTCCTAGATAACGATCTGAATTCCACCAGTAACTGGGGCAGCTAGTAGAACAACATGCACATAAAATACACTCGTATAAGCCATCGAGCAGCGCACGGTCTTCTTTGGATTGCAGTTGCTCCTGGTCAGGAGGCATCGGTGTATCGGTTTTCATCCAGGGTTCCACCGATGCATGCTGAGCATAAAAATTGGTCAGATCCGAAACCAGATCTTTAACCACAGGCTGGTGCGGCAACGGATAAACATGCACATCCCCTTCTATTTCATCGATCGGTTTGGTACAGGCCAGCGTGTTGCGACCATCAATATTCATGGAGCAGGAGCCGCATATGCCCTCGCGGCAGGAGCGACGAAAGGTCAGTGTGGGGTCTATTTCGTTTTTGATCTTTAAAACCGCATCAAGAATCATCGGACCACAGTCGTCCAGATCCAGAGTATAGGTATCAATGCGCGGATTTTCACCGGATTCGGGATCGTAACGGTAGACGATGAATTTTTTTGGTCGCTTGGCGCCAACTGGTGCCGGCCATGTCTTACCTTCTTTTACGACGGAATTGGCAGGTAAACTAAACTCAGCCATTGTTTATCATCCTCTTGGTTCGGCAATTCACGATTTTCTTAGTCATCAGTAGACACGTGCCTTGGGTGGGAAAGATTCCACCTCGTCGGTTAAAGTGTTCATATGTACCGGACGGTAGTCGATGCTGACTTTTCCCTTGTCGTCTATCCACGCCAGGGTGTGCTTCATCCATTTCTCGTCATCACGCTCGGCAAAGTCTTCACGCGCATGTCCGCCACGGCTTTCTTCGCGGTTATTAGCGCCATACATGGTGGTCAGCGCACAAGCGCGCAGGTTATCCAGTTCCAGGGTTTCTACCAGATCGGTATTCCACTGCATGGTACGGTCAGTGATTTTGACGTCATCGAACTCAGCGTAGATGGCATCCATCTTTTCTACACCTGCTTGCAGGGTGTCGCCAGTTCTAAAAACTGCTGCATGGGTTTGCATAGTTTTTTGCATTTTCAGTCGTAACTCAGCGGTACTGATGCTGCCGTTGGCATTGCGTAAGCGGTCAAATCGGTCGAGCAAAGGCTCAACATGGGAGTCATTCAGGGGCTTGTGCTTTTCATCCTTATTGATCAGTTCACCACAGCGTATTGCTGCGGCACGACCAAACACCACGATATCCAGCAATGAATTGGAACCCAGACGGTTGGCTCCGTGTACCGATACACAGGCGGCTTCGCCGATTGCCATAAGGCCAGGTACTACCGAATCGGGATTGCCATCCTTGAGTGTAACGACTTCACCATGATAGTTGGTAGGTATACCGCCCATGTTGTAATGCACGGTAGGCAGTACTGGAATTGGCTCTCTGGCGACGTCTACACCGGCAAAAATCTTCGCGCTTTCGGCAATACCCGGGAGACGTTCGTTGATCACCTCTGGACCCAGGTGTTCCAGATGCAGGTGGATATGATCGCTTTCTGATCCCACACCGCGATCTTCGTTGATTTCAACCGTCATCGCGCGGCTCACCACATCTCTGGATGCGAGATCTTTGGCATTGGGCGCATAACGCTCCATAAAACGCTCACCCTTGGAATTCGTCAGGTAACCACCCTCGCCTCGCACGCCTTCGGTAATCAGACAGCCGGAACCATAAATCCCGGTGGGATGAAATTGAACAAACTCCATGTCCTGCAGCGGTAACCCAGCACGAATTGCCATGGCGTTGCCATCACCGGTACAGGTATGGGCAGAGGTCGCAGAAAAATAAGCACGTCCGTAACCACCCGTTGCCAGGACCACCATCTTGGCGCGGTAACGATGTAATTCACCAGTAGCCAGATCCCATGCCATTACGCCACGACAGACACCCTCATCCATAATCAGATCAGTGGCAAAGTATTCAATAAAAAATTCAGCTTTATGTTTAAGCGATTGCTGGTACAGGGTGTGAAGAATTGCGTGGCCGGTTCGGTCAGCCGCTGCACAGGTGCGTTGCGCGGTACCTTCACCATAGTTAGTGGTCATTCCTCCAAACGGACGCTGATAGATCTTACCCTCGTCGGTACGCGAGAAGGGTACACCGTAGTGCTCTAGCTCAATAACAGCAGGAACCGCTTCACGACACATATACTCGATAGCATCCTGATCTCCCAGCCAGTCTGAGCCTTTGACCGTATCGTACATATGCCAGCGCCAGTCATCCTGCCCCATGTTACCCAGTGAAGCACTCATCCCTCCCTGAGCAGCCACCGTGTGACTGCGTGTCGGGAAAACCTTGGTAATACAGGCAGTAGACAGACCTTTTTCAGCCATCCCGAAGGTGGCACGCAAGCCGGCACCACCAGCACCAACAACCACTACATCATAGCTGTGATCAACGATTTTATAAGCTGAAGTCATGCATCAGGCTCCAAAAGAAATTTTCAGTACAGAAACCACACCAAGCGTGGCAAACAGGATCGCCATCAATGCAGCAGCTATCAACAGGCCAATCTTCAGGGCTTCGTGGGAAACGTAGTCTTCGATAATGACCTGCAGCCCAAGATAGCCATGGTAAAAACCAACACTAATGGCGAGTATCATCAACACAGTGCTAAATGGAGAACCAATCCAGGCAGTCACCGTGCCGTAATCGGCTACCGCCAAAAGCGCAATGGAAAAACTGAACCAAAGCACCAGAGGAATCAGTGCAATTGAGGTCAAACGTTCGTGCCACCAGTGACTGGCACCCTCTTTGGCTGCACCCAGACCTTTTACTTTCGACAGCGGGGTTCGTAAACTCATCAATATTCTCCTACGCAGACAGTGCTACGATCCAGACTAGTAGTGTTATCACTACACTGGCTACTAATACCACCTTATTGTTGCGGTTGGCTGCCTCAAGGCTAAAGCCCTGACCAACATCCCAGAAAAGATGTCGAATGCCGTTACACATGTGATAATTAAGTATCAAAGTAAATCCAAATAATACTAAATGGCCAAACCAGCTAGAGAGCAGATTATGTGCAACTTCCCAACTGGACTGACCACCGGCAAGAGCCAACAAAAACAACACGGTGATTACCAGACCAGCGCTTAGAAACACACCAGTTATTCGGTGGAAGATAGACAGTATCGCCGTCAATGGCAGTCGATAAATCTGCAAATGTGGAGATGTCGGTCGATTGTTGTTTGTCATTATTTACCTACCAAACACTTCGCGGTTTTAGACCGCTTAATTTTAAAAAAAGCTCTACCAGTTGGTCAAAAATCGATACAACGACCTTTGCGCTCCCAGTCACCATAACGAGTTGGTTCGAGGCCCTGAGGGCCGCCTATTTCTTCCGATGGGCGGAGGGTTTCATTAGAATCGACCTCCTCCGTTTGAGTATCGCTGCTCAGATCATCGGAACTGTTAATCTGTTTGTCATCTTGTGTCATCAGCTCACCATCCGCGTCTTGCAATGCGCAACCTGCCAACAAGCAAGTTATAAAAAACTTCAAAAATTACTGTTAAATGAATTTTCTGATCAGCGCCATTCTCTATCGAAATGATGAAATGCGCTACATTTTCTCTGTATAAGCTTATTTAAAGCACGAGCGAATTATAAAGATTTATTTTGATGCATAGCTCGTTTAATCAATGTTCATTATTAACGAACAATAGACATCATTCAACTACCACTCATATCATGAAATCCCAGGGCCTGTTAACACGTGTTAACAGGCCCTAATATGTTTCTGATTCACAACGAAAAAGGGCGTTGAACATAACATTCAACGCCCTTCACTCTAAATAACCGTATAGATATCAGGATCCACTTAATAACATGGGGATTAACTTCTGATAAGGCACATAGCCATCAAACTTACGCCCGCTGGCAGTAAAAAGTGCCGGGGTGCCTGACACACCAACTTCGTTACCCAGGTCATAGCCCTTATCAACCAGACTAGCTTCAGCGCAGGTGCCATCTGAAAGCTCTCCCTTGCTAATCTCTTTTGCAATATCCATCGCTTTGGCGCGATCTTCACTACACCAAACCTTTGTCAGGTCCTGATAACCAGGCCCACGCTTTCCACCACGAGGGAAAGGATAATAACGTACTTCTATACCGGCCTTCTGTAGCTTAGGCACTTCTTCGTGTATTTTCTTGCAGTAAGGGCAGGAAGTATCGGTAAACACATTCAATACCGCTTTGGTTTCATCTGCCGCAGGGAAAACCGCAAGTTCTGATGTTGGCATAGATGCCAAAGCTTTCTTCGCTATGCCCTGGCGAGCAATTTCGGTGAGATTGGATTGTGATTGAAGGTCGATCATATCACCGATCAAAACGTAACGGCCATCACCGGTTAAATACGCGAATTTGGAACCGAATTTTGTTTGATAGAGGCCGTCTACTGGGGTAGCAATTGGCTTTCCAATTTCCACATCTCCAAGGCGAGATTTGAGTAAATCCGTCATTTTTGGGTTTGTTTCTGATTTATCGGTATCGGCTTGCACCGTTAAAACAGTCGAAACACAGGCCAAAATGCCTGCGCTTATGATTAATTTAATAGGTTTCATTCAATAGTCTCTGATTAATATAAAAAATACTTTAGTTATTCAACAGCTCTAAAAGGGTTAGTTTGACAGGAACAGGAAAAGTTTCAACTGAGGTCAATGTAAATTAATTATCAATTAAACGCCATACCAAAACTCGATTATTGGCAGGCATTGCATGATCCTGTATGCACTCTAAACCAGATTTAGCCGCTATATCCTGAATCCATTCAAAGTTTTTAATACCACTTTGCGGATCACGCTGCTTCAGCCAGTTATCAAATCGTGCGTTACTTTCACTGGTATATTGGTTCTGGTAATTGAATGGACCATAGATAATCAATATTGAATTTGCATTCATACAGTTAGCGATTGAGCCAAACATACTCTCTACCGCGAGTGGCGACATGATATGTATAGTATTAGCGGTATAAATCAGGTCAAATTGCTGTTTAGGCCAATCACCGAGGCAATCGAGTAATATCGGAGGCAGTATATTAGGTAATTGGCAATCTCTAATCCATGCCTGAATGCCCGCGTGATTTTCTGCAAGATCACTGGTCTGCCAGCTTAAATGGGGGAAAGCTTCGGCAAAATATACAGCATGCTGTCCAGTGCCACTACCTATCTCCAGCACAGTTTCTCTACCAGAGACATATTGCTGCAATATCTGCTGAATAGGCTCTCTGTTCTGAACACAGGATTCGGAGAAGGGTTTATGATTCGTCATGTTTTTTATTCAAATTGTGTAGATAATTTAGGAAACTCTGATCAATTCATGATTTATTATACTGGCTATAAATGCTCCGATTCGTCTAGAAGATCTCAGCAACAGGGTGGCTATTACAGCCTAAAATCAACCAGAATTAATCAGAGGTTCTTTAAGCTTTTCAGCGATACGTGTTTCAAGTCCCCGGTTTACCGGATGATAATAAAGCCTGCCATACATCTCATCAGGAAAGTACTTCTCCCCTGCCGCAAATGCCTGATCCTCATTATGTGCATAACGTTAATCCTTACCAAAACCCAGCTGCAATTAACCTGGATACAATTCTGCACATCTGTCGCTATACTACCCTTTAAGACTCTATATCTACATTTCGGCACCCTGACTATATGGTACTAGCAATGATGCCATAATACATGCGTTAACTTCCCAAAACGGCTCATATTTGTTTCTCCGAAGCTTAGTTGTGGGTACAACTCGACTTCGAGTTTAAACATAGGCCGTTATTCGTAACAGGCTGAGGAAATCATTTCGCTCTAAACTCTAGATACCTTAAACTGTCATCAAATCATTCGAAACCAGCTCATCAACAAAGAAAAACTAGCTAAGCTTAAACCCGAGAAGGTTGTTATATCCTTCTCGAATGATAAATAGGTGCATTTTGCAAAAAACTCTTTTCAGTAATAACGATGGCTTTACCACCCTTTCTCCTCTAGCTCACAGGCTTAGGCCCCAGATGAGATCTGATTTCATTGGTATTGAAGGACTCGAAAATAAGTACCCATTTCTAAAGTCACCTAAACCCAAAAGTATGATTTTTTATGGGCCTCCTGGGTGCGGTAAAACCACATTAGCTCATGTATTATGTGACAAAGAAGACTTTGAGTTCTTTCCCTTTTCCGCAGTCTTATCCGGAGTTGCAGAATTAAAAAAACTCTTTCAGTCAGCTAAAGATGCTATTGAAATGCATCATCGTACCCCCATAATTTTCATAGATGAAATTCACAGGTTTAACAAAGCTCAACAAGACGCTTTGCTTCCACATGTAGAAAGCGGTCAATTCATTTTAATTGGAGCAACTACCGAAAACCCTAAAAGTAGCATTAACAGAGCATTGTTATCGCGACTAAAAATCGTCGAACTAAAGGCCATAGATTTCGATGACACACTTCAGATACTTACCTCAGCAGTCGACAAGCTAGATACAAGCTTCACTAAGGAAGAGATTGAAATGATGGCTGAATATTCTACCGGTGATGCCAGGAAGGCCATTGGCAGTTTAGAAATGGCTATAGAATTAAAAGAAAACAATCAGTTTTCAATTGAAGCGTTGAAAAGACTTATTCTGGAAAATTCCAGAGTTTATGACCGTAACAAAGATCGCCACTATGACGTAATTTCAGCATATATCAAAAGCATGAGGGGCTCAGACCCCGATTCAGCCCTACTCTGGTTAGCCATCATGCTCGATGGTGGAGAAGACCCCGTTTTTATTGCTCGGCGCCTGGTAATATTTGCCTCAGAAGATGTAGGCAATGCCGATATACATGGTATCACCATTGCCAATAACGCTCTTCAAGTAGTAAGCAATATAGGTATGCCAGAAGCTCGTATCTCTCTTGCCCAGGCCACCACTTACCTTGCTAGCACGGTGAAAAGTAACTCAGCATATTTAGCGATAAATGAAGCATTAGAGTATGTAAAATCAAATCCAACTATTGAGGTACCAGAACATCTAAAGAACTTTCCTCAAAAAAATGCTCCAGTTAAATACCTATATCCTCATTCATATTCAGAAGGTTGGGTTGATCAACAATACTCACCGGCCGATACACCTCAATTCTACAAGCCAAAAGAGATTGGGGTCGAAAAAAACATCCGAAATCGACTAAAAACACTTTGGGGAAAGGTCAAAAAATATGATTAAAGTGTGTGCAACTTAAGGAAGCGAATGATTTGGAGCGACTTATTTTTGTACATCTTTCTGACATAGTTCAACTTTTGAACATCACTAGTTCCGACAATTAAATTTTCAGGTATCAAATATGCGGACGATCCTGGTAATGTCTGAACACGCAGATGCCTACATGGACGTAGGTGGTACGAGCTCAAGGATGAGCGAAGGTTGAACAATGCAGGATGCAATTGTCGAGAGTAATGCAAGGAGCAGTTACCGAGCATGGGAACGAGAATAATGATTTCACGTTTAATCATCCTTGCAATCTTGCACTGACAATTCAAATTTGCAAGGTTAAGGCAAACACAATGTTACTTTTCCTGAATCTTTTACTGCCCATGGTAAATTCAGAAATAAGATGTTGATTTGCCAGCAAATTCAGGAACAGCAAATTTCAATCCAGCTTTAACTACCGAATACCTGGTTTTGGGTGTGTCCCTCCGGTATCACCCAAAATTGACTGACGTTAAAAATAGATGTTTAAGCCGACAACCTAATCCAGCGTTTTTGGACGCATGCGATCAGCCAATGGTTGATAGGCAGATGATTCGTGAGAGAAAAGATCCTGCATGCAGTCAGGACCCGTTAATTTCCTGCACCAAAGACATCAACGCCAGGAGGTGCATCAAACATAAAGGTCTTTGGATCAAACACCATACCAGTACGCAGGTTTTCAAATACTATTTGGGTACTTTGACCGAAAGGGTCGCGCAGCTCCATAGCCTTGATCACATCATTTTCCAGACCAATATAAACAGTTGAGAATTCCATATCAGATTTTTTCGGGATCAGTTCAACCCAGTACAGGTACTTACGCTGACCTACTTCGTTGACATCGAACTGAGTCTCTACCTTTTGATTATTCATTAACACCATAATAGGCGCTGTAGCCAGCCCGCTTTCCATTGGTTTAACCGTTGCCTGATCAAGATCAACATCGTAAACCCATAGCTCCTTACCATCGGCAATGATCTGTTGTTCATAAGGTTCTTTGTAAATCCAGGCAAATTTTCCCGGGCGTGATATCGAAACAGTGCCACTGGATTGCTGTACCACTTTCTTATTGTCATCCAGCACTGTCTGTTTGAAATCGGCCTGCAAATTATCCAGTGTAGTCAGCGCTCTGTTGACACGATCTTCGACTTCAGTAGCAATCGCTAATTGACTGAACAGGATACAGCTTAAAATAACAAAAATTCTCATCTTTAATCCCGCGGTGGCGGTGGTGGTGCCAAAACTTCTCGACTACCGTTTGACTGAACTTCCGACACAACGCCAGAAGCCTCCATTTCTTCGATCATACTTGCTGCACGGTTATACCCAACCTTCAAACGTCTTTGCACATAAGATATAGACGCTTTGCGAGATTCGGTGACTATAGCCACAGCTTCATCGTACAGCGCATCCTGATCAGCGCCAGTTGAATCCTTCGGCATTTCACCCGGTAAAACTGGTGCGGTCTGCTCCTCTAGGACTCCTTCCAGGTAATTTGGTTTCCCCTGTTTCTTCAATTCCTTAACCACCAGATGAACTTCATGATCAGCAACATAAGCACCATGCACCCGTTCAGGCAAACTGGTTCCAGGCGGCAGATATAACATGTCACCATGTCCCAGCAGGGTTTCAGCTCCCATCTGATCAAGAATAGTACGTGAGTCAATCTTGGAGGAAACCTGGAATGCTATACGAGTTGGGATATTCGACTTGATTAACCCGGTAATCACATCTACCGAAGGCCGCTGCGTTGCCAGTATCAGATGAATACCTGCTGCACGTGCTTTTTGCGCCAGACGAGCAATTAGCTCTTCTACCTTCTTACCCACTACCATCATCATGTCGGCAAATTCATCCACAACTACCACAATATATGGCAGGGTTTCCAGATCATCCGGTTGGGCATCCGGGTTCATCATCATTGCCTGTTCGCGATTAAACAATGGGTCTTTAATCGGCTCACCAGCATCAATCGCATCCTTTATCTTTTTATTGAAGCCAGCAATATTGCGCACACCCATAGCGGCCATCAATTTATAACGTCTTTCCATTTCAGCCACACACCAACGCAGGGCATTGGCTGCATCCTTCATATCGGTAACCACAGGTGCCAGTAAATGGGGAATGCCATCGTAGACACTCAGTTCGAGCATTTTCGGGTCGATGAGAATCATCCTCACCTCTTCAGGTGTCGCCTTGAACAACAGGCTCAGCAACATGGCATTAACCGCTACTGACTTACCGGACCCAGTAGTACCTGCAACCAGCAAATGAGGCATCTTGCCTAAATCAGCCACCGATGCTTCACCGCTTATGTCCTTACCCAGAGCAAGTGTTAATGGTGAATGTGACTGATCATAAGCTCGAGATTTGAGAATTTCACTCAATAATACGATTTCGCGTTGTTCATTGGGGATTTCCAGCCCCATCACTGATTTACCGGGTATAACTTCTACTACTCGCACCGCAATGACCGATAGCGATCGCGCAAGATCCTTGGCGAGATTACTAATCTGGCTTACCTTGACTCCGGCTGCGGGCATAATCTCGAAACGTGTGATTACCGGTCCCGGGTGTACTGACTCCACCTGTACTTCGATACCAAAATCACGTAATTTCAACTCCAGCTGCTGCGACATCGCTTCCAGTGCAGCAGCGCTATAACCTATCGTCTTTCCTGATGGTGTATCCAGCAGTGCTAATTGAGGTATGATCCCTGGATCACCTGTAGATTTGAATAGTGGAATCTGCTGTTCTTTTAAAGCACGGTCACTTTGCTCTACTTTTTTAACAACAGGTTCAATGCGTACTGGTTTGCGTTGATCCTTTATTACCTTTTGCTGGGTGAATACCTGCTCACGCTTAATACGTAGCCGACTACCCTCTCTGCGATCACGAAACAGATAGTATTTATCCACCAATCGATCAATCAACCACAGCGTAAATCGACCTGTATGATCAACCACTGCCAGCCAGGACAGGCCGGTAAACAAGGTTAGACCGGACAGAAAAAGTGCAAGATGCAAAACTGTGGCGCCTAGAAAGCCCATACTATTTGAAAAATTGAGCCCGGATATCTGCCCAAGGATTCCACCAGCATCCAATGGCATGGAGCCTATACCTATCGTAAAATGCAGACTCGATAGCGCACAACCTGAAATCAGGGTTAACACAAACCCACTCCAGCGTACGGCCAGCATCTGGTAACGGTCCTCCTCGCTTTTTATCTGAGTTCTTACCAGAATAATTCCGTTGTAGATCAGCATAATTGGCAGCAGGGCGGCCATGAAACCAAACAGATACAGCAACAGGTCAGACAGCCATGCACCTGCAGATCCTCCAAAATTGGTAACCTGAGTATTCACGCCGGAATGCGACCAGGCTGGATCACCACGATCATAACTAATCAGAGATACCAGCATATAACCCGCCAAAGCGAATGAAATCAGCATGCCTGCCTCTCTCAGTCGTTGTTCGAACCTACTCACCAGAATTTTTCTGTCGATATCTTTGTTTGTCGGGGATTTTATTTTTGCCTGTGCCAATTCGATATATCGCTTGAAATGAATGCGCGCCATTTTACAGCAACCTACGTAAAACTAAACCTTGCATTTGCTAAAACAGGTATCACATTGAATTACCAGGGCCCATTACTTCGAATTTGATAACTTGTGGTAAAGGACTCGAATAAAAGTCCTGTAATATGCAGCGGCTTTTTGCCTGATTTTTGAGGTAAACTACAGCACTAAAACTTTCATCTCGTTATTGCAGGAAAATTTATATGTCAGAAACTAAACATTGCAAAGTGTTAATCCTGGGCTCTGGCCCAGCAGGTTATTCAGCAGCTGTATACAGCGCACGTGCCAATCTAAACCCCGTTGTCATTACCGGAATGGCGTCAGGTGGACAGTTAATGACCACCACCGAAGTCGATAACTGGCCTGGTGATTTCGAAGGCCTTACCGGCCCTGGCCTGATGGAACGCATGCAAAAGCATGCAGAGCGTTTCGAAACCGAGATTATTTTTGATCATATCCATACCGCGAAACTGGATGAAACGCCAAAAAGGTTGATTGGCGATCAGGCTGAATACACCTGTGATGCGCTAATCATCGCCACCGGTGCAAGTGCCATGTACATTGGCGACCCCAGTGAAGAGAAGTTCAAGGGTAAAGGCGTTTCAGCCTGTGCCACCTGCGATGGTTTTTTCTATCGTGGACAAAAAGTAGCCGTACTAGGCGGTGGAAACACTGCTGTTGAAGAAGCGCTTTATCTTTCTAATATTGCCGAGCACGTTACTCTAGTACATCGCCGTGATGCTCTGCGTAGCGAAAAAATACTGCAAACCCAGCTTTTTGAAAAAGAAAAGAATGGCAATGTATCGATTGAATGGAACCATAAGCTGGACGAAGTTCTGGGCGATGACACTGGCGTAACAGGTTTACGCATCAAGAATACGCAGGATGGCAGCACCAAAGATCTCGACTTGACAGGTATCTTCGTTGCTATCGGTCATAAGCCGAACACTGATATCTTTAAAGGTCAGCTGGAAATGGAAAATGGCTATCTTAAGGTTAAAAGTGGCACTTCAGGCGATGCCACTGCCACCAGTGTTGAAGGTGTATTTGCAGCCGGTGATGTAAGCGATCATATCTATCGTCAGGCCATCACTTCAGCCGGTAGCGGATGTATGGCTGCGCTGGATGCAGAACGCTATCTGGATGCCAGGGAACTTCAAAAATAGCTTCTTTGACTCGCTGTCGTGCACAATGAAGTTACGATAATACAGCGTCTCGACGAGATCGATTCACAACACTGGAACGCTCTCGGCGAGGCCGATTATCCATTCACCCGCCACGAATTTCTGCTCGCGCTGGAACAGCAACACTGTCTGCTTGAATACGACTGGCAACCGATATATTTCCTGATAAAACAGGATCAGAAAACTCTCGCCGCTATAGCCTGTTACATCAAAACCAACTCTTACGGTGAACTGGTATTTGACCATAGCTGGGCGGATGCCTATGAACGTTCCGGGCTTAAGTATTATCCTAAACTGGTCAGTGCTATCCCCTATACCCCGGCAACTGGCCCCAGGTTTCTAATTCATCGTGATATTCATGAAGAACAGAAACAACAGACATTGCGCAATGACCTGCTGCGCGTTATTCAACAATTCTGTATTGCAAATAAGCTGAGCGGCTGGCATTTGCTGTTTGAACGTGAGTCCACGGCAAAAGATCTACTTTCAGCCGATCCACTGCTATATCGCTACGATTGCCAGTACCACTGGCATAATGACAACTATCAGAACTTCGATGATTTTCTGTCGCGACTGAGTTCGCGAAAACGCAAGAATATCCGCAGGGAACGCCAATCGGTTCAGCTGGCTGATATCCAGATCAAACAATACTATGGTGATGAGTTAACCCATCAACAGTGGGCGCGTGTACATCAACTCTACGCCGGGATTTTTGATAGGAAGTATGGCACCCCTACCCTGAGTGCTGAGTTCTTCCAGTCCGTTGGTCATCAACTAAAACAACGCGTGTTGGTAGTATGCGCAGAGAAAGATGATCACATATTTGCGGCATCGTTATTTTTTATCAGCGATACCACTTTGTTCGGGCGCGTGTGGGGGTGTGATGAGTACTATAACCACCTGCATTTTGAATGTTGCTATTATCAAGGCATCGACTACTGTATTAAACATGAGCTCCAACATTTCGACCCCGGTGCTCAGGGCGAGCATAAAATCAGTCGAGGATTTTTACCGACAAGAACCTGTTCCGCTCACTGGATGGTCAATCAGGACTTTCATCGTATGATCCAGAATTACCTTAAACAGGAAGAAGCATATATCAATGAATTCTGCCGGACCCAGGCAGAGAAATCGCCCTATCGCAAAGAGGGTCATTAATGGTCCCATGGCTAGACCCGCGCTTACCGGTTAACTTTCCAGATACTTCAGAAGCTCTGGAAACCCCAAATGGTCTACTCGCTGCAGGTGGGCAATTCTCAACTGAATGGCTGGTAAAGTCTTACTCACAGGGCATATTTCCATGGTTCAATGAAGGCGAACCCAAGACCATAAAAACCACCCATACAGACGTTTATTTGCATGCCTAAATTAATATCACCAGGAATTTGCAGAGCTTTTGCATTCTGAACTACATAACTTAGAAAATGATTTTCAGCATCAATTTCATGTTTGTGAAAGGGACCAGCATCAAGCAAACGTACTCGAAAAAATGTTTGAAATCGAGAAGGAATTATCCATAAGTAATCAGCAATATTTGCATCAAAACATCGCCAGACTGGATTTAAAGGGAGCAGACTGTAAGGCTTTCAGGCAGCGCCTATGTAATGATTTGGGTAGAACACATAATTAACATGGATGGGCATTCATACTCCTAAAACCCTTATAATCAGCTTTAACCTCCCACCCCTCATTTCCCATCATGATTTATTTGAATCACAACGCGGCGATTTAACGCTCTTCCATTTTGAGTGTTATTGTCAGCAATAGGTTGGCTTTCACCATAACCCACTGACTGTATTCGAGAGGGATCAACCCCCATATACTCAATCATATACCTGGCTACTGTTGCTGCGCGTTCCTCGGATAGCCTGATGTTTTCATTTTCACCCCCCCAACTATCAGCATGCCCTTCAACAATCACATTAAGCCCGGGATTGGCAATCAACAGTTGAAGCAACAACTCCATTTCCTTGACATACTCAGCACTAAACAAGCTACTGCCCGTCTCAAAATGGGCTTCCAACCACACAACATTGAAACCATTATCAACGAAAGTCTCAAGGAGCCGACAGTCTCTATCAACCTCAATGTTATCGAAGTGAATATCTGGACAACTGACTGAACATCCAACAGTATTGATATCGATACCCTCCGGGGTTCGAGTACATTGATCAACATAATCGTAAATACCATCGGCATCCGTATCGAGAGGACAGCCAGACGTATCAACCTTACCAATGGCCTCTGCTTCCGTGCCCGGGCATAAGTCGACATAATCAAACACTCCATCTTTATCAGTATCTAAAGGACACCCTTGCTTGCCGATCTGTCCTATAGCCTTTTGATCCGTGCCGGGACATATATCCAGGTAATCCGGCACATCATCATGATCGCCATCAATAGCACAGCCATTCATATCCACACTAGCTTCTGCCACTGTTTGAGCGCATTGATCGAGATAATCGACAATACCATCATTATCACTATCCCTCGGACAACCATTAATATCGATCTCGATATCTTGACTGGTTCCTGGGCAAACATCTTCTAGATCTCTCACACCATCATCATCACTGTCTATGATGGTGTGAACACGATTGGCAAAGCGATACACCACACCGGCATTAAGTGAATAAACCGGATCGTTATCGACTTCAAAGTATTGGATTCCTACTCGTATCATCCATCTTGGCAGAATGGGATAATCTACCCCACTCTTAAAGATCAATGACGTGCCAGTGCGATCATCGGCATCAAGATCTGAATCATAATCCGTTTTCCAGGCCATAAGGCCACCGCCAGCAAAAACTCGAAGCTCATTGTTAAGGGGAAACGTATACAGAGCCAATCCAGTCAAACCACTGCCCGTCCCTGGCATTGCATCAGCACCAACTTTATTAAGATCAGTGCCAGGGGTAACCGTAAAATTACCGCTTAAATCTGTATCACCAGAATTTAGCCAACCGAATTCAAATAACCATTCATTCCATTCGTAACCGACACCGAGTGAAAACCCGATCCGGTCATCTTCTAACCGGGTGATGTTCCCAGACAAGCCCCCATCATTCAATATATTCTCTATATCAGAACGGCTTCTTCCGTTTTTATACCAGCCCAGATCTCCGAACAGATACCAAGGTTCATATTCGAGTGTGTATCCACCATCACTAATACTATTGACAGCAATTTCATCGCTCAATGCCGAATTCGGGATAACCAATGTGCTTAAAAAAATGACGCTAAAAGGTAACACAACCAACCCATTTAAATTTCGTACACGAACAAGAATCAAGGTAGAAAACATCACCAGTAAAAACCATGGACTGACCGATCCAGTGCCACCAGCACTGAATTCCACATCCTGTGTAACCGGGGTAACACCCACCGAGAATACACTAAGATGTGTCACTCGGAATGTAACCTCACCGCGCACATAGTCAATTGAAATGATATCGGTATCGGGTATAGTCTGATGGAGCCCCGCAAGCATATCGCCCACGTTATCTGCCTGAAAAATGTGCACTTGACCATAGTCAAAATCCCCAGGGACAACCTCACCACTATTAAATGATATGGTCAGCTGTAAATTTTTAAGCACTTTTTCCGTCGCAGTTTTACCGGTATCGACCAGACCTCCTGAACAGTTTCCAAGATGCAGCTTCACCTCAACCAGTTTTTGTTCGCTGTAGAGCGCCTCATCTAGTGCTTCAGATATGCCGGTTTCAAGACTGTTGACTTCAATCGTTGCATCTGGCGGAGTACATGCAAGCCCGCTCGTATCCATTCCGCCTTGAGACATATTGACCCGGACAGTATCAATTATTTCATTAGGGTTATCCGAATAAAAGTTGGCCACCCATGCCTTATCGGAATCAACTTGCCGAGTACCGGTAGGTAATCCAACTGCGAGACCGGTCGGATGGAAAGTACGCGCATGACGAATCAGTCCGGAATTATCCACAAGACTGATCACCATATCTTCTGCTAGTCCTGCTGGCAGACTAACCAATAGATCGTCCAGATTTACAGCATTACTACTCAATGGCTCAATACCCGAAGCCGAGATGCCCACTGAGGTGAAGGTTGAAATGTCATGCTCGACGAAATCATTAACACTCTCGTTGAACACCTTACTGTCGAACCTGTACTTAGAGGAGTCAGCAGTTGAAACTGCCGGTGTCAATTCTGCATAGTAGCGGTCCTTCGGTATGAGCTGTGCTGGTATCTCCTGACCATCTAGTTCATCGGCAGTAAAACCCTTGCCATCGTTATCGAGCACAATCGTCTCAAAACCTTCTGCAACCACAACGATCTGGGAGTGACCTTCGTAACTTAAAGGCAAGTTCTTCCTATCATTCCCCAGAACCAACACAGGTGCCACTGATTCTCCGGTCGTTAGCACCGGTGATACATAGGCGAAACCATCGGCTTCGAGACCATTTATCGCTACCGTAGTAATCATGCCAGGATCAAGCAGCACCAAATCGCCACCATCGATATCACCGCAACTCAATTTAATGGACTGGTAAGCCGCATGATTGATCACGACAGACTCATTACTCGCATTTTCGGCCGGTAATGCCAGACTAAACTTACCGAAAGCATCGGACTGCGTCAGCAACGGGTAACCCGCTTCATTGACATAATTGGGAGTCCAGACATTGGCGCCTGCAATGGGCACACCAATAGCATTAACGACTCGTCCATCACAACTCACACCCAGCGCATTAAGTTCCGCATTATCGTCGATACCGTCTCCATCACTGTCACTGTCTTTTATCTTTCCTGGATCCTTTGGAAAGTCATCAAAAAGATCATCGACACCGTCGCCATCATCATCATCATCGAAGGCATTGGAGAGCCCGTCTCCATCAATATCGTCGTCCTGATCATTTGGTATGCCATCACCATCCAGGTCAGTATCAAACCGATTGGGAATACCGTCACCATCCATGTCTTCATTGAGAAAATCAGGTATGCCATCAGCATTGCTGTCGCTATCTTCCAAATCAGGTATGCCGTCACCGTCATCATCTTCATCTTCCGAGTTTGGTAATCCATCACCATCTACATCCGAGTCGTCACCGTTTGGAATTCCATCTCCATCCAAATCATTATCCTCATCATTCGGTATACCATCACCATCAATATCGGTATCTAGATCATCGGGTATACCATCACTGTCCTGATCAAATGGCATATCACGGTAGCCATCCCCATCCGAATCAACATCCAGGCTATCGGGTATACCATCACCGTCATCATCGGCATCCTTATCGTTCGGCAAACCATCACCATCAATATCGGTATCCTGGTCGTTGGGAATACCATCACCATCGACATCACGGTCTTGTGAATTGGGCTCCCCGTCACCGTCGATATCTCCATCCTGGTCATCCGGGATGCCATCACCATCCTGATCAGCTGGAGAATCGGGATAACCATCACCGTCCAGATCAAGAAGCATTCTCAGTATCGGACCAACACTATCCGACATTACAATTTCAGGGGTTCCTCTGGCATCCAGGTAGCGGGCCTCAACCTGAAAACTTGTGCCTATGTCGTCGTCAGATAATAAGTAACTATCACCCGTCGCTAACTCCTGGCCATCACGGATCCAGTGCAAGGTAATACTGCCCAATCCATCATCGTCCTGAATATCAGCAAAGGCAGTGAGTAACTCACCCGAATTTGGTGATCCTGAAACCGTGACGATACCCGTGGGCAAATCATTGATGTTGCTGACCAGAATCGAAAAGTTGTGATCGACATTGACAGTACCATCACTAACACTCAGAGTGACTGAATGATCACCTATATCGGCATCACCTGGTGTACCGCTTAACAGGCCGATTGTTGCATCAAAACTGAGCCAGCCAGGCAGAACTGACGCGCTATAGGACAAGCTATCACCCACATCGACATCAGAAGCACTCAGGGTATAACGATACTCTTCATCTTCAACGGCCTCTGTCAAAGCGACCGAGTCGATAATTGGTGTATCGTTAGTATTGTTTACAACGATGGTGAAGCTCTGATCAACAAAAGAGAATCCATCCGACAAGCGTAATGTAACGGCATGTTGACCAACATCTTCATTATCTGGAATACCCGATAGTATCGTGCCATCAAAGCTTAACCAGGACGGAATAATTGGTGCAGTCATGGTCAGCACGGCACCGGCATCTGGATCGGTCACTATTGGCGAGTAGTTATAGCTTGAATCCTCATCAATGCTGGTTGTTGCTGATGAAGTAAAACTTGGCAGATCATTCGTGCCAGCCACCGTAATATCAAAATCTTGCGTAACTATCTCCTGACCATCAGTCGCCTGTAATATAACGGAGTGAACCCCATTGTCGGCATTGGTTGGTGTGCCCTGCAGTTCGCCACTTAGCGGATTAAAAGCCAGCCAGTTCGGTAGCGCCACTGCACTTAGAGTGACCCCATCATCATCAGGATCAACCACAGAGAATTGATAGTAATAAAGCAGGTCTTCGATGGCGCCAGTTTTGGCGGAAGAGGTTACCACCGGCGCATCATTGACATCTGATACCGTGATCGTAAAGGTCTGATAAACCGGTCGTGCCGGTTCAAATGTTCCGTCGACCACTTTTAGTTGTACTTGATGCTCTCCGACATCCTTATTCGCCGGAGTACCCGTAACGTTGAATATCACCGATGGTGCAACACCCGCTTGCGAATTAACGACAAGTTGTCCACTGAGAGTCAGCCAGGAGGGTAATATCACGGCCGAGGCTTCCAGGTTGTCACCAATGTCGATGTCTGATGCCTCGACTGTATAGGAGTAATTCTGGCCTTGAGTTGCAGTCACTATAGGAGAGGTACTAATCGTCAATGTATCGTTTACCTGGGTAACTGTAACCGTGAAGCTTTGCTCAACTTTGACACCGGAAGTATCCTCAACCACCAGTGTGACAGGATGATCCCCGACATCGCTGTTAGAAGGTGTGCCGGACAACAAACCCGTTGAAGGCTCGAATGCCAACCAGGCAGGCAACACGGAGGCACTGAATACAACACTATCATTCACATCAACATCACTGGCTACCAAATCATATTGATAAGCCTCATCTTCAGTCGCTAAGGTGACAGGACTGGAATCAACAGTCGGTGCATCATTCGTGTTACTGACAGAGATAATAAAACGCTGTTCAACGAGGTCAATGCCATCACTAACAGCAATAGCAACTTGATGATCACCAACATCCTCGTTCCCAGGGATCCCCGTCAGCACCGCTGTCGTGGTATCAATTGTCAGTGTCACCCATGATGGCAAGGCACTGGCTGTGTAGAAAACAGGATCCAACTGGTCGGTGTCGGTAACAGTTATTGAATAACGATATTCGCTATCCTCTGCCACGCTGGTAATCGCCGTAGACGTAAATTGCGGTGCAGTGTTGGCAATTTCACTCCGGGTACTCGTCGCGGCCTGATCCGCACTGCCGTTACCATCATCGGCAGTAACAACAATACTAAGGTACTTGTGGGCATCAGCCGCTGTGACAACATAGGTACTAGACGTTGCACCCGAGATCACAGCTTCACCGCTGCCCGAAGCATCATCTGCACGGTACCAACGGTAGCTGTAAGTCAGGCTATCACCATCCGTATCGCTCCAGCTGCCGGTACTCGCACTCAAGGCGTTGCCAACGGTCAAGGTACCTGTAATGACGGGAACTGCACTGTTGGTCGGCGCGCTGTTACCCACTTGACTGCGAGCACTCGTCGCACTCTGGTCCGCACTGCCATTTCCATCATCAGC
>JBNKMF010000031.1:0-26716 GCA_050292965.1 Gammaproteobacteria bacterium | reverse complement strand
GGCTGTCACGACCACTTTCAGATACTTGTGTGCATCCGTGATAGTCGTGGTGAAGCTGTTGGTGGTGGCTCCAGCGATCGCTGCCTCATTGGTACCACCATTATCATCCGCACGGTACCATTGGTAACTGTAACTTAAGCTATCACCATCGGCATCACTCCAACTGCCGGTCGAGGCCGTCAGGGTACTGCCTACCGTCAATGTGCCACTAATCGTCGGTACCACACTGTTGGTGGGCGCACTGTTGTCGATCAGGCTTCGGGTACTGGTCGCGGTTTGATCGGCACTACCGTTACCATCATCCGCTGTAACCACTACTTTCAGGTATTTATGAGCGTCAGCCCCGGCTACGGTATAGCTACTCGCGGTGGCGCCAGTGATTGCGGTTTCATTGGTACCGCCATTATCATCGGCACGATACCACTGGTAGCTGTAAGTTAGACTATCGCCATCGGCATCACTCCAGGTACCCGTGCTCGTACTCAAGCTATTGCCTACCGTCAACGTACCACTGATGGTTGGTACTGCACTGTTGGTTGGGGCGTCATTAACCGCAGTCACATTTACAATACTTGTAACGGCTATACTGGATTGGGTACCGGCGCCATCGGAGTTGGCATCGGTCACCTGCCAGCTAATGGTTCTCATTGCATTTGTAGGGCTATCCGAACTACTGCTGTATATAACTGAACGCAGAGCAGTCTGATAGTTGGCAAGCGTAGCGATGCCACTTAGGGTTAACACACCGGTTGAGCTGTTATAGTTGCCCGTGATGCCATTTTGAATGGTAAAACCGAGGGTATCTCCACTGACAAAGTTATTACTTATAGATACGGTTGCACTAGCAAGTTCGGTATCGTCAGCATCGCTTAGGCTAATGGTGTTGTCAATGACCGTAGCAGTGCCGTTTTCGGTGTAGTTAAGCGTTGCACCGGCAGTGGCAACCGGGGCGTCATTGACATCATTCAGGGTAATAGTTGCCGTATCAATACCAGAGCCACCATTGGTATCAGTGGCTGAGATGGTCAGGGTGCGTGAAGCAACCGGCTCATCAGAACTGTTCTCATAGCGCAGTTCACGTAGCAGTGCCTGATAGTTGGTGGCAGTAGTGGTTCCTGAGAGGTTGATTTGACTATTCGACATGTAGGTAATGGTAATGCCGTTGACCACATCTCCACTGCTCCTACTCCCGAGTATAATTTTCTCACCCGTGTCAGTCGCGGCATCAAGAGAAATGGTCATGGTGGTCAGGTTGTCACCATCGCTATCACTGACGGTAGCACTGGCATCGATGGTTAACGGGGTCTGTTCGGTGTAGGTCGCGTTGACAACGCTGATAGACGGCGCGGTATTGGTACCAAGAAATCTTGCTCTAATTTGATTATCTGCCTGATCCACATACGGCACGAAGAAAAGATCATTACTTGTTACAATTGCATCACTAAACCTAACATTGTTAATAGTACGTAGTTGATTACCGGACCAGTTTCCAGATGAGTCGGTATATAAAAGTTGCATACTAGATTGGTTAGTGTCCCATGCAACCAGAAAATTACCATTTGAATCTCTTTCAAGATCCAGATCTCCACCATAATTGACATTCGATACAAACGGTGTCGTGCTAAAGCTACTATTAAATACACTAGGTGAGACAGTATCCAGATAAAAGTGATGTTTACCTGCTGCACTTTCGTATCTTGATCTTAAGAGAGTAATGTTTGTGCCATTGAAGACTCCAGCGTAATGTCGATCACCAAACTGCGTCACCTGTGGCTGTCCAAGTGTAATCGGAAAAGTTACATCACTTAAACTTGAGCCAATATTTGATTTAAACATTGTATAATAAGTAAAACCTGATGCATTTAACTGCCAGATGGCAGCATGGTTATAATTATTCAGCGATATAAGCTCAACATACCCTGGATTGTACTGTCCTTGATCTTGCGATACGATTCTTTTCTCTACTCCGCTATCGTCATATTTACCGAAAATAATATAATGTTTAGAAATATTTGAGTTATAGAATCTTGAAGCAACCATAAATCCATCTGACGCTAATCTTTTAACTGATATATTATGGAAATCAAATCCATCACTTGCTATTCTGGTTGTTGTGGTTTCAATACCGTTAGAATCAAATACTGTGACATAGGGATGATAATAAGTTACGTCCCTGGTGTTGTAACCGACAACAAAACCTCCATTTGACAGCGACTCGACCGCAATATCATCACGAAGAGCGCTATTGCTACTTAAATCCTTCAAGGTCAGTTCGCCACCAATCCTGGTTCCTGTTGAGTTTAATAATTGTCCCTTAATTAGATTACCGTTAGTCCAGGCAACAATAATATTGCCATTATTAAGTTGAGCAGCCATAGGGTAAGAGATAACTGAATCTGTTGCATTGGTACTGATTTCTATTTCATTGCCAACATAATCGACATCCGCTAACTGTTCATAATACCTGTTTGTGTAATCGAGTCCTCTGGCTTGAATGTCACCGGTAACGGTTTCTAACGCCCAATCACTGCTTAAACTCTCTGGGCCTGTTACATCATCCGAAGCCGCCACATCCGCCCCGGTCAACTCAGCTACTGAACCAATAAACTCCATACCACTTGCATTAGCAGCAATATTACAGCCATAAAGCAGAATATCCCCCTCAGCGGTCAGCGCCTCGCCAATCACTTCTAGCTCATCTCTGTAGTTTTCAAGCGAATCACTATTTAGAATTGCAGTTCCCAGAGTGGCACTTCCAACACGACCATGTCCTAACACATGAATAGCATTAATATCCGTGCGCCCCTCTAACACCTCTGCCATATTTTTCCAGCCATCGACCCCCGTTTCGATAATATGTACCTCAGCATTAGTCGGTACGCCTTCCACCAGTATTTGATAATCCGGCAAAGCGCTGTCAATAAAGAAAAGCTCTGAACGTCTAATCGACTGAGAAACGCTTTCAGTAACTGAAAACACTTTTGAAATTTCAGTCGCAATGCCTCCTACCCCATATGCAGGAAACATAATCAAGAAACAAATGGATGCAATGGTTCGAAATTTCATGTTGGGATTCTCTCCAAGAAATCGTTAATCAGGGTCGATAGCAAACCTTATTTATTCGGGTGCTGAATAAGGCTTTGCAAAAGCAGAGGGGTAAACTAGCAGGCAAGATAAATAGGGATATTATTGATGAGATATAGATACGCGACCCCAGATTAAATCCTTCAAATGACGACTTGTTCATTTCACCTATACACTCCCTAAAATAAAGTTTCTACTAAATTTTAGTCAGCCAAAAGTTGCTAAAAAGTCGGTTTATTTATGTTTATTTCAGACTTTTTACAGACTTTTTAAGATTTTTTTCAGAATCCTTTTCTGCATTAGGCTAAAGTAGTCTGAAGCCACCTCGACACGTTTTACTATGAATGATTTTAATCTATCAATGCTTAGGCAATTCACCGTACTATTAGTCGAAGATGATCAGAAGCTACTTGCCAATATGGAAAAGTCGTTAGCCATGATTTTTCGACAGGTGCATACCGCAAGCGATGGGGTTGAAGCTTTCCGACGATATTCACAAAATCGACCGGATTTCATTTTGTCGGACATTTCCATGCCAGTTGAAAATGGCCTGACACTGATTGAGAGAGTCAGACAAATTGATACAAGAACTGCTGTAATTATTATTTCGGCGTTTTCCAATGAAGGTTATCTGTTAAAGTCTGCCAACCTTCAGATCGATGGTTACATCATCAAACCGGTCTCACTAGATAAGTTATTACCTACCCTTGAAAAAGCGACAAAACGAATGACCAGTGGTTATAACCAAAAGTCGCTGGTTAATATCTATCAGAATTATTTCTTTGACCTGAATGAGAATCAGCTATTTCATGGAGACCGAAATATCCGAATTGGCAGAAAAGAGAGCAAGCTCTTTTCATTGCTATGCACCCCCCCCGGCCGACTGGTGACACGGGATGAGATATCGAAAAAAGTATGGGGGCATCAGGTGATGACTGACTCAGCCCTTAAGAACCTGCTATCCAGTTGCCGGAAAAAAACAGACAAAGAAGTGATACTCAATGTCTCTGGCAGAGGCTGGAAATTAAAAGAACCAAAGTAATTATCATTTATGCGTTTAATACTTCCAGTTCTGTTTTTAATTGTAATCTCGACCACACAAGCAAGTAATAATTTCTCCACCTACAATTCATCAAGCAATGTGATTGAAAATACTCATTCTCTGTTAACAGATGAAGAACAAGCGTTTTTACGAAAGCACCCGATCATAGTCCTTGGATCGGAGAAAGAATGGGAACCCTATGTAATCCCAAAAACGAACGGGGAAATTACTGGCTATGATGCTGATGTACTTGATCGAATCAACCAGATCACTGGAGCCAACTTTACATTGCAACTGGGCGATTGGCGTGAAATGCAATCGCTCGCCAGGCAACGAAAAATTGATGGCCTCAGCACAGGCGGGATACATAATGAAAGGAAAACATACTTGAACTTTACGGATATTTATATCTCTTTAAACAAATATCTTCTGGTCGTTCGTGGAAACCCTGCAAATATAAATAATAAAAATGATCTGAAGGGCAAGAGAATCATTGTCCATCGTGGAAATCTGGTGGATAAAAAGCTCTCCCAGCAATTTCCCGCATCACAGATCCTGTATGCCGACACGGTCAAGGATATGCTTCGAGCCGTGATACTGGGAGATGCCGATGCCGCATTCGGTAATGCTGCAACCGAATACATAGCGGCCAAATCAGGCCTCGCCTATCTGGAGCATGCGTTTAACCTCGACTCTGAGCTGGAACTGGCTTTTGGCATTCGCAAAGACTGGCCAGAGGCCGTCAGTATCATCAACAAAGCACTCAAAAAAATTGGTGAAGTCGAATTGAACAAGCTTAAACAAAAATGGTTCATCATCCCCAGCAGTATAGACCTTAAAAAACCGATAACTTCTGAACTTACCTCCACTCAAAAGGATTACCTGGATCACAAGGGAACCATCAAATTGTGTATTGATAAAAGCTGGCCGCCATTGGAATCTCATGTAAATGGGGTATATTCTGGAATGATCGCCGATATCCATCAACTGATCAACGAGCGGTTGAATCTCGATACTAAAATCATTAGCACGAAGGATTGGGCGGAGTCACTTGATTATGCCCGGCAACGAAAGTGTGACATTCTATCAGGTGCTGCCAGCACAGCTTCAAGACAAAAATACATGGACTTCACCAAACCCATGTTTTCATTTCCCATGGTCGTTGCTGCTCTATCCAGGTATTCCTATATTGGTGACTTCGATAAAATTAAGGGGCGTGTATTTTCGATAATCGAGGGCTATGCAGCGATTGAACTTCTAAAAGAAAAATATCCAGACATTAAGATTATTCAAGTTGCAAGCCTTGAAGATGGCATTGAGCTTGTTAAAAAAGGTGACGCATTCGGTTACATCGACATCAGTGCAAGCATTGGATATTACACCCTTAATAGCGGTGATAACGAGATCAAGGTAGTCGCACAACTCGATACTGATTATCAGTTGAGCATCGCCACCAGGAACGATCAGCCATTACTGAATAGCATCTATGCCACAGGGCTTCAGATGGTCACACCCAGTGATCACGAAGGCATTGTCAACCACTGGCTATTTTCTAACGAATCAGATCAACACGATGGCATTAGTTTGCGCTCTTTTTACTCGATTCTTCTGTTTTTCGTTGTCGCAACCACTTTGGTCATAGTGTGGTTCAAGTATCGCGAGGCAATGAATGAACGGGAGCGCAAGAGTTTAATGTCGCACTACTCAAGACACTCCGCTATGGGTGAAATGGTCGGAAACATCGCACACCAGTGGCGCCAACCGCTTTCTGAACTCAGTTCAAAAGTTATGTTTCTGGATACTAAATCTCGCATGCAACAGCCGGTTAGTGATGCGGAGTTGATTGAATTTGTAAAAGACACCCAGATGATAATGGATCATATGAGTGAGACTATTGAAACCTTCATGGGTTTTTATACCTCCAGTCAAAAGAAACAACGCTTCAATCTTAAGGATGCGATTGAGCGAACCTTGTTGATAGTGAGTGGTTCATTCGGTAAAGAGTCGATAACGATCCGGACCGAATTGGAAAGCATCGAATACCTTGGAAACTATGGTAACTTCACACAAATCATTTTGATCCTGCTACACAACGCCAAGAACGCATCTAAAACCAGACAAACGGACAAACTGATCAAAATCGCACTCAGATCAGAATCCGGCTTTGTAGAACTTCAGGTAAGCGATAATTTTGGCGGCATCCAAATTGATCTAAATAAAATATTCGAAAATAATGTGTCAAGTAGCAAGGACCAGGCTGGCATCGGTCTCTATATCGCACACAAACTGGTCAGTGAGAGTCTCAGTGGCGCAATAAATGCGCGGAATAATAAGGACGGTGCTGTTTTTAGTATCAGGTTCCCTTTAAAAAAAGCATCCCTGCCATGCACCTAGATATATAGACACCTAAATAGCGTTACAATAACGCAACGATTTAGGTGTAAATGATGAGTAAAAAAGATATCCCGAAGAATTTAAAATTGAAGCGTAAGCCTCCGGTAATCACACCTTGACCGGTTGACCGGTGGTCTCCAGTGATGCGGCAGCAACTCATCGATCCGACTGGCACGATGTGTCGATATAGGCAGCAAAATGTGTCATCAGAATAAAGTACACAATCAAATGTAAATTGATAAGATGCTATATTTCGGCTTCTTAATCAGAATCTTTCATGTTGTACATTTTTTCCAAAAATTTAGATTGACAACATTGGTATTTGTAGTAAATGCAGAAAAGAATGATCACATATTTGCGGCATCGTTATTTTTTATCAGCGATACCACTTTGTTTGGGCGCGTGTGGGGTTGTGATGAGTACTATAACCACCTGCATTTTGAATGTTGCTATTATCAAGGCATCGACTACTGTATTAAACATGAGCTCCAACATTTCGACCCCGGCGCTCAGGGCGAGCATAAAATCAGTCGAGGATTTTTACCGACAAGAACCTGTTCCGCTCACTGGATGGTCAATCAGGACTTTCATCGTATGATCCAGAATTACCTCAAACAGGAAGAAGCATATATCAATGAATTCTGCCGGACCCAGGCAGAGAAATCGCCCTATCGCAAAGAGGGTCATTAATGGTCCCCTGGCTAGACCCGCGCTTACCGGTTAACTTTCCAGATACTTCAGAGGCTCTGGAATCCCCAAATGGTCTACTCGCTGCAGGTGGGCAATTATCAACTGAATGGCTGGTAAAGTCTTACTCACAGGGCATATTTCCATGGTTCAATGAAGGCGAACCAATTCTCTGGTGGAGTCCAGCACCACGTGCGGTACTTTTTCCAGAACATTTCAGAATCAATCGCTCGTTCCGAAAATTCCTCAAAAAATCGAACTATCACGTAACTGTCGACCAACGCTTTAAGGAAGTGATGCAAGCCTGCGCCGAATCGCGCCCGGGTGAACCCGGCACCTGGATATCCAGAGCAATGTTGAGCGCCTATTGTGAATTACATAAAGCTGGTTTCGCACATTCCTATGAATGCTGGAATGATGACAATGTAATGGTTGGAGGGCTTTATGGTGTTGCTTTGGGTGAAGTCTTTTTTGGTGAATCGATGTTTAGACGTGCTGATTACGCATCCAGGTATTGTTTAATGGCTGTAGTGGAATCTGGAAAATATCGAATGATCGACTGCCAGATGAAAACCGATCACCTGATGAACATGGGTGCAGAGGAAATATCACGTAATCAGTTTGAATCTCTGTTAAGCCTATACACACTCAAATCTGTATAAATCACAGACTAAATAGCATGACTTAACTATCAAACAATGCACTATACAGCAGATAAATCAGCACAATACCCAGCCAGGTATCTACCAGTACAAGAAACACCAGATAGCGCCATGACCCTCTTTTCTTCAGCAAGCTGAAAGTGAAGTAGAGAGATATCGATAACCCTAAAAGTATGAATATCAGGAATTGCATGGGTCTTCTAAATTAGGTAACACCATCATTCTAGAACGGCTTCGACTGTGTTACCAGTGTTTCATAGGGCTCAGCTTATCGCCTCTGCTGGCATCATAAAACGTGCTAGCTCTTTCTGTTTGCTGGGGTCTTTAAGCCCCATTTTGATAAACACCAGAATTTTCTGTGCCATCTCACTACCGGGGTTTAACACATAAACCTGATTTTCTACATTGGAAAGAAAAATCTCATTCTGGATCAGCATAGCCATCAGAGTTTTCATTTCTTTTTGCTCATCCACCACATTGAAAGGAATGCCGACTCCTCGCGGATCATGTTCCAGCTTTAACGGCTCGATATGACTGATCAGATTGTGTAAGGGCTGAATTGCTTCTTGACCTTCAGACGCTGAAAACAAACTACCCGCCATCACAAAGGTGGCGAAGGATTGCATTTCAGATGAATTCAGCGGCGTGCCATGACTTTGCTTCTGCAATTCCAGATTATATTTCTGGCGCGCATCCTTGCGGATATAGCCCAGACGAATGATAAAGGTGACAAACGCTGCAATGGATTCATAAATCGCGTTTAAAATCGAATACTGAGGGCGCAGGATGTAATAACGGATGATACCCATGAACAATGCCAGTAAATCAAATACCGCCGCCCAGATCACGCTAACAGCTAATTGTACCGAGTAATGGTCGCGATCCATAATCACAGCCATTGCACTTTCAACCGGACTGAGTATGACAGCCAGTTTGCCCTGACTGATTTCTGTCACAATAGATTTGGCCTGCTCGGTGATAACCACCGACTTTAATTTGGCTAACAGCAGGATGAGTTGCTCGCGCTGATTATCAGATTTGATTTTAAGCGCCGCATCCATTTCTACATAGATATCTCTGGCTTCAGAAAACTTGCGTTTCTCAGCTTCAAACCGCACTTCGTCGGCTGCCAGTGCTTCCATTTTTTTATAATACTCAGGTCCCTTCCCTGCCCCCAGACCTGATCGATAACCGCGTAAGGCTTCCTCTTCAGCCTGACGTTTTAAAAATGCCAGCTGCTGAGTCTTGTTATCTATATAGGATTGCTCTGCCTGCATCACTTCACTCAACTGATCCGCCACTCGCGCTTTTAACTGAGTATTTACCGATGCGCTATCCGAAAGTGCACCTGGTAGCCCTGCATTGTAGATAAAGGTGTAAGCAGATAAGGTAGAAAGCGTCAAAGCCGCCAGATAAACCAGCAATAGCACCAGTTTACCCAGGCCTTTTACAAACGGGAGCGCAACCAGACTGACAGCGATTGAGAATTGCACTGCAACCGCAAAAAGTGCAGCATACAGCATTTCATCTATAAATAAATGGGCGCCTGAATAGGTGAAGATTCCATTGATGGAAGCAAGCACGAAAATAACAACTGTGATGATTCCGGCAATGCGTTTCGCTTGAATACTATCCTTATGGGAAGTTGTCATGTTGATTAACTCGCGGCTAGCAAAGCTCAAAAGTATATTAGCATTTACTTATATATTCAAGTTATATAACTTCTTTCCTGAACTGGAAATATTCTAGCAATCGACCAGGATTGTGTCTTATGTAATGCTTTATGAAACAGTTGGTTACCCACTTATGCGAGCGATCAACTGCGGAATTTGGAAAACTGCTAAAAAGTTTTCAAAAAAGCTTAAAACCACTCCAACAATGCGATTCCAAGTCCAAGCGTAGTAGTTCTCTGGTTGTAGTCAATCATACTCTCTCCATAACCAGAAAAAAACTGGGCATGACAACGTAGGCGATTGAAACAGGGATATGAATAGTTCAGGTTAATCGATCCACGTGACTCACTGCCATCTCGTAAAGAATGGCGAAGCAGCCCTGAAATCTGATGTGAATTACGTTTTCGGTGCACAACTAGAAGTTCTGCTCTACCCAGATAATTTTCAATATCTGGATTGTCATCATCGCTATAGTTTTCAGGTAGTCTCCACCAGGGTCGCAACATTACAGCCCAGTCTGGACGATCTAATCCAATTGTCAGGATGACGCGATTCCAGCTGCGAGATAACTCTTCTCCGCGACCATTCGATTGATGGTTAAGGCTGAAGCTAAGCATACGGCCTGTGTAACCCATGAACTCAAAATGACTGCGCAAGGTAAAAATGAACTCAGGCTCGTGATTGGTTTCCCGGAACGGCCTGGAATTTTCACCATTATAAAGTTGCCAGCGCGATGACTGAGTATAACCTAACCAGAGATCTCCATGGCCACCTAATAAGTTCCTGGCCAATTTGGTTTTAAAACTAAGCTGAAACTTAGTTTCTACAGAGTCTATGGGTAATTCATCAGCCGCTGCAACAGCATGGGTTGGTGTTTTGGGTAAGGTATTTATATTAGAGCTGTAAAAAACAGGAAAGAAATAAACGGGTTTGTAAGGTCTAAAAATAAACTCACCGGGGTCAGAATCCAGCTCCCATCTTTCACTAAGTAATGAATCGGTTTGTTCGTGTCCTGCAAGCTCAAATCCACTTAGTTCGTTTTCCTGAGCCTCTGATAAAGGGATCGCTGACACAGTCTTTTGATCATACTTTTGATCATAGCATTCAAGTCTGTTTTGATCGTTTGTGATTTGTTGGCAGTTTTTTTCACCTGCGTAAACAGCTGCGTTCAGACCTGACAATAGTATTATTAAATTCAGGCAACGCTTCATCGTTAAATCATTCGAATTCGAAACTGGTTTCCTGCATTTCACCATTGGTACTGATGTCGATTGCTTTTAACTCAGGGAAACGCGAAAGGATATAAGCTGAAAGTAAAACCAGTGACTTTTTGTTTTCGTGTTCAAATGCACTGAGGATACGATCCGCCACAATCTGACAGCGCTGTTCAGGACTGGGGTTATCTACCCAACTGCGGCTCATCTGCCAGCCTTTGTCCATATCTGCGTCCAGTTTTTGAAAATACTCACCGGCCGAAGTAAGAATATTTTCTGGCACTTCAACAGGATAGCTTTGGTCTTCTACTCGGATATTCAGTATCATGGTAAGCCTCTAAAATTTAAGCGCGATTATACCCATGTTAGCCTCAATCAATCACCTCATATCCGTAGAAAACCTGAAGAAAATCCGCCAGCTGTTAGATGACTCACCATTTGTAGATGGCAAGCTTTCTGCCGGTATGGTAGCCAAAAGCGTTAAAAACAATCAGGAAATGAATCCGCATTCGGAACATTTCAACCAGCTCAACGAACTGGTGATGAACAATCTGGTACGACATCCAAAATATAAAGCCGCAGCATGGCCCAAGCGTGTCGCTGTACCTTTTTATGCGCGCTATGAAGCAGGTATGCAATACGGTGAACATGTTGATGATCCCGTCATGGGACAGGGAGATCCATATCGAACCGATGTATCTACCACGATATTTTTATCCGATCCAGATGAATACGAGGGTGGTGAATTAACCATCATGGATACTTATGGGGAAAGGCAGATCAAACTACCCGCCGGTTCGGCAGTGATCTACCCATCCCATAGCCGCCATTATGTAGCCCCAGTTACCAAGGGGGTCAGACTTGTGGCCGTGACCTGGGCTCAGAGCACGGTACGAGATCCTGCTAAACGGGAAATGCTACACGAGTTGAATCAGGCACGTGAAATGCTGTTCAAGGAACTACCAGAATCAGAAGCAACGCGTAAGGTCAGTGCGACCTTTAATAATCTGGTAAGACGCTGGGTGGATCTATAAATCAAATGGATATTCGGAGTTATCAGTCTGCTGATCAGGATCAGGTCATAGCACTATGGGAAGCCTGCGAGCTGTTGCGGCCCTGGAATGACCCGGTAAAAGATATTCAACGAAAACTGGCCAGAGATGCAGAATTATTTTTCGTAGGTATACACAACGATAAGATAATCGCATCATTGATGGCAGGTTACGACGGACACAGAGGCTGGGTAAACTACCTTGCGGTCAGCCCTGAATTCCAGCACTGTGGATATGGGCGTCAGATCATGCAGCACGCAGAATCTGTCCTGAAATCTCTCGGCTGTCCGAAGATCAATCTACAGATTCGAGAAACAAATATCCAGGCGATGAATTTTTATCAGGCTCTAGGATATCTGGACGATAAGGTTATAGGTCTTGGTAAGCGGCTTAAAGTAGACGAATAATGCATGCACACAAAAAAAGCCACTCAGTGAGTGGCTTTTCGATTAACTAATGGTCCAGCAGAAATTAACGATGAGAACCTTTTTCTGCATGAGCTATGTCAACCAGTTCCATCGCCTTTTCCATATAGGTTTGACGATAGCCGTCTAATGGATGACCAGCTTCTGGCGTGAAATAATCTTTAAAATTAACGCCATTTTCCTGTTCGTAAGCAATGAATTTCTTTTGCATTGCTATCAGTTCCTGAATTCTTGCTGCTTTATCGCTCATAACTTTCCTCTGCACATAGTGCTGGTCAATCTGAATAAAATCTTTAGTGGGCGGAAATATAAGTGATTATTACCGCCCCGTCACTACCACCATGGTGGTAGAGAGGTAACGTTATTGCATTACCTCAGTGATAAGCCTATGCGGCTTAATATCCACCTTTACGGGTACTTTGAGGGCAACCACCAATCTTAAGCCCCTGTTTAGAAGGCATTAACGGAAACATTTCATACATTTCCTTTGAGCTAACCTTACGACCCCATAGCTTACCCATTTCTTTCATGATACTGCGTTCGTTGGGCTCATTTCCATCCAGTGTTTGTGCACGAACATATTTCACAATGTCCCAATGCCCTTCTGTGGGCTCAATACCTTCTTCTGCAAACAGCTCAGTTGCTATCTCTTCATTCCAGTCATTGGCGTTAACCAGATAACCATTTTCAGTTCTCTCGACCGACTCAAGTGCCATAATATTGACCTCAACTTCGTTGAATTATGATTAATGAAATTTTCGGACAGTAATTTTCCATATAAACAGGCAAATGTCCTTACCCCTTTAGTTATATGGGTTGAATCTATCATGTACCTGAAATATCAGGATTTTATCCAGAATTTAAGCTGACTATACTTTTATGGCCGCTTATTCAAAACTAATGGGTTAGCTCTGATCCTCAGAACGTAGGTAATGCATTAGTTTAGATTCAAAAAAAATCATTCTTTGTGGTTAATATTCAACTGGTGTGAAATCTATTGACCTATATCAAGACGGTTTTTTTTCATTGCCATATAAATACACATGTCTATCAGAGAGCGAATTACATGAATTCTGAAATTATTCACATCAATAATAAACGGGATCGGTTAATCCTGTTTTTCACTCTGTTCCTGTTCTGGTTTTTATTAAACGGATCAATGGCTCTAGATGTGATTATGGTTGGTGTGATCGTATCTGCAGTCATCAGTCTACTGTTTTATCAGGGACTATCCTTCTTTACTGAACTGCGATTGACGCCTGCAGCTTTTCGCGCCGGATTTCTTTACTATGGTTATTTCTTCAAAGAACTACTGCTCTCAAATCTGAGAATGGCCGCCATCGTGCTGTCCCCTTCTCTGCCTATCAAGCCCACCATAGTCAGGGTGAAGACACGACTGAAAACTCGCATGGGGCGCCTGATGCTGGCTAATTCAATCACTCTGACCCCAGGCACCCTGACCGTCAACATGGAGGGTGAGTGGTTATATATCCATTGTGTTTACCTGGACAGCAGCGAGATGGATACTGCTACCCACGAGATTGTGGCGGGTTTCGAGTCCTATCTTGAGGTGATGTATGGCTGAAGTGCTCATTTACCTTGCGGCAATACTTAGTGCACTGGCTTTTCTACTTGCGCTGTTTCGTTTCATTAAGGGGCCAACCCCGGCTGATCGTGTGGTCGCTTTTGATGTACTGACCATCGTTGCCATTACCGGCATTATTCTAGTAGCTCTCGCCGAGGGGCGCGGTATCTATCTTGATGTCGCGCTAGTTTACGCTCTACTATCTTTCCTCGGGGTCATCGTCATTGCTCGCTATCTTGAAAAGGGATTTTAATCTATGGCTGAATTAATGGATATTTTCGGTGCCCTGTTACTGGCCGCAGGATCATTTTTCCTGTTTCTTGGCAGCCTTGGGCTCATGCGCATGCCAGATGTGTTCAATCGTATACAGGCAGGCACCAAATCCACCACGCTGGGTACATTGCTGGTGTTGTTAGGTACCACATTCATTCACCCCGGATGGGGCTTAAAATTATTATTGATTGGGGTATTCCTGTTGTTCACCAACCCTTTGTCGTCACAGGTACTGGCCAATGCGGCCCATCGCAGCAAAACTCGTCAGAGTGATCTGGTAACCGTAGACCACTTAGCTGAAGATCGGAGTAAAAAAGAATGAATGGTTTATTGCTGGCGATAACTCTGCTGCTTTCGATTACCATGGTAGTAGCTGCACTGATTTCCATCCATCGTGAAAGAAGCCTGCCTATTTCCATCCTGGCTGCCGGTCTGGTCAGCCTGTTAGCATCGGTACAGTTCCTGATACTTGCTGCACCGGATGTTGCCATGACCGAAGCAGCCATCGGCAGTGGGTTAACAACCTTCCTGTTCTTTTTTGTTCTGGGCAAGGTACGCAGAGGCGAACATGATTAAACGATTCACCGTTCTGCTGATTATTCTAGGTCTGGGTGCTATCTTTGTTCAATTGCTGATGCAGTACCAGCCTGATACAGCGCTTAACCAGAGCGGCCTTTACTATGCCGAAAACTCGGCACAGGAAGTGGGTGCGGCTAACATCGTTACTGCCATCATCGTCACCTATCGCGGTCTGGACACACTGGGCGAAGTCACCGTGCTGTTTCTAACTGCAGCCATAGTCGGACTGGTGTTATCGCGTGATTACAGGAAGACCAGCCAACGCATTATGAACAGACCCGGTCCGGGCGAACTTTTGATCACCGGCAGCCAGCTACTGGCACCACTCATTTTATTGTTCGGTGCCTATATCTTTACCAATGGACACCTGACTCCTGGCGGTGGCTTTCAGGGTGGTGCAATCCTCGCCTCCGCAGTGCTGTTGCTTTTGCTGACACGCCCGATTAAACATTTCAGCCATAGATTGATTACCATGCTCGAATCTATTTCTGGGCTGCTGTTTGTCGGTATAGGCCTGTTGGGCATAGTACTTGCCGGTGGCTTTCTGGATAACCGTATCCTGCCTGTCGGTGAACTGGGTGATCTGTTTTCTGCTGGAACTATCCCGATCATCTATTCCCTCATCGGGCTGAAGGTCGGTGCCGAGTTCAGTTCCATGTTGCTTAAACTGGCTGAAACAGAGGAATCCTGATGGAATACATTGCCCTTGCAACCGGCTTTATGCTGATCCTGATTGGGCTCTACGGTGCACTGACCAGGAGCAACATCCTGCGCATGATCGTAGCTTTCGCTATCGCCAATACCGGTGTCAATCTGGTACTGGTATCCATTGGCTATATTCGCGGACGTAGTGCTCCCATCATCGATGACACCCTGGCGGCAACTGAAGCAGCAGCACGCGTCATCGATCCACTGCCGCAGGCCCTGGTTCTGACGGCAATTGTCATTGGTGTGGGCATAACCGCATTGATGCTGGCCTATGCCTATAAGCTTTTTACCATGAAAGGCAGCCTGGATATCTCCAGGATCAGGGAGCTAAAATGGTAGACGCACTAAACATCATTACCACCACGCTGGGCGCAGCATTTTTGCTCGGGTTACTGCGTGATGAGTGGCGCACAACAGCTTATATTATCACCCTGATAACCCTTGCATTCATTAGCTGGGTGTCTGCCAGTTGGTTATGGCTGTTTGCCTTTGATCCGCGCCCACCAGTAGAAATCCTGACTGCAGGTAGCCAACCACCTTTTGCCATCAACCTGCGTATGGGCCTGACTGAATCTGTTGCACTATTGATGGTCACCGTCACCGGCCTGTTGTCGAGCATTTATCTGCGTGACACCCTGTTCCGATTAGGCAGACGAGCAATGGCGGTATTGCTGGTATTTATTATGGCAATGTGCGGCATTATCATGACGCGTGACATCTTTAACCTTTTTGTATTTCAGGAATTGACCGTGATCGCCACCGGCGGTCTGGTATTGCTATCCAGTAATAAGCTGTCACTAGGTGCCGGGTTTAAATACCTGATCGCTTCGCAAGTAGTTTCCATTCTGTTGCTGGTGGGTATTATCTTCAGCTATCACAGCACCGGCACCTTAAACATCGATGGTATGGCGGCGCAGTCTGAACTGCTGGTCAAAACAGCTCCATTGGCGTTTTTCCTGCTCATCATTGCACTTATCATCGAACTCAAACCCTTTCCCGCCAACGGCTGGGCTCTGGATATTTACCAATCGGCGCATCCAGCCTTTTCTGCCATTCTTTCCGCCGCCACGGGCACCGCCAGTCTGTTTATGATTGATAAGGTATTAACCATCGGTGGTGATAGTTGGCTACCACTGGCGACTGGCATCGGTCTACTCAGTTTCATCGGCGCCAATCTGTTTGCTTTAGCACAGAACCATGACCGTCGCCTGCTGGGTTATTCTTCCGTGGCTCAGATTGGCCTGCTGCTAACCATCATTGGCCAGCGTGACATTCTGGGCGAACACTACCTGTTCATTGCCGGTGGTGTACTGCTCGCCCATGCGGTTGCCAAGGCCGGGCTGTTCTGGATTTCTGGTCTAGTCAACGAACGTGAATTGACCGCATGGACGGCCTTGCGCGAGCGCCCATTACTAATCTTTGCCTTCGTCACTTTCATTACGCTATTGATCGGTCTGCCACCTTTTCCCGGTTTTTACGCGAAATGGGAACTGGTGCATATCCTGGCTGGTGAAGGACGTATCGCGCTTATCGTGCTGATCCTGTTTGGTGCATTGCTTGAAACGGCTTACCTGTTTCGCTGGTTTGGCCTGATCATCAAACATGAAGAGGTAGCGCCAACTGCCGGCTGTCCACCACAGAAGGTAGGCGTCATATATAGCGCGGTCCTGCTCGCCTGGGGGCTGGCTTTCATCTGGGGAGAACTATCCGGTTTTGGTAACCAGCTATTCTCTATCCCTCTATTATTTGCATTACTTTTGTTGCCGTTGGAATGGCTACCAGCCAAACTCAAGAATCTGCTCGCCATCATCGGTCTGGTGGCCTGGTTTATAGTTCAATACCCCGCTTATGATGCTCTGCAGCTGATCTTCGCTGCCATCATCCTGCCCGGTGGTGCACTGATACTATTGTCCAGCTTCCACAACCAGGGGCGCAGACTGGGATTTTATCCAGCCAGCCTGTGGATGTTTGCCGGCCTGAGCATGCTGATCGTGGCCAGTGATTCATTCAACTTCTTCGCTGCCTGGGAAACCCTGACCATCGGTTCCTATTTCCTGATTCTACGTGGCAAGCAGTCACAACCGCATGCGCTATCCTACATTATGTTTTCACTGGGCGGTGCCTTTCTGATGATGCTGGGGTTTGCTCTGGCGGCACAGGGCAACCCGCAAATCCTGCTGACCGCCCTGGCCAATGTACCCAGCGAACTTGCACCCTGGATATTCATCCTGCTTGCGATCGGTTTTATGACTAAAACCGCCTCCATTGGTGTACATATCTGGCTGCCAGGCGCGCATGCAGAGGCGGAGGCCGATGTATCACCGTTGCTATCAGGTATCCTGCTCAAGGCTGGGCTGTTTGGCCTGTTCGTATTGCTGATAAACATGGGTAAACAACAGTTATATGGCGTGGAACTGACTCATGTATTGCTATGGATAGGCGCCATATCCGCCCTACTTGGCAATATGATGGCCATCTATCAGGAAGACGCCAAGCGCCTACTGGCCTATTCATCGATTGCACAGATGGGTTATGCGCTGTTCGGCCTGGCCCTGATGAACCACCTCGGTTGGTTGATGGCGCTGATGTTTGTGGTTAATCACTATATCTACAAGTCAATGTTGTTCCTGTCGATTGGTGGTGTTGCCAAACGTACCGGAACCAAGGAAATGTACCGCATGGGCGGGCTAATCACACTGATGCCCCTATCCTTCATCGCGGTACTGATCGGTATCATTGCGGTTTCTGGAGTGCCTCCGCTGTCCGGATTCGGTGGGCGCTGGATTTTTTACAACGCCATTATGAGTGCAGAATACCGCCTGCCTATGGTCGTCATCTTTCTCGCCGGCCCGATTGCATTTCTATACCTGTTCCGCCTGATTCACACCGTCTTTCTTGGCCAGCTCAAGGATGAAAACCGCAAGCTTAAGGAAGCGCCTTTCTGGATCATCCTACCACAGATGATTTACGTAGCATTCCTGATGATTTTCGCTCTGGCACCGGGTCTCGCGTTGCGTCGGGTGGATGCCTATATCAGCCAGTTTTTCCCACAAAACGGTTTGAACTGGGAAGGACTGACCATCACCAGCGACTTTGGCTACTGGAGCCCTGTATCGATCATGATTATCACCGGGGTGATTTTCGTCACCCTGTTCAGCTGGCTGCTGTTCGTCAATCGCCGTGCACAAAAGGTCAAGCAGTTTAATATCGTATATTCGGCAGAAAGGCCCTATCGCCCAGAAACCACACACTTTGCCTGGAACTTTTTTGCGCCCTATCGCAAGGCTCTGGGCTTTATGACCCAGCCCTTCGTTACCCGCTTCTGGGATACAGTGGCAGAGTCATTGCACACGACTGCCGAATTGTTACGTCGGCTATATACCGGTGATGGTCAGACCTATGCGGTGCAGTTGCTGGCCTTTGTGGTCGCTGTCTATTTTCTAAGCATTGGGGTGTGAAATGAATTTTGAATGGATCCAGATACCCTATTCCCTGTTAACCCTGTTTATCGTGGTGAATTATGGCTTCTTGCTCAATGCGCTGATCGCCAAGATTGCCGCCCGCGTGGGTCGTCGTCATGGTATCCCAATCTGGCAGAACTATCTTGACCTGATCAAGAACTATTCCATCCGCAGTTCGATTACCCACGGTGTGATGTTCTATCTTGGGCCTGTATTCAGACTATCCGGTGGTGTCGGCCTGTTGTTATTTGTACCGACTATTTACGGTTCGGTGATGTTCTCCAACCTGTCTTTTGCCGGGGATTTAATTCTGGCACTTTATTTCGTTTTCTTCGGTACTCTGGGCATGGCACTGGGTGCGGGTGAAAGCGGCCATCCCTATGCAGCTATCGGCGTTTCGCGCGGACTGGCACAGGTTACTGCAGCCGAATTGCCGTTTGCACTTGCTGTATTTTCCGTAGCACTACAATACCAGACCCTGTCAATCACCGATATCGTCGCCGTTCAGCAGGGCAGCTATCTTAACTGGACCCTGTTCACCAACCCGTTTGCAGTTACTGCAGCTATGTTGTCTTTTCTCGGATCTATGATGCGCCCACCATTTGACGTGGTGCTGGCACCACAGGAAATTCCTATCGGCCCGCCTACCGAGTATCACTCATCTTATCTGGCCATGATGCAGACCAATCGTGCAATCTTCCCGATTGCCAAGATGGTGGTGTACATGAACCTGTTTTTTGGTGGGGCGGTAAGCTGGCCCATTTTCTTCCTCAAGGTTTTCCTGATCTATATGGTTTCTGTTCTGGTTGGTGTGGTATTCCCACGCTTCCATGTGGAACATTCGATTCGTTGGTTCCTGGTATGGGCTGTGCCTCTGGGCATTATTGCGATCATGGTGGTGTAAATAATGAAACAAGAACTGCAAAAACGAATTGTCAAAGGGCCTGGTGGTGTCGATATCGAGGTAGAGCCACTTAAGGACTATTACTGCGAAGCACCACCAACAGTCATGCCAGCAGCCTACAGCCGTATCGTCGAGGATCTGTTTAACTGGGCACGCTCGGAATCGATCTGGATTTTAGGTTTTGGTACAGGTTGTGGTGCGATTGAAATGCGCCCATTGATGACACCGCGTTTCGATGCCTACCGCTACGGCATTCAGTGGCGACCAACACCACGTCAGGCCAATCTGTTCGTGATTTCCGGTTATCTGTCGGTAAAAACCCTGAAGCGTGCGATCAGATCCTATGAGCAGATGCAAAACCCCAAATACGTGGTTGGCCTCGGTTCATGCACCATCAATGGTGGCATGTACTGGGATTCCTACAACACCATTAAGCGTCTTGATGACTACCTGCCCGTCGATCTCTATATCACAGGTTGCATGCCAAGACCTGAGGCGCTATTACAGGGTTTTATGGATTTAAAAAAACTGATCCGTACAGGCAAAGCCGAAGGTGCGAACCAGTACGCAGAGAATTTTGAATGGTACAAGACGAACCAGAAACGAGTCATCAAGGATTGGGATATGCCGGATTATAGTTGGTAGCAGATATGCAGGCACTCTACGACAAACTCAAACAACACTACGCGCTGGGTGAATTTATCCAGCAAAGGTCCGACCTGTGCTTTTTCAATGTGCCACGGGAACACCTGTCCTCCTTATTGCTCTACTTACGTGACGTAGAGGGTTATACACATCTGGTACTGCTGACCGCAGTAGACTGGATCGAGCAGGATCAATTTCAGTTGACCTATCTGGTCAACAATCGCCTGGCAGCAACTGATATTGGGCTGCGCGTGCTCATCAACCGTAATGAAGCGAGCATGGAAAGCATCCATCATCTATGGCCGACGGCCGCAACCTATCAACGCGAATTAAAAGAAATGTTCGGTATCGATTTCCCTGGCAGCCCACGTATCAATGAAGACTTTATTCTTGAAGGCTGGCAGGATATTCCACCTTATCGACGCGACTTTGATACCTTAAAATACAGCGAGGAAACCTTTCGCGATCGTCCGGGCCGGGTTACCCATGATCCGACTCAACACATGAAGCAACAACTTTACCCGGATGCGGAGGACTGATATGGCCTATACCCCTGATCGCAGTCAATACCCGCAAAAGAAGTCCGATGGCACGCTTGATATCGATCTCACTTCGGGCAAATACCTGAAACTCTGGCAGGGCCCACAGCATCCCGGTATTACCGGCAATATGTCGATTGAACTAACCGTGTGTGGTGACGAGGTTGTCGAAGGTATCACCCATGTCGGTTATCTGCACCGCGGCTTCGAAAAACTGATGGAACGACGCAGTTTTATCCAGTGCTTTCCTATCGTCTGTCGTATCTGCGTACCGGAACCAGATTTCAATGAGTACTGTTATGCCGCTGCGGTTGAGGAACTGGCGGATGTAGAAGTACCCGAACGCGCCAACTGGATCCGCACACTGATCCTGGAGATGGGTCGTATCAACAGTTATCTGATGTATCTGGGTGGTCAATCCGGAGCTCTGGGTCAGGCGGTAATAGGCCAGTGGGCAACCTATGTACGCGACCTGATGCTGGACCGCTTCGAAGAACTTACCGGAGCCCGTATCTATCACATGTTCATCATACCTGGTGGGGTACGCGACGACCTGCCCGTTGGCTTTAAAAAGCGCATGAAAGATACCCTGAAGGAGATTGAAAAAACAATGCAGGATATCTACAACGTGATGTTCTGCAATGCGGTCTTCCACAAAAGAACTGTAGGTGTTGGAGTAATAGAAAACCGTTGGCTGGATCGCTACGGTGTTAGCGGCCCCTGCATACGTGCGGCCGGTGTGGCGCGTGATGTGCGTAAAGACCAGCCTTATCTGGTTTACCAGCATCTCGACTTTGACCCCGTTATCGGTCACAACTCCGATATTTACACCCGAGCAGATGTACGCCGTCGCGACCTGCTGATGTCGGTCGACCTGATCCGACAGATTCTGTCACGCATGCCGGAGCGTAAGGAAGCCATGATGGCGACTATTCCTAACGTATTGCACTGGAAGATCCCGCCGGGTGAAACCTATGTGCGAGGTGAATGTTCTCGTGGTGAGTACGGTTATTATCTGGTCACCGATGGAAGCGGTTATCCGCGACGAGTCAATGTACGAGGCCCCTCCTACACCCATGCGATGGCATTGTTTGAACGCATGGTAGTGAATTGCAATATCGCCGATGTTGCGGCACTACTGGTGTCTCTACATACCTATCCACCGGAGATCGAACGTTAAGAGCCTGATGCCATGAGTATTCGTAATATCCTTTCTCCATTCACTGCCTGGAAAAACCTGTTCCGCGACCCAGTCAGTATCGCTGATCCATTTAATGATCGCCCTGGCAGTATGCGCTATCGGGGCTTCCACCAGAACGACATGGATAAGTGCATAGGCTGTGGCACCTGTGAAGCGATTTGTCAGAATGCCGCTATCGACATGGTTCCAGTCGAAGGCATACAAACCACTAAGGAAGATTCCGGATTACGCCCGCATATAGATTACGGTCGCTGTTGCTGGTGTGCGCTGTGCGTGGATATCTGTATGACCGGTTCGCTGACCATGTCCAACGAATACAAATGGATCGAAAGTGACCCCGACAAGTTTCGCTTCACCCCGGGTGTCGACAAAAAATTCTGGGATCACTCAGCACTCGGTTATCACCGCCCCGAAGGTCATCAGTTAAGCGGTCGGGTTCGGGTCGAGATGGAAGAAATGGATCCGGAGCAACGGCTCGATTCCTTTGCTGAAATCGTTAAGGGCTACGATGTCGAACAGGCCAAAGCCGAAGCCGATCGTTGCGTAGCCTGCGGCCTGTGCGTGGCCACCTGCCCTATCCACATGGCGATACCCGATTATATTGCTGCGGTTCGTGCAGGAGACTATGAGGAAGGACTACGCCTGTTGTACGACAGTAACCCGTTTTCTCAGGTCTGTGGACGGGTCTGTACACGCAAGTGTGAAACATCCTGCGCTGCACGTCATGAGGGCGATCCGATTGCCATCCGCTGGCTCAAACGTCATATCACCGAGCAGGTGCCTTATGACCGTTATAAAACCATAGTGGGTGAACCCGCCGAAGCGACAGGCCGTAAGGTAGCAATCATCGGTTCCGGACCGGCAGGACTAACAACTGCTTTCGACCTTGCCAAAAAGGGCCACAGCGTGACAGTGTATGAATCACGCAAAAAACCGGGTGGCATGATGCGCTATGGCATTCCTGAATATCGCCTGCCTTATGATCGTCTGGATGCTGATATTAATATGATCCTGTCGTATGGTGTCGAATTAAAACTCAACACTCAAATCGGTAAAGATATCAGTATGGAGGAACTTCATAAGCAGTTTGATGCGGTATTACTCGCCAGTGGTCTGCATCAGGGGCGATCCACACGTATACCTGGTTCTGAACATTCTAAAACCGTGTCGGCCATTGAGCTACTACGAAAAATTACAGATAAGTCCCGTTTCGCTGTCCCCAAAAAAGCGGTGGTCATAGGTGGTGGTAATGTCGCTATGGATATCGCACGCAGCCTGGCCAGACTACAGAAAAAGAAATATGGTGAAATACATGTCACTGTAACGGCTCTGGAAGATGAGTATCATATGCTGGCAGACGAGGATGAAATTCGCGAGGCCAAAGAGGAAGGCTTAACTATTTTACCGGGTCGTGGCCCACGCCAGTGCATCATCGAGAATAAAAAATTAACCGGTCTGGAAACAGTATGCTGCACCTCTATATTTGACGAAGAAGGTCGTTTTCACCCTGCTTATGATGAATCTGACATCTGCATTCATGATGTTGAAATGGTGATTGAAGCGATTGGTCAAGCTGCAGACGTCACCTATCTGGGTCATGAGATAACCGAAGCGCTGGAATGGAATCGCGGAAGACTGGTTATTGACAATGATGGTAAAACTGCCGAACCCTGGCTATGGGCCGCTGGAGATATGGTGGAAGGACCGGATGTGGTACATGCTATAGCTGCTGGGCATAGAGCCGCTGAGAGCATCCATGAAAGCCTGCAAGTAAGCGTTGAGAGATCAAACAAATGAGTGTAAAACACAACCCGGAAGGCGGTAAAGGTTACGCCAAACTCAAAACCATGCAGACCATTGAAGAAGTTCTTGAAACGGCCATAGGTTTTGAAAAGACAGCTCGTGATTTTTATACCGAATTATCTGGCACAGTAAGCAAACCTCTGCGCGGTCTAATCCAGGAACTGGCTGACGAAGAAGCAGAGCATTACCGACTGTTTACTGAATTAAGGGAAAGAGCAGATATACAGGAACATATCAGCGATAAAATCCAGACACCACCTAATGACCACCTCTTTAGCGACTACCTAAAAGAGCCCAATCTGGGCAAAGAACCCAGTGATCAGGATATTCTACTGTATGCACTGGCGCGCGAGCAGGCTGCGATGGAACAGTACGCTGCGCTAGCTAAAGAAGCCACACCAGGCGCTATGGCAGATTTATTTCAATATCTGGCTCATGAAGAACTTGAACATAAGAAAGAGCTCGAAAAGGTTTACTATGAAATTGTGCATAGTGGTGGGGTATGACTCCTTCCAATATTGAGCAATCTTTTAGCTTGTAGGTGGTTATATTGAAAATGTCGGAAGGCGCTTCGCTCGGCTCTGGCATCCTGCTTCGCCCTACCACCTATGTCCATATAGGCGTCGGCAACTGCGTCCTGCGTTGCCCTAATATCTGGCATCCCTGCCAGGATTTTCCTACCTACCCACCTGAGGCTGTCGATACGAGATTTACTGCTGCTTTTTATTCACCGCATCGATTCCTTTGTGCGGAATAAAGATACCTATACCCATCAATTGCCTATCACCCATCCCCTGTTCCTGCAGCATTATCGATTGAGCGACATCCAGGTCACTAACCATGAGTTTTCTGGTTAAAACTACCCCACTGGAGGTCTGGTGAGATAGCAGTTTCCCACTCATCATTTTCTTAACCTGAATACCCATTTCGTGTAATTGTTGCGCCATATTATTTAAAAATAGCGTTTCATCCTCTGTACCCCCTGTATCCATATAGCGTGCGAACAGAGTCGTCAGTCGGCTGAGTTTGCGAGTTCGAAAGTCACCTACCTTCAGCACATGGCCGTGAATATCGAGTGTTTTACCGATCAGTGCCTGAACATCTTCCAGACGACTTTCAGGGAGTCTAATCATCAATTTTGTACGCCTGGATACACAGAGCACATCCTGCTCTGGATCATCGGGGCGCATCCATCCATGAGCGGATTCAGCAACATGGATTTGATGGATAGCTGCCAGTGGTTCGTCGCGAATCCAGGGGATGTGGTGCTGGATTTGCTGAGAGAGAATGAAGCCATGATCCAGCGGTAATGTTTTGCACTCTATAGAAAACAGCAAATCCTGAACATCTTCATGAAGTTGTTCAGCATCATTGTTATCATCGTCGTCCTGCCAGAACATGTTCAACGCACCGAGGTAAATGTCGCTTCCAGTCGATCTTCCCAGTCAGGAGGCGTATCCATATAAGGGGGTTTGATATCCATACGAAAAAAGCGTTCTCCCGCTGCTGCGCGTCTGGATATCTCTTCTTTTAAATCCTCAAATGATTCCATTTCAGGGTTTTGTAATAAAATTTCGCTTAGCCACAGCATAAAAGACCTCGGGTATAAGTTCGGATTTCAAATCAATGGATATTGATTCGATTGTAATATCGGGCGCGATAAAAAACACGCTTGCTATCAGGACTATCAGTAAATGCAGTACGTGTATGTAGTACATTATTATTGATAACACCCTCGCCAGCATTTAAGCGATAGCGAATATGGTAGGGTGAATCTGACTCGAGATACTCCTCCAGACATTGTAGAGCTTCGCGGGTCAGCCCGTCGTCGGCCCATATAATATTGCGCTTTCTTTTACTATATCGCATAGCCAGATCATGGTCTTGCTCCTGCAAAAACACTGCACTACAGGTCTGGGGACGGATTAACACGCCATCCTCAATGTTTTCAGGTATACACATAACCTGAGGCTGAGACAGGGCTTTAATAAATTCCGGGTTCTGATTGCGCAGGTGAATGTACAGCATATCTGGATCCAGTAACTGATTCTCTCCCCCTTCTGCAGCCGGTTGCTCACAATGTAGCACCATAGCCAGTACCCGCTGGTGCATGGGATTGTAATATCCATCGGTATGCCAGCCTATCGGCTTATTAGAATAAGGGATATAATGATGCGCACGGCCTTTGTCCTGTACAGTTAGCCGGGTGGTGCGGTCTTCACGTGCACAGAGATTTTTATCCAGTTCCAGCAGGCCCATTTGTCGACCTATGTGCTTTACAGCATCCAGATGATTTTCAATTTCACCAGCCATGCGGTATAAAGCAAAATTATAAGAGTGGATGTGCTCATCGATAATTTTTAATGCCGAATCATCAATAGTTCCGTCTTTCTGGATATCTATAATGAGTGGAAAATCATTTGATTTTCTCTTTTCGTAAGCAGCCTGCTTGTGTTCAACCCATTGGAGGTAGGCTACTTCATCGTTTAAATCCAGGTGTCCCATAGAGGCCATATATTAGTTTATTAATAAATTGTGATTATGTTTTACTGTAATTACTTGTTTGACAACTTTTGTTTGGCTTAGTTCAGGTTTACCTTGCTTAAAGTATAAGTAACTTAGCTCATATGTGAAAGCTTAATTAACTTAGCTTATCTGATAAAGGTTAATTAACTTAGACTAGATGTTAAAAACTTGAAAGTAAGGATCTACTCTTAGTGCGGGTTTGGCATAGAGATAGAGCTTCCACTTAAGCCTTGCATACTAGGAGTCGACTGTTTATGAC
>JBNKMF010000030.1:0-47576 GCA_050292965.1 Gammaproteobacteria bacterium | reverse complement strand
AAATTCCGCGCATTCTACAACAACACGAAGGCTGGATCACAAAACAGCTGAATAAACATGCACATACTTTCAAAGCCGCCGCATTACCGCAAACCATCGAGCTGTCATTAACCGGCGAAAGCATCCCTGTGGTGTATAAAAAACTGTTCGATGATGGCGCCAATCCGACATGGGAGTTTCAACAGGGTGAGTTACAGCTTTCTCATCATCAGCATGAGGATGCTGTACAGTTGCTAAGGCACTGGCTACGCTGTAAAGCCAAACAGGAGCTGCCTCCCATGCTGCGCGCCACTGCTACAAAGTATGGGTTCGACTATGCTAAAGCCAGTATCCGCAGCCAGAAGAGCCGCTGGGGCAGTTGCTCTTCCAGAGGCACCATCAGCCTGAATGACCAGTTGATGTTTATTCCACCGGATACAGTGAATTACCTGCTTATCCACGAACTATGCCACACCCGGCACATGAATCACTCGGCACGTTTCTGGCAACAGGTAGAAAACTGTTGTGCAGACTTCAGACAGCATGAAATGATTTTAGGTAATCCTCGGCAATGGGTGCCGGAGTGGTTTTCACAAAGCCTGCATCAGTGAAACTGGGTATTGGCTCAGTGTTAGTTAAATGCGGCGCAGATATCCTCACCGGTATAAGCTGATTGTTCAATAACTTTACCTGAGGCAGGATCGATAAGCAGTCGTTGATTCTGCGTGTTCGACCAGGTCAACGCGTGTAGAAAGTCGCCGCATAGTTTGGGCGCTAGATCATGCCAGGAAAAAGAGACCTTCCAGTTCGGGTTGAAGGACTCACAACCAGCCGCATGAGTACTGTCCTTAAACAGTGACGAAGGGCTACAGACAATCAGATGACGCAGGCCATCACTGAATATGATACGGGCATTTTGCGGAAAACCTTGCGGGTTTTGCACCCAGATGTCCTTTAGCAGCGAAAAATTCCGTCCCGTATCCAGCAGCACCGAAACATGCCCATTAAAGATGAAAATATCGCTAATAATATCTTCGAACTCCCACCTGTTCTGTTGCCTCCCATAAGCGTTCGCCTCAATTAACACAGGATGGTTTATCCCGTCTGAATCGATACTGAAACCAGCATAGTACTGCTTTTCTTTCACCTGAATCGTACGGTAGACATAGTCGATATTCAGTTTTTTTGCCGCCCTGGCAGGGGCGATAACTTCAACGCTCAGGGCTACAGGGCCGCTAGCCTGGCAGGCAACCGACGACAGCATGCAAAGGCTATAGAGCAGGAAAAGGTTAAGGAGTTTCATCATACTCATGAACCACAAACCGGGTACCGGGATAAAAATGAAGCTGCATTTGTTTAGTTCATTAATTGTAATGATTCAAAAACTATAAAATCTATATTACACGATAGCTACCCGTTTCATTTAGCTTATGATTTATTAACACTAAATGTCAGGGCAATCGCCATAAGCTTCTAATAATAGCTAATTACAATAATTGACTTTAACACTCAACTTGCATGTAAGCCACGTACAAGCTTCTGATAACCTTCATATTCAGGCCCAATAACACCATGCCGAATAAAAAAATCGATTATCACCAGATTACAATTGGGCTTGAATTCATCACTTTCCTGAACCAGATTGAGGACGGTTTGTATATCCATCAGCTTGAATTCAGCCACTTCACCATCGGTATTTTGCGGGGTGAATGATTCAGGTAATTCCACATCATAGCAATACAACGTGTCTGGCTTGAGCCCTGTTTCAATCTCACAGCAATAGTCGACTGCCCCTGTAGCCTTTGCATTTTCTACCAGCCGTAATGGGATATCCGCTTCTTCCTTACATTCTTTAATCAGGTTTTCCTGCAGACTGAGGTTATGTGGCAAACCACCTGCGACAATATTATCCAGCCTGTTTGGGAAATTTATACGATCGGCAGCACGACGCGCTACCCAGAGCTTCATTCCTTCATCACTTTTCACATAGCCGTTCAGGTGTTGACCGTAGGTTCTAATGCCAAAATACCCAGCAGCACCTCTATCCAGCAAGGCAACACAGTGTTCGCGATTAGCGCCAGTAATCGGATATATCTCACCCAGATATTTGCTGATAACACCCTGCTCGACCAGAGCATGAACCACTTCATCCAGTTGTTGGCTTGCCTGCTTAAAGTCATTCGCATCGGTTATCAGATCTACTCTGTGATCAGTGATGGAAAAATACTGTGGCCATTGCCCCAGCGCCTGGCACATATAATCCTTTAAATATCCTACCCTTACCCCTGAGACAAAAAAGGGTCTAAAGTTTTCAATATGCCATTGGTTGAGTGTTTCAATATGACGAAATAGAGCGTTAGCTTGCATAGACATTTCAACCTGAAATTCGTAGCTGAACCTGGGTTTGAAAGACTGGTGGTTAGCACCAGAACGAAAGATAGATGAATTAATGGGTTATTAAATGCACTTAGTCCCAGATAAGCAATAGCCCGGCGACAACGAACATCAATGCAATTTCAAAAATAGTCAGTGCTATCGACTGTCTGGGCGGTCTGGACTTTATTGTCGTTCTGGCGATATGTAGATTCATGATTCCTTCCTATATTATTCACTCCTTATTAGGTATACCAGTATTACACTAAAGTTCAATATTTTTTCAGGAATAACTGCTAAATATATGAATTATTGTGATTTTCTCACAAAAAATAATCAGGTCAGCACTCAGTGACATTTACCGCTAACCCTCCACGGGCCGTTTCCTTATATTTCTTTTTCATATCACGCCCAGTATTACGCATGGTGGCAATCACCTTATCCAGTGATACAAAATGCTCTCCATCCCCATTCATTGCCATGCGTCTTGCATTGATCGCCTTGATTGCAGCCATCGCATTGCGTTCTATGCAGGGCACCTGAACCAGCCCATTGATTGGATCACAGGTCAGTCCTAAATTATGTTCCATAGCAATTTCGGCGGCATTTTCTACCTGTTCTGGCGTGCCTCCAGTTACTTCGGTCAGGCCTGCTGCAGCCATCGAGCAGGCTGAACCCACTTCACCCTGACAGCCAACTTCAGCACCAGATATGGACGCATTTTCTTTATACAGGATACCGACAGCGCCTGCGGTGAGCAGAAAATTCACAATACCCTCTTCATTCGACTGCGCAACAAATCGGTCATAGTATTTGAGCACTGCGGGAATAATACCTGCTGCGCCATTAGTGGGTGCAGTCACCACTCGACCACCTGCCGCATTCTCTTCATTCACTGCAATGGCATACAGGTTTACCCAGTCCATGGTGGTAAGCGGGTCGGTCAACGCGCTTTCCTGCTTCTCGCGTAACTTCTGATTTAATTTACCGGCACGGCGTTTGACGTTCAGCCCACCAGGTAGAATACCTTCGTGAGCACAACCTGCGCTGATACAGTCCTGCATCACCTGCCAGATATTCAATAACCCACTGCGTATTTCCGCCTCGCTGCGCCAGCACTTTTCATTCTCCAGCATGACCTGGCTGATACTCATTTGATGTTGCTGACACAAATCCAGTAGCTGCTGCATATTGTTAAACGCATAGGGTAAAACCGTTTCATCGCTGGCATGCAAATGGTCCTGTTGCGCATCGGCTTCCTCTACCACAAAGCCACCACCTATCGAGTAATAAGTATTGCTGTAGATTTCATCGCCGTCAGCATCCAGAGCAGCGATTTGCATGCCATTTGAGTGATAGGCCAGACATTTTTTCCGGTGCAGTTTCAACTGCTTGTCATAATCAAAATGGATGCGGTGCTGACCTGACAGATTAAGCGAATGAGAGGATTTTATTTGCTCGAGTCGGGATTCGATTTGCGTGGTATCAATGCTTTCAGGATGATCTCCTTCCAGCCCAAAAAGAATTGCCTTATCGCTACCATGACCTATACCGGTTGCGCCAAGCGAACCATATAAGGTGATATAGACCGATGCAACCTGTGACAGCAGTTGCTGATCCTGCAGTACATGCACAAACTTGGCGGCTGCTCGCATAGGACCTACGGTATGCGAACTGGAAGGACCTATACCTATCTTGAAAAGATCAAAAACACTGATCGCCATGGCTTACCCTCAAGTAAAACCTGAAACTGCAACTTCAGGTAAAAGTAAATGAACCTGCGCACAGGGCGCAGGTTCTTTTATACGTCAGCCATTGTAACTACTGGATCAACTGTAAACCGGGAAACGGGCACACAGTTCCAGTACTTTGGCCTTTACTTCATCGATAACTTGCTGGTTTTCCATATCATCAAGCACATCACACATCCAGCCAGCCAGTTCTGTGGCTTCAGCCACACCCAGACCACGAGTAGTAATGGCTGGCGTACCAACGCGAATTCCACTGGTGACAAATGGTGATTGAGGATCATTAGGAACCGCATTCATATTCACTGTGATATTCGCTGCACCCAATGCAGCATCGGCAGCTTTACCTGTCAGACCACGCTTAATGAAATCGACCAGAAACAAATGATCGTCAGTTCCACCTGAAACGATATCAAAACCACGTTGCAGGAAGACCTCTACCATTGCTTTGGCATTATCGATGACCTGTTGCTGATATTGCTTGAACTCAGGTTCCAGAGCTTCTTTAAATGCGACTGCTTTTGCTGCAATTACGTGCATTAACGGGCCACCCTGCATACCGGGGAACACTATTGAGTTAAATTTCTTTTCCAGTTCAGGATTTGATTTACAAAGAATCAGGCCGCCGCGTGGGCCGCGTAGAGTTTTATGTGTGGTCGTGCTCACAACATCAGCAATCGAGATCGGATTGGGGTACAGACCCGCAGCAACCAGACCTGCCACATGAGCCATATCGACAAATAAATACGCACCCACAGAATCGGCGATATAACGAAAACGCTGCCAGTCAATGATACGAGAATAGGCAGAAAAACCGGCCACAATCATTTTGGGTTTATGTTCTTTGGCAAGTGCTTCTACCTGGTCGTAATCGATTTCACCAGTGCTTGCGTCCAGACCGTATTGAATCGCATTGTAGACTTTACCGGAAAAATTAGGTTTAGCGCCGTGGGTTAAATGACCACCATGTGCCAGACTCATGCCAAGTACGGTATCACCTGGTTGTACCAGTGCCATATAAACAGCGGCGTTTGCCTGTGAACCGGAGTGAGGTTGAACATTCGCATAATCAGCACCGAATAACTTTTTAGCACGCTCTATAGCCAGATTTTCAGCAGTATCTACAAATTCACAACCACCATAATAGCGCTTTGAAGGATAGCCTTCGGCATATTTATTAGTTAGCTGAGAGCCCTGTGCCTGCATCACGCGTGGGCTGGTGTAGTTTTCTGAAGCAATCAGTTCGATATGCTCTTCCTGACGCTTATTTTCCGCTTCAATCGTTGCCCACAACTCATCATCGTATCCAGCTATTTGATCATTCTTACTAAACATATATTTTCCTACAGATAAATTTGATTATTTTAACCGGCTTAGTGCCTGGACATAAACCGCTATTTTGGAATTGTTACTCAACCCAGTTCGATATCTACAATCAGTTCATTGGCAAGGTCTTCCAACACCTCGCCCAACTCATCGATGCTACGACCTTCAGCCAGACATAACGTGATACTCGCCTTGAACAGAGTTTCTCCCGACATAGAGGCTTCACTGACTTCTGTCTCCATTTCATCCACGGAAGCGCCATGAGCACTCAGGGCTGCGGTAATTCGATGCACTATGCCTGGTCTATCCTGCCCGACCAGTTCCAGCTTATAGCATGTAGTGCTAACCGCTGCCTGCGAGCTATCGACTTCTTCAATCGTTATATTTAAGCCCACATTACTGGATTGTAAATCGCTACAGAAACCATCATATTCCTGTTCCGGCAGCTTCACACTGAGAATCCCGGCAAACTTGCCGCTCAAATTCGCCATGCGGCTTTCTATCCATTCTCCCTGATGGCGCAGAACAACTGCGGCAACCGATTCGACGATACCCGGGCAATCATTTCCAATCAGCGAAATTACCAGTGACTTATTCATTATTCTATCCTCTACGTGACTACTTTAATCGGACTTGTGCTCTTCATAATGTGATATCGGCAAACAGGAGCACACGAGGTTCTTGTCTCCATACACATTATCTACCCGACCCACAGGTGCCCAGTATTTGGATTCACGTAACGACTCTACAGGATACGCAGCCTGTTGACGTGAGTATGCATGCTTCCATTCATCAGCAGTAACCGAATCAACAGTATGTGGCGCATTTACCAGAGGATTATCATGCTTGTCCATTCTACCATTGGCTATCTCCCGAATCTCTTTCCGAATCGCGATCATGGCATCACAGAAACGATCAATTTCAAATTTTGACTCACTTTCTGTAGGCTCAATCATTAGCGTACCGGGTACAGGGAATGACATGGTCGGTGCATGGAAGCCATAATCAATTAGCCGTTTGGCCACATCATCTACGGTAATACCGACTTCATCCTTGATAGGACGTAAATCTATGATGCATTCATGGGCTACCATGCCATTGGCATCGGTATATAGCAATGGATAGTGATCTTTCAGTCGATACGCCAGATAGTTTGCATTCAATATTGCAACCTGAGTGGCTTTTACCAGCCCTTCTCTACCCATCATGGAGATATACGCCCAGCTAATCGGTAAGATACCCGCGCTACCCCAGGGAGCACCCGATACAGGCCCTACATGCTCCGGCCCGTTTTCAACAACTGCATAACCGGGTAAGAAGGGTTCCAGGTGTTTGACGACACCAATTGGCCCTACACCCGGACCACCACCGCCATGTGGAATCGCAAATGTTTTATGCAGGTTTAAATGGGAAACATCACCCCCGAACTTGCCCGGTGAACAAACACCTACCATCGCATTCATATTTGCACCGTCGATATAAACCTGTCCACCATGCTGATGTACCAGCTCACATACCTCTACCACACTGGCTTCAAACACACCATGGGTGGATGGATAGGTAATCATAATAGCAGCCAGATTTTCGCTGTGCTTTTCCAGTTTATCTGTTAGATCATGCAAACTGATATTACCGCCATCATCGGTAGCAACCACGACCACTTTCATACCCGCCATATGTGCAGAAGCAGGGTTGGTACCATGTGCAGAAGCCGGTATTAGACATATATTACGATGCTGATCACCTCGACTGTCGTGGTAAGCACGAATCGCCAGTAAACCTGCGTACTCGCCCTGTGCACCTGAGTTAGGTTGTAGTGAAACCGCATCATACCCCGTGGCCGTGCATAGCAGTTGTTCAAGTTCGCTAGTTAATTCTTTATAACCTTCTGCCTGATCCAGCGGAACGTAAGGATGTAACCCTCCAAACTCAGGCCAGCTAATCGGCATCAGCTCTGCAGCAGCATTGAGCTTCATAGTACAGGAACCCAGTGGAATCATTGCGCGATCCAGTGCCAGATCCTTATCTGCCAGATGACGCATATAACGCATCATTTCGGTTTCAGAATGATAGGAGTTAAATACTGGATGGGTTAGATATTCGGTTTCACGTACAAATACTGGATCTAAAGTATTTTCCAGATCCACTTCCAGTGCAGCTACAGTCAGTGGCACATCATCGTCTGAAAAGATTTTTAGCAATGCATCGACATCTGCTACGGTTGCTGTTTCATCCAATGATATGGAAATCTGTTTATCATTTCGTTGATATAGATTATAGCCTTTTGCATAGGCTCGAGTCATAAAATGGGGCACATCGCATTTCAAGGTAATAGTATCAAAGTAATTCCGGCTAACCACTTTAATACCAGACTGGCTCAAACCTTCAGCTAGAATTCGTGTCAGTCGCTGTACTCTTTGCGCTATCTTCTTCAAACCCAGAGGGCCATGATAGGCTGCATACATACTTGCCATTACTGCTAGTAAAGCCTGTGCGGTACAGATGTTACTGGTCGCTTTTTCACGACGAATATGTTGTTCGCGGGTTTGCAATGCCAGACGGTATGCCTTGTTGCCATGGCTGTCGATAGACACCCCAATCAATCGTCCCGCCATAGAACGTTTAAAGGCATCGCGCGTAGCCAGATAGGCCGCATGAGGGCCGCCATAACCCAGTGGTACACCAAAGCGCTGGCTATTGCCCACGGCCACATCGGCATCAAAATCGCCAGGGGCCTTAATAAGGGTCAGAGCCAGCAAATCTGCAGCTACTGCCAGTAAAGCTTTTTTATCATGTAGCTGTTGTGCTAGCGCTGAGTAATCACGAATTTCACCACTGGAACCTGGATATTGAACCAGCGCTGCGAACACATCCAGCTGATCAAGATCACTTAGCGGGTCGCCAACCACGACTTCGATATCCAGTGTAGCTGCTCGTGTTTTAACTACGGCAATATTCTGCGGATGGCAATCCTGATCCACAAAAAACACACTGCTTTTGCTTTTACTCATACGCTGACACAGCGTCATCGCTTCAGCACAGGCGGTGGCTTCGTCGAGAAGCGATGCATTAGCCAGTTCCATACCTGTCAATTCAGCAACCATGGTCTGAAAGTTCAGCATAGCTTCCATACGACCCTGAGAGATCTCTGCCTGATAGGGTGTATAGGCGGTATACCAGGCTGGATTTTCCAGAATATTGCGTTGTATGACTGGTGGCGTAAAAGTGTTGTAGTAACCCAGACCAATGAATGATTTATGGTTACCATTCTTTGCTGCCATTTGCTTCAGTATTGCCAAAGACTGATGCTCGGTCAATCCTTCGGCTATCGCCATATCATCATCACGCAGAATCGACTCTGGAACAATTTTATGCGTCAATTCGTCCAGCGAATTTAAGCCAAGTGCTTTTAGCATATCTAACTGATCCTGCTCATCAGGGCCAATATGTCGATCTGCAAAACAGTCAGCCTGCTGTAACTGCTCTAGGGTCATGGGGTTCTGCTTCATGAGTTTATCTCTTAATACCGGTTCTTTTAGTCAAGGCTGTCCATGTATTTATCTTCATCCATCAGCTCGTCCAGCTCTTCTTCATCGGCCATTTTGACCTTAATAAACCAGCCAGCACCCATTGCATCTTCATTGACCTTGCCGGGATCGCTGTCCAGCTCTTCATTGACTTCCAGTACTTCGCCAGTTACCGGAGCGACCAGATCGCTGGCAGACTTAACTGATTCGATAACCGCAATACTTTCGCCTTTTTCGATTGCCGCACCGACTTCGGGTAATTCGATATACACTAGCTCACCCAGTTGTTCTTGAGCAAATTCAGTAATGCCGATCAAAGCAGTGCCATCATCGGCAGTTAAAACCCACTCGTGATCTTCACTGAAACGTAAAATACTCATAATTTTCTCCTGTTTTTTTTAAATTAATCTGGCCGCGCCAGAAACTTGAATAAAAAATCGCAGCTTAGCCCCGGTAGTAGCGCTGCTCTACGAAAGGCATTTTTACCACAGCGACCGGAATCTGTTTGTCTCGCACCAGAGCAAACAGTTCAGTGTCGGGTTTTGCCAGTGCGGTTTCGACGTAACCCATCGCAACCGGCCCATTAACACTAGGACCAAAACCACCGCTGGTGACTATACCCACTGGAGTGCCTTCAGCATCGACCAGTTGCGCACCATCGCGTACTGGCATACGACCTTCCGCCTTAATGCCGACTCGTTTACGTTCAACCCCATTGGCAATTTGCGACATGATGGTATCAGCACCAGGATATCCGCCTGCACGCGCTCCATCTGCACGACGTGATTTGCTCAATGCCCATAACAGGCTGGATTCTACAGGTGTGGTTTGGGTATCCAGATCATGGCCATATAAACATAGCCCTGCTTCCAGACGCAATGAATCCCGCGCACCTAATCCCACGGGCTCGACTTCAGCCTGTGCCAGTAAGGTACGGGCCAAACGAACGGCATTATCATTATGTACTGAAATTTCAAAACCATCTTCACCGCTATAGCCAGAACGAGTGGCAAAGCATTCAATACCATCGATTTCAATTTCTCCCGCAGTCATAAAAACCATCTCTTTGGTTTCAGGTGCCAGACGAGCCATCACCGCACCCGCCTGTGGACCCTGTAAAGCGAGTAATGCATAGTCTTCCAGTACTTCGATTTCACAGCTTTCAGAAAGATGAGCACGCATATGCGCGATATCCTGCTCCTTACAGGCCGCGTTCACCACCACAAACAGGTGATCGCCAGCATTGGTGACCATCAGATCATCCATCACACCTCCCTGATCATTGGTAAATAAGGCATAGCGTTGCTTCATTTCACCCAGATCTACAATATCCACAGGCACCAGACTCTCCAGTGCTGTCGCCGCCTGCTCACCTTTAAGATGAAGCTGCCCCATGTGCGAAACATCGAATAATCCTGCTGCATCACGGGTATGCAGGTGTTCCTTAACAATTCCCATTGGATATTGCACCGGCATCGAATAACCCGCGAAAGGGACCATTTTTGCGCCCAGCTCCACATTCAGGTCATAGAGTGCTGTTTTCAACATCTTGTCATTACTTGTCATGGTTCTGCCCTCAACATTTCCAATTGGAAATAATTATAAATTCGTATTGCTTTTTTAACTATTGCCCGTTTTTATCGACAAATCGGCGGATGGGGTGCATACCCATAATATCTGCGCATCTTCTTCACTATCAGATATACAAAGGTGTCCCATGCCGGAATCATAATACAGGCTGTCACCCTGTTGCATATTTACCGGCTCATAAAATTCGCTATAAAAAATGATGCTGCCTGACAGCACCAGTAAAAACTCTTCTCCTGAGTGTCTGACCCATCCACTGAAATCATCGAATGAGCGAGCATGTACCGTAGTTTTAAATGGCACCATTTTTTTCTGTATTAAATCAGTAGCAAGCAACTCATGCTCGTAGGTTTTCGTGGGATGAAGGCGCCCCTCTCCGTTACGTGTCAGAGTTTTACGCCCGGATACCAGAGGATCGGAACTGGACACAAACAATTGAGGAATATCTATACCCATACCAGCAGCAAGCTTTTGCACCACTTCGAAGGAGGGAGAGATTTGTTCGTTTTCAATCTTGGATAAGGTGGATTTGGCAAGTGAAGTCCGCAGCGCGGCTTCATCCAGCGTCCATTTATTGCGCAGTCGGATCTCGCGCACTTTTTCGCCCAGCTTTAACGGTTGAAATACCTTATCAATGCTCATTAACAGAAGACCCAGGGCAGATGAAATTAATGGAAGCAGAATTGTATAAACAATATTTCCGATTGGAAACTTTATTTCCTGATATGCTTATACTTTAATCTAATAACTTCTCAACTGAGTCAGGCTGCATGTACTGAGCGAACATTACAGCTGAATTATTTTATTCTGCTGCAGCGGGTGTATTCTGGTTTTGCCTGAGATATTATGCCCCCACGATAAGCAAATAGAATAGTGCTGCATGAAATCATTCAAGGCCATATTAACGTCGCTTCTGGACAGTTTACGTGACCTGCTGCCTATCATTCTTGTCATTGCTTTTTTCCAGTTGGTAGTTTTACAGCAACCCATCCCAAATTTTGGCGAAATCGCAACCGGTGTTGTTTTTATTGTTATCGGGCTCACGCTATTCGTGCAAGGCCTCAATATGGGATTGTTCCCGGTAGGTGAGTCTATGGCTTACGCCTTCGCCAGTAAGGGCAGCCTGTTCTGGTTACTGGCTTTTGCATTTGCGCTGGGATTTGGCACCACAGTTGCCGAGCCAGCTCTGATTGCTGTCGCCAATGAAGCCGCAAAGATAGCGGCCAATGGGCAGATGATTGAAAATAGCGAAGCTGCCCGAGAGTCATATGCCTACTGGTTACGTATAACTGTTGCCATCTCGGTGGGCTTTGCCATTCTGATTGGGGTTTTTCGTATCATCAAAGGCTGGCCCATCCAGTACCTGATCATTGGTGGCTATATTGGCGTGGTTATCATGACCATATTCGCTCCAAAGGAGATTATTGGGATTGCCTACGATTCCGGTGGGGTCACTACCTCCACCATCACCGTTCCTCTGGTGACTGCATTAGGGGTGGGGCTTGCTAACTCAATCAAGGGACGAAATCCAATGATCGATGGCTTTGGCCTGATCGCTTTCGCTTCTTTAACGCCGATGATATTTGTTATGGGCTATGGCATGGTGGTGTAAATCTCGCTATGCATATCCTGATAGATCTTTTTAAAACCATGCTTACTACGGTGTGGGATGTACTGCCTATAGCCGTCATAATCTTTGGCTTTCAGTTTTTTGTATTACGTAAATCCATGCCCAACCTGAAAAAGATCATCAGTGGTTTTGTCCTGGTGCTACTAGGTCTCGCTTTCTTCCTGGAAGGACTGGAAGCAGCTCTTTTTCCGCTGGGTAAATTGATGGCGCAACAGCTCACCGATCCGACATTTCTCGGTGCTGGAAAGGCAGTAGAAGATCTGGACTGGCATGATTATCAGTGGGTCTATCTATTTGCTTTAGCGATTGGATTTTCTACCACCATAGCAGAGCCCTCTCTGCTTGCCGTTGCCATCAAGGCTCATCAGGTCTCTGCCGGTAGTATCGGTATATGGGGGCTGCGTATCGCTGTTGCATTAGGGGTAGCCGTCGGCATTGCGTTAGGGGTGTATAGAATCATCACTGGCACACCGCTGTACTGGTACATTATGACGGGCTATGTGTTTGTGGTCATTCAGACACTTTTTGCACCTCGCCTGATCATCGCCCTGGCCTATGATTCGGGTGGGGTAACCACTTCTACCGTAACCGTTCCTCTGGTCGCCGCACTGGGCCTGGGGCTCTCTTCTACTGTTCCCGGCCGCAGCCCGTTACTTGATGGTTTCGGCCTCATCGCGTTCGCTAGCCTGTTTCCAATAATGTCTGTTATGGCTTATGCACAGATATCCGACTGGCGATCTAAACAAAACCGCAAAAAATTAACTTGATGAGAAACTGCCATGCATTTTAAATTGATTATTGCACTTACCGAAGATGGAATTACTGACAAGGTTATCCAGGCTGCGCGTGAAAAAGGCGCTACGGGATCAACGCTAATAGCGAACGCACGAGGCGAAGGGATAAACGTAGCCAAAACCTTTCTTGGCTTAAGCCTGGAAACCCAGCGCGATGTGATTTTATTTCTGGTGGAAGAACACCTCAGTCGAGAAATTCTGGAAAGCATCGCTAAAGCTGGAGAGTTCGATGCTAACCCCGGTAGCGGCATCGCCTTTTGTATTGATGTAGAGGATGCGGTCGGGGTATCACGTCAGGTTAACGAATTGACTGAAAAAGTAGAGGAAGAGCTATGAACCAGAGAGAAATTATTCGTGTAAAAGATGTCATGAAACCAGATTTTGACCTGGTAGACGGCATGGATACGGTTGCGGATGTGTTAAGAAATTCCATTCATCCTGAAAGCAAGTGTTTCATCGTCAATATGCGCCATCAGGATGATGAATACGGCATAGTACTATTGTCAGATATTGCTAAAAAAGTGCTTGCCAGGGATAAGTCACCTGAACGCGTAAACATCTATGAGATCATGACCAAGCCGGTCATCTTTGTAGACCCTGACATGGATATTCGATACTGCACCCGTTTATTCGAAAATTTTGGTCTTAGCCGTGCACCCGTCATCGATCATAAAAAGGTAGTCGGTATCGTAGGTTATACAGATATCGTGTTACGTGGTGTGAGAGATCACCTGGCTTAATTCCACCAAAAACGTATGATAAGTCCAAAATTATTACCGGGCTTTAGCACCGGGCTCTACCTGCTTTTGCCGCTAGTGATACTACTCATCCCCAGGCTTGTGTTAGCTGACAGCCAGCTCAGCGGGATGATTAAGCAACCACCTGCACCTGAGTTTCAGTTACCCGATCTAAACGGAAAGGTGCACAAGTTGCAGGATTACCATGGGAAACCGCTTATCATAAACTTCTGGGCCACCTGGTGCCCTCCCTGCCGTGCTGAACTACCCTCGATGAATCGAGCCTGGAAAAAGATCCAGAGCAATATCGCGATGATCGCCATTAACATGGGTGAAGATGAAGCAACCATCAATCGCTTTTTGATTGACCACCCTATCGACTTTCAGGTACTACTGGATAAGACTTCTAGCAGTATGCAACAGTGGCCTATACACGGCCTGCCAACCTCTTTTGTAGTTAGTCCTGAAGGGATTATTTATTATCAGGCTGTGGGCGAGCGCGAATGGGATAGTGAACTATTGCTGCAAAAAGTGAAATACCTTATAAAATCAAAGAATCACTAATTGACTTCATTTTTCAGGAATGACGTCAAAAACTATAAAATAATATTATTATGGATGGAGGGAACGGCTATGAACTGGCTTTCAGGCAACAGCGAAAATCTTCAAAACAGGGTAAGCACTCTGGAAAAAGAGTTATCCGAAAAGAATGCTGAAATTCTATCCTTACAACAGAAAATCGCCTCATCAGGGCCAGGCTTTCGAGACCTTTTACAACAATATGCCCACTTAACCTCTGAAGCCGTACACTTTGCTGAACTTGGCACTTCACTCAATATAATCCGTGAAAAATCTGCTGAATCAGCTACTACTCTGGTTGAAGAACAGCGTAAGTTACGCGAAACATCCCGCCTGTTCCAGCAAAGCACAGAGATACTGTCCCAGATATCCACTGGCATAGCGTCGCTAAACGACACCACCAGCAACAGTAAAGAGTCGGTGAATAAACTGGAAGACGCAACCCACAATATCGAACAATTCACGCAAATCATTTCGGGGATCTCGAACCAGACCAACCTGCTGGCATTAAATGCGGCAATTGAAGCGGCACGTGCGGGGGAAACAGGCCGTGGTTTTGCCGTAGTGGCAGACGAAGTTAGAGTGCTCGCCTCTAAAACAGCCGAAGCCACCAAACAGATCAAAGAACTGGTAAACACTATAAAGGAGCTATCTGGCACCACTCAATCCAGCTTTGATAAGATCGTCGAATCCAGTGAAGAAATGAATACCTCGGTACACGCCGTAGGCACTGTATTAGATGAAGTCGTTGACTTATCAGACAACATGACACGCGTCATCTTTACCTCATCTACAAATGCATTCATCGAAACGGTGAAACTGGATCATATCATGTACAAGATTGATGTTTATCAGCGTATCTTTGGCATGGGTGATAAAACGTTAGAAAGCTTTGCCGACCATCACCAATGCCGCCTGGGAAAATGGTACTACGAGGGTAAAGGCCAGGAGCTATCCTCACTGGATAATTATCACAGACTAGAACAACCGCATAAGAGAGTGCACCAAAGTGGTATCAAGGCTATGACTGCGAAAAATGAAAATCGCCACTATGACTGTATTGTTCATTTGCACGATATGGAACTGGCCAGTCGCGAAGTCATCGACTTAATGGATGAACTGGCAATAGACAGTCATCGCATACATGACCAGGAAACAAAATAGACAGCTATGCATCAGCCCGACCTTAGCGATTTGCACCCCTGAATCGATTTTGCTGAAAATATTCTGGGTTTAGCTGCTGGGCAGGATAAGGATATACGCGATAATAAGGCATAACCGGCACCTGTACTGGATAAGGAGGCGGCGGATAGTACCTATGATGCGATTGCCCACTCAGTCGATTAAACCACCCTGGTGGTCCACCCAAAGGACAGAAGCCGAATTCTGGAAAGCGAGCCTCAGCCGACATGGAAATCAGCAGAGCCATCAGGATCAACGCATGAACAACTTTCAATTTCATAGATATCAGGTACATTATTATTGAGTGACATAATACCTCAGACGACCACTATTTTGTGTTTTTAATCAAAATCTAAGGATCAACTATGACTGATAGATTCAACTACGAAAAACTGGATAAAATTGTTGCTGATGCCCACGCCAACCGAGATAAGCGCTCACTGGGTTATCGAGAACAGGCATTAAAACTCTATCCCTGGATCTGTGGACGCTGTGCACGCGAGTTTGACCGCAGCAATTTACAGGAACTCACAGTACATCATCGTGACCATAACCATGACAACAACCCATCAGACGGCAGCAACTGGGAGCTTCTTTGCCTGTATTGCCATGACAACGAACATTCGCGCTACGAAGATTATGTCAAAGGCGGTCAGTATGGACATGGAAAGCAGCAAGTCGAAGAAGCCAAACACAACCCTTTTGCAGATTTAAAAAAACTGATGAACAAAGATGAGTAACTGGAAAATCATTTTATCAGGCCTAATTGCCTTAATCATTATTCGATTTGCCATGTTGTCATTTAGCACCCGGCATAGCCCTGTTAAGCCAGGGGCTAATCGAGCCCTGGTCGATTGCCCTGACAAAAAGAACTGCGTGTCCAGCCTGTCGATAGCACCAGATAAAAAAGTGGACGCCTTTGACATTACTGCTGAGAATGCCGCAAATAACTGGCAACGGTTAATCCGGATAGTCCAGCAGCAGGGTGGTGAAATACTGTTCAACGATGGTAAATACTGCCATGCAGTTTTCACCTCTATGGTCTTTCGTTTTAAGGACGACCTGGAATTACTGATGGATCAGTCACAGATCCAGATCCGCTCAGCCTCTCGTGCCGGATATTCTGATTTCGGTGTCAATAGAAAAAGAATAGAGAAGATCAGAAGTCTCTTGCTTGAGCCTGAACAGGCTGAGAGTATTGCTGGATAATTTTGCTGCCTATCTACATACTGAAGATGCTGGAGCCCAGATTATCGTCAATGGGATAACCGTGGTGAGTCACGACCTGTAAAATAGGGGATTCAAGTTTATGAAAATCAAAATTATAGCTTTCAACGTCCTGCTCACTATATTGCTCACTGCCTGCAATAAACCCCCGACATCTGCTGAAGATGAAATCCGACAGTATATTGCATCTGGAATAGAAGCTGCCGAGCAGCGTAACAGTGGTGTTTTAAAAGATATGATTCGCGATAATTATACCGACCAGAAGGGCTACGACAAAAAACAGTTAGTCGGTTTAATCCGAATATATTTTCTACGTAATAAAAGCATTTATCTTTTCTCCAGGATTAAAGATATCAAGATCACCGGCAATCAAAACGCAACTGTTCTGCTTTTTGTTGCGATGGCTGGCAAACAGATTTCAGATATCACACAGTTAAGCAATTACCGTGCGAGTATCTATCGTTTTGAATTACAGTTGTTTAAGCCTGACGATGAATGGTTATTGGAGCGTGCAAAATGGGCACGAGCATCTGCCACTGATATGCAGTGATTTATTGAATATTAAACTGTGCGATTCCAGCTGCCAGACTTGCCTCCGGACTTTTCCAGTAACCTGACATCACCAATCAACATACCTCGGTCTACTGCCTTGCACATATCATAGATGGTTAACAGCGCGACCTGAACACCGGTTAAAGCCTCCATTTCAACGCCAGTTTGACCATTGGTTTGCGCCGTGACTTCACAGTTAACGCGCTGCTTCTCTGCATCAATATTGAATTCTACTGACACATGCGTAAGCGCTAGAGGATGGCACAGGGGTATAAGATCAGAGGTGCGTTTGGTGGCCATAATCCCCGCCACACGAGCAATACCCAGTACATCCCCTTTTTTATGATCTCCCTGTTGAATCAATTGCAGGGTAGAAGCCTGCATCTGAATATATCCAGCGGCAACGGCTTTCCTCTGTGTAATTGATTTCTCACCCACATCAACCATGTGGGCTTTTCCAGAGCTATTAAAATGTGTCAGATCGGATGTCATTGGAGGAGTTATTTAACCAGAATATACATAGCCTGATCTCCACGTTTTATATTCATCAACAAACTACGGCTACTCCTGGTTGCCATATAGGCATCTTCAAAAGTTTTCACCAGTTGTTTGTTGATGGAGTAAATGATGTCATCCTTGCGTAAACCCGTATTCCAGGCGGGACTGCCCGGTTTAATATCTTCTACCAGAAGGTATTCAACCAGACCTACTCGGATATCGGTTTCTTTTATCTCAGCAATTTTAGCGCCTGCAAGGCGACTACTAAACTCTTTGCCGTCCATAGTCACTACTTCCATTTGTTGAATGGTGGCTTTTATTAAACCCACTCGTCCATTACGTATGATTTCGAGTTCAACGGATTGGCCTATGCGCATCAGGCCGACAACATTGTACATATCCACCGATGAACGCACCTTACGGCCATTAGCCTTGATAATGACATCACCAATCTTCAAGCCGGCTTTCTGCGCTGGAGAACCCTGTTCGATCTTGGTAACCACTGCGCCCTGAGTTGTTTCTACATTGAATGCATGCGCCAACTCGGGGGTAAGATCCTGAGCCTGCACACCCAGACGACCGCGTTTGACCTTACCGAAGTCGATCAGCTGCTGCATAACATCCTTTGCCATATTTATCGGAATAGCAAAACCGATACCGATATTTCCACGATTGCCATTGCCTCCGCCCAGAATAGCAGTATTAATACCAACTAGTTCTCCACGCAGGTTGACCAGTGCACCACCTGAATTGCCCGGGTTAATCGAGGCATCGGTCTGGATAAAATCTTCATAGGATTCGATACCCAGACCGGAACGTCCCAGCGCTGAAACAATACCAGAGGTAACTGTTTGCCCCAGACCAAATGGGTTACCAATAGCGACTACAAAATCACCCACCCTGAGTTCACTGGAGTCAGCAAATGAAACACTGGTCAAATTCTTGGCCTGTATCTTGATCACCGCCACATCGGTTTCTGGATCACGCCCTAGTACTTCGGCCAGCAACACCCGCCCATCGCGCAGGGTGACACTAATTTCTATAGCATCTTCTATTACGTGGTTATTGGTCAGAATATAACCGTTGCTGGCATCGACAATAACGCCTGAACCCAGGCTGGATGTTTCCTGTTCACGCTGGATTCCGGGTATATTGAAAAAGCGCTGGAATAGAGGATCGCTGAACAGCGAGGCACTGACCTGGGTCTTGCCTTTGGTTGATATATTCACCACAGCAGGTGTAGCCTTCTCCAACATAGGGGCCAGACTGGGCAAGGCTTGCCCGTTAAGGGATACCGGCAAAGCTGCCTGCGCCTCAAACGTTAGCATTAGCCATACACAAAGCAGAACTGACTTTATAAGTTGCATTAGAACTTTCTCGGATTAAAAGTGAATTTTTCAGACATGGATTGATAAAACTTACGCATTTCATCATTAGTGGCTGCGGGGGTGTAGATCTGGATTTCTACTAGCAGATCACCATCTGGTTTACCTGGCAGTCCACGACCTTTTAAGCGCATCTTTTGCCCAGATTGTACGCCTGCAGAAATCTTCAACTCTACCTGACCGGTTAAGGTCGGCACTGTTATTTTACTGCCAAGAGCGGCTTCCCATGGCGTAACAGGACATTTCAAAATCAGGTCGCGACCTTCCAGACGAAATAGTCGATGTGGTAATACATGCATTTCTAACAACAGATCACCTGCTTCACCACCACTGGCTGAAGGGTGCCCCTGACGTGACAGGCGAATTTTTTGCCCGCTCATGACACCACGCGGAATATTGATTTTAAGTTTCTTTAAAGTGGGTGTTGCAATACCGCCAGAATTCGATTCTGAACGGGAGATTTGAATGGTTTTTTCACCGCCATTAAAGGCTTCTTCCAGCGAGATATCCAGCTTGAGGGTTTGATCATCACCCTTTTGCGTGCGATGGCGTTGACCGAATGAGGATTCACGTCCAGCACCGAAACCAGAGCCGAACCCAGCACCGCGTCTGCCTCCGCGTTGCTGGGAGAATATCGACTCGAAAAAATCGCTGAAATCAGCCCCCCCGCCAAATCCAGCAGAACCTGCTCCAAAACCTGCACCATTGAATTCGTGTCCGTGTTTCCAGTCACTACCAAACTGATCATAAGCCTTGCGTTTTTCAGCATCTTTTAGTACTTCGTAGGCTTCGTTAACTTCCTTAAATTTTTCTTCGGCCTTGCTGTCCTTGTTCATATCAGGATGAAACTGACGCGCCAGCTTGCGGTAAGCTTTTTTTATGGTGGCGGTATCCGCATTACGCTCAACACCTAAAATTTTGTAGTAATCCTTATATTTCATTCTGTTTCTGCTGCAAGTGGGTCGCTCCGCAAGAAGCGACCTTAAGGGTTAATGAGTAATCTCAATTTTACGCTGTGTTTCCACAGGCTGTACACGTCGAATAGTTAAATTTAATACACCATTACTGCTTTTAGCCACAATCGATTCGACATCGGCATCATCTGGTAAGGTGAATTTACGCTGGTAATTACCTGACTTGCGTTCGCTACGGCTTAGCACTTCACCTTCTTTCACCTCAACAGGTGGTTTTTCAGCACTGATGCTGAGCACCTTTTTCTCTTCGGTAATATCGATGCTTGCTGGATCTATGCCGGGCAAATCAAGCACTAAACGATACTCGTCTTTGCTCTCAATAATATCTACGCCGGGGCTCCAGCTAGAACTGGTCTCAGCCTGCACTGCTCGTGAACGTCTAGCGGGTACGAAAGCACGAAACGGGTCATAATATACGGTTTGTAACATAGTCATTCTCCAATAAATTGTCATATAAATAGACAGCTCGGTTGATTCCAAACGGCCTGTGATAATTTATCCTGTCAAATCTATACCTTTAAATTCGGCAGGAAGAGAAGCTTCCTGTTCACTATGTAAGGATGACTAAATCGTTTTCAAGTGACACCTCTCCATACTATGCTGAAAGCTTTAATGATGCACATTGTCACCACTGGTGATTATCTCGGATTATGACTCTATGATCCTTACCGAAGGTGAAAGCATATCTAAATTAATGGTAGCAGGGACCAGTGCAATTATCTAAAGTGGTAATACGCATTGACAGCCTATCCTGGCTGTTGATGTATTCCCTGATTAAAAACCACCGCTAGTTTCGCACCACTGTATGATATGTTCCGCATCCATCGGCTTGCTAATGTAATAGCCTTGCACATAATCGCAACCCATCTGTTGCAACAGGTCATGTACCTCAATCGATTCAACACCCTCAGCAACGACCTCTATGCCGAGTGTATGCGCAAGCTTAATAGTGGCTTCAACTATAGTTCGATCATTATCGTCTTTCATCATGTCCTTTACGAACGACAGGTCTATCTTCAACTTTTCGACTGGCAGTTTTTTCAGGTAGGTGAGTGATGCCTGACCGGTACCAAAATCATCGATGGATAGCGAGATTCCCATACTCGATAACTGATTTAGAATTCTTATGACCTGCTCCTGATCCAGCATGATCTGACCTTCGGTAATCTCGATCATCAAACGTTTTGCGGGAATATCAAACTGCCTCAATGCATCACTGATCTGTTGCGGCAACTCATCATCATGCAGATCAATCATCGAAAGATTGATGGCAATCTTTACTTCACTGTTATTTAACTGCTGCAACTGCTGACAGGCTGTATGAATAATCCAGCGAGTAAGTGGGCGTATTGCCTGATTATTTTCTGCCAGAGCGATGGTTTGCGGAATCGATAGCTGATCTGTACCGGGTAACTTCCAGCGCAATAAAGCCTCAAAATAACTGGTTAAGTGGCTATTTAAATTCATAACCGGCTGATAAACCAGTTTGAATTCATCGTTATCTAGTGCCTGACGAAATGATTGCATACGGGACAGGCCTGAGTAACTCTGCTCGCTTGTAGAGGGTTGAACAATGATAATACCTCCATTCCCCTGCTGGGCTTCCAGTAATGCCTTATCAGCAATCAATGACAGTTGATCCAGCTCCTGAGCATGCTCTGGATAAAGCGCCACACCAATACTAATACCGACCTCGAGATTACGCCCATAGACCAGATAAGGCTGTATCAGGGACTGGTGAATTTTATCCAGAAATGAAGTCAGCTGATCATCCTCAGCATACCCCAGCAACAGGGCAAAGTTGTCATCCTCAAGCCGACCCATACTATCTGATTCACGCAAACTATCCGTCAGCCTTTTTGCCAGCATGCGTAATAACCCATCACCCAGATAGTTTCCATATTCTTTATTGATGTTATGAAAACCATCTATATCGATAAAAACCAGGGCATATTTTCGCGCACTGCGTTTACCTTCCTGCAGGGTTTGCTGCACTCGTTCCTCAAAAATGACCCGGTTATGCAACCCGGTGAGAGGATCATTCCTGGCCATATAGGCCAGGTGCATAAAATAACGTTGCAACAGGCCCATACCGGGCAATAGTCGATAATCTTCTTTCCTGTTACCAGGTCGTAATGCCGTAATGGCTGAATGCATTCGTTTTGAAAGCTGAACTAGCGGACGCATCATTACACCATCCAGCACACGATAAACGATAAGGAACAATAGCAGCAGCAGGGGAATCATCCATTTCGCATCCACCAGCCAGTAATTAAGAAAATTATCCCGTGCAAAATTCAGACGTAGCATGCCTAGCTTCATATGCTCACGACTAAAGACGATCTCATGCAGTAAATCATTCTCAGAACCAACAGCTTCGCTATATTCAAGCAGTTGAGTCAAAGCGTTAACCTGTGCCGTTAACTGCTTACCTGACAGTCGCTCAAACTCACTAATAAAGCTAAAATAATCCATCATAATAATCAGGCTCATGGCTTGCCCATATATCCTGAAATCACCTTTAACCCCCATCATGGCCTGCCGCTCATCGTGCGCACAACTAAAAAATAAAGGCGGAGCCCCTTTATCAATCTCTGAATCCAATGATTGCGCCAGTTGCATACAATCACTTTGTTGCTGTAAGTTTTTCAGAGTAGCAACTGGATAGAGATAGACATATTTCAGCTCCTTTACGTTGCTTAAATATTGATCGATATACAACTTGCGTTGTGAAGCATCCGGCCGTTGCTGCAGGCCAGCTCGCATATCGTAAAAGCGTGACTGCAACCATAATAATTGATCGGATTGGGCAGATTTAATCTGCTGTTGCCAGCTTTGCTGCTGAAGCAGGTAGCTTTGTATCTGCAGCTGTTCAAATTGCTGATACTGGGAAAAAGACCATAGCCCCGTGCTAACTGCTGCAAGCAGCATTAAAAGGGCCAGGGTAAAGTTTTGTATCTCAATTTTCATGTTCACACTTTAAAATGACAAAGTGATGAGAGGCAGTGCAGGGTTCACAGTTTCCCTGCACAGGTATTTGCTATTCTATGTTTTGCACCTGTTCGCGCATCTGTTCGATCAACACCTTAAGGTCAACAGACAGTCTGGTCGTTTCCGCATCCTGTGATTTTGACGACAGGGTATTCGCTTCACGATTTAATTCCTGCATCAGAAAATCAAGTCTACGACCAACCGCTTCTTTTCGATTCAGCACTTTCTCAACTTCTTTAACATGAGTCTGCAAGCGGTCCAGTTCTTCTTCGACATCGATTTTTTGTGCCAGAATGGTTAACTCCTGCTCCAGCCTACCTGGGTCAGCGCTTTCGCTCCATTGTGATAACCGATCTTCCAGCTGGCTCACCCACCTGGTACGGATGGCTTCATTAACTTCCGGCCTGCGTTGCTTAACCTGTTCAACGATTTCATTCACCTGCTGACAACGCGAAGCTATCATTTCCTGCAACGCTTTACCTTCACGCTCTCTATTTTCTGTCAATTGTTCCAGTGCCTGCTGAACTCCTGACATAGCCAGATCCTGCAACGGCTTAAAATCTTGCTCAGATTCTTCCACAACACCTGGCCAACGCAGGATATCTGACACTGAAAGGCTATGCCCTTCGTGCACAATCTTCAGCACATCCTGCTCAACCTGGCGTAGATTCTTGACCATATCTTCATTCAGACGAACTGATGAAGGCGCTGATCGATTGAGCTTGTAACGCAGACTGATATCCAGCTTTCCACGCTGGATATATTTTCCCAACATTTGCCGAACCTCGGGCTCCAGCATCTTAAATTCTTCCGGCAACTTAAACCCTGGCTCCAGATATCGATGATTGACCGATTTGATTTCCCATACAATATCGCCGCTATCGCCACTTAGCTGGACACGGGAGAAAGCCGTCATACTTTTTAACATTCGGGTACCCTCAATTATGTGCTTGAATTCTAGGGCCTGTTTGCATTAATTACAAACCAGCTTTGCATCTCATGACAGCATCGGATATGCATTCAACCAGCGAATCGGTATAATCGCGCGCTATTTAACTTAAAAACCGCAGTTGACCGCTTTGAATACTATGACAAGCGTATGAATTTATGGAACATATTGGCTTTGAAGAGATTCACCGAATGTGTGAAAGCACTACTGCATTCATATTGGCCTTATCCGCCCGCCTGACTTTACTAAAAAACAACAAGGACTAGCCATTGCCTTATTTTTTTAGCTACGCCAGACGCACGGACCAAACCAACCTGAAAGCAGTTCAACTACGGTTTATTAGGTTCAACCCCAGCGCGTGAATTTAGCATTTTCACGGGTTCACCCATTCAGGAGTAAATATGAGACCAAGCGGCAGAAACAGCGATCAACTTAGAGATATTCGCATCACACGCAACTACACCAAACATGCTGAAGGCTCTGTGCTGATTGAATGTGGTGATACCAAAGTACTGTGTACCGCCAGCGTAGATAATCATGTGCCAGGATTTCTCAAAGGTAAAGGCAGTGGCTGGGTTACAGCAGAATACGGCATGCTACCGCGTTCCACCTCCAGCCGCATGCGCCGCGAATCCACTGCTGGAAAACAGGGTGGTCGCACCATGGAAATCCAACGCCTTATTGGACGTTCCTTACGCGCCTGTATTGACACTCAAAAACTAGGAGAAAAAACCATCACTCTGGATTGTGATGTCATCCAGGCCGATGGTGGTACCAGAACCGCTTCGATATCCGGGGCTTTTGTAGCATTATCGGATGCTATTCAAAGCCTGATCGATAACGGCAAATTAACTGAAAGCCCAATCCATTGCCAGGTAGCCGCGATTTCGGTGGGAGTGTATCAGGGTACCCCGGTACTCGATCTGGATTACGACGAAGATAGCAGTGCAGAAACCGATATGAATGTCGTAATGGACAGTAATGGTGGCTTTATCGAGATTCAGGGTACAGCCGAAGGTGCTGCGTTTGGTGAGCAGGAATTAGCTGCCATGCTGGCACTGGCAAGAAAAGGAACAAGTGAAATATTCCAACTGCAACGCGGAGAATAAAATGCAGAAACTGGTTATAGCTTCAGGCAATCAGGGTAAATTACGTGAATTTTCCGCCTTACTCGAACCATTAGATTTTGATGTACACATCCAGTCTGAATTCAATGTGCCGGATGTAGAAGAAACAGGCACAACCTTTGTCGAAAATGCCATCATCAAGGCCCGTAATGCCGCCCTGCATACTGGATTACCCGCAGTCGCTGATGATTCCGGTATTGAGGTAGATGCCTTAGAAGGCGCGCCCGGGGTTTATTCAGCGCGCTTTTCGGCCCCGGATGCCACTGATGAAAAAAACAATGCTCTACTGGTTGAAAAACTGGATAATGTACCTGAACAGCAACGCACTGCACGTTATCGCGCAGTAATCGTGTATATGCGCCACGCTAAAGATCCCTCACCTATTATCTGTGAAGGTAGCTGGGAAGGCCGTATTGTGCTTGAGCCTCAGGGTGAAGGCGGTTTTGGCTATGACCCTTATTTTTGGGTGCCAACACATGGCTGCACCAGTGCGCAGTTATCAGCGGATGAAAAAAACGCTCTGTCACATCGCGGTCAGGCTCTACGCGAGCTGGTTAGCAAACTGACTCAGTGAATAGCTACCCGCTTCAGTTTGAGACCAATCCACCACTAGGCCTGTATATACACCTGCCCTGGTGCGCACAGAAATGCCCATACTGCGATTTTAATTCTCATCAATCCAGCGACTTTGATGAATCCGCTTATGTCAGTGCAGTAATAGAAGATCTATTACTGGATTTACCACTGGTTTGGGGCCGCTCAATCAGCAGCATTTTTATAGGCGGGGGCACGCCTTCGTTATTCTCTGCTGCGGCTATTCAACAGCTATTATCGGAATTACGCGCCTGCCTTAACTTCAATCCTGGCATAGAAATCACCATCGAAGCCAACCCAGGCAGCGCTGACGAAACACATTTTGAGGGCTATCTAAATGCGGGTATCAACCGCTTATCTATAGGTGTACAGAGTTTTGATAATACCAGTTTAAAGGCTTTGGGGCGCATTCACGATAGCAGACAAGCCCTGTCCGCCTTTGATAAAGCCCGCAAAGCCGGATTTCAAAATATAAATATTGACCTGATGTTTGCTCTGCCCGGCCAGACTTTACAACTCGCAGAGGCTGATTTATTGCAGGCTATAACGCTAGAACCCGAGCATATTTCACACTATCAACTCACTATCGAGCCTAACACCCTGTTTTATCAACAAGTCCCAGAACAGATTCCAGACGATGATATGAGCTGGGAGATGCAGCAACAGTGTCAGGCATTGCTTGCTCAGCAGGGATATCAGCAATACGAAATCTCAGCTTACGCCAGTCCTGATCGTCAAAGTCGGCATAATATGAATTACTGGCAGTTTGGCGATTACCTGGGTATAGGCGCAGGGGCACATGGCAAAATCACCCTGCCAGCAGAGAGTCGAGTGATACGTCGGCAACGACAGCGCCAACCTCAGAAGTATCTGCAGTCCATCGGTAGCGAGCGCATCTCCCAGCAACAGGACTTATCAGCTCAGGATTTAATCTTCGAATTTATGCTAAACGCGCTGCGCCTGACCGAGGGGTTTGATTTATCTCTATTTGATCGTCATAGCGGAATGAAACAGGAAGTTTTGCAATCGCCACTGCGCAAAGCTCAGGAACTCGGTATGATCGATTTACAGCAAAATCACCTGACACCTGGCGAGCTAGGATTAAGGTTTCATAACGACTTACAGGCATTGTTTCTTGATGTTGATATCTCGAAGTCAAAACACCTCCATTTGGATTTATTTTCCCGATAAATATAGATCAACCCGAATTACTAACTCTTTTTATTCACAGCTAAAGAATTTTCATATTTATGTCAATAGCAATTCAAAAAAATCCAGAATATTTTTTTTATTTTACTAACTTATTGATTTAACAGGATTATATCCACTTGGTTAAAAAGTGACTAATTTAACAAAAAGCCTTATGGGGCAGGCGCTAGAGGCAGTCATAGACACTTTGTCCACAGACTTATCCACAGCTTTTGTGGATAACAATCCGAAGCCTAAATCTAACAGGGATTTTCATCATACTCATCATGCTTTACTTTAACTTCCTACGCTAACTCTCCATTAGTAATTACTAATATTGCAAAGATATTGGGGCTCTGTAATCTATGGATAAGAGCGCAGATATAGCTAAGCTGTTGCCCAACAAAGGATGATATAGATAAAATTAACACTTGCACTTTAAAACAAAAAAAGGCAGAATTCGCGCCCTTTTAAAGCAAGTTTCGAACTAATTATTATGAAGCAAGGTATCCACCCAGAATACAGAGATGTCGTTTTCCAGGATTCTTCATCCGATTTCGCCATTTTGACTCGCTCAACCATCAACACCAAAGAGACTATTAAATGGGAAGATGGTAATGAATACCCATTGGTTAAACTTGAAGTTTCCAGTGCTTCACATCCGTTCTATACCGGCAAGCAGCATGTACTGCAGTCTGCACGTCAGGTGGACAAGTTCCGCGAGCGTTACGGCAAATAGTTTTAAACTATTTACAGAATACTAAGGGTACCTCTGGGTACCCTTTTTTGTGCCTGACTATCAGTTCAACTGATAGAAAATCTTACAACAATAAACTTAGTGCCAAGTTTTATTTGTGTCGGGTAACGCAATTTCCTAAGATGCACAGTTCGGCCATATAAGACATTGACCAAGGACTTTTGATAAACCCGGTAAATCGCCAAGCTTTACCTCAACTTAGAAGAAAATAATATGAACCCCAAAAGCCTCAAACAAGACGCCCTGGATTATCACGAACACCCCAAACCCGGCAAAGTAGCCATAGAGATAACTAAACCCACTGCAACTCAGCAAGATCTATCTCTTGCCTATACCCCAGGTGTTGCCGAGCCGGTTCGTAAAATTGCTGCAAACCCCGATACTGCCTATCGATATACATCAAAAGGCAATCTGGTTGCTGTAATTACCGATGGATCTGCAGTACTTGGCCTCGGTAATGTTGGCGCACTGGCCGGCAAACCGGTCATGGAAGGAAAAGCAGTCCTATTTAAGGCTTTTGCAGATATCGATGTTTTTGATATTGAAGTAAGCACTCAGGATCCAGAAGAGTTCATCAAGACCGTAACGAATATCGCTAGTGGTTTTGGCGGCATTAATCTGGAAGATATTTCAGCACCTCGTTGTTTTGAAATTGAGCGCGCTTTAAATGAAAAACTAGATATCCCCGTTTTTCATGATGATCAGCATGGCACAGCCATTATTATTGCTGCCGGATTGTTGAATGCTCTGGAAATACAGGGCAAAAAACTGGAAGACGCTCGCATCACCTGCGTAGGCGCTGGTGCTGCAGGTATCGCCGCGATGAAATTACTCATAGAGCTGGGTGCTGACCAGGACAATATCACTCTGGTCGACAGCAAAGGCGTGGTGCAATGTGAGCGTGAAGACCTGAACATTTACAAGCAGGCATTTGCTCGCGTTACTGAAAAACGCACTCTGGAAGATGCAATGGAAGCTGCAGACGTTTTCATTGGTGTTTCTGGGCCCGATATTCTCAGCACCAGGATGCTGGAATCCATGGCTGACCGTCCTGTCGTTTTCGCCCTGTCTAATCCCGATCCAGAGATCATCCCCGAGCTGGCATTCAAAACCCGTCAGGATTTAATTATGGCAACTGGCCGTAGCGACTTCCCGAACCAGGTGAATAATGTATTAGGCTTCCCTTACATCTTCCGTGGTGCACTGGATGCTCGTGCCAATACAATTAGTATAGAAATGCAGATCGCTGCGGTACACGCATTGAAAGATCTGACTAAACAACCTGTTCCTCAGGAAGTTCTGGATGCCTACAAACTGGAGTCTCTGGAATTCGGCGCTGAGTACATTATCCCCAAGCCATTCGACCCTCGCTTGATTGATACCGTACCAGAAGCTGTCAGACTGGCCGCAATCTCGTCGGGTGCTGTGCATAAAAATTAACACCCTTATGATTTCAGGAGCAGTACTTTGTCTGCTCCTGACAATCACGGATAGTGCATTTGCCAAACAAAAAAGTTCAAGTTGCCAGCAGATCAGTGGCAAGCTTGCCAGCGTGTCTGTCAGCGAATGTGAAGCGCTTGAGCTTAAACCGACTGGGCACAAATCGGTTAATGGTTTTCCTATTCTGTATCGTGAATACCCTCCACTAGGCAAAAAAATCCCGCGCGGACGCATACTTGTGATAGGCGGAACACACGGCGATGAGCTTGCTTCGATTAGTGTCGTGTTTAAATGGATGCAGATTCTATTAAAACATCACTCAGGACTGTTCCACTGGCACGTCGTCCCCTTGATGAACCCTGATGGCGCTCTCAAAGATAACCACAGTCGAGTCAATGCAAATGGCGTAGACTTAAACCGTAACTTCACTTACCCGGAAACTGAGCAAAGCGCTCTTGATTACTGGGTAAACAGAACCAACAGAAATATCCGCAGATTCCCAGGTAAAGCCCCTCTCAGTGAGCCCGAGACACGCTGGCTGAAACAGGAGATAGAAACCTTTAAGCCGGATGTCATTATCGCCGTACACGCCCCCTATAGCCTGGTTGATTACGATGCGCCAGAACGCAGTAATGCTCCACATCATATTGGATACTTATATAAAAACCTGATGGGGACTTACCCGGGCTCACTGGGCAATTATGCGGGTATACAGCTGGGCATACCGGTGATTACGCTAGAGCTACCGCATGCCGGCATTATGCCAACAAAGGATCAGATTAGCCTGCTCTGGACCGATCTGATTCGTTGGCTAATCCGCAACGTGCATTCAAGCTAAGCTCTTTTACAAAGGGGGCGTTGATCCGGATTTTCCACCGCATCAGCAATCGCATCTACCAGATTACCCAGCTCCTGATGCGAGACGACGGTTAATATACGATTCAGCACATCCGGCTCAACCTCTGCCAGTACAGACCGACCATCCATAAGCGTGACATTTAATCCTACCCGACTAGTTTCATTATCTTCGCTTTCATCAGCCACCAGAGTTTCACTCAGCTCCATCATTTCATCGTAAAAATCTTCAATTTCATCACTGATATCATCATCCAGATTATCCTGAATATGGATTACAAACCCTTCAACATCCGTTTCATCGATGCCTTCTTTAAGCATTTCGATATTTTTAGACTCGAGAAACTGCTTAAATTTCTGATAAGGTTGCTGGTGAAAAAAGATGTATTCTAGTGTTAACTGCTCGTCCATTGTTATGCCTGCCTCAGTATATTTAATTCAATATGAGTTTATTTAACAAAGCTTATAAAATCCGCTTATTTTTTATGTTATTTTACACACTTTAGATCAATCCGACCTGGAGTTGCCTGTGTCATCATACCCTTATCGCCGACCAAGAAGAATGCGCCGAGATGATTTTAGTCGTCGGTTGATGCGCGAAAACCAGTTAACCACCAATGACCTGATCTATCCAGTATTTGCCATTGAAGGGGAGCAACAAATTGAAGTGGTCCCCTCCATGCCTGGCGTAGAGCGTAAAAGTATAGACCTGCTGGTAGAAGAAGCAAAAATCTGTTTTGAGCTTGGCATACCTGCTATGGCCATCTTCCCCGTAACGCCGTTGGAAGTTAAATCTGAAGATGCTGCTGAAGCCTATAATCCCGATGGTTTAGCCCAACGCACTGTGCGCGCCATCAAACAGGCTGTACCTGAGATGGGTATCATTACCGATGTCGCACTGGATCCATTCACCAGCCACGGCCAGGATGGCTTACTCGACGAAAATGGATATGTCGTCAACGATGAGACGGTTGATGTACTGGTGAAACAGGCCCTGTCTCACGCACAGGCTGGTGCTGATATTGTCGCTCCATCTGACATGATGGATGGCCGTATTGGTGCCATCCGCGATGAGCTGGAAGACGAGGGTTATACCAATACTCGCATTCTCGCTTATTCGGCAAAATATGCTTCCAGCTTCTATGGCCCTTTTCGTGACGCGGTAGGCTCTGCGGGTAATCTTGCCGGTGGCAATAAATACTCCTATCAAATGGACCCTGCCAACAGCAATGAAGCCCTGCATGAAGTCGCCATGGATATAGACGAAGGAGCCGATATGGTCATGATTAAACCGGGGATGCCTTATCTGGATATCGTCAGGATGATCAAGGATGAATTCAAATATCCCACCTATGTTTATCAGGTAAGCGGAGAATACGCGATGCTTAAGGCAGCAGGTCAAAACGGCTGGATTGATGAAAAAGCCTGTGTAATGGAAGCCCTGTTATCGATGAAAAGAGCCGGGGCAGATGGCATTCTGACCTATTATGCAAAAACAGTAGCACAGTGGCTGAAATAGCATAATGGATCAATACGCGGTAGTAGGGAACCCGGTTAGTCATAGTCTGTCTCCACAGATTCACAGCCTGTTTGCTGAAGAAACCGAACAGGATATGAGCTATCGAGCGTTACAGCTCGAACCTGATAGATTTGTGGAACAGATTCGAAAACTGCAAAGCGCAGGGTATAAGGGATTGAATGTCACAGTGCCTTTTAAACAGGATGCCTGGGATATAGCCGATATCTTGAGCCCCAGAGCAAAAGATGCTGGCGCGGTAAATACATTAATCCTTCAACCTGATGGAAAAATAGCCGGGGATAATACCGATGGCATAGGCCTGATTCGCGATCTTATTGTCAATCATCAGTTACTGATTGAGCATCGCAAAATCTTAATTTTGGGTGCTGGTGGTGCAGTACGTGGTGCGCTAGGCCCGATACTCGCTAAAAAACCCGGGGTACTCACCATTGCCAACAGAACCCTGGAAAAAGCCCAACAACTGGCGGATGATTTTTATCATGTATGGGATGTACACCCCTCTACCTATGAAGATCTTGGTCATGAAACCTACAACCTGATAATCAATGGCACCTCTGCCGGTTTAAATGGGGAAATTCCCCCTATTCCAGATAGCATTCTTGGTGCTAATTCGGTTTGTTATGACATGATGTATAGCGCCAGTCAAAATACAGCCTTTGTACAATGGGCGCTCGACCGGGGTGCTTTACGGGCCTTTGACGGCCTGGGTATGCTGGTAGAACAGGCTGCAGAATCATTCTTCATCTGGCGCGGAAAAAGACCACAAACAGCTACCGTTATTCAGATGCTACGTCAGTAGAAGCAGACCTTTCAGGGAGGGGGCATTAGAGTTCCTGTTGATGATGCAGATCAACGCATTCTTCACCCGCACCTTCTAAGCTAATACTGATACAAAGGCATCTGTATCTAAGGTAAAAAATGCTCTTATTGAGCATTCCTCAGTGAAAAAAAGGTGCGCCATGAAAGATCTCGAATATTTCAAAAATCGTTTACTTGTTCTTAAGCAGCAACACAGCAAAAGAATTCATTCAATCGATAAAGATATCCGTCACACGGGCATGTCAGCTGACTGGGCAGAACAGGCCACTGAGCGTGAGAATGATGAGGTACTCGAGTCACTGGGTATAGCATCAGAAGACGAATTACAGCAGATCAATGCGGCGCTGCATCGTATCGATACCGGCGAATACTTTTACTGCAGCCAATGCGGAGAACAAATACCACCTGCTCGTCTGGAATTGCTACCCTTTAGCACCACCTGTGTTAAATGCGCTGAATTAAAGGAAAATTGAACGCCACTGGAGAGCATTTAATGCTGAGTGAAAAACATGATCAGGTACACGAACTACCCGAGCACCGCGACACTATCCATAAGATAAAAATGACCAGCACACACTTCCCGCACCTGTTTGATGAGTATCATATTGTTAATAATGAAATTCACTGCATCGAAAACGGTATAGAAAATACATCTGATGACTACCTTGAACCTAGATTCCGCAGTTGACCGCTCGCAATAGAGGTTAACCCACTGTTTCATAAACCATTACAATTGATTTGTATAATCACCCAATCGGTGCATCCCGCTACGAACTGAATTGCACGTTTGAGGCGGCGTATCTCTTCGTTGTAACTCCTTGGAATAGCTAGCTATTCCGCGTCGTTACGCCTTGATCTACACCACCTCAAACGCACACTTCAACTCGTCCAACTGCGGATTCTAGGATTATAGAAGGCAAAAGACAAGACGCGATCAAATTATGACTCAACCTCATTGCGACTATGAAACTCAGATGTAATCACTGACCCTACACACCCTTCCGACATAAATTACACAGGTACCATGGTAAACTCAAAGACCGGTTAAAGCTGGAAGGTGTCGTTCCTCCTTTTCCAACCTACGATTACGGATTACGGGTTGTAGATACCAAATCCCCTCATAGGTTACCACCGAGGCACGAGGCGCATCGTTCGCGCCTCCGCCAAAACCCACAAAAAAACGGCCAGAAGGCCGTTTCTTGTACGCATCTAGCAGCTCACCATTCGCGTCGACGACGCAACAGAGTCGTGCCCAGCAGGATGACGAGGAACCATAAGCCGAAGGCACCGCCGCCACTGCTACTACTCGTTGCAGCACTAGCCAGTGTGGTAGAACTAAAGGTATCGCTCACCCCACCAAGGGTCAGCACAGTTTCCACTACACCGCTATTGGTTGCCGAGCTGGTGTGACGCACCGACACGGTATCGCCGTTGCTAACCATACCCGCACTGGCGGTGTAAGCCTCACCGTTAATGGAGAACTCACCGCCTGTTACCGTGATGGCTACGGTAGTGGTGATACCACCCACCGTAATGGTGTTGGAGGTGATGACACTGTTTAGTGGCACACCGCTCTGGTCTGTGAAGGTAAAAGTCATCGTAGCCCACCAGATAAAGGTCGTAAGCCGTGCCCATGCTAAGGACAGATACACTAAAACTTTTCGCCGCACCCGCCAACATGCTTACCATTCTGGAAGAGACAACCGTTACCGTCCCATAATTCACACCTGCCATCACCTCTGCTGCTGTCGGTGCTGCACTTCCCTGCGCCACCAATAACCAAAAACTCGTAGCATCCGTATCAGATGTAGCTGCCAGGTTTACAGTAGCACCATCGCCAGTAGCACCATCGCCAGTAACACGATCGCCAGTAACGCCCACCGCACTTAACCGAGGGGCCTGTGCATCAAAAGTATCAAGCGACTGTCCGCCACGAACCAACCGCACGTAGTTGTAATCTTAAAATATAACTCCTAATTTGAACCAATATTTGACCTGAATTAATTTCCGCCCCTGATCTGATTTTATTTTATGGTAGAAAACGGGACAAAATAAATACCTCATACACCGGCCGCTATATAGCCATTGCATTTTGTAGTCCTGAATAAAAACCAGCCTGGCATTTCCACTCAAACATACAGAGTCAATATACTTATTTGTACTATGACTCCAATATATAACTCGAATCTACTTAACCAATCCCAACTGATAATTTTATAGACCTGGTTATCCCATTAAATATTTCTATTTGATCCTTCCTTATATATAAGCGCATGCTTTATTTATGTAAATCGCAGTGCTTTTCGTTTTTAAAAGGGCGTACTTACTAATAATAGAAACCCTGGATACTCAAAATGGATTAGCTTTACTCCCGGATACACGGTTACTTAAGACAGAATGACTATGGCGCAATTTATCCACACTGAGATATCACTATAAACTACAGGAGATAATGTCATGGATCTAACATATGTCTACTTCTTGATCGGATGTATTGTTGTTTTTGTTTTTGCCTCTAATTTTTTCAACGAACCCGGCTATAGTTTTGTCGATGAAGATCACGCAACCCCAGGCAATACTAACGATGAAATGCTCGAGCCTGCGCTCCCCAGATATCTAACCGAACGCTTCGAATATAATTTTTTCCGGGCTACCTTCATATTGGTTGCCGAAAGCCTATATATACTTCTAGTGCTATTCCTGCCTGATTTCAACTCAGCCACCGCCGCAGTCGATGCCAGCATAACAGGCAGCGCCTCTGCAGCAGACCCCGCTGCTGCCCCAGTTAACGTCAGGGAAAAAATAATCCTGGCTACCTTGATCATTACAGGTATGGCTCCTAATTTACCATGGATCAAGGATTTACTTGAAAAATCAAAACTCTATCTGCATAAAAAGGCCCAGATCCCTTATAAAGGTAGAGCAATATACCGCCGCATTAAAAACGGCAAACCTTGCTATAAAAAAGCCATGATCGAAAAGTTATTAATCGATCAAAGGTTTCTGAGCGAGGCTGGCCAGGTTAGTCGGCTCGACCTGACTGCAGAAGATTTTGAACTAGGCGCCTGGACACTTGAGGCACGCTGGGCAAAACTTAGCTACCTGCTCTATTATGTGGAGATCTGGACACTCCAGTATCCCTTCAAAAGCTACATCCAGAATCCTGAACTGCACTACAGCTCTATCGACACGCATTACCAGCAGTTATTCAAATTGATGATGAAATATAAGGCTGGAGACATTTCTGGAGAAGAGAAATTAAGGTTAGAGACCGGCCTGGATATCACGCTCAATCGTAGTTATAGACTGATCAGTTGCCTGCTCTATTTATCGGGTAAATCCGATAGCATGGTGGACACTTACCTTGATCAACTGGGTTACCTTGCTAGTGAGCATAATGAATTCCCCATTCCCTGGAACACCCTTGCCTTGATTATTTATGCAGTGTTTGGTTCAATTTTGATAGGCAGTATTGCTGCCTTTTTTATGCTCAAAGTCACAGGTACCTCTCTACCTCAGAACTTAGGATTTTCGGAGATTGCTTCATGGATTGGCTATGGCACTCCTTTTATTGTCTTGCCAATGTTACTGGTATTAATGGTAAAGCGATACCTTTCCACCCATGGCGATACCTGGCCCACAGTACCAGAACAGGGCCTGTATAACTCTACCGGTGATCGTCCCTGGTTCATTTATTTCATAGTAGCCCTGTCTTCCTATATACTCGGCGCATTGGTGCTACTCACAATTTTATTTACTAAAAATCAGATTAAAGGAGAAGAGATAAATCTCATACCAGGCATTCGTTCTGTACTAGCCTGGTCGTCCATTGTTTTTCTAACAGCATTTTACACTGCATTCAGACTTGACTCCGGCAGCCGACCCGACAATAGCAGAATAAAGTTCTACCTGACTAGAACTGCCGGCGCTTTATCACAGGGCTTAGCTACCTCTGGTTTGATTTACCTTGTTTATCTTTATGCACATGACAAAACTTTAAATATCATATTCGAGCCAATCCAGGGGCAAACTATTGATCCCAGGATCTATGTGCTTTGTATAATTGGTTTTTTACTGGGTGTATCGGTTAACATTGCCATCGGATTTGGTCGCTTACGCCAGCGCAGAAAATATGGCCGCCGTATTGCTCGCCGTACACTCAAGATGAAAATAGCAGATCAGGAAGTTTCTGAGGCGGAAACCCTGAATATATCCCCCGAAGGAGCACTGATAAACATACAGGACACGGAGATACTCAGAGATGAACAGGCTCTGCGCGATACGCCTGTTTATTTAAGCAGTCAAGATGGTCATACATGGGCCAAAGCCAAAGTCATGGGGAAGCGAGGGTCACGGCTTCATCTGTTTTTCGAAAACATTGAAAACTGGTCCAGGCTGCGGGAGAGTTTGAATCTTCCAGCCCAGGCCTGATTTATGAACGATTTAGTCTGTACAGAATCTGGTCTCCGCAGCTGGACGATGAAAGAATCATGTTAATCGTGCACAGTGGAAAGGAAGTGGGTCGAGCCTTCATGGTGGCTGGAGCCAACGACTACCTGGTCAAGCCAGTTGAATTTAAACGACTGCTTAAAAGGGTTGCTGACCTGCTAAAATTTCACGACAAGGGCTCACAGACATTACACCCTTACTTTTTCCCATGAATTAATCCAGGCGCGCATATCATTTAGCGATTTATTTTCTACTGAACCTGGAGCCCGCCTAATCGTTGGTTAGAAAAGGAGGAACGACGTCTTCTAATATTTGATCGACCTTTGAGTTTGTCAGGATGCTTGTGTTGTTTATGTCGGATTCGCCCCCCCTGGCTCCACGAATTCCACAAACTTCAATGCTTGCTGTCCTCTTTGTCCACTCGCTTCTTCGTTACTATGGTTTTGTCCGACTCCCTGAGGATGTCGATGCTGAGCTTATTCTTCATTTCCTCTGCCCAATCGACCAGGAACTTTGGACGATTATCTTCAGGTCCTCCCGAGTTCCGCGCAAAAGACATCAGAACATGCATCAGGTCTTAGACGCCGGATGGCAATGATATTATAAATATAAAGCACTTGATTATCACACACCCGCATAAGCCTATCTACTCTGAATGTTGAGTTAAAGCACGTTTTACCTGGCTTAAAAAGTATCCCAGGCCTACAGACAGCGAATCTGTTTTTTTATAAGAGGCCATACTAAATCGCCCAATAAATAAAACAGGAATCGATAGGCATAAAACAATCCCTGCATGCAATAGAGCTTACTGAATTTAGTATTAATGAGGATAGACTAAAACAGTTGTGTGTTTTCTCTAACATGTTCTGACCCCAGTAAACTCAACCCATCTAATAACACTTGAATAAAAGACAGCTAGTGTATAGTGTTTAATACTAGTTGCATTTTGGAACTTTTCAAATAAGACAAAAAAGCTCTTCACAAATCAGGAATTAAAATTCTGAAAGTACTTTATGGCGAGTTTTTAAATATATTGTTATGCGTGACTGGTGAGATCAGGCCTGTCTATACGCAATACCAAATATGGAGTGTCAAATGGTTTATCGAAGTCTACAGTCACGGCCCCGCTTGCTACTCTCAAGCCCGGTTGTTCTACTTATCCCCAGAGATGAATCGACACGTAATTGCTCACGTCAACGCAGGAAATTTCGGGAGGTCCCTATGTAACTAGAAGTATCTGATATCACAGCAATCGACCTATTTGATAACCCACATTCAAATAACAACATTGTAATAACAACATTCAAATAACAAAATTCAAATAACAACATTGAAGGAATACCTATGAAAAAAACAACACTAGCTCGAAGCGTTCTGCTCGGTATCGCCAGTCTCGCTATTACTTCCACCCAGGCCGCAGACGGAACCTTTTCAACGCTTACTTACAACGTCGCTGGACTGCCGCAGATGATATCCAGCGCCGCCGGCGACCGCGCTGCAGCCACCGCACTCATCAGTTGCTACGTGAAGCAGTTCGACTTCGTCAACGTGCAGGAGGACTTCAACTACCACGCCGCGCTATATGACAGTTGTGACGATCACCCCTTTCGCTCGCCGACATCGGGCGGCGTCGTCTTCGGCAGTGGCCTCAACTCACTGAGCCGCTTCCCTTACATGGACTGGGAGCGAGTTAAGTGGGACGATTGCAACGGCGTAGATTGCCTAACGCCCAAGGGCTTCACCATGGCCCGCACCCGCCTCAGCGAGGGTGCCTACGTCGATATCTACAACCTGCATGCACAGGCACAGACGGAAGGCCCTGACCTCAAAGTGCGACGTAAGAACCTGCTGCAACTGTTAGACTATATCGAGCAAAACTCGGCCGGCAATGCCATCATCGTCATGGGCGACACCAACACACGCTACACCCGCAGTGACGACAATATCCTGGAATTTTTGCATCACGGCTTCACCGATCTCTGGGTGAGTCGGCTGCGCAAAGGCTCTATTCCTGCTGCTGGTGCGGCGGCTTTGACCTGCGATCCCGCCGTTACTAGCCCCGACTGTGAAGTAGTCGACAAGATCATGGTTCGCGACAACGGCTTCCTCGGCCTGCAAGCCACAGATTACCGCATCGAAACGAATGCGGTTGATTACAACGGCACTGATCTCTCCGACCATCGAGGCATCGTCGCCAACTGGCGCTACTCGACTGCGAGCAATCGCAAGCTCAGCGACCAGTTTGGTGGACCACATGGCCTGGCCTTTAACGATGTATCTCTGCTGCCGGCCAATCCGGTCGTACGTGATCTAAAGATTCGCACCGGTGATCGTGTGGATCGCGTCGAGACTGTCCTATCCAACGGCTATCCCTTCGGTCACGGTAGTACGGGTGGCCACGAGCAGACGTTGACGCTGGAAACCGGTGAATACCTCACTTCCGCTCACTTCTGTTCCGGCAAAGAAAACGGCAGTACACGTATCTTCTATGCCCAGTTCCACACCAGCTATGGCCGCAGTCTGGCGGGCGGCTCCAGCACGTCCAATTGCGTGACCTACACGGCGCCAAACGGCTGGCAGATTGTCGCCTTCCATGGTCGCTCGGGGAACGAGGTCGATAAGTTGGGGGTCGTTTACGCGCCGATCACTAACGCCGTACCAGTCGCAGCAACGCCGATGCAGATAGTCAACCGGGGCTCCGAACAGTGTCTGGACATCGACCACGCCATTACGGCCGATGGTAGAAATATTATTCAGTGGCCCTGCAGCGGCGGCAGCAACCAGCGCTGGAGCTATGACGAAACCAGTGGGCTGATCCGCAGCATGCAGAATCCGCACTACTGTCTGGATAATTCAGGAAGTTATGCCAACGGCGCCAACATCATTCTCAGATCCTGCAACGGTAACAGCAACCAGCGCTTTAAGTTCGACCCAGAAACCGGCAAGATTGCCATACGCAACAACCCGGCTCAGGTCATCGATGCCTCGGGTGCGAGTGCTGATGCCGGCGCAAGCATCGTCACCTGGGCCTTCTGGGGCGGAAACAATCAACGCTGGAACATGGTACGCTGACCTTAGATCGTTGTTCCCACTAATTAAACCTGGAACCCACAGTTAAGCAGGATGAAGTGTGCGCTTGTACTGGCGGGAGTTACAACACTGCCAAGCGCCGCCACAAGCGTGCAATTCACTCTGTAGCGAGGTTCAGCCAGTGGGTGATATACCTGTCGAAATCTTTTTCAAGTGAATACGCCACTGGCTATAGGCCGGTGGCTTCGAGCTGAAACCCGTCCTTAAGGCTAAAGCCATGCTCTTGTACTAATCCTCGATATGTGATGCCTCTCCTACTGTCAGCGCGACGACTGCGGGGATAGAAAAGATAAATATGTCTGGAACGTGTTTCTAGTAAAATGCGACGATCTGTTTACCATGAGGAAAAACCAATTGCCCAAAATATTGCATTCTCTGGTTACGCAAATAATACACCCCTGTATCACTACTGCCCTATCTCAGCGTTCCTCGCCCCCCTCAGGATCATCACATAAGACCAAACTTCATCATTCGAGGTAATCACTCTGCTCTCCCTCTACAGGATTATTGCAGGTGGTTTACGGATTCCCATGGAGGAGTCTAAATTCGTAGCTTAGTAACATGGTGTAGTGGTCAACTGTGAAATCCATATTATAGGTCTCCGATCCGCATGGCACTTACTAGCGTAAATGAATATATCACGCCTTCATATAGCCTTCCCCCGCCTCAACCTGAGGATAAGACTCCTGGGGCGGGGTTACCCACTGATGCTTTTGTATGCATCGATTTGAATTTACTCGAGTGTCCATATCTAGTGGTCGCACTGGAAAGGTCGGACCAGAAGAGTGTCGTAAGTGATACTAGCATCGCACTTAAGAGGCGAATAAAAACCTGATTGAACACAATATCTCCAGGATAGAATACATCTATTATAAGAGGTCGATGTCAATCAACTCCAATTCTTCCTGTATGCTGCCGGAAACCACACCGTTTTCACTACTGGTCAGAATACCAGAGTCCAGCGCTGATTGGTCCCCCCCCAATTCCACCAGGTGTCCACATTATCACCAGGACTGGCGCCATTGCCATCGAGCACCTGATGCGGGTCAATTGCCATACTGAAAGAGCCATCGCCGTTTTCGACAAAACGCTGTGGATCTCCGCCATAACAGCTCCAGATCATGATGTTGGCACCATTTTCAAATACACTGCTGTTATCTAGACAGTAACGTGGATCCCGCAGGCTATGGATCTGGCCACTACCTGCTTCAAGATACCACTTTTGATTATTCTCACCGTTACAATACCATTGCGCGACGTTGGTGCCATTGGTCATTGTGGCTCCGGTAATATCCAGGCATAAACCAGATGCGTTATTCACAAATTGAACGAAACGTTCATTAACACCCGGGTTGGCTGCCATTACATTGGTATCACTGAATTCAGGAAAGTTAGAGGGCTTGAACCTGTTCAGGTTATTGCGGAATGCACTGTCACGCATCGGCAGGTTAGCAGAGCCGTAGTCATAGTTATTCAACAAGGTGCGCATGACCAGATTGTTCCAGCCATCACCGGTAAACTCATACCAGCTGATAATGGGAGGTGTAACAAAGGAGCCATATGGATTCTCTGCGATTTCAGCGGTCTTGGCGAAACGCATTGCGTGGGTTGCCACGCCTTCCTTATGGTAAACAATTTTCAGGTGGCCGTTTTCAAACTCCAGTTGTGAAGCCGCTACAGTCTTCAGATCGCCGTGTGCACTATAACTGCCATGGGTTACCTTGTCGTTGATAGTCCAAACTGCGGCATACTCCCAGTCATGGCGGTGGCCACTTCGGATGCCGCTAAATATCTGGTCTTTTTCAAAATAGAGCGCATAAAAGTGGCCGCAATACCTGACACCGTCAACTGCATTGCAGGCGTAACGGTGAACTGTATTGGAGAGTTCTAGAAAATTGGATGAACGACAGCTACCGGTCAAACCGCCAGAAGGATTATGGCCACCGTTGCGATCACCGTTACGACTGATACCGGCCGAAGGCAGACAGCTGTCACTGTCGAAATCAAACACTGGAGCAATGGACACGGCATCTATCTGCCGGGGTAAGGCTTGATTAAGAGCGCTGAAATCACTTGCGTAAACAGTGATCGAAAGAGTTGCACCTAATAGCGCAAGTAAATGTATTTTATGTGTCATCGGCTCTCTTACTTAGTTAGGGTATAAGTTGTGAACACTTCCTCTGCTGTAATTATTCAAAATAAACGGATAATATCTATTAAAGTAGTTCACTTAACTGAGTCTACTATCTGTGAGTTATTGATAACAGGGGAAGAAAAAATTTTGGATATTTTTGAAAATTCTTTTCAACCTGGATTCCGCAGTTGCGTGAGTTGTAGTGCGTTTGCGGTGATGTAGATCAAGGCGTGACGGCGCGGAATTCAGCTTCAAATCTTTTCGCTATTGCTGGGGTGTTTTTAATCGATTTGAGATACCGCTTTTCGAAGAGAGAATTGAACCGGGAATCCGCAGTTGAACATGTATTTACGGCAAATCCCGGCGTGCCCGGCAAGGCGTCGTTTGCAGTTAATGACTATTGCCATAACGAGAATGACTACTTGCTTTCACACTCTTTGTATCTGCCTGTTTCAATTCACTCCACTTCAATCCCCCAGATTTCCTCTGCATATTGCCGAATGGTACGGTCACTTGAAAACTTACCCATCCTGGCCACATTAAGTATAGCCATTTTGCGCCACAATTTTTGATCCAGGTAGGTTTGTTCGACCCTCTCCTGACAGCGCAGGTACTGTTCTAAATCCATCAAATGCAGATACGGGTCTCGGTGATGATTCATAAGGTCATCATAAATAGACTGAAAAAGGTGTTTATCCTCTTTTGAAAAACAACCCTGTTGAATAGCATCAATAACCTGGCGAATTTCTTCGCTTTGCTGATAGATTTGTTGTGGCGAACGCTTGGGAGATCGCTTTTCCCACTCGGCTTGTTCTGCCGTCAGACCAAATATAAATATATTGTCGCTACCAACCTCTTCCCTTATTTCAATATTGGCGCCATCAAGTGTACCAATGGTCAAGGCACCATTGAGTGCAAACTTCATATTTCCCGTACCAGATGCCTCTGTTCCAGCAGTGGAGATTTGCTCAGACAGATCTGCCGCAGGAATAATTTTTTCTGCCAGGGACACCCCATAATTTGGGATAAAAACGACTTTTAGCTTATCCCCAACCCGAGGGTCATTGTTAACAACTTCTGCAACAGAGTTGATAAGCTTAATAATCAACTTGGCTTTATAATAGCCAGGTGCAGCCTTGCCAGCAAAAATGACCGTGCGCGGAACAACCCTCTCATCAGGCCTGGTTACAATACGCTGATACAGCGCAATGGCATGTAATAAATTTAACAGCTGCCGCTTATATTCATGCACTCGTTTCACCTGCACATCGAATATTGAGTCAATATTCACTTCAACACCACATAAACGCTTAATAACCGAGGCAAGACGTTGTTTATTTGCCAGCTTGGCGGCATGAAACTTATCCTGAAACGCTGCATCTTCGGCGAACTTTTCAAGCTGTTTAAGCTGTTTAAGATCGGTGATCCAGCTATCACCAATGTTTTCGGTAATCAGGGAAGATAAGTTCGTATTGCATTTAAGCAGCCATCTTCTGGGTGTAATACCATTTGTTTTATTGTTAAATCGTTCAGGATAAAACTGATAAAAATCTTTAAACAGTCTAGTTTTTATCAGCTCTGTATGAAGCTCTGCAACACCATTCACCGAATGACTGCCAACTATAGCCAAATGAGACATACGCACTCGCTGGGGAGGGCCTTCGTCGATGATTGACATATTTCTGAGCAATGCATTCTGCGCGGGATATTTCTTGGCAACCTGATCTAAAAATCGATGATTAATTTCATAGACTATCTGTAAATGTCGCGGCAGTACTTTTCCAAACAGCTCTACAGTCCAGGTCTCTAACGCTTCCGGCATAAGGGTATGATTGGTATAGGCAAAAGTCTTAACACAGATATCCCAGGACTCTTCCCAACCCATGCCATGCTCATCCATGAACAGGCGCATCAACTCTGGAATTGCGATAGAGGGATGGGTGTCATTCAGCTGGACCGCAACTTTATCACTGAAGTTTTCAAATCCTTTATTGTGCTTTACGTAACGCCTGAAAATATCCTGAAATGTTGCTGCAACGAAAAAGTATTGCTGCTTTAACCTCAACTCTCGCCCAGCACTTTCATCATCAGGTGGATAGAGTAATTTTGATATGGTTTCAGATTGAACTTTATTTTGTACGGCCCCAATATAATCGCCTTTACCAAAATAATTTAAGTCCAGCTCTCTAGATGCTTTGGCACGCCACAGCCGCATATTGATGACATTATTATTTCCATACCCCGGTATTAAAACATCGCAGGGATTGGCCATTACAGTCTCTGTGTTAACCCATTCAGAGCAGTAATGACCTTTTTTATCAATAAAACTACTGACATTGCCATAAAAATTTACCGCATATAAGGGGTGTGTTCGGTCAAACTCCCAGGGCGAGCCATAACGCAGCCAGTTATCGGGGCTTTCTACCTGATAGCCATCAATAAAATTTTGATGAAACAGGCCATAATCGTAATTAATACCATAACCATAACCAGGAATTTTCATGGTGGCGATTGAGTCCATAAAACACGCCGCTAACCGACCCAGGCCACCATTACCCAGAGCAGCATCTTCTTCCTCTTCACGTACCGCTGCTAAATCAAAACCTAGCTCATCAACGGCCTGGTTCACCTTATCGAAAAACCCCATGTTGAAAAGGCTGTTACCCAACGAACGACCTATTAAGAATTCCAGAGAGAGATAATAGACCCGCTTTTGTTTTTTAGTGTAATAACTTTGCTGAGTATTGATCCAGTTTTCAACCAGAAAATCCCTCATAGTATAGGCAAGAGCCTTATAAACATCTGGAGTACCTGCTCGCTCAGGGTCTCGCCCCTGAAAGCTTAACAGGTGGTTCATTATGGTTTTTTTTATTCCCTCAACATCCTTACTATTAAAATATGAAGAAAAAGAATTCTTTTCTTTAACAGCATCGTTTTTTTTCATTTTCGTCCTCTTGAATTCGTCAGAATTTTTTTCGGAAAATGCACTATTATTAGCATGAAAAATAGTTTCCAAATTGCTCAAATATAAAATGCTATTAGTAGATCTTACTCCCCAAGTCACTTTTAAGCCAAAAAACATGACCTTAGTTATTGGGACTACTCGAAACCCTTTCTTCTTCCAGTTTATTAAAACTACACAAACAAGTCCTGATTTTAAACCATAATCAGTCGATATAATTTTCAATTTCAGCAAATTTACGAATACAGATATCGCTTAGCTCGGGCCAGGCAAACGCACCTTGTGGGTCGATATGGATGGTGGTTACGCCTGCCCCCTTGCCTGCCTGCAAATCAAACAGGTAATCTCCTACCATAACTGCATCTTCAGGTTCTGCACCCCAGAGCTGAAGTAAATGATGAACACCATCGGGGGATGGCTTAGGTTGACAGGAATCACGGTCGAGCAGATGATGTTGCGGAAAAAAATGATCGATACCACAGGCCTGTAAGGTTTGCTTAACCACCGGCATGGTATTGCGCGTAAGGATCGCGAGTTGGGCTCCGCGTGCATAGAGCCGCTCGAGCACAGGCATCACGCCATGCATAATCGTCGCGTTGCCAGCATAGTAGAGCTCCAGGTCATTCAGCATTTCCCACAGAGGCTCTGCCTGTTGTAAGGGCATTGCATTCAGCGCTTCCAAAATAGGGACAGTCTGCGGCAGACCCAGCTTTTTGCGGATATATGCAAAATCGTGCTGACTGATTGTGAGCGTGCCATCCATATCAAAAATCCAGTGATTGCACGATGCGAGAGATTGAAAGGCAGGCATGGGTCGATACCAATTCCTGTTTAGAAATCAATAGGCATAATAACAAGTTTTTTGCCATGGAACTGCATCAAGTGCAGATAGAATCAGCGATACTCCTGTGAATCGACAGGCTTAGGTAAAATAAACGAGGTCAAAGACCCCGTTTATTTTTGCTATCGAAAAAACGACTAAGTCATATACAGGTGAAGGTATTCCCGGGGTTGCCATTTTCGGAAACAATGACTTCCGAACCATTGTATGTCGCTGTAAGATAAGTACCGTTTGAACCGGTTAGCCTGACTGTACCGCTGTCGGGGCATGTATCTCCCGTATTCTCTACAATATCCTCATCCAATGAAACCGATACTGAGAACGCTAAACTGGAATCAGCAACACCAAAGCTCATATCCATAGCGGAAATAGTATAAGTATATTCGAAAAAATTCCCCGTTTCGGCAAAATTCATACCCACCATACCGATACTTATCGTTTCAGAGCCACTCACCTGCCCGCTAAACGAAATATCTCCTGATATGGAGTCGGAATAGGCGCCAGTACTTCTGTTCTCCTGATAACTGAAGCGAAGCCTTCCATTCATGTTGATACCACTCTCCGCACATTTATCAAACGTAACTGAACCCGACTCAGAATACTGGGGGTAGCTATCATCGACCTGACCGCTACCCTGTATCTTCCCACCTCCGCTGCAAGTCTCATCGATAGAATCTGAAGTAGTAACAGCGACAGGATCCGAAAGTGTAGCTTTTCCTGCGGTATGCCGTGTCATGATCACCTGATTCAGGAAGTCGAAAGCATTGGTCAAAGAACTGCGATTGTTGACAACTACCCCCCCTTTGTAAGAAAGATAGTTTTCACGAGACAGATCAAAGTTTGTTTTTACGCTGCTATAGGCAGGCTCAGCATTGGTGCTGTCTATTTCCAGAGCAGGAGGAAGTTTGTAGTCGAAACTATAACTATCACCATCACTTCCGCCACAGGAGACCAACAGCGTGCCGACAGTAATTGCCATGGGAATATAATTCAGCTTTTTCATTGTTCCTTATCCTCAATAAGTTATTCCAAAACTTGATATCTTAGGGATTTTCGGTTCCAGAGCTAGTAATTTATTACTCACTGCTTACTTTTATTGATCAATATCAAACTCCGGGGCCTGTATGTAATTATTTCTTTTGCTGATCATAGCTGAAACTAAACTATTTTTACTCACATAAAAACGCCCTCCACAGATTAGGGCTTGATCCCCATAATTAAGGTAATGCTGGCGCCTACATGGACGTAGCTGTTTTGAGCCCAGGGATGGGCGAAGGTAGAACAAAGCAGGAGATGAAAGAGGAGCTACTGTCAAGGGTGAAGCAGGGAGCCAGAGCCGAGCAGTTATTCTACTTATGGGCTTCTCCTTCCCTAATCTGCGGTTAAAACGCTTTTAATATTGAAATGGCTGAAACTGAGGGGCATTCAGGTTGCTTTTTTTAAGTTACGCCTGCTGCCATCCAACCACTGTTTGACGTTGTTCTCCAAGGCCATCTATGCCCAGATTTATCACATCACCCGGTTGCAACCAGGGCGATGGATGCATACCCAGAGCCACCCCCGGCGGGGTACCTGTGGTGACTATATCGCCCGGCATTAAAGTCATAAATTGACTTAGATAGCTGACCAGATATACGCAGTTGAAAATCATCGTACTGGTATTACCCTAGATTCCGCAGTTGACCGCTCGCAATAGAGGTTAACCCACTGTTTCATAAATCATTACAGTTGATGTGTATAAT
>JBNKMF010000029.1:0-48480 GCA_050292965.1 Gammaproteobacteria bacterium | reverse complement strand
CATCACGATAAACCCCTTTTCGGGAATATTTTCCAGCCCTTCTACCTCGTAACCCAGGCCGCAGGTCAACCATATCCAGCCCAGGTTTAAGCGTATCCACAGCTTGATCAACTCCACTCGAAAACTGACGGGAAAAAGAAAGGAAAGCGAAAGAAAGATAGATAACAGCAGCACCGATGGTAAAAACACAAACCAGAACAGGCTGCTGCGTAAAACCAGCCAGAATTTATAGATAGGGTTCAAACCTCGCTTCCTCTCAATAATTCGCGCACAAAATGTGCAAGATCGGTATACACCCGAATATCTTCAAATACACCATACTTCTCTATCGTACGCATTCCCTTGCCGGTTTGCACCAGAGCAGGTATCGCCCCCGCCATACGTGCGGCCTGTATGTCGCTGAAACTGTCACCGACAAATACCGTTTCCTTTAACTTGATCTGAAACTGCTGCGCAATCTGTAATAGCAAACCAGGCTTGGGTTTTCGACATACGCAATTATCGTTCGGGCGATGTGGGCAAAAGAAAATACCATCAATCTCAGTGCCTCGTTGTGCCAGTAATCCGGTAAATTTTTCGTGTATGTCCTGCAAGGTTTCCAGGCTGAACATGCCGCGCCCAATACCTGATTGATTGGTAGCAACTGTCACTAGATAACCTGCTTTCTTCAATCGTTTGATCGCTTCCAGACTGCCGTTTATCGGCAGCCATTCATCGGGCGACTTGATGTAATCATCCGAATCGTGGTTGATCACGCCATCGCGGTCCAGAATTATCATTTTATTCATCGCAACGCCCTACTGGATACGTGAAAAATCGGCCACCTGCAAGAATTGTCTGGAAAGCTTCTGTAACAGCGCCAGTCTATTCTGTTTCAGCTTTTCATCCTCTGCCATTACCATGACATGATCAAAAAACTCATCCACAGATGGACGTAATTCTGCCAGTGCGTTGAGCCCGGCCAGATAATCACGTTCAGCAAAAAAGGCTGCCGCTTTCGCTTCCAGTTGAGTTAACTGTTGATACAGACTTTGCTCTGCTGCTTCAAGCAACATCTCAGAGTCAATTGAGTCTGCCACCGCATCCTGCTGTTTCTTGAGGATATTACTGATGCGCTTATTGGCAGCCGCCAGCGCTACTGCTGCATCCTGCTGGAGAAATTCATTCACGGCGACTACTCGATTATGCAAGTCGGTTAATTCGGTAGGCACTGTAGCCAGCACGGCTTCAACCACATCAAAACGAATCTGTTGATCCTGGTAATAGGACTTCAGTCGATCATAGATATACTCAACAACCTCATCTACCGAAGCTGTAGCATCCAGCTTATCTGCCAGACCCTGCGCTGCCTTGCGGCAGACATCAGCGATATCCAGCGCCAGTTCTTTTTCAATCAGGATACGGATAATACCCAGTGCTGAGCGCCTCAGTGCAAAAGGGTCTTTAACGCCAGTGGGTTTCTGCCCGATGGCAAAAATACCCAGCATGGTATCGATACGGTCCGCCAATGCGACGATTTGCCCGCTGGCACCTTGAGGCAGCTTATCACCTGCATAACGAGGCCAGTAATGTTGCTCAATAGCGTCTGCAACTTCGCCAGCCTCACCATCCAGACGCGCATAGTAATTACCCATGATGCCCTGCAGCCTGGGGAATTCTCCAACCATATCGGTCATCAAATCGCATTTGCACAGCTCAGCTGCGCGTTCGGCCTGACTCACATCTGCAGATAGCTTTTCGGCCAGATAACCCGCCAATGCACGTACGCGTATCACCTTTTCAGCAATGGTCCCCAACTGCTGCTGGAAAACCACAGTCTCCAGGCTTTGCAGGCGTGAAGACAGGGTGACTTTCTGATCCTGCTCCCAGAAGAATTTAGCATCAGAAAAACGTGGGCGGATGACACGCTCATTACCGTGCGAGACCATTTCCGGCTGACTGCTTTCGATATTCGAGATAGTGATAAAGTGGGGTAACAGTTTTTGCTCTGCATCAAATACCGCAAAATATTTCTGATTATCCTGCATGGTAGTAACCAGCGCTTCCGGCGGCACCTGCAGGAATTCATCGTCGAACCGTCCACTGATCGCCGCAGGCCATTCTACCAGTGCAGTTACCTCGTCCAGCAGGTCTTCATCCATCTGTACCGAACCACCCAGTTGCTCGGCAGTAGTTTCTATTTGCTGACGGATTTTTGTGCGACGCCTGTCAAAGTTCGCTATCACATAGGCTGAAGTTTCCAGCTGCTGTTCGTAATCCGTAGCCTGCGCCAGCGCGATCGCCTGCGGGGCATGGAATCTATGGCCACAGGTCTGTGAGCCGGCGTCGGTACCCAGAATATTGGCCTCGATAACAGAGTCATCCAGCATCATCACCAACCAATGTACTGGACGTACAAATTCATCAGCCCGATCTCCCCAGCGCATGCGTTTGGGAATCGGCAGTTTTGCCAATGAGTCTGACACGATAGCTGGTAACAAGGCTTGAATACTCTGCCCTTTTTGCTGCTGTTCAAAATACAGCCAGGTACCTTTATCGGTTTTTTTCTGCTGCAACTCAGAGACATCAACCCCGCAACCGCGCGCAAAGCCCTGTAATGCCTTGCTTGGATTGCCTTCAGCATCATAAGCCGCCTGTAACGCAGGTCCGCGCTTTTCTACCACCTGATCTGCCTGTTTTAGAGGCACATCACGCAGCAACATAGCCAGACGTCTTGGAGTGGCGAATGATTCGACCTGTGAGACTTCCAGTCCAGCAGCTTTTAACCCATTGATAACGCCATCGGTAAATGCCTTAGACAGTTTTAGTAACGCTTTTGGTGGCAGCTCTTCAGTACCCAGCTCAATTAGACAATCACTCATGCTGCACCTCCCTTAAGTAAAGGAAACCCAAGGCTTTCGCGTGACTGGTAAAAGGCTTCTGCCACACCTCGAGCCAGTGTGCGAACGCGTAGGATAAAGCGCTGACGCTCGGTGACCGAGATGGCATGTCTTGCATCCAGCAAATTAAAGGTATGCGAGGCTTTCATCACCTGCTCGTAGGCTGGTAGCGGTAATCCTGCTTCAATCAGTTTCTGGCTTTCTGCTTCACATACGTCGAACCAGTGGAATAATTCATCGGTATTGGCATATTCAAAGTTATAGGTCGATTGCTCAACCTCATTCTGATGGTAGATATCGCCGTAGGTAACAGCGCCATGTGGGCCATGTGTCCACACCAGATCATAGATACTTTCCACCCCCTGTACGTACATCGCGATACGTTCCAGTCCGTAGGTGATTTCACCCGGTATCGGACGGCATTCAAGTCCACCGACCTGTTGAAAATAGGTAAACTGGGTCACTTCCATACCATTCAACCAGACTTCCCAGCCCAACCCCCAGGCTCCCAGCGTTGGCGATTCCCAGTTATCTTCGACAAAACGGATATCATGCACCAGCGGGTCAAAACCTAACGCGCGTAATGAATCCAGATACAGCTCCTGAATATTGTCCGGGCTTGGCTTGAGTAAAACCTGAAATTGAAAATAATGCTGCAGGCGGTTGGGGTTTTCACCATAGCGACCATCAGTAGGACGACGACTAGACTGCACATAAGCGGCATTCCAGGGCTCAGGACCAATAGAACGCAGGAAGGTAGCTGGATGAAAAGTGCCCGCGCCAACTTCCAGATCCAGCGGTTGCAACACTACACAACCCTGTTCAGACCAGAATGTCTGCAGGGCCTGTATCAAACCCTGAAAGGTGCTAACATCGTATTCTGATAAATCACTCATAGATTAATTCTTAGGTATCGGGATAAATTGCGCGTGAGTATATCTAAATGAGCTAGATGGGTCATGTGGTATGTCACTCGACAATAAAGACCCAGGCGTTAATAAATTACAAATTCTATACGAGAATCCCTGCAAATGAATAAACCACCATCAGTTACACTGTATTACGTGCATGATCCGATGTGCAGCTGGTGCTGGGGTTTTCGTCCCGTGTGGAACCAGATCAGGCAACAATTACCCGAAGAGATTAACTTGATAAGCTGGGTGGGCGGCCTGGCTCCCGATAGTGAAGAACCTATGGCTCAATCCATGCGTGATAATTTACAGGCTACCTGGAAGCGGATTAGCCATGTTATCCCCGGCACCCAGTTCAACTTTGATTTCTGGAACCAGAATACGCCACGCCGTTCTACCTATCCGGCCTGTCGTGCAGCCATTGTAGCTCGCCAGATGGCGGATAAGGAAAGTGATATAACCTATGCCATCCAGCAGGCATACTATCTGCAAGCTAAAAACCCTTCCGATCTGGAGACACTTAGCGATGCTGCTGCAAGCATTGGACTGGATGTAGATAAATTCAGGCAACGCATGTTTTCTACTGAATTAATGCAGGATTTTGAGGCCGAATTGCAAAACGTACGCAATATAGGTGTTAACAGCTTCCCCAGCCTGGTTATTGAGTCGAATCCATCACGTATTCACATTCCAATAAATTACACTTCTGCCGAAGTGGTACTGCAAGACATTCAACATCATCTTAATAACTGGAAAAGGGATCTGTAAAATTCGATGTCTCACGTTTTAAAACTCTGGTTAGTATGCCTGAAACACTATCTTCAAATGTGTGTATTTCTATCATCTCCCTCAAATCTACCGTTTAACCCCAAAACCACAATACTTAGCCTACTGGCTTATGTACTGGTTGGCTATGCGCTACTGGGTAATGAACGTACTCTAGTTTCTATTTTCGGCCAGGTTATTATTGAAATCGGTATTCTATACGCTATAACTAGCGTCGTACTGAAACTGGTGAAAAAACCTGAGCGATTGATACAGACCATGTCCGCACTGATAGGCGTGAACCTGATCGTTAGCTTGGTCAGCATTCCACTGTTTTATCTGCTATCGTCACCCACTCCCGATCAGCTTAGCCCAATGGCATTTCAGATAAACGTTATTTTGCTGGTATGGAATCTGGCGATTATTTCACTGATCTTTAAGCGCTCATTTCAGATCAATACCCTACTGGCCGGTTTTTTGGCGTTTAATTATTTTCTGATTTACGAATATATTTTAACGAAAGTTTTTTAATGAAAATTTACATCCTCGGCATCTGCGGCACCTTTATGGCCGGCCTTGCACTACTAGCACGTGAACTGGGGCATGAGGTTTGCGGATCCGATGCCAATGTTTACCCGCCCATGAGCACCCAACTGGCTGATGCTGGTATCGATTTACGCGATGGTTATCTGGAAAGCAACCTGGATCTGGATGCCGATCTGTATGTCATCGGCAATGCAATCTCACGTGGCAACCCGCAAATTGAAATCATTCTGGAAAAAGGCCTGCCCTATATATCCGGCCCACAATGGCTGCATGATCATCTACTCAAAGACCGCTGGGTACTAGCTGTCGCAGGCACGCACGGTAAAACCACCACCAGCAGTATGCTGGCCTGGATTCTGCAATATGCCAATCTACAACCCGGTTTTTTGATTGGCGGGCTAAACTTGAACTTTAACCAATCTGCTCGACTGGGAAGCGCACCGTTTTTTGTTATCGAAGCGGATGAATACGACACTGCATTTTTCGATAAACGCAGCAAGTTTGTACACTACCAGCCGCGCACGGTAATCCTCAATAATCTGGAATTTGATCACGCAGACATCTTCGAAGATCTGCAGGCGATTAAGAAACAGTTTCACCACCTGATGCGCATCGTACCGCGCAATGGTCTGATAATCAGAAACAAACAGGATGAAAATCTACAACAAGTGCTTGAGATGGGCTGCTGGTCTGAAACCTTAGACTTTGGTTTGGAGCAGGCCGACCTCGCCATACAATCCCGACAGCAGTTAATCCGTGATACAAAGTCCAACCAGAGCTGGTCACTTGATGGTCTACCGCAGGGCCAGTTCAATCAGCTAAATGCCTGTGCCGCCTTACTTGCTGCACAACATGCCGGAGTTCCTCTGGCAGTCGGTATTGAAGCCTTACAGTCTTACAAAGGGGTTAAAAGGCGTCAGGAAGTGATTGCTGAATTCGATGGCATTAGCATTATTGATGACTTTGCGCATCACCCAACAGCAATCAAGGTGACTCTGGAAGCGCTAAAGCAACAAACCGAAGGCAGATTGATTGCCGTATTTGAACCTCGCTCTAATACCATGAAGGCTGGAATACATGAAAAAACGCTGGGCGCATCTTTCGACGCTGCCGATAACGTACTGCTGTTTGATAATGGTCAGCTACAATGGAACATACAGTCATTAATTAAAGGTCAGTCTTCACGTATGCAAATATACCCAGAAATAGATCAAATCATCGACTCACTAATCCTCAGCGTTACCACAGGGGATAAAATTGTGATCATGAGTAATGGAGGTTTTGAAGGCATCCAGCAGAAATTAATTCAAGCCTTGAGGGATCGTTAAGATGGCTAACACAACGCCCAAACCGCGCAAAATCTCCAAATATGAAATCAAAAGAGTCATAGGCAAGGGCTCTATGGGGGTAGTGTATGAGGCTTACGACCCCTTTGTCCAACGCCCTGTCGCCATCAAGGTTGCGCACCTAAACGATGATGAAAACCCGCAACAGGCACAGAAAAATCGCGAGAATTTTTTTGCCGAAGTTTATTCAGCAGGCCGCATGCACCACCCAGCGGTGGTTGCTGTGTACGATGCCGGCCAGCAGGATGACTGGAACTACATCGTCATGGAATATGTCGATGGCGTTACCCTGCAGCAATACGTCACAGGTGATCGCACCCTGACCACCAACCAGGTGATTGATGTGATGTATCAATGCGCCAAGGGGCTGGACTATGTGCACCGCCAGGGGGTTATCCATCGCGACCTGAAACCCGGCAACATCATGCTCAGCACTGATGGCGAGGTTAAGATCATGGACTTCAGCATCGCGCATTTTGATTATGGTGAATCAGCACCTACATCGGTCCAGGGTAGTCCGATGTACCTGCCCCCCGAACAACTTACCCCTGAAAAAAGACTGGTTGAACAATCCGATATCTACTCTCTGGGTGCAGTCATGTATGCGCTACTGGCGCGACGCCCCTTATTTAAGGCCAACAGTCTGGAATCCCTGATTTATCAGATTACCAATATTGACCCTGACCCACTTAATCTGATTCGTCCAGACCTGCCCCAGCAGGTGATTGATATCGCTGAAAAATGTCTGAGTAAAATCATCTATGATCGCTACGATACTGCGGCACTTCTAGCTACTGAACTATCCAGAGCCTTTGGTCGCTTACGTGGAATCGGTGAACGCATCGACATGCAGGAAAAATGGTCAACCCTGCGTTATCTGAAATTTTTTAAGGGCTTCAACGATGAACAGATTACCGAAGTCGTGGATGCCAGTGAATGGCTGGACTTTAAGAAAGGGGAGATTATTCTTTCAGAAGGCGAGTTAGAAACAGCCTTTTACATCATCACCAAAGGCGGTGTAGAAGTAAGAAAAGATCGTGTCGTGATCGGCCAAATGCATCAGGGCGACTGTTTCGGTGAAATAGCTTTCATCATGCAGGAACCCAGGCAGGCATCGATATTTGCAAGAACCGATGTATCATTAATGATGGTGAGCGGATCCCTGCTGGATAAAGCGACGGTGGAAACCCAGTTAAGATACTACCGTGTATTTCTGGAGAATCTGATCACGCGTTTATCCAACGCCACCCAGAAACTCACTGAGCATGAAAAATCAAGGTTCAAACATGGATAAAATCACTCTGGCGATGACCGGCGCAACCGGTGCGCCCTATACCATACGCCTGATGCAGGAATTGCTAAAAAGCGGTGTACAGATTCAGTTTATCTGTTCGCAACCCGGGCAGATTGTAATGGCGATGGAAAGTGATCTCAAACTACAGTCAAAGCCTCAACAAATGCAGCTGCAACTATGCGATTATTTTAGTTGTGAGCCAGAACAGATTCAGGTGTATGGAACAGATCAATGGACGGCTCCTGTGGCTAGTGGATCTTCTGTATCTGACGCGATGGTAGTTTGCCCCTGCTCCATGGGTAGCCTGGCTGCAATAGCGCATGGCTTAAGTAATAACCTGATACATCGTGCAGCGGATGTGATTCTCAAGGAACGCCGCAAACTCATTCTGGTACCGCGCGAAACACCGCTATCCAGTCTGCATCTGGAGAATATGCTCAAGCTTTCCAATATGGGTGCTGTCATATTGCCCCCCAGCCCCGGTTTTTATCAGGGTGTAAACAGCGTTGATGATCTGGTAGATTTTGTCGTCAGTCGTATCCTTGATCAACTGCATATTGAGAACCAGCTTTCCCCACGTTGGGCCAATCACAGCGAGTCATAGCATTGATGGAACTGTCATTATTTCCAGTTAAAACGGTATTGCTTCCAGGCAATAAATTACCCCTGAAAATTTTCGAGCCGCGTTACACCGACATGATTGCCGAGAGCATGCGTGACCAAAAGCCCTTTGGTGTTGTATTAATTTATCAGGGCGAAGAAACCGCCAGTGATGTCGAGATCTTTACCACTGGCACCACCGCAACCATCATTGATTTTCAAAACCGCAACGATGGCTTGCTGGGTATCACGATAGAAGGATTACAACGTTTTAGAATCAATGCCACGCGTAGCCTGGGTAACGGCCTGCTTGTGGCCGAGACCGAAACCCTGCATGAAGAAGTTATCGAACAGATTCCTGACCAGTACTACTACATGTTTGAGCTACTCAAACATATCACCTCGTCTCAATTCCCCATACCTGAAGCAGGTGATTTCAATACCGTAATCTATCAGCTCATTTACATATTACCGCTGGAAAACACGCTAAAGCAACAATTGCTAGAAGTGCCTGACTGTATGGAGCGTGCTGTCATTTTACATGCCGAACTGATACGTCTTGGCGTCATCCAGTACATTAAACCTGAAAGCCAGTAATCTAACCTCAACTAGTGCTTAATTCACAGTTAATGAGTTACAGCACGATCTGTCATCGGCTATAATCCAACTATAATTATATCAATACTGGAGTAACACGTGACAGTTGTAGCAGCAACAAGAGAAACAATTGAAGCGCTGGTTGAAGAGAATAACATTGTAATTTTTGACTTCTGGGCTCCCTGGTGCGCCCCTTGTCGACAGTTTGCCCCTATCTTTGAAGCAGCTTCTGAAAAATACGATGACATAGTTTTTGCCAAGGTAAACACGGAAGAAGAGAAAGAAATTGCCGCACATTTCAGTATTCGTTCTATCCCCACTATCATGGTTTTTAGAGAAGCCATGCTGGTATTTTCCCAACCTGGCAGCATCCCTGAAAATGCGATTGGTGAACTAATCGATAAAATCAAAGCACTTGATATGGATGAAGTCAAAAAAACAAAAGGTGTAGTATAAATGATCAAAAAGCTTGGCGTATTAATATTATTAGGCACATTCATTTTTCCCTTACATGCTAAAGAACTGGCAGGCATTACAGTTCCAGACAACGTCACTTTAAGCGATGGAAACACCCTGCAGCTGAATGGTATGGGATTACGTGAAAAACTGTGGATCGATGTATACGTCGGCTCTTTGTATCTTCCAGCTAAGGCACAAACCGTTGCTGAAGTTTTATCGCAGCCTGGTGCTTACCGAGTCCAGATGGATATTATCTACAATGAAATTTCCAGCAGCAAATTGATCGATGCCTGGAATGAAGGCTTTGAAAAAAATCAGTCCGAAGAAACCCTGAAATCCATCGCCGATCAGATCAGTCGTTTCAATCAACTATTCGAAGAAAGCGCCAAAAAAGGCGACCAGTACATTATCGACTACATTCCTGGCAAAGGCTGTATGGTCAGTAAAAACAATGTTGCTCTTGGTCGCATAGAAGGAGAAGATTTCAAAACCGCCCTGCTTGAAATCTGGCTGGGTAATTATCCTGCCGACAAAAGCCTTAAAAGAGGCATGTTAGGCCAGTAAACACCCCGTAAATATTCCACCCTGCCTCAAGCAGACAGGGTATCTATCTACTTAGGTGTTTCTATGGGAATCAAAAGATTCCCATAGAAACACCTTAATCCTCAGCTGACAAAACACAGGAAATCACCGCCAAAAAAATTAAACACATGAATGTTTTTATTTACTTTAACTAGACGATCGGTCTAATATATTCCCATGTCTACACCAGCTCCCATCACCCGTCGCCGCGGACGACCTCCAGCAGACCCCGCCGGGCATAACGAAACTCGTACCTCATTATTGCGAGCAGGTATCGAGATTCTTACAGAAAAAGGTTTTTCTGCCACCGGTCTTGATGAAATTCTAAAGCGTGTCGGCGTACCTAAAGGTTCTTTCTACCATTACTTCAAAAGTAAGGATGACTTTGGTCTTGCTTTGATTACCCAATACGATGCCTACTTTTCGCACAAACTTGATCGTTTTTTACTCGATGAGGCTTTACCACCATTACAACGCATACAGGCGTTTACCCAAGATGCTGAAGCTGGTATGGCGCGTCATCAATACAAGCGCGGCTGCCTGATTGGAAATCTTGGACAGGAAATGGGAGCTCTACCAGAACATTTCAGAAACCAGATTAAAGACGTATTTCAAAGCTGGCAGCAAAAGCTGGAACATTGCCTGCTTCAGGCTAAGGCTGCCAAACAAATCCCCCCCAACAGCGACTGTAAAATGCTCAGCGAAATATTCTGGATTGGTTGGGAAGGTGCCGTACTGCGCGCCAAACTCGAACTCAATGCTGATGCCTTACTGGCTTTCAGTGAGTTTTATTTAACCGCTATAAATATCAAAAATAACACAGAGGATACAAACCATGTTTAAAGGCATTCTGATTCATAAAGATGACAATGGATACCGCGCTGAACTTAGTAATATTGATGAGGCTCAACTTGCTGAAAATGGTGTCAGTATTAATGTCGAATACTCCACCCTGAATTACAAAGATGCGCTCGCTATCACTGGTAAATCGCCGATTATTCGCCAGTTTCCGCTAATCCCAGGTATCGATCTGGCTGGTACTGTCGAGCATAGCAACCATCCTGATTACCAGCCTGGAGATTCTGTTGTCCTGAATGGCTGGGGTGTAGGGGAATCGCATAATGGAGGCCTTGCACAGAAAGCCAACCTGAAAGGTGAATGGCTTGTTCCTTTACCTGCTAATTTCACCACAAAACAGGCTATGGCGATTGGTACTGCAGGCTATACTGCCATGCTATGTGTCATGGCATTGGAAAAACATGGTGTAACCCCTGATGCTGGTGAAATACTGGTGACTGGTGCTACCGGCGGTGTAGGTAGTGTAGCTGTCGCAGTACTTGCAAAGCTTGGCTATCAGGTCGTCGCAATGACTGGACGTAGTGAAGAAGCCGAATATGTAAAAGCACTAGGAGCGACGGAGATTATGTCCCGTTCTGATTACTCAGAAGCAGGAAGACCATTAGCACGTGAGCGTTGGGCTGGTGTAGTCGATGTGGTTGGCAGTCATGTCCTTGCTAACGCTATTGCTGCTACCCGCTACAACGGCGTAGTCACAGCCTGCGGACTGGCTGGCGGCATGGATTTAAATGCAACCGTAGCACCTTTCATCTTGCGTGGAGTAACTCTGGCTGGCGTAGAATCAGTGATGTGCCCACGTGAAACTCGTCTCGAAGCCTGGCGCCGCCTTGGTGAAGATCTTGATATATCAAAACTGGACTCCATCGCCCACGACATTAAGCTATCCGACACCATTGATACAGCGGTACAGTTACTGGATGGTAAGATTCGAGGTCGCGTTATCGTGGATGTTAATCGCTGAATCTATAAGCAAAAGCCATAGTTCCTCTAACTGACTAATCACTTGTGATGGGCCAGGTTTAGAGGAGCCAGGCTCAGGATACCGGGTGTCCGGCTGTAACCTTTGCGCGATAAAATACAGGGAATATCAGAGGTTATAAAGTCACACGTTTTTGAGTTTTTGTGCAATACTCATAGAGAAAACATGATGAATCTACTGGTCGACCATGTTGGGCCACAGGAAATAATAAAGTTGCCATGTAAGCCTGGTTTTTCATTATCTTTATAATATAACTATAAGTTTTCAATAAGAGTTTCGTAGGAGTCGTCAGACTCTGCCCCTGCTACTCCCTAAAACTTTATGGGTAAAGGCTATGACTGCCTCGCTGGGAGTAGTGACCTACTGTGCAATGCGAGTTAGGTTTTGTCCAAATGCTTATAACGTCTGGGAATTCATGGCTTTTCGATCTGTAGATTACACGCAGCGTTTGATAATGACCGCATTCTTGCTGCTATTTATGGTTAGCCCTGTTTGGGGAGCAAAACCAGTGTTGCGGGTACTAGCCTGGCCAGGTTACGCTGAAAGCGAAGTAGTACAGAGTTTTGAGCAACAGCACGGTGTACGTGTAGAAGTGACCGTTATCACCTCGGACGTTTCGCTGTGGCAAAAGATCAGCTCGCACAACAGCGATTACGATGTGTTCGCAGTCAATGCCGCTGAATTGCAACGCTACATCGCCTCGAATTTGGTGCAGCCACTGAACCCCGAGCAGATACCCAACACCCTTCACCAACTTCCGCGCTTCCGTGATCTCGCAGCCATTCCTGGCCTGAAGAGCGTGGATAAGATTTACGGCATACCGTTCACCTACTCCGCGATGGGGCTGATCTATGATCGCAAGCAGATTGCCTCTCCACCGACAACCATCGCAGCACTATGGGATCCGCGCTATCGTGGCAAGGTGATCGCCTATGATGGTGGCACGCACAACTTCTCGCTCGCGGCACAGCGACTTAAATACAAGTCGCCATTCCGCATTGCAGCGGCTGATTGGAGCCATGCGGCTGAACAGTTGATCTCACTACGACGTAACGTGCTTAGTTTCTACACACAACCTGAAGAATCCGTACAACTCTTTTTGCGCCACAAGGCTGCTCTGATGTTTGCAAACTACGGCATGCAGCAGGTGCATCTGCTAAAAGCCGCCGGAGCAGATATCGGTTATACAATTCCGAAAGAAGGTGCACTCACCTGGCTCGATTGTTGGGTCATCACGCATGAATCCCGAGATCCCGCACTCTCTCATGCGTGGATAAACAACCTGCTCAGTGAGCAGGCCAACCGCTTGTTAACCGAGCGTCAGGGATTAGCAAGTACGATGGAAGAACCGACTTCCAGCCAACCGCAAGACCATCTGATATGGCTAGAGCTGCCGGAAGATACCGATCAGCGCGAAAAACTCTGGGGGCGTATTCGTTCCGGTGATAAGCTTTCGCGGGTGATGGCACCATGAAGTTCCCGATCGCGTGGCGCCTTGGGTTGATCCTCATGCTGATCGGTCTATTAGGTACCGGGCTGACGGGCTACTTTGCCTATCAGGCGAGTAGAAACCAGTTGGTAAATGCCTCCGAAGAGCGCCTGCTGACCGCAACTCGTGTGCTGATGCGCCAGGTGACGGTGGCGCTGAAAGGCATTGCTGCAGATGTTCGTCTGGTTGCACAGCACCCACAAGCGGTACGTATTCTGCTAAACACCAATGCTGACTTTCAGGCATTGACCGAAAGAAATGTTGCGATCCTGTTCGAGCGTTTGATGATGGTACATCCAGAGTACTTCCAGATCCGCCTAATCGAGGCTGCAAATTTTGGCCAGGAGCGCATCCGCGTTGATCGCGGCCTGGACAGCATACTGCGCATCGAAGGCGATGATCTGCAAGAGAAAGGACACTACCCCTATGTGTTCAATACGCTTCTACTCCCTCCTGGTGCAGTATATGTCTCGCGCGCCACCATCAACCACGAGATAGGCGCACATGCAGGAGAAGAACGGCCTTCGCTTCAGGTCGCTGCCCCGATACACGACGCAAATACCAGGGCTGTCGGAGTCATGGTGATCAATGTCGACCTTCAAGGTCTGTTTGCACAGCTTGCGGTCGACCTGCCACCCGAGTTGATCCTATATCTGGCCAACGGTAGCGGAGACTATCTGATCCATCCCAATCCGGCCCGTAGTTTTGCCTTTGATCGCGGCCAGAACGCCCTCCTGCAGGAAGAATTCCCCGACACCGCACAGCTGCTGAGTAGTAGCCAGCCGCGCAAGAATTATGTGCTCACATTCAGTAACCACTCGACTGATGCATCCGAAAAACTCGTCGCCGCCTTCGTCTATCAACCGTTATCAGGACTGGAGACCGAAGAGGAATTCATTCTCGGACTATCCCAACCACTACCCAGCGTGTTGGCTGAAAGTAACCGTCTGGCTGCAGACACACTGGTCATCGTGTTGAGCTTGAGTGCTTTGGCAATCCTGCTGGCTGTCATCCTTGCGCGCGCCTTTGTAAGGCCTTTGAATCAGATCGTGGCGGAAGTACGACGTTTCTCCACAGGTGAATCTATTGGGGCGCTGCCGATTGCGCGCAGCGACGAGATCGGCGAACTTGCGCTTAGCATCCAGCATATGGAAACTCAGATACACAAACAGATCGAAGACCTGCATGAGCAGCAAAACAAGCTGGATCACCTCGCCAGCCATGACAGTCTGACCGGCTTACCCAATCGCCGTCGGTTCCAGGAGCAGCTCGACCATGCCCTGGTCAGAGCCAAACGGCAGAATACGCGCCTGGCCCTGTTTTTCATCGACCTCGACAATTTCAAGATCATCAACGATATGCATGGGCATAACGTAGGCGACATAGTGCTGCAGGAAGTAGCGCTGCGTCTTAGCATGCTACTTCGAGAAAGCGATACGGTATCGCGCATCGGTGGTGACGAATTCATCATCCTGATCGAAGGTGGCTGTGATGAAGTGTCGATAGACAACATCGTACAAAAGGTGCAAGCCTCCCTATCCTTGCCGATCCCGTATCAGGGTATCAAGCTGGAATCCAGCGGTAGCATCGGCGTCGGACGCTATCCCGATGATGCCACCACCGCCACCACGCTGATCGCGTTCGCCGATCAGGCGATGTATCAATGTAAGGTTAAAAAGGGATAACTAATCTTCTGGCATGCAATTCAGCTCGTAGCTGGATTTCACCTTACTGGGTTTTCAACATGGATGCTGTTATTTCGCGAATGCATGGACGGGCGCCTACATGGACCCAGGAGGTACGAGCTCCAAGGATGAGCGAAGGTAGGAACAATGCAAAACGTCTGATGCGAGCGGTCAATTGCGGAATCCCGGATTATGCAAGCTGACCCTTAACCATATCTTCCAGCTTAATCAAATCTGCAGTAAACCCGCGGATTCCTTCAGCCAGTTTTTCTGTTGCCATCGCATCTTCATTGAGCATCCAGCGGAATGTCTTCTCATCGAGTTCAATTTTTACATCTTCGCATTTTTCAGCGTACTTCGGCGAAAGTATCTGTTTCAGCTCGCTCCTGTCGTTACTCATCTCTTCAACCTAGAATCCGCAGTTGGACGAGTTGAAGTGTGCGTTTGAGGTGGTGTAGATCAAGGCGTAACGACGCGGAATAGCTAGCTATTCCAAGGAGTTACAACGAAGAGATACACCGCCTCAAACGTGCAATTCAGTTCGTAGCGGGATTCACCGATTAGGTGATTATACACATCAACTGTAATGATTTATGAAACAGTGGGTTAACCTCTATTGCGAGCGGTCAACTGCGGAATCTAGGTTCAAGAAGATTCGGACTAATGGTAAGAAGATCACAGCCAGCTAAAGCTTTTATTTCATCTGTGTTGCGGAATGAAGCCCCCATAATCACTGTGCTATAGCCGTATTTTTTATAATATGCATAAATACGACGCACAGATTTCACTCCAGGATCTTCATCAAAAGCATAGCTTTCAACCCCGTCGGCTTTCCTGTACCAGTCAAAAATACGGCCCACAAATGGTGAAATAAGGAAAACGCCTGCTTCGGCACAGGCAACAGCCTGCGCGAAACTGAATAGTAACGTCAGGTTACAGCGACACCCTTCTTTCTCAAGAATTCTTGCAGCCTGAACACCTTCCCATGTTGATGCAATCTTAAAGAGAACACGGTCTTTGCTGATACCTGCATCTTCATACATGCGGATAAGCTGACGCCCTTTAGCTACAGTGGAATCAACATCGAATGAAAGACGGGAATCGATTTCAGTTGAAACAAAACGCTCAACCTGATCGAGAATCTCAACCCCGAAATTGACAGCTACTTTGTCGAGAGCCATTTCAACTGCTTCTTCAGGCGTTGAAGTCCTTTCTTTTGCATAGGCCACGGCATCATCCAGCAGATGCCTGTATTGAGGCATTGCGGCTGCTTTATATACTAACGAAGGGTTCGTTGTTGCATCTGTTGGTTTATACAGTTTGATAGCTTCGAAGTCGCTAGTATCAGCAACAACCGTAGTTATAGTTTTCAGTGATGCTAATACAGTCATTTTTTCTCTCATTAGTTTTTTTTTGCTCGAGTCAACTATAACTCATTAGCCAGATAACTTAAGAACCAATGTACTACTTTATGCAATCTGAGTATTGATTTGTTTCAGCAATAGCTCGTGTACGAAGCTAAATTTCTTTTATTGTAAAATTGCTACCGTTTATCTTGCGCTAGACTTACCCTTGCCCGCACTATCATGAGTAAGTTGGCAAGCGCAACAATTCCAGAAAGCCACATTCGCACTATCCACTGCAAAGCTACTACTCACAACAGTTCTGATTAACGCAGATCAGTAACTATAAATTCAAGCCTGAGCTAATCATCAATATTTTTATTTTATTGACTCAGGTTCTTTTATAGCCGTAATTACTTTGCCATCCATTAGCACTATAAAAAAATGAGGCTCAGAACCCTCTTCTGTAATAGTTTTTATCTTAACCAGATAGTGCCAGTATGATTTGTGATGAGGAACCGGTTTTAATTCAATACCAATAACACGTGAATTAGAAAAATCAATTTCAGACTTTTCTTCATTCAATATCGCTGTTAAGGCCTGGTTAATAGTAAGTGGTGGTGACGATTCGAAGGGTGTCCATTGACTCGTTTTATTTAAGTCTACTTTATTGATATAAGCATCAATTTTTACATCATCGATGTATTCTGATATCTCAATTGGAAATTCGACTGCAAAAACCTGAGTACTAAAAAGCAACATCAGTATGGGTAATAAATTCTTTGTCATAAATGGTATCCGATAAAAGTATTATTAAGTTTGAAGTTAAAAGGGTAAATAGACAACCCGTAGATCATCAGCAGACAATTTAGCTAACTCCATACAGTGATTCTATCAGTAATCAACACATCGATATGATCACCCTTTAGTGCTGCAATTATTGCTGATACTTTTTACACACCTCCAGCAACTGCTGCTAAACGTGGGCAGGCTTTTAATTGTGCCAGTGACCTTGAGGCAAACAGGATCTTCTTCGTCACTTATCACAGCACCCACATTTTCGCCATAATAGTGCAAACAGATATCTCCGTCAGACCCACTCTTTATTAGTTCATCTGTCATTTCCTTTTGATAATAATTCCCAAAATTAAGCAGTAAGCTTGATGATTCCATCGAACCGATACCGATAATAGCGAGAACAACTACGTTGAATTTTCGACTACTGATGCAACTTCGATGCTATTCAGTAAGCGCGCTTTATCTTCCACCGAGCGTTCAACCGTCACCGCAGGTAGCAGAAAGAAGTTACAAGTAAGCATAGTCGCCTGCAGGTTTCCATTCTGCCACCCCCCAGTAGCTGGATGACGCCTTTCGCTATGATAAACAGAGGTATAATGCTCCCGCGTTTTCAGTATGTTTCATCCCTTCGGTATAGAGCGCCGCTATCTTGATCAGAAAGTGTAGATCATTCAAATTTTCCATGATGAGTTAGAATCTGTCACTGTTCGCAGATATATTCAACCACCTCAAGACCAAAACCGGACAGGGCATGATAACGCTGAGAGGTGGATGTCAACAGGCGCATCTTTGAGATACCCAGATCAGAAAGAATTTGTGAGCCGGCACCGACCTGATTGAACTGGTCTGGAGCAGGTGTGTTTGCAGGGGCGACTTCCCTTGAACAGAGCTTGTGGATTTTATACAGCACGGATTGATTGGTTTCCTGACTGGCCAGTATAACCAGCACGCCACCTTCATCCGCGATTTTTTGCATAGCATTCGGCAGCGTCCATGTCTTATCACCAGATTGTAATAAATCGACCAGTGCATTTTGAGTATGCACTACACGCACCAGAGTTGCTTCATCCGGATCAATGTCGCCTTTGATAAGTGCGAAATGCATATCGCCATCGATTAAATCTTCAAAAATAACAACCTTGAACTCACCGAAAGGGGTTTGTATTGGTGATTCATCCACTCTCTTTATGGTCTTTTCATTGGCATATCGGTAAGCAATAAGATCAGCGATGGTGCCAAGCTTTATGCCATGTTCTTCAGCAAAGATCTCCAGTTGGGGTCTGCGTGCCATAGTGCCATCATCGTTTAAAATTTCTACGATTACGCTAGCAGGCGTCAACCCGGCCATGCGGGCTATGTCACAACCTGCTTCAGTATGCCCAGCTCTGGTCAATACACCGCCGGGCCGAGCCATGATTGGGAAGATATGTCCCGGCATCACAATATCTTCTGGTACTGCATCTGCTGCAACGGCAGCCTGTATGGTACGGCAACGGTCTTTTGCTGAGATACCCGTCAGGATACCTTTAGATGCTTCTATCGATACGGTAAAGTTGGTTTCGAAGCTCTCGGTATTGTTACTGACCATGAGTGGCAGATTTAGCTGCTGGCAACGTTCAGCCGTTAACGTCAGACAGATCAGACCACGACCATGAGTAGCCATGAAGTTTATGGCTTCGGGAGTTATTTTATCCGCTGCGATCAGGATATCGCCTTCGTTTTCGCGATCTTCGTCATCCATGAGAATGACCATCTTACCTTGGCGAATATCTTCAATTATTTCTTTAGGGCTGCTGATTGCCATATATCTCGTGAACTCCAAACTTGATTGGTTGCGCTACACAAACTGTATTACATTTTGCATCGTGAAAATCGAAAACCAGGATTACTAAGCATTTAATATTACTAAAAGCTTCGCAGGAAAACAGCTTTACTCTCGACTGGCTCTAAGCTCTGCGGTGCGGAATTGTACCAACATTGCCTAAATAAGCATATCGTAATATGCCACAACAGCCACACATATCTACTCTCATAATATTTTCCAGTACGAAAGCGCAAGCCTCACCCTCTCATCCAGATTGCTGGTATTTCAGATTATGCAACAGCTATTTGTACCCATGATTAGCGATACAAAATTTATTCAGCTAAGCACTGGCTTCCTGGATTACAGCGGTCACACCCAAACCAGCAAAGTAAGCCGCTATTTGGCCATTGATAGAATCTTCCAGTGAAACGAGCCTGGAACGGAGCCGATGTTGCCGGGCTTGTTGCTTTTCTGGCCAGTGAAGACGCTACATACTTTACCGGTCAATCGGTAATTGTCTGTGGTGGATTGATCATGTCATAACACATATTAGGGTAACAAGCTTCTCAGTCAGAAGAAGCTTGTTGAGGCCTGAAAAGCTATAGCGGCGCTGTAAGTTAACTTTTTAATTCGGGCGATGGGCCTGTACCAATTTTATCCAGCATCAGCAGGTCACCATTATTTAAATCGTAAAAGCAACCGAGTAATTCCAGTTGACCTGCTTCAACTCTTTGTTTTATCCAGGGGTACAGCATTAAATTCTGCAACGAATGACTGACTGCAGTTTTTTCGCAGGCGGTAATTTTTTGCTGCATATCATGCAAATCTTCGCGAGCCAGCACTTCTTCTTTTGCTGCAGCAGCCAGGTTCATCCAGCTATCGATAAAGCCTTTTGCCTCAAATGAGGTTTCATGTTCCATTAAAGCTCTGATACCACCACAGTTCGCATGCCCTAATACTACAATCTGTTTTACCTGTAGACAGGTCACTGCAAATTCCAGCGCAGCACTGGTTCCATGATAGTTACCAGTAGTTTCATAGGGCGGAACCAGATTTGCCACATTGCGAATAACAAAGATTTCACCGGGATCAACATCAAACAAAATGCCTGGATCAACCCGCGAATCACAGCAGGAGACCATGGCGATCTCAGGCGCCTGACTTAGCGCGAGCTGCTCTAACCGGCCTTTATTCTTTTCAAAATATCCTTCTCGAAAACGTTGATAACCCCTGAAAAGTTTATCGGTCATTCTGCTACCTGATTAATTAAAAGAGTGCTGCTCACTGAGTAATAGAAATAATATCATTGATTTCTATTCTCTGGGCAGCTCTGATAATTTTGCTATGTGTCAACCAAACCCATTCACCAGACCCAGCAACAGCGCATAACGTACGCCTTTGGCGATAACGACCAACAATATGAAAAGACTCAGCCTGACCTTCATCACTCCTGCCAGCAGAGTCAAAGGGTCGCCAATCACTGGTGCCCATGATAGCAGTAATGACCAGATACCATAGCGTTGAAACCAGTGCTGGGCTTTTTCCAGTGATTGTTCACTTATCGGAAACCACCGTCTATGCTGAAAATGCAAAAAGTACCTGCCCAGCACCCAGTTAACGAATGAACCCAGAGAATTGCCCGCTGTTGCCCACAGCCACAGTAGCCCCTGGCTTAAATCCTGCTGCAATAAGCTGACCAGCAATATTTCCGAACTGCCCGGTAACAACGTAGCTGATAGAAATGCTGATAAAAAAAGACCGAGGTAAGCCAATGACAAGAAGTAGATCCAGATGTCGGCTAATTGAGCTTACTTAATACGCTATAGACAGCATCAGTCAGCCTGGCCAGGTCCTGTGATTGCATGATATAAGGTGGCATCAGGTATACCAGTCGTCCGAATGGTCTTACCCAGACTCCCTCTTGAACAAAAGCTGGCTGGATAGTTTTCATATCGACAGGCTTATGCATTTCAACCACACCAATAGCACCCAGCACGCGCACCTCTTTAACTGAACTAAGCTCGCTACACTTCTGTAAGCCTTCATTTAGCCCCTGCTCCACGGCTTTGACCTTTTTGCTCCAATGAGAGGTCATCAATAAATCAATACTCGCATTGGCCACTGCACAGGCCAGAGGATTAGCCATAAATGTGGGGCCATGCATGAAGACACCGGGGGCAGAATTACTGATAACCTTACTCACTTCCTGAGTTGTTAGCGTTGCCGCCAGTGTCATATATCCACCGGTAAGGGCCTTGCCAACACACATAATATCCGGCGATATTGCGGCATATTCACAGGCAAACAATTTACCACTACGGCCAAAACCAGTAGCAATTTCATCAGCTATCAGCAACACTTCATATTCATCACATAACTTCCGTACACCTGTCAGGTATTCAGCCGAATAAAACCACATGCCACCAGCACCCTGTACGATGGGCTCCAGAATGACTGCAGCTATATCCTTCTGGTGCTTTTGCAGCGTGTCTCGCATAGCTTCCAGCTCCGATTCATCAAAGGGCTGAGCAAATCGAGATGATGGCTGTGGTACGAAATACTGTTGTGTCAATACCCTGGAAAAAAGGCTATGCATTCCTGTTTCTGGATCACAAACGGACATTGCTGCGAAGGTGTCTCCATGATACCCCGAACGCAAACTGACAAATTTCTGTTTACTCTTTTGCCCTTTCGCACTCCAGTACTGGATAGCCATTTTCATGGCGACTTCTACTGCGACCGAACCACTGTCCGCAAAGAAAACCGTTGCCAAAGATGAAGGGGTCAGATCAACCAGTTTTTTTGCCAACGTAACCGCGGGTTCATGCGTTAACCCACCAAACATCACATGTGCCATGGTTTGCAACTGATCCTGGATCGCACGATTCAAACGGGGGTGATTATAGCCGTGTACTGCACACCACCAGGATGACATGCCATCGATTAACTGATGACCATCCTGCAGCCTGATTCGCACACCTTTCGCAGACTGCACAGGAAACACAGGTTGTTCTGAACCCATAGCTGAATATGGGTGCCAGACATAATCTTTATCTTGATTAACCCAATTATCGGCGCCTCTAAATTCAGGATGCATAAGACTGTTCATATAATTCACTAATATTATGTCGAAGGTTTTGCAACAGGGGTTTGCGGCCAGCAAAATCACTATGCCCCAAAACGGCTTCCCAGCTCCGGTTGAGTAATATTTTCTCTACCAGTAAGCGCTGGGTATTTGGATCAAATTGAGATAATTTACCTGATTGACTGATTAGTAAACGTTGTAATGCGGGCAGGCTGTAGTCCAAACCGTGAAAACCGAAAGCAAAGGCTCTGATTTCATCTTTATCCTGATGGGTAAGTGTATTTTCAGTAATAACCAGCGATAACAAGGCAATGACATCGCGCCAGAACATTTCATTACAGTAACTTAGCAACCATAACGCGAGGTCACGTTGTATTTTATTCTGCAGTGTTTGCATATCAGCAGTGACGTCTGCACAACTACTTTGTAAAACCACCAGCGTTTGCCGCCCACTGGATTTGCCTTTACCAGAGGCGATGTGTACCAGTTGAAATCCACAGGACTTCCAGAAAGCCGCATTAATCTGATCCAGCGCAAAACTACTGCCTAGATAATCCACTTGATGCAAGTCCACCAGGTCTCTTGCGTGCTGGATCAGCATTCGTCCCAGCCCTTTACGCCTGAAATTCTTTTCAACTGCAATGCGTTGTACTCTAAAACCCTGATAACAGGAAAAATACTTAATCCCTGCCTGAGCAGTTAGCATCTGTGCCAGCAAATGTCCCTGTGGTCTGCGCCTGCCCATGAATATTTCTTCGCTCAGGTTCTGCTCAAAACCGCCTTCACGGTTTAGCAGCAAAACACCAAGCACTGCGAATTCATCGCGCGCCAGCAACAATAACTGGTTTTCATCCTCCATTAACTGACGTAGGTCAGATGGTCGTGTACGATAGTGCGCAGATACCAGTAATTGGTAGATTTCGCGCAATAAAGCCAGGTCTTTGACCAGTTCTGTTTTAGAAATCAGCCTGGTTTTGATCTCTGTGCCTTTCACATAAGGCTTCAATTCACTAGATTTGAGCAGTAGTGCGTTATTCATACTCTGTTCCAGCAAGTCATTCTGACCCCAGCGCACTGCCTGCAAAAGCTGCATGGATTTCAGCTGCTGTGGGTTAAATGCGGCGATAAACTTCAACATAAAGCCCTGCCCGGTGCCTTCATAGCCACCAGTAGTGGTGGACAGAATAGTCTTCTGTGCAAGCTCGATACATTGCTGTAACACACTGGCTGGCAGCATAGCCGCTTCATCAATGATTAGCATGTCGATAGTCTGCTGTCGGCGGATAATTTCATCTGGAGCCCTGAACGTCACCGACGGCCCATCATTGATCTGCTGCAACAGTATCTCAACCTGCATACGCGATGCTGCGGTAATCACAACGCAACAATGATTATTAAGACTATTTGCAAACATGCCGAGAGCAGTACTTTTACCGCGACCTCGATCTGCGGTCAGTAAAAAAAGAGGCTTTGCTTTATCTTCATACCAACTGTGCAACTGCTGAATTAATACCTGCTGATCGCGGGTTTTACCCTGTTCAATTTCTACCAGGGGAGAGAAAGTAAAAGGCTTTATTGTGGGTAAAGGTTGTGTGGGCTCAATACAAAAATAGCTTTCAGAGCTTGACCATTGATCCATCAGGTAGTTAAAAAATACTGGACTCTGTGCTGTGGCCCCCTGCCAATGGCCATAAACATCATCGCCTGGATTCAATTCCTGCGGGCAAAGTAGCAGCAGAATACCTCCACTTCGAATAAGTCCTGCTGCCATACACAGTACATCACTATTAATACCACTATACAGGTCGTATACCAGGCTATCAGTTTCCTGTCCCAGTAGATTTTCTGCCCTGGAAAAACTTACCGCGCTCGGCATGGTTTTATCATTCGATAAAAATAACGTGCCTTTGCCGATACATAAATGTATTACCGACAATGACCAGTCTTTCGGCCCACGAAGCATCACACAGGCACGCTGATGAGAATCTTCCAGGTTATTTTTAAGCACATCAAACCAGCTTAATAGCCTTTCATTTTGCATTAAATCCTGCATCGAATTTGTGATAGGGTAGGAGTTCATTACGAGGAGTTTATCATGACCAGAGAACAACAGACTGAAATTGAAGCCGCCGCTTTTCGTGGCCTGGTACAACACTTACAGGAACGCACCGATGTACAAAATATCGACTTGATGAATCTGGCCGGTTTTTGCCGCAACTGTCTTGCAAAATGGTATCTGGCCGAAGCACTTAACCAGGGTCTTGAAATGGATTATGCCGGAGCTCAAAAGCAGATATATGGTATGTCCATCGAACAGTGGAAGCGTGACCATCAAACCCCTGCCACTGAAGAACAGATGAGAACTTTTGAACAAACCAGGCCGTTACACGCCAAAATTAGCGGCCATAACTGATCCTTCTAACTATAATAGGATTTCTATTTAATAGGAGATCACGATGAAACAAAAACTTAAAATACTTATTTTATCATTTATCAGTGCTTTTTTACTGATCACCACAACCGCAGATGCAAAAGCAGGCCGTTACCAGGCTTACTGGAATGGCAAAAACTACCTGATCCTGGATACCGATGATGGACATATGTGGGCCTATTACGGCGATACCATGATGTATAACGGCCAAATTGATGGTAACGATTTTATTTCACCTGATAAACTTAAAATCTGGAACCAGAAACATGGCAAATGGGTTCAACAATAGCTGGAATATGTGGTGCCTCTTATTAATGAGTACCTGATTGCCCTGTGGCAAATATTACTGGAACTAAGCCCACCTCTTCTGGGAGGTCTTATTCTGGCCGGTTTAATTCATCTGCTAATCCCTGCTGGATTCATTCATCGAACATTGAGTCGGCGCGGCCTATCCAGTGTACTCAAATCAGTTCTGGTTGGTGTACCTTTACCTTTATGCTCCTGCGGCGTTGTACCCACGGCCCTCGGCTTACGTAAAGAAGGTGCATCCAATGGTGCTACCACTGCATTTTTGATAAGCACACCGCAAACCGGGGTAGATTCGGTATTGGTGAGCGCCAATTTCCTGGGCTGGCCGTTTGCTATCTTCAAGGTATTAACCGCTTTTGTAACAGGTATTATTGGCGGCATGATTGCCGATCATGCCGATAAACCGTCTGAGATTGCTGAAAACCATTCCACTGTTTATAAACCCACACCCAAAACCTTAAAAGAGTTCTGGGAGTACACTGTGTATGACTTGTATGGCGCTATTGATAAATGGATTTTTATTGGCGTACTGCTGGCTGCTTTGATCACCGCATTAACCCCGGAAAATTACTTCTCCGACATGACCCTGACTCAGGGTATCAGCGGTATGCTACTGATGTTACTCATTTCTATGCCTTTATACGTTTGCGCTACCGGCTCGGTGCCCATTGCTGCATCACTGGTACTGGCAGGCATGCCACTAGGTACCGCACTGGTATTCCTGATGGCTGGCCCCGCCACCAATGTCGCCACCATGGGGGCAATTTATCGCACTCTGGGCGTTCGCCTGCTAGCGGTTTACCTGGCTACTGTTATTATTATGAGCATTGGATTTGCTTTATTTTTTGAAGCTTTTTTCTCCCAGCAGATCATTATTCAATTGCATCAACACGGTAATAATCTACTAGGTATCGCCAGCCTGCTAATACTTGCATTGACCACCATCTGGCTATATGTTGAGCGCTATAAAAGAAAACAAATCAACCTTAAAAAATTTCTGGAGAACGATATGGGCATTACATTAAATGTCGAAGGCATGACCTGTCAACACTGTGTTGCTAATGTCAAAAAATCACTCGAAGCAGTAGAAGGTGTTGAAGAAGCTACACCAGATCTGGATAGCGGTAATGTCATCATAAACTGCGATAGCCAGATAGATAGCAATCAACTTAAACAGGTCGTCATCGATGCTGGCTATAGCATTAAGGAATAATCATCCGCATTAAAACCCTGAAGTTATTCGTCTATGACACCGGGTTTATAATTTCACCTGAGCTAATCTAGTTACGCAATTCTCGACGCAATATCTTACCTACATTTGTTTTAGGTAGCTCTTTACGAAACTCAATTAACTTTGGCACCTTATAATTAGTCAGATTTTTACGGCAATGATCGATTACATCTTTTTCGGTTAAACTATCGTCATTTTTAACTATTACAGCTTTTACTGCTTCACCGCTATTGTCATCTGGAACGCCAATAACACCCACCTCTAACACACCGGGACAGGCAGCTATGATTGACTCTACCTCATTGGGATAAACATTAAAACCTGACACCAGAATCATATCTTTTTTGCGATCAACAATACGGAAAAAACCTGCCTCATCCATCATCGCAATATCGCCGGTTTTCAACCAGCCTTGATCATCCAGAACAAAGGCTGTTTCATCGGGTTTATTCCAGTAGCCACGCATTACCTGAGGGCCTCTAACACATAATTCACCCACCTCACCCTGTGGCATAAATTCACCATCTTCACTGCGTATTGACACCTCGGTAGACGGTACCGGCAATCCAATACTGCCATTAAAATCATGCAGATTTAACGGATTGATGCACACAGCAGGTGAGGTTTCTGTTAAGCCATAGGCCTCCAGTAAAGGCGCACCAGTCACGCGTCGCCAATGCTCAGCGACCGCCTGTTGAACCGCCATACCTCCACCCAGTGTTAGCTTGAGCATCGAAAAATCTAGCTCGGCAAAACCTGGGGTATTGAGCAAACCATTAAACAGGGTGTTCACCCCAGTTATAATACTGAACTTCACATCAGTTAATTCCTTTACAAAGCCAGCCATATCACGAGGATTGGTGATCAAAAAGTTATGTGCACCCACCTTCATAAAAGTCAGGCAGTTCGCGGTCAGTGAAAAGATATGGTAAAGAGGTAAAGCGGTAACAATTAACTCTTTACTTTCTTCAACTGCGAGGTGAATCCACTCAGACGACTGTTGCATATTGGCGACCATATTTCTATTAGTCAGAATTGCCCCCTTGGCCAGACCGGTGGTGCCGCCGGTGTATTGCAGAAATGCGATATCTTCGTGCCCTATTTCCCGCTGCGTAAACGGCTTGCCCCGCCCCAGTTGTAAAGCCTCTTTAAAAGTCACTCTTCCTGGCAGTGAATATTTAGGCACCATCTTTTTTACATATTTCACCACAAGATTCACAATCAGTGACTTAGGAAATTTAAGCATATCACCCAATTGCGTAGTAATGACCTGCTGTACATCGGTATCTTTAACGACTTCATCAACGGTGTGACAAAAGTTTTCGACTACGATAATCACTTTTGCGCCAGAATCTTTAAGCTGATGTTTTAGCTCGCGAGCCGTATAGAGCGGATTGGTATTAACCACCGTAAAACCTGCACGCAGTATGGCAAATATTGCTATAGGGTTTTGCAGAATATTGGGCATCATTATTGCCACTCGATCCCCTTTTTGCATCCCGGGAATAGATTGAAGATAGGCGCCCAGATCGCGGGTCAGACGACCCATCTCCGAGTAGCTGAGTGTTTTCCCCATATTGCTAAAAGCGGGTAAATCAGCATATTTTTTTACCGACGTCTCAAATACCTCTGCAACCGATTGATACTCATCAGTGTTAATTTCATGAGCAACTCCTTCAGGGTAAGTATTTAACCAGGGTTTTTGCATATCATCCTCAATTGTACTTATTATGAACTAATCATATCGTTAAAATATTGGAATAACCACCTTTGAGCAAGCAAGGGGGGGGCAATCCAGTTTAAGCCATTTTATTGACCGTCTAGCATTTTCCTGTTATCTGTTCAGGTGTAAATTCATCCACCATAATCACTGCGCGCGTCGCAACAACCGAAGCCTGGAGTTTTTCTACTTCGTCCTCTGTCAACAGGCCTTCTTCTAATAATTGCTTCATCCAGATCTCATCATCCACCAGTGCTGGTTTTTCTTTTTTATTTGCACGCAACCTTTTTTCAATGGGTTCAGCCTGTATCATTTTTTCAAGCGCATCTTCTAATCGACCTGTAATATCGTCGATGTCATGGCTGACGTAAATACCTTTGGTTAAACGATCTCTCACTTCACCAGGTATTAATAATATGGATGCTGCGCGATGACCTAATGAGTCATTTGGCAATCTCAAACTTAAACCTAATGGAAAAATCATTAAACGCACAATCAGACCGACTGCTTTATTGGGAAAGTTACGTAAGATTTCATCCAGTGCCTTCTGAATCTGATAAAGGCAATACTTCGCACTATATTCCACCAGTGGAAGATCAGTTTCGGGGCGCCCATCATCTTCAAATTTTTTCAGGATTGCTGAGGTGTAAAACATATAACTCAGTGCATCTGCAAAACGGCCGGAAATCTTTTCCTTACGCTTTAAACTGCCACCCAACATCATCAGTGCCAGATCCGATACCACTGCAAAAGCTGCGCTCATCTGTGACAGACGCTTATAATACTGAGCGACTCGACCTTTGATTGGACTGGGTGCGAGGTGTGAACCACTCAAGCCAAAGATAAATGCTCGCATCAGGTTGGATGCAAAATATGACATATGCCCAGCCAGCGCCTGATCAAAAGCTTTTTCTCCTGCCGCTTGATCTTCATTAGTGGCCGCTTCCATTTCACGAACTAGATAGGGGTGACAGCGAATAGCACCCTGCCCGAAAATTATCATGGTCCGAGTTAAAATATTAGCCCCTTCTACAGTGATCCCGACCGGTAAGGCCTGGTAGCCTCGACCAACATAATTCGTCGGCCCCATACAGATACCTCGACCGCCGTGTATATCCATCGAGTCATTAATCACCTGGCGCATCTGTTCAGTATTGTGATATTTAACCATCGCAGTAACCACCGAGGGCTTTTCACCTGCATCCAGTGCAGATAGTGTTAACAGACGACCTGCATCCATAAAATAACTCATACCAGCCATGCGTGCTAAAACTTCTTCTACCCCTTCAAATCGACCTATAGAGGTTTTGAACTGCTTACGAACTCGAGCATAAGCTCCAGTAACGCGAACACTCATTTTGCCGGCTCCTGCACCAACAGCAGGTAGTGAAATCCCACGACCGACCGACAGCGATTCGACTAGCATGCGCCAGCCTTTACCGATCATTTTCTCACCGCCAATGATGTAGTCCATCGGTATAAACACATCCTTGCCTCGGTTCGGCCCGATTTGAAAGGCCGCGCTCAGGGGTAAATGTCGATTGCCTATATCGATACCAGAAGTATTAACTGGAATCAAAGCACAGGTAATGCCACGCTCTGGCATATCTCCAAGCAGACCATCGGGATCATAAACCTTGAAAGCCAGCCCAAGCACTGTCGCTACCGGGCCCAGCGTTATATATCTCTTTTCCCAGTTGACGCGCAGACCTATTACTTTTTCACCTTCAAACTCCCCTTCGCACACTATTCCAACATCAGGTATTGATCCTGCATCTGAACCTGCAAACGGTCCGCTTAAGGCAAAACAGGGGATTTCTCTACCATCTGCCAAACGCGGCAAGTAGTATTCTTTTTGCTCTTCGGTTCCGTAATGCTGAAGCAGTTCTGCTGGCCCTAGCGAATTAGGCACCATGGCTGTAACGCCTACCGAAATACTGCGAGATGAAATCTTCATCACCACTGCTGAGTGTGCATGCGCTGAGAATTCAAGGCCGCCATATTTACGCGGGATAATCATGCCAAAGAATCCTTTCTGCTTGAGAAAGTCCCATACCTCAGGAGAAAGGTCTTTGCGATTATGGGTGATATCCCAGTCATCGATCATTGCACAAAGCTCTTCAACTGGGCCGTCCAGAAACTCCTGTTCGCGTTGGCTAAGTACTGGCTTGTTGTATTTAAGTAGCTTGTCCCAATCAGGGTTTCCACGGAATAATTCAGCCTCCCACCCTACCGTACCGGCTTCGATAGCATCACGTTCGGTTTGTGACATAGCTGGCAGTATCTTTCTAATCTGGTTTAATAAAGGTACAGATAACACTTTCATGCGTATATTTTCTGCGCCTAGAAATAGCACTGGAATCATCAACAGCGTCCAGATAATTAATCCCCATAGAAGACTAAAACCGCCTGAAAAAGTGTAAAGTGCTAACGCTGCGATAGTAATAAGAGCCCAGTGCCTGAATGGCAATGAGATTCGTGTTGTTGCGTATACCAAGGCAAGTAATCCGCCAATAAATAACAGTATATTCATTTCGTTACCTCCTTCTAGATTATGGTTAATACGTCAAGCGCCTATCTATAACGCAAAAAGTTTCAATACGCAACTTTTATAGCTTGTAGGAGGCATGACCTTTCACACATTTTGGACATCAATAGATTAGACGTGTTATCTGATCTAACCGTTTGAAACTAAAGAATTTGAGACAACCACAAGCGAATGAGTAAACCAATTTCACTCGTATAACCTCTTGTACTAAAGGCAATTTTAGCATCTTGCTGGATAACAAACATGGCTGGAACGCCCTGCACACCGAAAGAAGAGCTGATTATGCCATCGCTATCATTGATGACTGATAGCGACAGTTCATGCTGTTCCAGATATTGCTTAAGCTGCTGGTTACTCCCTGACTGCATGGCTATCGAAATTACCGGATAATCTTCATCAAGCGAACTGATTACGGGGTGCTGAAATTTACAGATGGGGCACCAGTCCGCAAAAAAATACAGTACTACAGGTTTGTTATATTGCTCGTATTTAATCTGTATCTCATTGGCTTCCAAATCTAGCCCAACAATTTGAGGTGCCGTATCGTGCGCCTGGTTGCGGGTTAGCCAGAGATTACCGAGAAAACTGCTTACAACAAAGATAACTGCATAGAGAGATACTGTGCCCACCCACTTTGATAAGCGTGTTTTACCAGATTTATCAGCGCCAATGCTAGTCATCCAGGCTATCGATAATATCCTGCAAATTAAGCTCATCATGCTGGTGAGCAAACTTGAGCAAGGGCTTGAGCGTTTCAAGTAAATCGGGTAAAGATTTTTCCAGGTCAGTGGTATGCCCGTAATGAATCTTGTTGAGCGCCTGCTCAACACTAATTTTGCTATCTTCGACTTCACTTTTGCTACTAACCACCTGACCCGGACCTCTTTGTTCGGCAGTCGCCAAACGCTGCTTCAGAGTTTGCATGATGTCGTCTGTGGTCATCGTCTCCAACGGCAAAAAGGAGTACAAACCAGCACTGTGAGTAGTAGATACGGACTCACCTTCATGCTTCAAATTCATAGCTTTTAACTGCTCCATCAAGCGATTAACAGCTACATTTGCACCCATTCCATTAGTCACTGGTAATAGAATTGCAAAAGTAGCGTTCCCCAGATAAGTGTAACTGTCTTCTTTGCGAATTTGCTTTTCTATCTTACTTGCCTGCGCCCTGATAATTGCAGCAAACACCTCTTTACCGTATTTATCACTTAGCTCATCACTGCCATCAATCTTGAGCAGACACACGCTGACATAGGATTTATGTCGAACCGAAAAAGACATTTCCTGCTGTAAACGAGAAAGAAATGCTTCCTGTTGCATGAGGGTATTTAGCTGATCGATATTACTGCCTTTTTCCACCTCTTCATCATCCTGATTCTGGCTGTAGATACGGTAAAGCTGGGCATGTAATCGTACACGCGTTTTCAGTTCGATACCGGAAAACGGAATATTAATAAAATCAGTAGCTCCGGCAGAGAAAGCCCGATCTCGTAAGTCTTCGGTATCCGATTCACCCACCAGTAGCAATACTGGTAATGCAACGAGTAACTTATTATGGGCGTGACGTACTCTTTCCAGTATATCGATAGATTTATTTAGCGCACAGATAAGAACACTGATGGAAGACTGCTCCTGCAACAGATCCCAGGCTTTGTTACTATCTTCAGCGTGTAAAATATTAAACTGCGACAACAACTTTTCGATAGAACGAGCTGTTTGAGTAGAGCCGGTTAACAGGAGAACAGATGGGGTAGCGATCATTTCAGACATAGTTTAAAACCATACCTAGCTTCCGATTAATTAACCAAGGCGTACTATTGTGTACGCTTTGATTAATAAAATCATCCCTTTATTATGCGCGAGAAGCTCTCTTCCTTTCATTTTCGGTAAGATGCTTTTTACGCAGGCGAATTGATGTTGGGGTTACTTCGACAAGTTCATCGTCATCGATAAATTCAAGCGCCTGTTCCAGAGTCATCTTAATCGGCGTAACTAATACCAGATTTTCATCGGTACCGGCTGCACGAATATTAGTAAGCTGTTTGGCCTTCAAGGGGTTTACGGTAAGATCATTAGCGCGACTATGTATACCTATCAGCATACCTTCGTAAACTTCCTCGCCATGACCGATAAATAATTTACCACGTTCCTGCAGGTTAAACAGTGCGTACCCCAGAGCCTTACCCTGACCATTTGATATCATGACACCATTATTCCTGGTCACTGAATCAGTTTTTTTAACCGGGCCATAGCTATCAAAAATACTATATATCAGACCAGTACCCTGGGTTGCGGTGAGGAATTCATTGCGAAAGCCGATCAGGCCTCTGGCAGGGATTTTATAATCCAGGCGGATACGGCCCTGTCCATCAGGTACCATATCGACTATTTCACCGCCACGATTACCAAAGGTTTCCATGACAGTACCCTGATGCTGCGTCTCGACATCGATAGTTACCGATTCGAAAGGCTCCATAATGACACCATCGATCTCTTTATTAATAACCTCTGGTCGAGAAACAGCAAGCTCATAACTTTCACGTCGCATGGTTTCGATGAGTATCGCAAGATGTAATTCACCTCGCCCGGAAACCTTGAAGCGATCAGGATTGTCGGTAGTTTCTACACGCAATGCGACATTGTGTTCCAGTTCTTTCTGTAATCGCTCATAGATCTGCCTGGAAGTCACATACTTACCATCCTTACCCGCAAACGGGGAAGTATTCACCTGGAAATTCATGGTAACAGTAGGTTCATCTACCGTCAGCGCAGGCAAGGCTTCAACATGCTCCGGGTCGCAAAGCGTATCTGAGATCTGTAATCCTTGAATACCGGTAAAAGCAATAATATCACCAGCTTCAGCTTCAGGTACTTCTATTCTCTCCAGACCATTGAATCCCAGCACCTGTAAAACCTTGGCTTTGCGTGTTTTACCTTCAGGGTTGATTAAAACAACCTGAGCATTGGTCTTGACTCTTCCTCGTTTAATACGACCAATTCCAATGACTCCCACATAGCTATTGTAATCCAGTGAACTGACCTGCATCTGGAAAGGGCCTTCCATGTCTACATCCGGTGGCGGAACCTTATCCACGATAGTCTGAAAAAGGGCTGTCATGTCTGTGCCCGGATTCTCATGATCCAGTGTTGAAAATCCCTGTAGCGCAGAGGCGTAAACCACCTGAAAATCCATCTGCTCATCAGTGGCACCAAGTCGGTCAAATAGATCAAAGGTTTGATCAACAACCCAATCAGGGCGACTGCTGGGACGGTCAATTTTATTGATAACCACAATCGGCTTTAAACCTTGCTGCAAAGCTTTTTGCGTCACAAAACGTGTCTGTGGCATAGGGCCATCTACCGCATCTACCAGCAGAAGTACGCTATCTACCATAGACATAACGCGCTCGACCTCGCCGCCAAAATCGGCGTGCCCAGGGGTATCTACAATATTGATGCGGTAACCATTCCAGCGTAGTGCAGTGTTCTTCGACAGGATGGTGATACCACGTTCCTGTTCCAGTTCATTACTGTCCATCACGCGTTCACCCATCTGGGCACGAGCGTCAAAAGTTCCGGATTGTTCCAGCAGTTTATCTACCAGGGTCGTCTTCCCATGGTCAACGTGGGCAATAATGGCAATATTTCGTAATTTTTCGATCATGGAAATCTCTGGATTTCAGTGTATTAATAACTGCTGATAAATAAGGAGGCGGGATTATATATGAGATAATTAAATATTGGTAAATGTGATGCACAAAGCGGGGCTTTTATTGCAAATTATTTCAATAAACTGATAAAAGGTTGAGAAAAACAGCGGGAATTCGATATCTCTTTGCTCAAGGATTGATCAAATTCATTGTTTTACTGACCTACCCCACTTAAAAATCCCTTTTATTTAGCCACTAATTCAGCCCTTTCAGTGCCAACTGCTGCTCTATCAATAGATCTGATGCCATCTGCAAATGGTAGCCCTGCTGCTTAAGGTTATTGTAAACCTCACCTGGATCTTCTTTAGCTAGCTGACGATCTGGCGATAAATCAAACTCAAAACTGAACTCGGCCTCGCCAAAAACCCTCATTAACTCAGGCGGAATCTCAGAAAAGTCATCTTTTTCGCGCAGGTATAGATAGGTATCCGCCTTGCGATCACTGCGATAGATATAACAATGTATAGCTTTACTCATAACGCCCAAACCACCTGATAATAGGCTGAAGCCTTAACCTCTAACTGGTCACCGGCCTGTATCGACCATTTGTTTGCCCAACCCAGAGTCACTTCCTGTGCGGCTGGTAACAATGCGGTGACATGCTGATGCTTGATTTGTTTATTTTCATCCATCAAGGTCAAGGTTAGGTTATAGATTGGAGTATCCGAAGTATTCTTCAACACCAAATTTTTAGCACTTTTTCCGGTAACCGTCTCTACCAGCTGGCTCGCCAGATTATTCTCAACCACCAGTTCAACGGGCACGGGTTTAAATCCATAACCCACGGGTAAGCGGTCTGGGGCAAAAATGAAAATACTAATCGCAATCGCCAGCGCAAAACCAATGAATGAAGAGATAATCCGCATTTATAGCAACCTTAAGAGAAAGGCCAGCATCATAACAAAGCTGTGATGACAAGGCTATATAGCACCCTTGTGAATCATAGTTAAACTGACATTTACTCGCTTTAAAATTAACCATATTGCTAGAGGGACAAGTCGCTCCTGTACATTCATCGCTCCTGCGCATCCATGCGCCCGCGATATACGACCGCCATGGATGGCGGAAGTGCAGATTTTGCAGGAGCAAAAATCTGCCCGTACATCCTGTACATAAAAAAACGGGTGCATAAAGCACCCGTAATAATACTAAGGAGAAAAGAGGTTAACTATTTTCCGCCAGTGAACTCAGGATAGGCTTCCATACCGCATTCAGCGAGATCGACACCTTCGTACTCTTCCTCTTCACTAACACGCAGTCCCATAATCATCTTGATGATGAACCAGGCCACAAAACTGCTGACGAATACCCATACAAAGATGGTAGCCGCACCAACTAACTGACCACCAAAAGAAGTGCCATCATTAGTTAGAGGAACAGCCATCACACCCCATAGACCAACAACACCGTGTACAGAGATCGCACCAACAGGATCATCGATTTTGAGCTTATCTAAAGTAATGATTGAGAAAACAACCAGAGCACCGCCGAAAGCACCTATCAGAGTTGCTGCCAGCGCGGTTGGAGTTGAAGGTTCAGCAGTAATCGCAACCAAACCAGCCAGAGCACCGTTTAATGCCATGGTTAAATCAGCCTTACCGAACAGAATCTTGGCTACGATAAGAGCAGCAATAACACCACCAGCAGCTGCTGCATTAGTATTCAAAAACACCATCGCAACAGAGTTTGCGTTTCCAATATCGCCCAGCTTAAGCACAGATCCGCCGTTAAAACCAAACCAGCCTAACCACAGAATGAATGTACCCAGGGTAGCTAAAGGCAGGTTAGCACCAGGAAATGCATTCACCTGACCGTTTTCACCGTATTTACCTTTACGAGCACCCAGTAATAACACACCCGCCAAAGCTGCTGCGGCACCAGCCATATGCACGATACCTGAGCCCGCGAAATCGGAGAAACCGAAGTCATCACCCAGACTGTACATACCGAATACTGAACCGCCACCCCATGTCCAGTTACCTTCCAGAGGATAGATAAAAGCAGTCATCACAACCGCGAACAGCATAAATGCCCAAAGCTTCATACGTTCAGCAACCGCACCAGAAACGATAGACATCGCTGTAGCAACGAATACCACCTGGAAGAAGAAGTCTGAAGCGCCAGAATAAATAGAACCACCACGGAATCCATCTTCACGGCCAGCAAAATCCTTTAATACAGCATCAGCATCGACATCACCGATTCCTGCAAGGAAGTATTCACCGCCATACATGATGGCATAACCGATTACCATATAAGCAGTACAGGCAATCGCGAAAAGGACAACATTTTTAGTCAGGATTTCAGTAGTGTTTTTTGCACGAACCAGCCCGGCTTCTAACATGGCAAAACCAGCCGCCATCCACATAACAAGTGCGCCCATCACCAAAAAATAAAAGGTGTCTATCGCGTACTGTAACTCATAAATATTATTTTCCATGATGTCCTCCTACAATGCTTCAGGACCAGACTCACCCGTACGGATACGGATAGCCTGTTCAATTTCAGTAACAAAAATCTTGCCATCACCGATTTTTCCGGTATTGGCTTTAGATGTGATGGCCTCTATGACTTGATCCAGCAGAGAAGCTTCTATAGCCAGCTCCAGTTTCACTTTAGGTAGAAAGTCCACAACATACTCAGCACCACGATATAATTCGGTATGCCCTTTTTGACGCCCGAAGCCTTTGACTTCAGATACTGTTACACCCTGTACACCGATTTCAGACAGTGCTTGTCGCACGTCATCCAGCTTGAAGGGCTTAATAATGGCTGTCACCATTTTCATAGGATATCTCCAGTTGTAAAATACACAGTCCTACAAAGCAATTAATCGACCAACATAAAATCAATTCAATAAAATCAGCCACTTACCAACTAATAGAGACAAATTTAACAAAAAATGCAATAATAGCGCGCACGATTCAGAGGCATGCGCACCATACATGTGCATGCGATTTTTTTAATCGCACCTAATTAGAGCAACCCATGCAAACAAGCCAAATCAACCAGCTTGCTGAAAAAATAGAGGCACTATTACCGCCCGGCATTAAACAGGTTAAAAGTGACTTTGATAACAAGCTAAAAACACTGTTACAGCAACAATTAACTAAAATGGACTTTGTCAGCCGCGAAGAATTTGATATTCAAACTAAGGTTCTTGCTCGCACGCGTGAAAAGCTGGAACAATTAGAAAAACGTATTGAACAATTAAATACCCCCCAATAAACGGAGCTTCAACCTGGAATCCGCAGCTGGATGAGTTGAAGCGTGCGTTTGTGGTGGTGTGGATAGGAGTTACAACGCAGAGATGCGCCGCCTCAAACGTGCAATTCAGCTCGTAGCGGAATTCACCTGTTGGATTTTCAGCATGGGTACTGTTATTTCGCGAATGCATGGGCGACTATATGGACGTCGGAGGTACGAGCCCACGGATGGGCGAAGGTAGAGCGATGCAAGGAGCAATTGTCCAGAGTGAAGCACGACTCCAGGGAGAGAGGAGGTAGAGCGAAGCAGGATGCCTGAGCCGAGGATGCCTGAGCCGAGGAAACCAGAGCTGATGCATAGGGGCGTGAAAAGATAAATCGACTGGAATACTCTACGAAACAGCTGATTACCCTCTAATGAGAGTGGTCAACTCCGGCATCCAGGTTCAAGGGGGATGTAAGTTTTATACTTCGGGTGTTATGATTACACCTTCATTTGGAGTAAAGGATTACCATGGCACTTACCCAGTTAGTTACCCGAGCTGAAGAAGGAATACACGCCCCTCACGTTACTGTTGAGGTTCACATCTCAAATGGCCTACCCGCTTTTTCTATAGTTGGCCTGCCAGAAGCGGCAGTCAGGGAAAGCAGAGACCGTGTACGTAGTGCCATCATCAACTCAGGCTTTCAATTTCCTGCACGCAAGATCACAGTTAATCTAGCCCCAGCCGACTTGCCCAAAGAGGGTGGTCGCTACGACCTTGCAATCGCACTGGGTATTCTCGCATCATCAGAGCAGGTCAACGCTCAATCATTAGATCAATTCGAACTCTACGGAGAGCTCGCGTTAAGCGGCGAACTGAGGCGTGTTAATGGATTAATCCCCGCACTAATGCAAACCGAAAAATCAGGCAACAAGGTCATCCTGTCTCAGGATAACGCTAATGAAGCTTCTATTCTGCCAAACCTGCATGCGCGGCTTGCGTCAACTCTTGCACAGGTTTGTTGCGCATTAAATGGAGGACAGTCATTACCTCAGCCTCCTAAACTCGACAACGAGCATAGTGTTTTCTACTTACAGGACATATCCGAGGTGATTGGCCAATCTCAGGCCAAGCGAGCACTCGAAATAGCGGCAGCCGGAGGGCATCATCTGCTTATGATGGGGCCACCTGGTACTGGTAAAAGCATGCTTGCTCAACGCCTGAATACCCTTTTACCAGAAATGAATCAAGATGATGCACTACAGACCTTGAGCATCCATTCCATAAGTAATGACAAAAGCCTGGATCTAGAACAATGGAAAATACGTCCATTCCGTTCACCTCACCACACTGTCTCAGGTATTGCATTAGTTGGCGGGGGATCGAATCCTAAACCTGGGGAAATATCATTGGCACATAATGGCGTGCTATTTCTCGATGAACTCACTGAGTTTGACCGCAAATCAATTGAAGTTCTCAGAGAGCCACTGGAAACCGGGAAAATTCACATCTCTCGTGCTTCTCGTCAGGTGAGCTACCCTGCAGGATTTCAGCTGGTAGCAGCGATGAACCCATGTCCCGGAGGATGTGAGTCAATTCAGCAATGCAGCTGTAGCGCGGAGCAGCTTTCAAGATATAAAAATCGGCTGTCTGCACCCTTTCTGGATCGCATAGATATTCAGATCGAATTACCGCGTTTAAAAAACACCGAATTATTGCATCAAAAAGTGCAGTCTCAGGAAACGAGCCAGCTAGTTCGCTACCGCGTCAGTCAGGCAAGAAAAAAACAACTCAAGCGCCAGAACTGTCTCAATTCTCAGCTCAATAACCAGCAGATAGAACTTCATTGCGCACTGGACCAGGCCACACAAACGCTGATCTCTCAGGCAATAGATAAACTGAAGCTATCTGCGCGCAGCTATCATCGCCTATTAAAACTGGCACGAACAATTGCAGACCTGACAGAAAAGGAGAATATTTCAATGGAATGCATTAGTGAAGCCATCAATTATCGACGAATTCCACTTCTGCAGAAATAAGCTTAACCACTTTAAAGCCGTACTCAAGCAATAAAAAGTAATTACTAAAATTTTGCGCCCTCTCCCCATTCTCCATCAGCAAAACAGGCGGCGGCACCAATGCCATCGCCTGAAAAGATTGAACAGCTGCTTCTATGGCTTTGCTTGATGCTTAGATCAAACTCGCCTCAGTCAGCATAAATTCAATAACGCTACGTATTTCATCCTCACTGTATGTAGTTCCACCCTTTGGTGGCATGGCCCCCTTACCTGCTATCGCTGAGCTCAGCAAACCATCCAGACCGAGTTCAAAACGAGGTTTCCATGCCGCGGTATCACCCAATTTTGGGGCACCAGCAACGCCTGTACTGTGACAGGCCATACAGGCGCCATCATAAAGCTCTTTAGCAGACTTAGCTGCGACAGGCTGAGTTTCTTCCGGCGCTTGAGATGTATCACCCAGTAAGTCGGCCAGGGTCACAACTGGCCTTATACGCATTGCGATTCCGGTATCGGCCTGCGCATTAACACGTTCCATATTCTTACCAAATCCATCTTCAGCCATTAGAAATATAAATAGATATATAAGGCCGACCGCCAGTAATAGCGCCACGACCAATATCAACGAAATTGAAAACTCATTATTCTTCGTTGTTGTCACCCTAACTCTCCCGATTTACTAAGATAAATTCAGCGCGCGATTATAACTAGAATTAGAATATAGTGATATACCCCAACAAGCCTCAAAATGATCTAAAGGCAAAATGCGGTATCAATCCCTAGTTACAAAATCACCACTTTGATTTATGCTTTACCCACTATAAATCTATAAGTGACATTGATGTCGATAAAACAAACCCTGTTCCTGAGCATTGTTGGCCTGATGCTAGTCACTGTTTCCAGCATTATGTTTTCCAGCTATCAATCGACTGAAAAGGTATTGATTGGGCATGCCCATGAGGTTATGGATACCATTTCCAGCGATGCGATAGACCGATCAATAAACTTTCTTGAACCCGCTCAACTTGCTGCCAAATTAACCCAGAAATTAGCGAGCAATAACGTACTCAGCAAGAAAAACATACCCGCAATGGAGCGCTATTTCTATGAACAGCTAAACCTGTACCCACAGTTTTCGTCTATTTATTTCGCCGCTACCGATGGAAGCTTTGTATTCGTCATGCGTGACAAAACCCACTCAAATGCCGAGTATCGCAGTAAAATCATCACGCTATCGGATAATGAAAGAAAAGTGGATATCACCTGGCGTGACATTGACTTTAAAGCGATACAGAACGAACAGGATAATAGTGACAGCTATGATCCACGTATTCGCCCCTGGTATATCAAAGCCACCCGGCTAAATCAGCTAGTATGGACCGAGCCCTATATTTTTTTTACTTCACAGAAACCCGGCATCACCATATCCAGTCCGGTGTACGATTCATCTGGCCACAAAGCAATAAATGGAGTTATCGGAGTTGATATCATGATCAGTCAGATATCTTCCTTTCTCTCTGGCCTGGACATTGGCCATTCTGGCTCAGCATTTATTATTGATACTCAGGGCCAGGTGCTGGCTCACCCTGATTCAGAAAAGATAAATCGTCGAAGTTTCGATCAACTAACCTTTGCCCGCATCACAGAAATCGATGATCCAATTGCACGCGCAGCTTTCCGTTCGTTAAAACTACCACTCGCGGACACCTATCATCTAGATAAAAAACAGATCACCCGGTTCAAGTATGATGACACCAGTTACCAGGCCGTTTTCACTCCGTTTCAACAGCATCAATGGCCGTGGATTTTTGGCGTTTATGTCCCTGAAGACGATTACCTCGGTGTGTTCCACCAAAATCAGCGTAACAATATCATCCTGGCCCTCGTCATCGGTATTATCGCCAGCCTTCTAGGCATTGTGCTTGCTCGCAGTATGAGTAAACCTATTGCCAAACTGGGACAGCAATCGACAGCTATCATGCAGGGGAACTGGGATAACGTGCCTATAAAGACCCGTTACTCCGAGATCCAGCAGAGTGCAGATGCATTTTCTTCCATGACAGATATGCTTAAAAAGCAGCAGCAGTTAAATAAAGACCTGAATAAATCATTACAGAAAACTAGCCTGGCCACTATTTTCCGACTGTCTCAGGCTGCAGAATATAAAAACCCACTTCCCGGTAATCATCTAACCCATATTTCACAGCTGGCAGGCCTGATTGCCACCGCCCTGGGCAAGGATAAGCACTTTTGTGAAACCATCATGCTAGCATCGCCCATGCACGATATAGGTAATCTGGGTATCCCGGATCAAATTTTGCTAAAACCTGAAAAACTGGATGTTCATGAATGGGAAATAATCAAAACCCATCCACAAATCGGTGCAGACATTCTTAAAAACCCGGAAACCGAAATGCTGGCGATGGCCAGGCGCATTATTCTTAGTCACCATGAAAAATGGAATGGATATGGCTATCCGCAAGGGTTAGCCGGTAATGACATACCGCTGGAAGGACGCATCTGCGCACTTGCAGACGCCTTTGACACCATGGTTTCTGAGCGTGTATACAAGCCCGCTTATGAGCTGGATACCGCATTCAAGGAAGCGCGTGCGGGTAGAGGTAGTCACTTTGATCCCAGGTGTGTTGATGCATTACTGGAGTCAGAGCTACAGATCCGCCGTATCTACAGTAACATCCCCAATCTGGATGATTTTATTTAGCGCATATCGACCAGTTAAAACAGGTCAATAATCTGTTTTAAATCCGACTTACCTTCGGCCACCTCCTCACGAGTCAGGCCACATAACTCATGTGGGAACACCAACCATTCTTCACTGCTATGTATGAAGTAATCGGGTTCGATATCGACTGCGCGCTTGGATGGTTTATACCAGGTACAGGCGACACGAATATCCGAGGGTGTATTTAAGCGTGACTGCTTTTTAATCTGCTTAATCAATGCATCCACACTGCGTCCTGAATCAAACACATCATCCACAATCAGCAGACTATCTTCGGAGTTAGCATTTTCCAGCAGGTAATGCAGGCCATGCACGCGAATCTCTTTAGACTGTTTGTTAATCCCATAGTAAGACGATGTACGTACAGAGATATGATCTGTATGAACTCCTCGATACTCAAAATATTCCTGCACTGCAATACCGATAGGTGAACCACCACGCCAGATACCGACAATAAATTGCGGGCGAAAATCATCTTCAAAGATGGTGTGCGCGAGCTTAAAGGAGCTCTCCAGCAACTCCTGGGCAGTGATATAAATTTTATGCATTATGATCTCTTAATACCTGTACAGGCGACGATTATACTAATTAACCCGACAGCAAAGTATGCCGTAACGACGAATATTCAACCTGATACCGGTTTGAAATGAAATCAGAAAAAAAGCTCAGGAACTTGCTCGCACAGGTTTTAGATCGTCAGCCTGCTCAGTTAGCCTCTCTGCCAGATAGCTTAACAACACCCCATAGGCTGGCAGAAACAGCAGAAGACTGATAATCAGCTTAAATGAAAAATCAACTACAGCAATCTCTACCCAGTTTTCAGCCATAAAGGCATCTGGACTCTGGTAAAAGGCAATACTGAAAAACAGAAAGGTATCTAGCGCATTGCCGAGCACAGTGGAAGCAGCTGGTGCAACCCACCAGCGCCGGTTGCGTCGTAGGCGATTAAATACCTGCACATCGAGAAACTGCCCAAATACATAAGCCAGAAAACTGGCCAGGGCTATACGGGCCACAAACAGGTTAAACTCGGCCAGCTGTGCAAAGCCCTGAAAAGCCCCTTCGTAAAACAATACCGACAGCACATAAGACAGTATCAGTGCTGGAATCATTGCACGCAAAATAATACGCCGCGCGGTACTCGCACCAAAGATACGTACTGTCAAATCGGTGGCAAGAAAAATAAACGGGAAGCTAAATGCGCCCCAGGTCGTATTAAAGCCCAACAGGGTAAACGGCAATTGCACCAGGTAATTACTAGCGGCAATGATCAGAAGGTGGCAGGCAACCAGAAAGGTCAGGGCTTTGCGCGTTTGCGCGGATATTTGAATACTCATGATTTACCTTTTTGTTAATGGGGGCGAGGGAACCCAATTAAATAAATAATCCAGTATCTACAGCGATACCGGGGCGGGGATTATAAGCAATACAGCTCATTTGTACAGGGTGAATCAAGAAACCTAAAGTCGCGAATCGTAACCTGGCTGTTATTTGCGGCTTAGTTGCGACCGAATCCGATCAGGACGAAACTGTATCAAAGGGCAGACTCGTTTATTTTTCAATTCTACCTATTCTCTCATCTCTTAAAAACCGCTGACTTCCTATCTCCACCATACCATCAAGATTGTACTGGACAGTCTATTATTACAATCACCGAGTCTACCCCCTTGTTTTCCTTCGGGTAACATGAAAACGAACTGTAAAACTCGATAAATGCCTGACTCCCCCCAGAATTAATCACTAGCAGCAGAAAAGTTTGCTCTAGATTAAAATCTCAGCAACAGCTGGCGCTGGCTCTATTACGCGCGCTCTTCACCTTCTTCTGAAACATTTCATCTCACCATTTACTCAATCCTGAACTACTTTAAAGTTCCTCAGAAAAAAATAAAGAAAACTATACTCAAGCCGATAGAATAATTTCAAGGTGATTGTTAATAGGTGTTCACATGCTAGAGCGTCTGCAATGACTCTGCCTTATAATCAGTTAAATATCCATGCTGACGCAGAGTAGATTGAAAAGCAGAACGTAGTACAGGCTTAATTTTTAGGAGTGAGTTAACTTAGTCAGCCTCTGATCTACATCAGCAAAACTATCCTATCTACCAGGGCCTATATGACCGATAGTATTTATTCCACCTGGAAATGTCAGGTTCGATATATGAACAGTTTGAAAGTGTTACCCAGTGATACCTTCTCTATTTACAAATGAAGTGCACTCAACTTCTGTGGTTTGTACATAACTAATCAAAATATAAAGAGGTAATAAAATGAAATCAGTTTTTCGCATCTTTAACAACTTGAGCATTAGCGTTAAAGCGATGATTGCCCCTGTATTGATAATGGTATTGCTGGTCTTGATTGGCGGTATTGCTTATACAAACCTTAGCGAGATGGAATTAGAAGTTGAGACGATTACCCAGGATCTTGCGCCAGATGCGGGTACCGCAGCTGATCTCATGCAACAACTGTATCTTAAGCGTTTACATGTAAAAGACTACATCAAAACCAGTAGCAGCAATTCGTTGGAAAAATTCAAAACTGCAGAAAAAACTTTTCAGGAAATCATGCAGACTGCTCGAAACAATATCCATAATCCCGATCATGTGAATTTGCTCGAAGAAATCGACACCCTGAATAATCAATATACCAATGAATTCTTTGATGTGGTTGCTGCTAATATGGAGAAGAGCAACAAAATTGTAAAAGAGGAACTGGATGTTAAGGGCACTTTGATTGAAGAAAGTCTTTCACATGTAATGCAGTCTGCATATCGCGCTAAAGATAATGAGGCGGCCTACATTGGCGGTAAAACTATACAACATTTGATGTTGGCCCGTTTGTACGTATTCCATTTTCTCGTAGATAATGATGAGGCATCTGAGAAACGTGTCCAGGTCGAGTTTACTGAGACAAAAAAACTTTTTAAAAATTTATTGAGCAAATTAGGACACCCGCTACGTCGACAAGCAGCTATTGATGCGCAGCAAACTTTCAATGAATATCGTAAAATCTTCGATACAGTCGTCACTGCAATTAGAGAGCGAAACAATGGTATAAGGGATGTTCTTAATGCCAATGGCCCCATCATGGCAAGTAAATCGCAAGACCTACGCAATAGTGTTTTCGATTTATTGCAAGAACTGACGGTCGTGATGGAAAGCGAAGTTAAACAAACGACTACAACCATCGCTCTCGTTACACTTATTGCCATGATTGCCGGTCTGCTGACGGCCTACCTGGTCATGCGCGGTATTGTGAAACCGATAAAAGAAACTAACTCAATGCTTGAGGACATTGCTCAGGGTGACGGTGACCTTACCAAGCGCATTCTGGTTGAGAGTAATGATGAAATCGGGATTCTGGGTAATAATTTCAATAGTTTTGTCGAAAAACTTCAGAGCATTATTACTCAGATTATTAACGCAACCGGACAGCTAGCAACAGCTGCAGAAGAGGTTGCGACTATTACCGAGCAAACTAGCTCTAATATCAATCAACAAAAGCTGGAAACCTCTCAGGTAGCGACCGCTATGAACGAGATGACTGCAACAGTTCAATCAGTCTCTCAAGATGCTTTAGCCGCTTCTGATGCTGCTGGTGCAGCAAATAAAGAGGCGAATAATGGTAATCAGGTCGTATCCAGTACTATCGAAGCTATCGATAATCTGGCAAGGGAAGTGGAATCATCCGCATCGACAATTGAAGAACTCCAGAGCAACAGTGTCGATATCGGCTCCATTCTGGATGTAATCAAAAATATTGCTGATCAGACTAATTTATTAGCGTTGAATGCTGCGATTGAAGCTGCTCGTGCAGGAGAAATGGGGCGCGGTTTTGCTGTTGTTGCTGATGAGGTTCGGACCCTTGCACAAAAAACCCAGACCTCAACTGCAGAAATTGAAAGTCTTATCACTGTATTACAGGATGGTTCAAAAGAGGCTGTTAGCAGGATCACTCAAAATCGAGATCTTGCCGTTTCAACCGTTGAGCAGGCGGCCAGTGCAGGTAAATCACTAAGTTCAATCACCAGTGCAGTGTCAACAATCATGCAAATGAATACTCAGATAGCTGCCGCAGCTGAAGAGCAGGCTGTCGTAGCTGAAGAAATCAACAGAAATGTAGTTAGTATAGAATCCGTATCAGAGCAAACAGCAACAGGAGCTAAACAAACATCAAGTGCCAGTTTAGAATTGGCGAATTTAAGTGAACAACTTAAGAGTTTAGTCCAGCAGTTCAAGGTTTAAGGAACCTCAGATAAATTTAGAGATTCCTGCGGTACAGGGATGTGCCGCTAAAATCGATGGCTACAAGCTATTGATTTTGAGTATAAAGGAGGCAGACTAGTTTATTTTCAAGTCTAACATCTCTTAAAGGCCGCTGACTTCCTATCTCCACCATACCCTTAAGATTGTACTTGCCCGTCGATTTTACAATCAACGATTGGCTCAGCCTTGAATTCTTAAACTAACTCCATCGATATATTACTCTTCCTCATTATAAAGCGGTGTAACTTCACCATTGGGTGAAATTTTCCAAAATTCGTCCTCCGGAAAAATACTGGATCTTGATGCATAGAACTTTGATCACCGCTACCCACGCTATCAAGGACTTTAAAGCCGCAGGCCAACTTTACCCTGAACCCACCCATCTCAACAAAAAAAATGGTACTATCTGCTCCTAAAAAATCGTCATCAAACTATGCCGATGAACAATTTCCCAGACATCATCACGGCTCCCTTGTAACTGCCATCTTGTCACCCCGATCAAGGTGATTGTAAGATCTGACCAGGCTCCTTGCGAAAGCTATAAATAGTTTTGACCACCACAAGAATAATCAACCAGGCCAGTAACATCGACATCAGGGTATGACTTAAAAAGTGATCGCCTATGAACATTTTATAGCTACCCGTAACCCACCCTAAAGTAATTGAAGCAGCCAGCGCTATTTGACGATTTCTTTTAGTCTTAAACAGGAAAAACAATGCCATCAATGCAAAAGCTCCGCTGGCGTGCCCGGCCGGAAAACACTTTATGTTTTCGGTTTGATGAAAGCTTTCAGGGTATTTTGAAAAAATAGTTACGTAGGGATAATCGCCACCAAAATGCTGAATATTTTTTGGGCAAGGCACATTAGTGATAGCCTTCAGGCTCCCAATAATCAGAGGAACAAGGATAACGCTCAATAAAACTATCAGCAGCCCCTGACGATAGGCTTTTATGAGAACAGCCTTTCGAAACACTATCAAGGTGACCAGCAACCCCAGTAAAAACAGCACGTAGAGGATTTTAATCCCGTCATAAAAAATAAATTTAAGTACCTGATTGTTACGATCAATCATCCAGTGCTTAAACTGGACATCAAAGAAAAAATCTTGCACTAGCAGATCAATGCTACTGAAGTCGAAACACAACAGGCATAAAACTATCGCTATCAGGGTTATAATAATTTGTTTATTTAGCATATAACTATTCAAAATTTTAAGGAGTACGATCAGCCAGCGAGCATATAGTATAGTTAGGATTTCAAGAACACCTAACCTCCATGCATCTTCTTCATGCAGCGAGTTAACCGCAATAAAAAGCAAACGCTTTACTGTTGTTGTCCTTACAATAAACGGCTACGGTGGTTCGGCATCTTAAACAAAAAAATTTCCAGCCCTGAGGCTGTACTATGAAGGATGTGATGTTAATTATCTATTAATTGCAACCAGCTTTCTTCTTCTAGCAGTAATTCTTCGCAATTATTCCCACCTCCGTCTCTATCCACACAGATTAAATCCATTGCAGCAAAAGGCGTACATAAAGGGCCATGCCAAACACCGCGGTGATAGTTGATGCCCTGTTGACCATTGGTTTTAAATGCCTGTAATTGAGCCACATCAAAGTTCTCACCGGCAGGGGCAACTACCACGAAAAATGGGGTTGTATCGAGAGGAATGAAACTTTGGCTGCCTAATGGATGCCTTTCTACCAGCTTGATAATATGAGGTAAAGGGTACTGTGTACTATGCACAAGACTAATCACCGCTTTGGCACCGTCCCCTATAGCTTCGACTTCGGCCAGGGCATGATATCGCTCTGCCATACCCTGATTCATCGGCGCAGGATCTTTACCCGACATTTCTATAACATCACCAAATGCTGCGAAAGCTTCTTTAGTCAGCGCCCTGACCGGTAATAATTTCATGCAAGCTTACCCATTACACGAAAGCGGCTAATACCACCATCAGGAAAGATATTCAGGCGGATATAATTCACTGCCCCAATATCTGGATTATTAATCTTGAATCGATTCAAACAATCCATCTCCAGCTTCTGAGAGGGCATTAATTCCTGCCAGTAGATACTTTGAGTAATCAGTGACTGATGAGTGCTATTAATTGCCTGAGTCGCCTGCAAGGTAATCCTGTCTGGATAGTTGCCTTTAAAATATGAGGTATCTACGATAATTTCATCAATCAAACAAAGATGTCCCAGCTCGATGATACACCAGTCAAACCCCGGTTCACGTCGCCTACGTGTTTCCCAGCCGTCACCCATATTTCTGCCAGGACCATCAT
>JBNKMF010000028.1:0-51109 GCA_050292965.1 Gammaproteobacteria bacterium | reverse complement strand
CAGGGAGCTCAAGCCAGGCTGATATTTCATTGGCTGTCAGACGGCTGGCAGGCAGATTGATCCAGTCCAGTATGGTCTGCAGCAAAGGCGTGGATGACAGCACGCTATTGTCCGAAACCGTGTAGGGGATTCTTCTGGCGGCTGGCTGCTGACCGAATACGGCATCGATATAGGGTGCCAGATTATTGATATCGGGGCACATCACGACGATATCGTGCGGCTGTAACTCGAGATTGCGGTCGAGCTGCGACAGAAGATAATCATGCAGCACCTGCAGCTCACGTAATTCGCTGTAGCAACTCACCAGTTGAATAGAGTCATCCTGTTCAACATCAAAATCAAGGCTTGTCTGGGTGAAATTCAGAATATCGTGCTTGACCAGATTGAGCAGGCTATCTGGCACTATCTCGCTGAAATGCTCTCTATCGATGCATTCAAAACCGCTGTCGTAGAATTGATCGATGTAATCCCGCCCCTGCTTACCCAGCGAGGCGAGCAATTCATTCTCAACCATGGGTAACTCACCCTGTTTGATCTGATCCTTGCGGCTGCGGATATCGCCCCAGTAAAACCGACAGGGATTGACGATAAAGATATGCACATCCAGATGCTGACTTAGAGCCGCCAGTACATTCATATACATCGGTGACATAGCGGATAGCGCAAACACATACAGTTCGGAGGGTAGTGCCTGTCGCCTGAAGCGATCGCTGGATATTTCAGCAACCAGTCTTTGAATCAGTTGCGCCCGATGTGGTTGATCGGACTGCGCGCGTAACAGTCGCCACAGGTGAGCCTGCCAGGATTCTATAGCGGGTAATGGGGTTTTTTGTTTTTCCCAGGCACTCATCATCTGCGGTCGATAGACCAGATACTGATCAAACAGCCCGGCCAGTTTTTGCGACAATTGAAAACCTGCTAGATCTGCATTTCCCTGTTGTTGGTAGGCTTTTAGCGCTGCAAGTTCTGTATCATCTACATGTTGTTGCAGCGTCTGTAACATTGACCAGCGCAATACTTCCGCATCGAATGAGGATAACTCAGGAATATCATCAAACTGCGCGACAAAGATATCCCAGATAAATCGTGAGGGCAGCGGAAATTCGATATTTGCTGCAATACCATTGCTGTTACAGATCTGCTGCTGCAACCAGCGTTTCATGCCAGGGTTCTGTACCAGAATCTGCTGCGGCTGTAGCACATAAGCTGAGCCAATTGACAATTGTTCGAGCAAATGTTGTTTTAAGGTATTGATGTCGTTACTGTGGTGAAGAAACAGCATTAATGATTCTGACTCTGATCAACAATTTTATATTGTGGAAAATCATTACTCTAACAGCCAGCGACGATAAAATATATCTGCTTTGCGCTTGATTAAACGCCTATATGTACTACAAAATGGTAGGCATCAGGGAAATAAAATATCTATGTCAGCCAAACCCTCCATACGTACAGCACTCATCGTTGACGATGAAATGACCAATCGTCTTATCCTGCGTTCTTTATTAAACAAGCAGGGATATCATACGATCGAAGCAGAAAATGGTCAGCAGGCTATTGATATGTACCTGTCTGATAAGCCCAATATCATTTTCATGGATGTGATGATGCCTGAAATGGATGGCTATGAAGCAACCCGTTATATTAAAAAACATGCAGGTAATTTTTTTATTCCTGTCATTTTTCTAACCGCAATGACCGACGAAAAAGCATTACAAACCTGCATTGATGCCGGTGGTGATGACTTTCTGACCAAACCTTACGATAAATTTTTACTGCAAAACAAGATACGCGCCATGGAGCGAATCGCTGACCTGAATCAGGATTTGCAGGGCATGTACAGTCGGATCCACCGAGAACAGGAAATTGCCGAACAGGTTTTTATCAAAGCGGTACAAAATGGCAATATTAACAACCACTGTATCAAACAGGATATTCGGCCAGCAGGAACCTTTAGTGGTGATATGATTCTTTCGGAATACAGCCCCAGTCGGGATATTCATGTTTTACTCGGTGACTTCACCGGTCATGGTCTTTCTGCAGCACTCGGTGCAATGCCGGTTTCTGAAGTATTTCGTGCCATGAGTACCAAGGGCTTTACTCTGGAAGAAATTCTCAATGGCATCAATAAGAAGCTGAGTCAGTTTTTACCCACTGGCATGTTTCTGGGCGCACATTTGATCTGTATCAGCCATAATCTGGATCAGATTAGTGTGTTCAATGCGGGCATGCCCCCTTTACTGATTATTGATGGTGAAACTCAAAAGATTAAACATCTCGTCTCATCCAAAGGTTTACCTTTGGGTATCATCAATGATATGAATACCCACGAAATGATACAAACCTTTCCGCTGGCAGTAAATGACCGTCTAATCCTGTATAGCGATGGGCTCACCGAAGCCTGGTCAGAGTCTGATGAAGAATTCGGTTATGACAGGTTGGAGCAGGCTATTCAGTCAGCTCAGCCTGATCAAATTTTTTATAATATCCTGGCTTCACTGGATAAATTTTGTGGTAGCAGAACTCAGGTAGATGACGTCACTTTAGTTGAAATCCTGTGTGCTCAGGATTTACTGCCAGCACTCACTGTGAATCATGATATCCCCAGGAAAACGCATAATTTTGAATCCGTAGGCGACTGGGAATATGTATTCAGTTTAAAGGATAAGCGCTTAAGTGAAACCAATCCGGTACCTATTATCATTAATCAGATCATGGAACTGGAAGGTATTGAATCAGAACGCCAGTCATTATTTACCGTACTCACCGAATTATATGTTAACGCTTTAGATCACGGTATACTCAAATTACCCTCTACTCTAAAATCTGATCCAATTGGATTTGCTCAATATTTTCAAGAACGTGAACAGCGGTTAAAAGATCTTAATCATGGATATGTCTTATTTCATTTAACCGTTGAACAGAATGAGGGATTTCGCAGTATACAAATCCGTATTGAGGACAGTGGTCAGGGTTTTGATTTTAAATCACATCAAAATAATCTGCAAAATCATCTAGCCCTTTCGGGTCGAGGTATACTTTTAGTACGAGATTTATGTGAATCTCTTGAGTATATCGGTAATGGAAATATTGCAGAGGTCGTTTATAGCTGGAAATCCCTTTGAGCACCTCCTTCGATTTATCACAGGGTAGCAATTACACCCGTAAACTTTTTGAAATATACCATGACTCAATCAATTCTACCGTAGGTGGAATTATCTCCGTCACAATTCTGCTTTGTTACATCTATTATCCTAGCAGCAACCACATTATTTTATTTTTCTGGGGCACCACTTTAATCGTTTCTGCTCTAGCTCGTATTTACTGCCGAGAATTATATATCCAGGGCAAAATTAAATCATATAAACAATATTTACATATAATTTTTTTCAACCAGTTAATCCCAGCACTGTGCTGGGCCTGCATCCCGTTTTTCTTTATTGATATTCATAATATTACCAACCAGTTAATTTCATATATGTGTCTTGCTGCATTTGCTACCACAGCAGTAACCTCTATGACCGGGTTTATACGTACGGGTATTCTATACATCTTATTGACACTGACTCCATTAATTATTTATGTTTTTTTAAATGTAGAAAAAAATTCTTTAGAACTGATAATAGTTGTTCTGGTATATCTGGCTTATCAAATATCTACCCTGATAAAAAACAGCAAAACCGCCAGGAAAAATATTCTAACGACTATTGAATTAATGAACAGTGAGGCAATGGTACGAAACATTGTCGATATTTCAGTTGACGCTATTGTATCTATTGATATTGAAGGAACTATTATTGACTGGAACAATTCTGCGTTTCAAATGCTAGGCTGGAAAAAAAAGGAAGTGATTGGGCTGCCGATTTCTAAAATTATACAAATAAGAGGTAAAGATGAGTTTTTTGGTGATCTAACCTCTATCTTTTTTCAGCAACCTCCTGAACGTCGTATTTTATCTCCTGTTAATGATAAGTTTCAAAATGAAATCATACTGGACATTGTTATTCGCCAGGCATTTTCCAGTGATGAAAGCTTTTATATACTTTATCTACATGACCAAACTGAGTCCATTAGAGCTCAGCAAGAACTTAAACGTACCGATGAGCGTATTCGTAATTTACTCGATTCGGTAGATACAGGCATTATCGAAGTGGAATCTAATGGTTCTATTACCTTTATCAATCAAACCGCATTGGAGATTCTTGGCTATTCTAGAAAAGAATTACTAGGTCATGATTTTACTCTGGCCCTTCAATATAAAAAATATCAGAATCAGGCTACAACATGGGAAGATTCAATTATCTTTAAACGTTTAGATGTTGGTTTAGATCTGCATCTTTACGAGCAGGTTTTATGGAATAAAAAGGGTGAAGTCGTAAATGTCCAACTGAGCTCGGTTCCAGTTATCGACTCAAATCAAAATAGAATCGCCATCATTTCATTCACAGATATTACCAATACCTATAATATTCTTCAGGAACAAAAAAGGCTATTACAGATAAGTGAGGCTAGTCCTGACCTGATGCTAACTTTCACGCGCGATGGTAAAATTTTATCTATCAATAAATCCGCGCGCGATATTTTCGGATTGTCTACAACTCAGTATTACGATGATATTACACTGGATGATTTATTATCTGATCAAAAACTACTAACACTTATCTTTAACGAAGCGATGCCCACTGCGAATAAAAATAATTTTTGGGCAGGTGAAACACTGTATACCACGCTATACGGAATGGATATTTATTTTTTCGTGTATTTGATGACTTTGCAATCCGACAGTAATATTCAGTATTACTCTTTAGTATTGACTGACATCACCGAACGCGTACTTGCTCAACAATCTCTTATTACTGCCAAGAATGAAGCTGAAGAAGCGGCAAAAGCAAAATCTGATTTTCTTGCCACCATGAGTCATGAAATAAGAACACCAATGAATGGTATTCTTGGAATGGCTGAATTACTTGTGGATACCGCTTTAAACTCTGAACAACTTGAATATGTGTCTACCATTGCACGTTCGGGTAAATCTCTACTTACCATTATTAACGATATTCTGGACTTTTCTAAAATTGAAGCTGGTCACATGGAGATGGATATCGTTGATTTTGATCTCGAACGTTCTGTCTATGATATCTGTTCGTTAATGATACCAAGAGCTGGTGAAAAAAATCTGGAGCTAATTCTCAACTTTACTGCAGATTGCCCCAGACTGGTTCGTGGTGATGCAGGTCGTATTAGACAAATTTTATTAAATCTTGTCGGCAATGCCATCAAGTTTACTGAGACAGGTTATGTGATCTTACAAATCGAGCCACTTAGCCCAGTCACAAATGATAAAGCCCACCTACAGTTTTCAGTTATCGATACAGGTATTGGTATTGAACAACATCAACAAATACAACTATTCGAATCTTTCACTCAGGCTGATAGTTCAACGACCCGTAAATATGGAGGTACCGGACTGGGCCTTGCGATAAGTAAAAAGCTGGTTGAAATGATGGGTGGTCAAATCCATATTGAAAGCACAATAGGGGAGGGTTCTAAATTCTTTTTTGATATTGAACTACCTGTACTAGAACAACGAAACAAACTTTCATCAAAATCGATCCATGGTCGTCGAGTACTTATCGTAGATGATAATAGTATCAATCTTAAGGTGTTACATGATCAATTAATGCACTTTGGCATGAAGGTTAGCATTGCATCTAATCATTCTGAAGCCATTAAAATCTTACGCTCATCGGCAGCAAAGAATTTACCGTTTGAACTCGTGATACTTGACTATCTTATGCCTGAAGTAAATGGTGCAGATCTTGGTAAAATGATCATCAATGACAAAAAGATTCCACCCTGTCCTCTGGTAGCCTATTCATCTCTTGCGCGACGAGGTGATGCAAAGCTTTTTGAAAACATTGGATTTGCAGGTTTTCTCTCTAAACCCAGCTTAGCTCAGGTATTGCACGATACTTTAGAAAAGGTATTAGGTGAGTTCGATAACCCTTCTTCGCACAAGCGTGGAATTATTACGCGCTATCAGGTTCTTGATTCTAAAAGCGATATTGTTTTTGAACATGATTTTAATGGCACCAGAGTGCTGTTAGCCGAAGATAATACTGTAAATCAGATGGTGGCAAAAAATATACTCGATAAACATGGTTTTGTTATAGATATTGCAGCCAATGGACAACAGGCTATAGATAAATATAAAGAAAACTCCTACGATATCGTTTTGATGGACTGCCATATGCCCGTCAAAGATGGTTACGAAGCAACAGAAGAAATCATCCAGTATCAAAAGGAAAATGATAAACATATCCCGATTATTGCGTTAACTGCAAATGCCACTAAATCAGATAAAGATAGATGCCTGGCGACTGGAATGAGTTCTTTTATTGCTAAACCATTTAGTAGCGAAATTTTACTATCAACTATTCAACAAACGCTGGCTGGAAAATTCACTAATAGCGATGATAAACCTGAGCAATTAAATTCCACCATCAGTTCTTTAGATATAAACAGTCTGAATGAATTGAAACAGGTAATGGAGGAAGATTTCGAAGTATTGATCCCAGCCTATATACAGAGTTCTCAATCGAATATTGATGAAATGTGGTCTTCTTATAAACTGCAGGATATAAAAACCATGCAGCGAATGGCGCATAGTTTAAAATCAGCCAGTGCCAATGTGGGTGCTACTCTATTATCAACACTTGCAGAAGTTCTAGAGCAAGACTGCGCTAACAATTCAGATATACCGATTTCTCAGCTTCAGGCTATCAAAACTGAATTTATCAAGGTGACTCAACTTCTGCAAGAGTACCAAAACCCCAGTTAGCTGGGTAAGGTAGCTAATGGTATTCTTTCAAATATAGCCTTTCATACCACTTCTTTAACCAGTGCAAAGGCGGCATTTTCATCATAAATCCACGTTTTTCGCTTCGATATACCAGACTACCATTGGTCAGGGTATCTATTATACAAATCAGTTCTGTTTTGAAGGTATGCCGTGGCTTCATCAAATGTAATGCATCCAGTACATTTTTCGCTGCTGCCTCAGCTTGCAGGTCTGCCATATGTGCCTGCTTGGGTCTCCAGTCAGGCCCTGGGAAACTGCCGGCATCTCCAGCAACAAATACTCTATCCTGGCCTTCTACCTGACAATATTTATCAGCTTTGAAAAACCCACCTTCAGATAAGGCCAACCCAGATTGCGCAGCCCATTCGGGGCCCGTCATTCCAGGAACAAACAGGATAAGGTCAGCTGCAAAAGTTTCTGATTCGGTTTCGATAGTTTTTTCATTGAAACGTTTCATCTTCTTACCCAGATAGGTTTTAATGTCGCGTTTTTTCATTTCAGCCAGAATACGATCCACTGCTTTATCGCCCAAACGTTGGCCGGGTCTTGGGGCAGGGCTGAAAAAGACCAGATTAAAATTTTGTCGACGACCCTGTTTTCGCAACAGTGTATCGACGCCAAATAGAAATTCGAATACCGGTCCACCACGCATTGCTGAGGGTTCATTTGGGTTACTGGCAAAACCAAAAGCAATAGTACCTTTGTTCATTGCAGCCAGTTTATCTGAGAATGCCTTGGTATCCTTCCATCCACTACAGGCAATGCAGGCATTTTCAATACCAGGCAACTTGCGTATATATCGTCCGCCACTAGCGATTATGAGAGCATCATAATCTATAGTTTCAGTTTCAGTTTGAACCTTTCGAGACTCTGAATCTACACCAGTAACTGTAGACTGGATATAGTCGACATTATTTTTATGGAAGAAATTATGCAGTGGAATAACCAGATCATGATAGTTTCGCTTTCCAGATGGAACCCAGATCAGGCTTGGGAAGTAAAACAGTTCAGCGCGTGGTGATATTAAGGTGATTTTATCCCGATATCCCTGTTTTCTTAGTGTTTTGACTGCGGTACAGGCGGCAAATCCCGCACCTACTATGGCTACATTGGACATCTAATTCTCTCCTTAATCTTCTTGTTTTTAGGATGCCGGAATCAGTTTTGACCGGATCAAGGGGGCGTTTTTATTTTAGCTGGCAATAAAAAGAGCTGCAATGACCATCTTGACAGATTACAGCTCTTAATTTTTTTAAAGTATGTGATTATTTTGCAGCCAGTTCCTTATTCACCAGAAAATTTACTACCTCAAACAAACGCTCATTACTACCTGCCATAGAGGCACTGGTACGATACTTACCATTGACAATAATCGTAGGCACACCATTGTAGCCATATTTACGCTCTTTTTTTCGATTCTTGCGTATCATTGTGTCGACAAGGAAGGAATGGTAGTTTTCACGAAATTGCTTTTCATCAATGCCTAGATCAGCAACAAATTTTGCAAAAGCATCTACATTATTCAACCTTTGGCGCTGCAAATGTATCGCTTTAAACAATTTACTATGTACCTTGTCATTCTCACCCATCACCTTTAACGCAAAAAAAGCACGCGCACCTTCAATCCAGCCAGGATTCAAAACCGATGGCATTCTTTCCAGCACGACTCCATCAGGTATGGTCTTTGACCATTTTTCAACAAAGGGTTCCAGGTGAAAACAGTGCGGGCAGCCATACCAGAACATTTCATTCACCACTACCTTATCGGGATTGCTGGTTGCTACTGGCTGATCCAGCACAGCGTATTCTACGCTTGCCTCAAAAGTTTCAGCCCATGCCGTCGTAAAACTGAAAAGGAGAGCAATAAAAATAATATACCTTTTTAAAATCATGGAATCACCTCTAGTAATCGTGAACTGGTTGAGACTCTTTTTATTCGCCGAAGTTTAATCAACTAAGGCAGGAAAAATGAGTTTCTTTACGGCGGGAACAGATATCAGTATGCCAGCCGGCAACAATCATATTGAATTTGCCTGAATATAGCATGAACTGGTGCTGATTTACCCTACTGAATCTGGGCAATTTTTGTAGATTCAGCAGGGTTAAAACAAAAAGAGAATTATTTCATTGCTGCAATATAAGCAGCTACCGCTTTCATTTCTTTGTCAGACATACGATTGGCAACACCACGCATCATTTTACCGGAATCATTGGCACGTGCGCCATCTTTAAACTTTTGCAATTGTGTCACAATATATTCTGGATGCTGGCCTTTCAGAGAAGGAAATCCAGCTGGGCCATTGCCTGAACCTGAAGGACTGTGACAACTCATGCAGGCAGCTACAGAGGTTTCTGTTATGCCACCGCGATAGATACTTTGTCCCATTTCCAACAATGATTTGTCAAAATTGGCGCTTGCTTTTTTCTGTGATTCAAAATAAGCCGCTATGTTATCAATGTCCGCATCCTGTACGGTGGCTGCCATACCCTGCATGGTGGGATCCATACGCTTCATAGTTTTAAAATCACGTAACTGTTTGGCGATGTATGATGCATGCTGACCTGCAAGACGTGGCCAGATTGGATTGACACTATTACCATCTGCTCCATGACAAGCGGCACATACAAGGGTTTTGGCTTTACCGGCTTCAATATCCGCAGCCTGCGTAATACTTACAGCCATCAGGCTGCTCAGTCCTAATAGAACCGCTTTGATATGGCGAGGTTTCATTGGTTCTCCTATTTAAATGAAGTACAGAAATTTTGGGGCGGAATGTATATCATACCTGCCTTTCCTATTCAATAAGAGTCACATTTTAATGTCCTCACCATTACGTCAGGCACGATTTATATCAAGTGCATTTGAAATTTCTCAGCTAGTTCCCGATGAAGGTGTCGAAATTGCCTTTGCAGGTCGCTCTAATGCGGGTAAGTCTACCGCCGTCAACCGTTTAACGAGCCAGAAGAACCTATGTAAGACCAGTAAAACACCCGGCCGCACCCAGTTAATCAACTTTTTTGCTGTTGATGACGATCATCGTCTTGTTGATCTCCCTGGCTACGGTTATGCCAAGGTACCGAAGAAAATGCGTGAGCACTGGAATGTGGTTTTAAGCCGCTATCTGAGAGAAAGAAAATCATTAAATGGTCTTATCATTGTCGTCGATATTCGTCGGGGGCTCACTGATATGGACTGGGGATTGATTGAGCTAGTCGATAATCAGTTACCTATCCATATTCTGTTAACTAAAGCCGACAAACTGAAACGGGGTGCCCAACAGAAGACATTGTTAGGTTGCCGAAAGGACTTAGCTCAGTTTGATATTACAGCATCCTGTTTTTCTGCCAGCTCTGGTGAAGGACTGGATGAGTTTCAGTCACGCTGCCATAGCTTGCTGCGGCTGGATTAAACTTTACATCAAGTAATTTTGAATTATCTGATTTTTTATATCACTGTAAAGTTTTCAATATAAACAAAAAAGCCCTGACAAGTGTCAGGGCTCAAAATTTGATTCGGTTGGGGTTTCCGAATCTATCCGTTCAAATTTCTCCGAACGAATTGCGCCGGGCTTGTGCGCATTCTGTTGTGACTACATTTCCCGCGAACGGTTCATCAACATATTAAGTAAATAGCTCTGTATTGATAGAATTGCCCAAATTACCGATAAACGGTTAGTGAGCTTCATTCCAGTTCATGCCTACCCCGACATCGACTTCCAGTGGTACCGATAACTCTGCTGCTGAAGTCATCATTTGCTCCAGCTCTGTTTGACTCTTTTTCAGTAGCTCCTGAGGCACTTCAAACACCAGTTCATCGTGTACTTGCATAATCATGCGAATCTGATCGCCTTGCTCTCGCAACCATTTATCTACCCGAATCATGGCGATCTTGATAATGTCCGCCGCCGTGCCCTGCATGGGTGCGTTTATAGCAGTACGCTCTGCATATTGCCTTTGCTGGGCGTTGCGTGATTTAAGCTCGGGCAGATACAGGCGTCTCCCAAACACGGTTTCTACATAACCTTGCTCATGTGCCTGTTCTCGTGTTTGATCCATATAATTTTTTACCCCGGGATAGCGCTCAAAATACCGATCGACATATTGCTGGGCTGCATTTCGGCCTATATTTAGCTGTTTGCCCAGTCCAAAGGCGGACATTCCATAGATCAATCCAAAATTTATCGCTTTAGCAGCACGACGCTGATCAGTAGTTACCTCTTCAGTCGCTACACCAAATACTTCACTGGCTGTGGCTCGGTGAACATCCTGCCCCTGTTCGAAAGCGTTAACCAAACTGGTATCAGCCGATAGATGTGCCATGATACGCAGTTCTATCTGTGAATAGTCCAATGCCATGATCTTGTATCCCTCAGGAGCGATAAACGCTTCACGGATTCTACGGCCCTGGGCATTACGGATTGGGATATTCTGTAAATTAGGATTAGCGGATGACAATCGACCCGTAGATGCCACCGCCTGCTGGTAAGAGGTATGGATACGACCCGTACTCAGGTTGATCTCTTTCGGTAATTTGTCGATATAGGTGGTTTTCAACTTGTTCAGGCTACGATGTTCTAACAGTAAACGTGGGATTTCATACTCACCGGCTAGTTCTTCCAGTACATCTTCTGCGGTTGATGGCTGACCCTTTGGTGTTTTACGCAGCACTGGAAGGCTTAATTTTTCGAACAGTATTTGCTGAATTTGTTTGGGAGAGCTGAGATTGAAGCTTTCATCTGCCAACTCATAAATCGTTTGCTGAATCGTTTGCAGCTGTTCATCCACTTCCATACCCTGTTTTTCCAGCATAGCCTGATCCAGACATACACCATTGTTTTCAATACGCGCCAGTACATTAACCAGCGGCATCTCTATCTCCTGATAGACCTTTAACAGTGCCGCATCAGCTTCTAGCTGAGGGTACAGTTTTTCATGCAGGCGCAGTGTGACATCTGCATCTTCGCTGGCATAAGGTCCAGCCAGTTCGAGATCTATCTGGTCAAAGGTGATTTGTTTAGCACCTTTTCCAGCGACATCTTCGTAATGAATGGTTTGATGGCCCAGGTAATAACTGGCTAGATCATCCATATTGTGACGCGTAGCGGTGGAATTGAGTACGTAGGATTGCAACATGGTGTCATGCGCTATGCCCTGCATTTCGATGCCGTATTTATGCAGGATGTGATAATCGTATTTGATATTCTGTCCTACCTTGCCAATAGCTGGATTGTGTAATACTGGCTTGAGTTGATCCAGTACCCATTCTCTGTTCAGTTGTTTGGGTGCTCCTGCATAACTATGCGCCAGCGGGATATAACAGGCCTCGTCGGTTTGTAAGCAGATCGATATACCGACCAGCTGTGCATCCATATAATTAACACTGGTGGTTTCAGTATCTATACTGATCAATTCAGCTTTTTGCAGGCGTTTCAGCCAGACATTGAAAGTTGATTCATCCAGTACGGTTTGATATTCGGCATCATTCTTCGGCGGCTGAGATTTGGCTTCGACGACGATACCTTCGTTTTCCAGTTCGTCCAGCCAGCGCTTGAAATTAAACTTTTCGTAATACTCGATTAATGCTTCTGCATCTACCGACTGTTGTTGGAGGTTGCTTATTTCTAAATCCAGTTCCACATCCTGTACGATGGTTGCCAGTTGATAGGACATAGGAAGAAACTCGATTGAAGCGCGCAGGTTTTCCCCAATTTTACCGCCGAATTTATCTGCATTTGCAATAATGTTGTCCAGTGATTGCCATTCATTCAACCATTTACTGGCGGTTTTCGGCCCAACCTTTGGAACCCCTGGAATGTTATCTGATGCATCACCCATTAAAGCCAGGTAATCAATGATCTGCTCCGGCTTAACCTGAAACTTCTCTTCCACCATGGCTTTATCCATATGCACCATATTCATGGTATTGATCAGGGTGATTTCATCGCACACCAGTTGCGCCATGTCTTTATCACCTGTAGAAATCAACACCTGTAATCCCTGTTCCTTGCCCTGCCTGGCTAGCGTTCCGATCACGTCATCAGCTTCAACCTTATCGATAATAACCAGTGGCAGGCCTTGAGCCCGAATAATTTTGTGCAAAGGTTCTATCTGTACCCGCAGATCATCTGGCATTGGAGGACGGTTGGCCTTGTATTCTGGATAGATATCATTTCGGAATGTTTTGCCTTTGGCATCGAAGACTACAGCTATGTAATCTGGTTGTTCATCTTGCATCAACTTTCGTAACATATTCAAAACACCATAAATGGCGCCGGTCGGATGCCCCTGACTAGTCAAAGGTGGTAAACCGTGAAACGCTCGAAACAGGTAGGAACTACCATCTACTAAAACCAGTTTTTTTCTTTTCTCTTCACTCATACGAATACGTTACAATAGCCTTTTCCTGAATCCCCCAGAATACCTTAATGGTCTATAAAAACACAGTTAGTTCAGCCAAAGATACCGCCAATATTGAAGCCTCATTAACTCGAGAATCGTGGAAGATTTTTCAGATCATGGCCGAGTTTGTAGATGGATTTGAACATCTTGCCAGTATTAAACCATCGGTTAGCATTTTTGGATCAGCTCGAACTCCTGATGATCACCCTTATTATATAAAAGCGGAAAATATTGCTCGTCTGTTATCCGATTCTGGTTTTTCTGTCGTCAGTGGCGGGGGACCCGGCATCATGGAAGCTGTTAATAAAGGTGCACATGCTGGAAAATCGAAGAGCATCGGTTTAAATATTGAATTACCACATGAACAAAAAGCTAATGAATATCAGGATATATCTCTTAATTTCAGACATTTTTTCTCACGGAAGGTGATGTTTGTTAAGTATGCTGCGGCTTATGTCGTTTTGCCTGGAGGGTTTGGTACTTTAGATGAAATGGCTGAAATTCTTACCCTGATCCAGACTGGAAAATCACGCAAGATCCCTATCATACTGGTTGAGTCAAAATTCTGGTCTGGCCTGTTGCACTGGTTTGAAAATACGCTGGTTGCTGAAGGCACTATTGCTCAATCAGACCTGGATTTATTACAGGTAATCGATGAGCCTCAATCGGTTGTGAATGCTATATTTGAGTATTATCGGAGTCGGACTTTTGAACCTTCTGCAGAAGAGAAGGAGCGCATGCTGCATCTATAACTATTCCTGTTTACCCCTAAAGCTTAACTGCTATGTAACACGCTAAAAAATTACTCACCACAGAGAGAAATAATTAGCCAGGTTATTACTTTGTTATAATTTAACAACCTTTTTTATGCCAAAGAAACCACCTGAATTTTTTCGTGGGTTTCAGATTTCCAGCAATATGTAAATTGTCTCGTAAGAAGTAAGTATTTAGAACTGAATGGGTTTTATGTATAGATCCCTGAGTATTAATGGCGTGTTGTTATTTACCAATACAGAAACTGGAAAATATTCTACCCAGTAAATCTTCTGTATTGAACTCACCAGTAATTTCGTTCAGGCAAATCTGTGCCTGCCTTAAATCTTCTGCCATCAACTCACCTGATTGAGTATTACTAAATATTTCTGCCGCATATTCCAGATGGTTTTTTGTTCTACTTAAAGCATCAACATGGCGTTTTCTGGCAATAAATGTAGTCTGGTCATGATTGTAATCATTATAATTTGAAGTTAAATCATCAATCAGATCATCAATGCCTGCACCTGTATAAGTAGAGACCATTATTTGGGATTTTTTTTGTTTTTCTGTCTCATCCAGTAGATCAGACTTGGTATATATTATTTTATATTTTAAACCCTGTAATCTTTTCAGAATTTCTTCGTCCTGCTTTGTGAGCCCTTTTAGAGCATCTACTAGTAACAGTACAACATCTGCATTTTCGATTTCTTTCCAGGCTCTTTTAATTCCTTCCTGTTCCACTTTATCTATCGATTCACGCAAACCTGCAGTATCAATGATTTTAACTGGCACACCTTTAAGAGCAATATGTTCACGAATAACATCTCGTGTAGTCCCTGCAATATCGGTCACTATGGCTGCATCGTACCCCGCCAGGTAATTTAACAGGCTAGATTTTCCCGCATTCGGCTGTCCCGCTATAGCTAAGGTCATACCTTCATTCAATACTCGTCCTTTTTCTGCCTGTAACAGAATTTGTTGAGTTGATTGAATCAAATGCTGAATCTTTAGTTCAATGTCTGATTCGGCGAGAAAATCGATTTCTTCTTCTGCAAAATCTAAAGCAGCTTCAACAAATGATCTAAGCTGAATGACTTCTTCTACAAGAGCATGCACCTGCCTGGAAAAAACACCCTGTAACGATCTCATCGCTGCTTTGGCTGCGGCCTGACTGCCAGATTCGATTAAATCTGCAATGGCCTCAGCCTGAGTTAAATCTAGCTTATTATTATGAAATGCTCTTTCAGAATATTCTCCAGCATGCGCCAATCGCGCGCCAAGTTCGCATAGCCGGCTTAGCAACATATCCTGTAGAACTGGACCACCATGACCCTGTATTTCTATAACATCTTCGCCGGTGAAGGAGTTGGGGGCTTTAAAGTAGAGCAGGATACCGTGATCAATTTCCTGTAACTCGGCATCATAAAAATGACGAAACTGGATAATTCCAGCTTCTATTTCTGAGTTGCTAAGCTGTTGCGCGATTTTTAACGATAAGTGACCTGATAAACGAATAACACCAATACCTCCAATTCCATGCGGTGTAGCAATTGCGGCAATGGTGTCTTCGCGCTGCATAATGCTTGCGCTTTATTTTTTCTCGCCAGCTTCGATACGCCTGGTGATAATCCATTGCTGAGCGATCGACAAGGTATTATTCACCACCCAGTACAGTACAAGACCTGCAGGGAAGAATGCGAAGAATACCGTGAACACAACAGGTAATGCCATCATCACCTTAGCCTGGATAGGATCAGGTGGGGCAGGGTTGAGTTTTTGCTGGATTAACATACTCGCACCCATTAATAGCGGTAAAACATAGAATGGATCCATCACCGATAGATCATGTATCCAGAGAATAAATGGAGCCTGACGTAAATCTACACTTTCTAGTAATGCCCAGTATAGAGCAATAAATACGGGAATTTGTATCAGCATAGGTAAGCAACCACCTACTGGATTTATTTTTTCCGTTTTATAGAGCTCCATCATAGCCTGGTTCATTTTCTGTTTATCATCACCAAAGCGTTCTTTTAAGGTTTTTAATCTTGGTCCCACTTTACGCATCTTGGCCATAGATTTATAACTGGCTTCGGACAGTTTAAAAAATATTGCTTTGACGGTTAGGGTTAACAAGATAATCGCAAATCCCCAGTTTCCGACAATACTATGATAAAAGGATAACAGCCAGTACATTGGCTTGGATAAAAAGGTCAATACTCCATAATCAACGGTTAATTCGAGCCCTGGTGAAATCTCTTCCAGACGTTTTACACGCTTTGGTCCAACATAAAGCTGTGCATTAAATTCTCCCTGTGTTCCCGGCGCAACCTGTTGTGCAGTAGATCGCATTCCAATGGTATAGGTATGGGGGTTACGTTTGGTATTTGCTATAGAATAAAGCAGGTTTTCTGATCCTGGTTCAGCTATCCATGCAGATAGAAAATAATGCTGAATCATAGCCGCCCAGCCACCAACTGAGTTTTGCTGGAATGACTTATCTTCCATATCTTCAAATTTGATTTTTTCGTACTTTATTTCTTCGTTATAAACCACCGCCCCGGTATAGGTATATAAAATGCGACTGGTCTTTAGAGGTTTGGAACGTTGAATCTGACGATACTGGCTACCAGTCCAGGGTTCTGCTGAGCTATTTTGAACTTTATGATTAACTGAAATCAGATGATCACCACGATGAAACTCATAGGTTTTAACAACTCGAATTCCATTTTCTGTCCAGGTTAAGGGTACGGATAATGTCTGTTGTCCATCTTGCATCACATATTCTGTTTTTTGTGCGGTAAACAGGCTGTAATGGGTGGGTGCTGGATTATTTGCTGATTGCAGGCCATTCTGGATGATATATAACGAATCATCACGGTTATAGATTAACTCCAGATATTCATCCTTATGATCAACATCGACTGGAAAATCTCTCAGTTTGACTGAATTAATCACACCACCCTGAGTGTCTATCATCAACTCAAAAACATCGGTAACAACCTTGATCATCTGCCCTTTACTGGCTGAAATGGTGGCTGATAAACCGGCACTATTACTTCCTGTTACAGAATCTGGCAAATCATCGATAGCTTGATTATCAAAACTTGGGGTAGAACTGGAATTACTGGTTTGAGTCTGGGTCTGTACCACAGGATCTGGCTTTGGACCATAATCTGCCTGCCACTGCTCCCAGATAAGTAATCCTACAAATGCCAGAGCTGCATACAAAAAGAGTCTTGAATTATCCATCTTGAGTTTGATTTCGTGGTTAGTTTATTTATTGTCCGGAGGAACCGGGTCGTAACCACAGCTTCCCCAGGGGTGACAGGAGAGTAAACGTTTTAGAGCCAGCCATCCGCCTTTGACCGCACCGAACCTTTCTATTGCTTCGATGGCATATTGTGAACAGGTGGGTGTGTATCTGCAACGACTGCCGAACAGTGGGCTTATCACATACTGGTAAAATCGGATAGGCAGAATTAGCAGTTTTCGCATTTTTTTTGAACGCTGGACCAGTGTTTACTTAATCGAGAAAATATTTCTGGATTGGTTAAACTCAGAATTTTGAAGCGTACCATAACTACTACATCATGATCCGGTAAATCTTTAAGCTTCTTGCGAAAACTTTCACGAATTAACCTTTTAATGCGATTTCTATCCACAGCTCTTTTTAGCTGTTTTTTGGCAATAGCAAAGCCTAGCCTGGCGCAACTTCCTTTTTTTCTCGAAACAAGAATAGTGAAACAGTCATCACTGATCCGAAAATTTTCCTTAAATACCGGTTGGAAATCAGCGGCACTGGTCAGCCTGGATGACCTGGAAAATGACTCCCCGGTCTTTTGAATCATCGACTATGGAGTAAGACGGGCTCTACCTTTAGCTCTTCTTGCCTTGATGACCATGCGTCCACCACGGGTTTGCATACGAGCACGAAAGCCATGTGTTCTGGCGCGTTTTAGGTTACTGGGTTGAAATGTACGTTTCATGTAATTGCCTCAATACTGATCAGTCGCTTTTTTCCGGCGAAATAGGCCTGTTTAAAAGCAGGCGCGAAAAGATACCGATAAGTTGGCTGTTCGTCAATAACAAATCCCACTAATATTTGATTATTATCACTATTTGTCTGTTTTGTTTTGCACCTCCTGTGGATAAGTATGATAATCTGCAGTTCTTTTCATCAACCCTGAAGTCAACAAAACTATTGGCCATGATTATGTCATTGGGCAATTAATTGATTTTGGCATAAAAACCTTAAGGTAAAAAATCTTGAAACTGGAGTTATGGGAGCAGTGCCTTTCCTATCTGGAAGCCGAACTGAGTGAACAACAGTTCAATACCTGGATTTTACCCCTGCAAACTGATCTAAAAGATAATCAACTCTGTTTACTGGCTCCTAACCGCTTTGTTATGGACTGGGTAAAGAAAAACTTTCTAGATCAAATTCGCAATATTGTGTTGCAGTTGGATGACAGCAAATCTATGGGGGTTACCATAGGTATAGGTAGCCAGACCAGAGCTGCTGCTTCTGACAAACCCCAACTAGAGAAAACGCCTGACGTTTCGACCAATAGCTATCCCACCGGTCTTAATGAATCTCAAACATTCGAAAATTATGTGGAAGGTAAATCCAATCAACTAGCTAGAGCCGCATCTATTCAGGTTAGCAATCACCCAGGCGCTGATTATAACCCTCTGTATATTTATGGAGGAGTTGGGCTAGGAAAAACTCATCTAATGCAGGCCGCTGGAAATATGATCAGACGGTTAAAATCCGATAGTCATGTGGTTTATGTGAATTGTGAGCGCTTTGTTTCCGATATGGTCAAAGCCCTGCAACATAGCAAAATGAACGAATTTAAGAACTTTTATCGCAATGTAGATGCCTTGCTAATCGATGATATTCAATTTCTGGCGGATAAAAACCGTTCTCAGGAAGAATTTTTCCATACCTTCAACTCCCTTTATGAAGCGAAAGCTCAAATGATTATTACCTGTGATCGTTTTCCTAAAGAAATTGATGGTCTTGATGATCGCTTACGTTCGCGCCTGGGCTGGGGACTTGCCGTAGATATTAAGCCACCAGACCTGGAAACTCGTGTTGCTATTTTACACACCAAGGCTGAATCTGCGAACGTGCTGCTACCGGAAGAGGTTGCTTTTTTTATTGCTAACAAATTCAAATCAAATATTCGTGAACTGGAAGGTTCATTGAAACGGGTAATTGCACATGCTCGTTTTACCGGTGAAGCAATTACACAGGAATTCACCAGAGAAGCGTTAAAAGATCTATTAGCAGTGCAGGAACGCAACGTATCAATTATCAATATTCAGAAAACTGTAGCTGACTATTTTAAGATCAATGTTTCCGATCTGTTATCCAGTAGGCGTACCCGATCAATAACCCGACCACGTCAAATTGCCATGTCTCTATCAAAACTTCTCACTCGGCATAGTTTGCCTGAGATTGGTGCCGCTTTCGGTGGTAGAGACCATACAACAGTCTTGCATGCCTGTCGTAAGGTTGAAGAATTAAAACAACAGGATCAAAGGTTTAACGAAGATTATGAAAACCTTTACCTGACACTGAGTAATTAATGTAATGTTGCACATGGTTGTAAATAGCATAAAATGAATAACCCTGTGTGCAGTTTGTGGATAAGTACTTAATAGATTTTTACGGTTATTTTATCCCTATGTTATCCACAGTTTACTGATAATATAGTCACAACAATCGATTGCCTATTTTTAAAATAAATCATTGATTTTTAAAGATAATTTTGACTTACTATTTTTTTGGCAGATGCTAATAACAACAACAGATAATATATATAATGAATATTGTTATTAATAGAGAAGACTTGCTCAACCCTCTTCAACAGGTGATAGGAGCAGTAGAACGTAAACAAACTTTACCTATTTTAGGAAATGTTTTATTTCAAACTAACAAAGAGAATCTTTCTCTTACAGCCACCGACCTGGAGATTGAGTTAATAACTCATCTGGATATACCGGTTACTGAAGATATTTTAACGACTTTACCAGCAAGAAAATTACTCGATATCTGTAAAGCATTGCCTGATAAAAGCGACATTAAATTTAATATTGAAGATAATCAGGTAACACTTACTTCGGCTAGATCCAGATTTATACTGTCTTCATTACCTGGTAAGGATTTCCCTGCCACTGAGGATATAGAACCTCAGATCACTTTTGATATTCCACAAAAGAACCTCAAATTGCTGATCGATAAGACGGCCTTTGCTATGGCTCAGCAGGATGTCAGGTATTATCTTAATGGTCTTTTGATGGAACTGAGTAAGGACTTTTTACGTCTTGTTGCTACTGATGGACATCGACTAGCTTTAAGTGAATATGAAAGCGAAAATAATATCTCGGTTGATAAGCAGATTATTATTCCTCGTAAGGGCATTCTGGAATTAGCCAGGTTATTATCCAATACAGATGAACTCGCCGTAGTTAACATCAGTAATAATCATATTCGAGTTGAAACCAAACAGTTTACATTCACCTCAAAATTGATTGATGGTAAATTTCCTGATTACAATCGGGTAATACCTTTAGATGGAAACAAAACCCTTACTGTAGATCGTGAGCTGTTGAAGCAATCACTACATAGAATTTCAATTCTTTCCAATGAAAAATACCGAGGTATAAGATTAACGCTTGGTGAAAATAATCTGTCAATACAAGCTAATAATCCTGATCGTGAAGAAGCTGAAGAGGAAATAACGGTAGATTTCAACGAAGCTACACTTGAAATTGGATTTAACGTGACCTACCTGCTGGATGTTCTTTCAGTATTAGATTCTGAGAAGGTATTAATTAAACTCAAAGATTCAAACAGTAGCTGTGTGATTACAACTCCAGATTCAGAACAATTTAGATATGTTGTAATGCCCATGCGCCTGTAGTTGCGTACTAAAAAAATATGGCTATAAAACAACTTAGCCTGAATGATTTTAGAAACTTAAGATCAATCACTTTAGATTTTGATCCTGATTTCAATTTAATAGTTGGCAACAATGGTTCTGGTAAAACAAGTTTACTTGAATCCATAAATGTTATTTGTCAGGGTCGTTCATTCAAAACCAATCATATCAATCAGTGTATTCAACACGGTAAGAAGAACTTTCTACTTTTTGCTAAATTTAAAAATTATCAGGTAGGGTTTTCTCGGACCGAATTAAAATCTAAGATTCGTATCGATGGGATGAATGTTTCAAAAGTATCAGAACTTGTGGAACGGACACCTATAGTTACTATAGATTCAAAATGTTTTGAGTTATTAACCGGACCGCCTACAAACAGAAGAGAGTATATAGATTGGTGTTTGTTTCACGTGGAACATCAATATCGTGAGCTCTGGAATGATTACAACCGAGGATTGAAGCAAAAAAACAAACTCCTTAAATCTAGAAAAATGGTTAAGGAATTAGACTATTGGGATGAATATATAAGTACTTTATGCATAAAGATTTATAATTATAGAAAAAATTATCTGGATGACATTTTTAAAATTATTCAGAATATAAATCAATCCTTATCAAATAGTTTCAATTTAAAGTTAGATTATCGTCAAGGGTGGTCAAATTTAGATAATCCATTATCAAGTATTATTGAGAATAGAAGTAAAGAGCTGCGTTTTGGATATTCAATTATTGGGTCTCACAGGGATAATATTAGTGTTTCAATAGACGAACTCTCCGTATCAGAAGTACTATCTAGAGGACAAATTAAAAAGTTATCTATAGCATTCTTTTTGTCTCAAATACTTCTTGTTCAACAATATACTAAAAAAAGCATTATCGTCCTTATCGACGATTTAGAATCTGAGCTTGATTCAGATACAGTAAAAAGTATATTAAAATTACTTTCAACACTTGATGTTCAGGTATTTATAACCAACATCAGACAAGCGTCATACATGACTGAAGCGAGACAAGAATATAAAATGTTTCACGTGGAACATGGTATGATTAAACCCGTTAAGAACACATAGAGATATCAATGTCAGAATACGATTCGTCGAGCATACAAGTCTTAAAAGGTCTAGATGCAGTTAGAAAAAGACCAGGTATGTATATTGGAGATACTGATGATGGCTCCGGTCTTCATCATATGGTTTTTGAGGCTGTCGATAACTCAATCGATGAAGCCCTTGCTGGTCACTGTTCTGAAATCCAGGTCATCATTCATAGCGATAATTCCGTGTCTATTCGAGACGATGGGCGTGGAATTCCCGTAGATATTCATCCTGAAGAAGGGAAATCCGCCGCTGAAGTCATTATGACGGTATTACATGCTGGCGGTAAGTTCGATGATAATTCCTATAAGGTTTCTGGTGGGTTACATGGAGTGGGTATATCAGTAGTTAATGCATTATCAGAAAATGTGAAATTGACGATTAAACGTAATGGAAAGGTACATTTTCAGGAATATAAATCAGGTGTTCCCTTAGATGAACTGAAAGCCATTCGAGATACTGAATCTACAGGAACTGAAATTCGCTTTAAACCTAGTAGTGAAATATTTACCGATGTTGAATTTCATTATGATATTTTAGCAAAACGATTACGCGAGTTATCATTTTTGAATTCTGGTGTACGCATTCACCTTTTAGATGAAAGAAATGGCAAAGAAGATGTATTTGAATATGAGGGCGGTATAAGAGCTTTCGTTGAACATTTAAATAAAAATAAAACGCCAATACATCAAAAAGTGATCAATATATCTGTTTATAGAGATGATATTGGAGTGGAAGTATCAATGCAATGGAATGATTCCTATCAGGAAAATATCTTTTGTTTTACCAATAATATTCCACAAAGAGATGGTGGAACTCATCTATCAGGATTTCGTGCTGCTCTTACCAGAACCTTAAATCAGTATATGGAAAACAATACTAGCGGTAAGAATAAGGCTGCTACCAGTGGAGACGATGCTCGCGAAGGATTAACAGCAGTTCTTTCTGTAAAAGTGCCTGATCCTAAATTCTCTTCACAAACTAAAGATAAATTAGTTTCCTCTGAAGTAAAGACAGTGGTTGAGTCAGTTGTAAGTGAAGCATTAAAAGATCACCTTGAAGAAAATCCCGGTGATGCAAGGTCTATCACCAGTAAAATCATCGATGCAGCACGTGCTAGAGAAGCCGCTCGAAAAGCAAGAGAAATGACACGTCGCAAAGGAGCCCTGGATATTGCCGGTTTGCCAGGCAAGTTAGCTGACTGTCAGGAAAAAGACCCTGCATTTTCAGAACTTTACCTGGTGGAAGGGGACTCTGCGGGTGGTTCCGCAAAGCAGGGAAGAGATAGAAAAACTCAGGCTATACTGCCGCTAAAGGGTAAGATACTAAACGTAGAAAAAGCCCGCTTTGATAAAATGCTAGCCTCTGCAGAAGTTGGGACGCTTATAACTGCATTAGGCACAGGTATTGGTCGTGATGAATTTGATCTGGCAAAACTGCGTTATCATCACATTATCATCATGACGGATGCGGACGTGGATGGTTCTCATATTCGAACCTTATTGTTGACCTTCTTTTACCGCCAAATGAAAGAACTGGTAGAGAATGGTCATATATATATTGCTCAACCTCCATTGTATAAAGTAAAAAAAGGTAAGCATGAAAGATACGTCAAAGACGATAAAGAATTAAATAACTATCTTTTACAGATGGCGATAGAAGGCGCTCAATTATTTGTAGATGAAGGTCTACCACCAGTTACGGACCTCGCACTGGAAAGTCTATCTAGACAGTATATGAATCTGCTGGCAATTTTTGAGCGACTGAAAAAAACAATGCCCGTTGAGTTTTTAGAGCAGTTACTTAATTTACCTGTAGTTAACCCTGATGATCTAATAGACCCGGTTGACAAGCTACAACCATGGTTGCAAAAACTGGATGCTAAGTTGAATGAACAGGCTAGTGCCTCAGTTGAATATCACGTAAGCGTTAGATCACATGAAGAAGAAAAGGGTGATCTGATCATGTCGAGAAAAGTTCATGGAATAACTAATGAAAAGATTATTTCGATAGAATTTTTCAATGGATCTGACTATGAATTAATGAGAAAGTTTATTGAGCAGGTAAATGATTTATTTACCGAAAGATCCTATATCATGCGTGGCGAGAAGAAGCAGTCTGTCACTGAATTTAGTGATGTGTATATCTGGTTGATGAATGAAGCTAAAAAAGGGCAGAGTATCCAGCGCTATAAAGGCCTGGGTGAAATGAATCCTGATCAGCTATGGGAAACAACCATGGATCCTAATTCACGTAGATTACTAAAGGTTCGGATAGAAGATGCTATCGCGGCTGATGAAGTATTTACCACCTTGATGGGTGATCAGGTTGAACCACGTAGAGATTTTATTGAATCTAATGCACTGAATGTTGGAAATCTGGACGTTTAGCAATAGATGGAAACGGGTTCAATTATTTTCTGGGTAGCTACTGCCGGTCTGGTATTTTATACCATCAATATCTATAACCATCTGGTTCGGATAAAGCATAATGTTTCCAAGGCCTGGTCGAATATAGATGTTTTGCTTAAGCAACGCCATGATGAAATTCCCAAGCTGGTAGAAACCTGCAAACAATATATGAAGTTTGAAAAGGAAACGCTGGAAAAAGTGATGCAGGCCAGGTTACAGGTTTCGAGTGCCAGACAGTCACAGGATATGGCAAGTTTGGGTCCAGCTGAAGGTATGTTAAGAATGGGGTTGGGAAATTTGTTTGCAGTAGCAGAGGCCTACCCCGAATTAAAAGCCAATGAAAATTTTCAGCATCTTCAAGGTCGTATTAGTGGGCTGGAATCTGCAATCGCAGATCGTAGGGAGTTTTATAATGAATCGGTCAATATTAATAATACGCGTATTGAGCAGTTTCCAGATATTATTGTGGCACGTTTACTGAATTTTACTGCGCGTGATTTACTTGAATTTGAGCAGCAGGAAATACAGGACGTTAACTTAAGTACACTATTCAAAGAGTAAATTATCTTGATGCCTCTATGGTTATCAGAGTATTTACATGAACTCAGTCCTGCCGAATATAATTTTTTTACTCTAGTCCTTTTAATAGGGCTATTATTCACTCTCTTTAAAATCTACCAGACTCATCAACGATATCGATTTATACAGGACACAGCAACCTCACGTATTGCATCAGCTGCTCAGGGTTATGTGGAATTAAAAGGATTAGCTGAACTCCTACCAGAAACAAATATCATATCTCCTTTTAGTCGACGTAAATGCATCTGGTATCAATGCAAAGTTGATGTAAAACAAACAACAGGTAAACGTAGCCATTGGGTTGAAGAAAGTAATCAGATTTCTGAAGAAATTTTCTTAATAAAAGATGATACTGGTACATGTATAGTAATACCTGAAAAGGCAGAGGTAGTACCTTCTCATCAACGAGTTTGGTATGGAAACGGTTTACAAGCATCTCATCTGGATCCAAAGAACCAGGGTATTACGAGTTTTATTGGGGTGGGAAATTACCGTTTCACGGAAAAAATGATTTTTGTTGCAGACCAGTTATATGTGTTAGGGGATTTTGAATCGGTAAGAAAAAATCCAGATGAACAATCTATCCAGCAACAGGTTAATGACATGATACGCCACTGGAAAATGTTTCCAATGCGCTTTCTGAAACCATTTGATCAGGACAATAATGGAAAGATCCAGCAGCAGGAATGGAACAAAATTAGACAACATGCAGAAATGAGAGTTATGCAACAACACCAGCAGACAGTTATCCATACGATTCGTCAGCCATATGAAAAAAATCATCCCTTCCTGATATCAACAAAATCAGAACATGAGCTATTAAGAAAAAAGCGTCTAACATTAGTTTTGTTTATGATGTTATTCTTTGTCATGTTGACAGCATTAATTACCATGATAAACCTACCAGAATAAGTGAAAAAATTGAAAAATCCTTTATTAGATCAGCCTGATTTACCGGCATTTTCGCAGATAACTACCGATATGATAAAACCAGCAATTGAGAGCATATTGCTGGAAAATCGCGAGCTTATTAAACAACTGGAAGATTTACACGACTTCAATTGGAAAAATTTAATTCAACCACTGGAAATGATGGACGATCGATTAAGCAAGGCGTGGTCACCAGTGAGACATTTAAACTCGGTAAAAAGCAGTGATGAATTGCGCGAGGTCTATAATGAGTGTCTTCCATTGTTAAGTGAATACTCAACTGAAGTCGGTCAAAATCAGAAGCTTTACCAGGCTTATAAAACGATAGCAAAAAGTAAGGGATTTAAAGATTTATCACAGGCCCAGAAAAAAACTATCACGGATACTTTAAAGCATTTTGAGCTCGCAGGTGTTGGATTATCTGGGGAAGCTAAAAAACAATATCAGCAGATCCAGAAGGAACTATCTGAATTACAATCTAAATTTGAAAATAATGTGCTTGATTCCAACCAGTCCTGGGAATTGAATCTGCAAAACGAAAAACGTTTAGCAGGATTGCCAGAATATGCACTAGCAATGTTAAAACAGAATGCTCAAAGTAAATCTCAGCAGGGTTATCGTTTAACTCTGGATATGCCCTGTTACATAGCTATTTCTACTTATGCTGATGATCGAGAATTACGCAAACAGATTTATCAGGCTTATAGTACGCGTGCGTCTGATCAGGGATTTACGGATAAGAAATGGGACAACGCAGAAATCATGCTTAACATTTTGCAAAAACGTCAACAAAAAGCCCGTCTGCTAGGTTTTAACAGTTACGCTGAGTTATCGCTCGAAACCAAAATGGCAAAAGATGTACAGCAGGTAACTGATTTCCTGATGCAAATGGCTGACAAAAGTCATGCTGCGGCACAATCAGAATATAGGCAACTACAAAAGTTCGCACAGGATAATGGATTAACAGATGATTTGCGGGCCTGGGATATAGCGTACTACAGTGAAAAACAGAGAAAGCAGCTGTTTGAATTCAGCGATGAAGATTTAAAGCCCTATTTTTCAGACAACAGGGTGATACAGGGCTTATTCGATATAGTGGAAAAACTGTTTAAGATAAGTATCAAACAGGTTGAGGAAGGCATAGATCTTTGGCATACCGATGTTCGCTTTTATCAGATATTTGATGAAGAAAACAACCTGATAGGACAGTTTTACCTGGACCTCTATGCCCGAGAGCATAAACGTGGTGGGGCCTGGATGGATGAATGCATCAATCGATATGTCATTGATAATATCGTGCAAATACCAGTGGCTTATCTCACCTGTAATCTAACGCCACCAGTCGGTGACAACCCGGCTTTATTCACTCATAATGAAGTGATAACACTGTTCCACGAATTTGGTCATGGTATACACCATATGCTGACTCAGGTCGATATACCCGAGGTAGCTGGAATTAATGGAGTAGAATGGGATGCAGTTGAGTTACCCAGTCAATTTATGGAAAACTTTTGCTGGCAGCGGGAAGCACTAGATTTATTTGCACGACATTATCAAACCGGAGAAGCATTACCGCAGGATCTATATAGTAAGATGGTAGCAGCAAAAAACTATCAATCTGCTATGCAAATGGTAAGACAGCTGGAATTCTCGATTTTTGATATTAAACTTCACGAGTTAGTTGAAATTGAAACAGTTGGACAGATTCAGCAAATACTGAATAAAGTTCGGGATGAAGTGGCAGTAGTCATTCCACCTTCATTTAATAGATTTCAGAACAGCTTTTCTCATATATTTGCTGGCGGATATGCCGCTGGATACTATAGCTACAAATGGGCAGAAGTGTTATCTGCAGATGCCTTTTCACGTTTTGAAAAGGAAGGGGTTTTTAACCAGCAGACAGGAAAGAAATTTCTTCAGTGCATACTACAGAAAGGAGGTATGCGTCCTGCTCTGGAATCGTTTATCTGTTTTATGGGTCGTGAACCCGAGGTAGATGCTTTGTTAAGACACAATGGAATCGAGTCGATATCGGTACACTAATATGAATAAATTGAGTCATTGGATATTTACAATTATCTGCTTGATAAGTCTGTCTGTTATAGCTGAAGAGCCGACCCGGGATGAGCAAATTATAGTTGCTCAAGCAAATGCCCCCGAACAGGAAGTTCAGGAAATAAAATATGTTACTGATAAGTTAAGGCTTTCTTTGTATAAAAAGGGAAATGAGAATAGCGGCACGCTCAAATTACTGACATCTGGGGATCAACTTAAGTTATTAGAACGTAGAGGTAATTACTCCAAAGTCAAAACAGATGAAGACCTGGTCGGATGGGTTAAAACGGGTTTCCTGGTTTCAGAACCGACTGCGAGTTTTCAATTAATTGAAGAAAAGAAAAAAAATGAAATTTTGATCAACCAGATAGAAAAATATTCCGACACAAAACAACTTGTAGCTGATTATGAAAAAACAATCGGTCTAATGAAAGCTGACGAAACAAACATGTCGACTCAACTCGAAGCGATTCAAAAACAGTTACAGCAAACTGAAGAAACAAACAAGCAACTAAAACAAATGTATGAAGATGCAAAACAGGGGAAAATAAGCATTCAGGATATTATCCAGTTAGTTAAAGAAAACTGGTATGTATTAGCAGGGGTTATGTTTGTTTTTCTTTTAACTGGTTTTATCTTAGGTAAGCGAATGGTTGAAGCTCAGGTTAAGCGACGTTTCCAGGGTGTAAAGGTCTGGTAGCTACATAATGAAATATCAGGATTTGAGAGATTTTATCCAGTCGCTGGAACAGGATGGAGAACTTGTTAGAGTAAATAAAAAAGTAGACCCTTACCTCGAAATTACCGAAATATCGGATCGTACATTACGCGCAGGTGGTCCAGCATTATTGTTCGAGCAGGCAGGTGACAGCAAGATACCCTTATTAGCAAATCTATTTGGTACAGAACAACGAGTTGCGCGGGCTTTAGGGGAAGTTGAAAGCACAGCGCTGCGTGAGGTGGGAAAATTACTCGCATTTCTAAAAGAACCTGAACCACCGAAAGGCTTTAAAGAAGCAATGTCGACGCTGCCAATCTATAGAAAAATTCTAGATATGTCGCCAAAAGTTGTGAAAAAGCCAATTTGTCAGCAAATTGTATATAAAGCTGATGAAGTTGATTTATCGATGTTGCCTATCCAGACCTGTTGGCCAGGTGATGCAGGACCTTTGATCACATGGGGTTTAGTCACCACTCGGGGACCTCACAAAGATCGGCAGAATATTGGGATTTACCGACAACAGGTGATCGCTAAAAATAAAGTGATCATGCGTTGGCTATCTCATCGCGGAGGTGCACTTGATTATCAGGAATGGGTACAACAGAAACCCGATGAGCCATTTCCTATCGCAGTTACTTTAGGTTGCGATCCAGCAACGATACTGGCGGCGGTTACCCCAATACCCGATAATCTTTCTGAATATGCGTTTGCCGGTTTGTTGCGAGGTAGTAAAACTGAGTTAGCGAAATCACTATCGTCTGATCTACAAATTCCAGCACGAGCAGAAATAATACTAGAAGGTTTTATCTATCCAGGTGAGCAGGCACAGGAAGGCCCGTTTGGAGATCACACCGGATATTACAACGAAGTTGATAGCTTCCCGGTTTTTACTATAGAAACAATCACAACCCGTGAGCAACCGATTTATCACAGCACCTATACCGGAAGACCACCTGATGAACCAGCCATATTAGGGCTGGCGCTGAATGAAGTGTTTATTCCTATACTGCAAAAACAATTTCCAGAAATCATCGATTTTTACCTGCCACCAGAAGGTTGCTCATATCGGGTGGCGATAGTCAGTATAAAAAAACAGTACGCAGGTCATGCCAAACGCGTGATGATGGGTGTGTGGTCATTTTTACGTCAATTTATGTATACCAAGTTTGTCATAGTAGTCGATGATGATGTCAATACGCGCAGCTGGCAGGATGTTATCTGGGCGATATCTACGCGTGTTGATCCAGCAAGAGATATTACACTTGTTGAAAATACTCCTATAGACTACCTCGATTTCGCCTCACCAGTTTCAGGGCTAGGTTCGAAAATGGGCCTGGATGCAACTAATAAGTGGTTCGGCGAAACCAACAGAGAATGGGGCGAACCTATCCTTATGGATGCAGCTGTAAAACAAAGAGTTGATGAGTTATGGAGTGAACTGGGTATTCCAATAAATTGAACCTGGAACCACTGATTCAGGTTAAAAATCAATGAATTAACTTGAGAATTTTGACCTCAGAGGCTATCTTTGTTTGATTATCAGTCAAATATAAAATAAAAAAGAGGAATGACGGATGAGATCGATCATGGTTTTGAATGCCAAAGGCGGATCTGGAAAAAGTACCGTGGCAACTAACCTCGCGAGTTATTATGCCAGTACAGGTCAAAAAGTCATGCTGGTAGATTATGACCCACAACATTCGAGTCTGGACTGGCTAAAGGAACGGCCATCGGGTCGTCAGTCTATTACCGCAATAGATGCTAGCGCAGGCAGTTTTCGTACCCCCCGTAATATTGATTATGTGATCTACGATACCCCTGCCGCAGTACGAGGTAAGGAACTAACCGCCATGCTGCGTAAGGCTGAATCAGTCATTGTCCCAGTATTACCCTCACCGATTGATATGCGTGCAGCTACCGATTTTATCCGTGAAGTTTTGGCAAATGGTCGCGTTAGTCGAAAAGAAACCCGCCTCGCGCTATTAGCAAATCGCTGCCGTGAAAATACTAATGTGTATCACCAACTGGAGACTTTTCTCAGTAAGATAAGAAAAGTCCCATTTATCTCGGTATTACGTGAAACACAAAACTATAATCGTGCCGCCGAGCGGGGATTGGGTATTTTTGAATTACCGCCCTATCAGATATCACGAGATCTGGAACAATGGGATCCCATCATCAAGTGGTTAAGTAGCAGACGCAGTCGAGGGATAAAATCCTGATAATCTTATTCATATAGGTTGATCATATACTTTATTAAACTTCATAAAACACTTAGACTCTGCCGCTTGTCTTAGTCTGGCCTAATCACTATGTCTTTTGTTGTAACCATCGCTGAACAGAATTTAACCTTTACCTGTGAATCAAACCAAACCATTCTCGATGCAGCGCTTGAAGAAGGAATCACCATTTCATATGGATGTCGCAATGGATTCTGTGGATCCTGCAAAGGGCAACTTGTCAGCGGACAGATAGATTATCCAGAAGGTCAGCCCGGAGGAATTCAACAACAGGAAATGGAAAAAGGCGAAACACTGTTTTGCAAGGCTGTACCACTATCGGATTTAACAATCGAAGTTAAGGTGATAGAACCTCAGCCCGAAATTGTAGTTAAGACATTGCCCTGTAAAGTAGCAAAAGTTGAGCATCTATCGGATGATGTTATTAAGCTAATATTACAATTACCTGTTATGGAAACATTTAATTTCAAGGCGGGGCAATGGATATATTTCTTATTGAAGGATGGCCGCAAAAGAGCATTTTCATTAGCCAATCCACCTAACGAAAATAATGAACTCGAAATACAAATTCGTCATGCCGTTGGTGGTGTCTTTACGGACTTTGTATTTAACGAATTAGAGGTTGGTGCAATGCTGCGTATTGAAGGACCGCACGGCACATTCTGGTATCAACATGACGATTGTCCAATTTTGTTGGTAGCAGGTGGTACAGGTTTTGCTCCGATAAAAGGGATTTTCGAAGAAATCAGCCAGCAGAAAATTGAACAACCTATGCATCTATTTTGGGGTTCCAGGGCTAAAAAAGACCTTTATCAGGAACAGCTGGTTGAGCAATGGGTAGAAGATTATGCCATTCAATACACACCAGTGCTTTCAGATCCAGATGCTGATGACGAGTGGCAGGGTGAAACAGGATTTGTATATCAGTCTGTTGTTAGCGCTTATCCAGACCTAAGTGGTTATGCGGTGTACATGGCTGGCCCACCCCAGATGATAGAATCCTGTAGAGATAGCTTCATCGCAGCTGGGCTAGATGTGAACCGCCTTTATTATGATTCTTTTGATTATTCAACTGATGCATTAACAGCAATGCAGGGAGAAAAAAATGGATAATTCGATTCTTTTAATAGTGATAGGATCTTCAGTACTGTTTATTGGTGTTGTTATATGGAAAATACTCTGGCTGTTAAAAAAAATTGACTCAGAGCAGGTGATTGAAGAGACTGATTAATCTTCAGACTGATGCTCGATTAAATCCAGCTCCAGATGTGCTTTTTCCAGCATTTCGGCGGGCATCTCTTTTTGTACAGAAACGCCCAGTTTCTGAAAGTCCTCCACTCGCTTGACCAGATTTCCCTTACCTGAAATAAACTGCTTGAGCGCTAAATCATAGGTTTGGCGGGATTTATCCAGCTGTTTACCTAATGCATCCATACTTTCCAGAAATAATCTCAACTGGTTGTAAACCTTGCTGGCCTCCTCCGCCAGTCGTGCACTGTATTTATTTTGATCTTCAAAGCGCCATAGCTGGCGCACTATATTTAAACTGGTGAGTAAGGTAGTTGGTGTTGTTACCAGTACCTGTTTATCTATAGCCATTTGAAATAAAGCCTCATCAGCTTTTATTGCCTCAACAAAAGCGGATTCTATAGGTACAAACATAAACACCATTTCAGGGGATTTCAGACCAGGTAATTCAAAATAGTTTTTATCGGACAATTCCTTGATGCGCGAAGATAATGCCAGAATATGTTCCTTTAAAGCCTGCGCCCTCTCAATATCCGTTTCAGCATTAACATATCGAGTGTAGGCATTCAGTGATACCTTGGCATCGATGATTAAATGCTTCTCATCCGGTAAGTATACAATCACATCAGGTCGTTTACGCCCATCCTGGGTATTTATACTGACTTCACGTTTGTAATCCTTATCCAGCTTTAAACCAGATCGATCCAGCACATTCTCGAGAATTAACTCACCCCAGTTGCCCTGAGTTTTTTTCTGACCTTTTAAAGCAGTGGATAGCTGATGTGCTTCCTCAGTCATCTGCAGATTTAATTTTTGCAGGTTTTTAAGCTCGGTCTTTAATTCTTCGCGCTGTTTTAAGTCATTGGTATGAATGGTTTCAACCTTCTGGTTAAAATCAGTTATTTGTTGACGGAAGGGTTGCAGGAAGTTTTGCATATCTTCACGACTGGATTGAGTAAATTCCTGCTGGGTCGATTTAAGAATTTGCTGAGCCAGAGTTTCAAATTCCTTCTTCAACTGCAAACGGCTGTTTTCAAGTTGTTGCAGCTTTTCATCGTGATGCTTTCTTTCCTGCTGCTGCAAAACCTTAAGCTGTTGTGTGAGACTTTTTGCCTTATTCAATTCGCTGGATAATTGATCGTTTTGATGAGTTAGCAGGTTGTTATGTTGCTGAATATCGCTAAGTGATTGTCGCAGATGTTGTATCTGTTGGTGAGCAAGCGCATTCTGAGTAGCGCTATCCTGAAAGTTATCGTTTAAATCCTGTAATTCTGAAAGCGTATCTTTATTCTGTTCACGTAACTGGCTAACAGTACGTTCACGAAAAATGGCGCAGATGCCATAAACCACAATCGAGCTAATCAAAGCAGGCAGACAGATTAAAAGGAGATGAAACTGTTGCTCAGTTAGTGTCATATAAATGAACGTAGACTATAAAGCGCAATTGTAACAGCTTTGGTATTAATCAGCAGAGGCTTCAATTGTCACTGAGGAGTGAAAAAATACTCCGGTAGCGAGACTAAAAATACGTCATGCTTCTGCTATGCTCAACTGAGTATAACAAAGGAAAGAAAGATGGAATCATCTACTATTACTCTACAATCAATACTTTCTAGAGAAAGTGAGCTAGCTTCTTTACCCGAGATATATATTCAAATTTCCGATTTACTGGATAGCGAAACAGCAAAATCAGCCCAGATTGGACAGGTAGTGGAAACCGATCCAGCACTGAGTTTGCGCATATTAAAGATGGTAAATAGCGCGTTTTATGGCTTTTCACATAAAGTCGACAGTATCACTCAGGCAATCACCATTCTGGGACGCGAACGTCTGAAGCAGATATTGATAGGTTCAGTACTCAGTGGGGTTTTCGGAAAAATGGAAAATCCTGTCTTTCACATGGAAGACTTCTGGCGTCATAGTGTTAAAACCGCAATTCTTGCACGATATCTCAGTTTGCAGACGGACTGTTCGCAACAATCAGATACCCTTTTTACTGCAGGTCTTTTGCATGATATTGGCCGTTTGATTATGGCCAAAATGATACCCGAGCAAACAAAACAGATTCTGGACGCAGTTGATATTGAGGATGGAGACCTTTACCACGCAGAAGAAAGAATATTAGGATTTACCCATTGTGATGTTGGCGCAGGGTTTATAAAAAAATGGGGATTACCTGATATTTTGGCTTCAGCTGCCCAATCGCACCATAACCCTCAGTCAATCACTGAATATATTCTTGAAACCGGTATCATCTATATCGCGAATAATTTGAATTTTCTAGTAGCTCCAATTGAGGAAGAAGAAGTCGAGTATGCCTTGCAGGATATTCCAGGTTGGAAGGATTATGGACTTTCGCTAGAAAATATCACAGCAGCTTGTGTTATTGCCGAAGAGCAGGTGCATGAAGTGATGGATTCATTAGGTATGACGCAAATGAAAATAGAGGGGTAAGAGGCCATAAAATATATAAAATAATAATTGTTTGTAAGCTATAAGTTCATAAGCAAAATTATAAAAAAGGGATGTGAATAAAAATGCAGTATAAAACTGATCTAAAGCTAGATTACCTGGCACTGGATAGTTGGAAAGTTTTAATTGCGGATGATGAACAAATTATCCACGATGTTACAGCTTTAGCATTAAAACGTTTTATATTCCATAATAAACCGATCAGTTTTTATCATGCTTATAGCGGCGTCGAAGCTGGAGATATGCTCAGAGAAAATCCAGATATGGCTGTTGCCCTGATAGATGTGGTGATGGAAACCGACGATGCGGGATTGCAGGCTGCCCGTTATATCCGAGAAGAACTCAATAATCCTTTTGTACGCATCATTATTCGCACCGGCCAGCCAGATGCGGCTCCTGAAGAAAACATAATCCGTGACTATGACATCAACGATTACAAATCTAAAAACGAACTCACCATCCAGAAGTTGAAAACCAGTATGTATACATCGTTGCGTATGTATCGTGATTTAATTAACCTGGAAAAGCAAAGAACCGTTTTACACCGACTTTTAGATTCTGCATCCAATCTGTTTGAACATAACCAGATAGAAGAGTTTATCTCAGAGATAAGAGTTCAGATTAGCAAAGTACTAGGAATGGATAGAAAACATACCTTTCTGCTGGCCGCCAGCAAGAAGGATCAGTCAGGTTATTTACCACAAATATTATGCGGAAATGGACGGTTTGCGAGTTCAACAGGCCTGAGTATCGACACTGTACTGAGCATGGAAGACATGAATATCATCAACAATGCGATTACTAAAAAGGAAACAATAATAGAAAATGGAAAAGCTGTTTTTCTCACGGCAAATAATCAGGGCTATTATGGTTTAATCTATTTTGCTGAAATTGAGCACTTATCCACTAGTAACTTTGATTTAATGCAGTTGTTTAGTCGTAATATTTCGATGGTCTACAATAGTCTATGTTTTCAATCTGGATAAACCTTACTCAGCAAAGTTGTGTCTAAACCACGGTAAAACGTATTCTATGCCTGAAAACGTTGATTGTGATACGTTCTCGGCTAACCCATAATGTTAAAACTGCAATAACTACTGGTAAGTTACTCAATGATCGAGCTTTTATTCCAGGGCCATGTGATGGTTTTTGTTCTCATCCTGTTCTGCCTGATATTTTCTTTGACATTTCACGAATATGGCCATGGCATCATGGCTAAATACTTTGGCGATCGTACTGCTGAATTGCAGGGGCGCTTAACCTTAAATCCTATACCACATATAGACCCGATGGGATTATTGATGGTTATCATGATTGGTTTTGGATTTGCCAAACCCGTACCTACCGATCCGCGTAACTACAGCTCACGTTGGGGAATATTTTTTGTGGCATCTGCAGGCCCAATGATGAATCTACTACTCGCCTTCATCGCAGTGAATCTATATAACCTGGGCTTAATTCTTGGGTTGCCGTTATTCGAAGGACAGGCTGCTAATATGTTTTTCCTATATCTGGCCAATATCAACATGTTATTAATGTTGTTCAATCTGATTCCTATCGGTCCGCTAGATGGACATTATATCCTGCCATTTTTGTTGCCTACGCGCATGGCGAGATATTATCACTACTACAATGACCGATATGGTCATTGGGTTTTATTATCAATTATTGGATTATCGCTAATGGGCGTACCCATCTTTCAGAATATTATGGGCCTGAGTCAACGGATGTTGAGCTATATTATTTTGTTTTAATCATCGTTTGTCGGTATAAACGCTATTAAAATTATCAATAGTGATGCGGCCAAAGTATTATACGATGGATAATCTAGATTAATTTTTTAGAGAACAGTATGTCAGATCGACAATCCCCTTTTCAGGATGCCTCAATTTTTACTTCAATTTCTCAGGGAATCGAAGCAAGCTACAAACAGGCTGAACAACTTATACAGCAGTTTAGTCAGCCTTCAGAGAAATCTGACTTTGATCCCCTGAGGATGGGTGATGTTTACACAGAGCTTTTTGCACGCATGGGCGAGAATCCACAAAAGTTGCTCTTAGCAAATATAGACTTGTGGAAACAAAGCCTCGAACTGTACCAGAATTCTCTACAAGCGTTCATGACACAACAACCTCTAGAAGCAAGCATCAAAGAAGACGATACAGATCGTCGCTTTCGTCATGAAGGTTGGCAGCAGCCAACTTTCGCGATTATAAAGCAATCTTACCTGTTGTTATCACAACATATGCTTCGACTGGTAAAGGAAACCGAAGGCCTGGATGAAAAAACTGCACAACGTGCAGAGTTCTTTACAAATCTATATTTAAATGCATTATCACCGGGGAACTTTGCAGCTACTAATCCAGCGGTACTGGAAAAAGTTATCGAAACTCATGGTATGAGTCTGCTGAATGGGCTGAAAAATATGATGGAAGATTTGCAGCGAGGTAAAGGCAAGCTGCAAATAAGCATGACCGATTACAGTGCTTTTGAACTGGGTAAAAATGTGGCGACTACCAAAGGTAAGGTGGTTTACGAAAATCGTATGATGCAACTGATTCAATACAGCCCGAGCACGGAAAAGGTTAATAAGACACCGCTGCTGGTCGTTCCACCCTGGATCAATAAATACTATATCCTTGATCTACAGGAAAAAAACTCACTTATGCACTGGCTAGTAGAACAGGGCCACACGGTATTTATTATTTCCTGGATTAATCCTGATGAAAACTATGCAGAAGTCGGTTTTACAGAATATATGAAGGAAGGCGTGCTCAATGCAATCGATCAGATCGAGAAGGCCACAGGTGAAAAAGAGGTTAATGCCATTGGTTATTGCATAGGTGGAACGCTACTGGCCACAACTCTCGCATACACGGCGGAGCATGATAATAAGCGAATAAAAAGCGCAACCTTCTTAACCTCAATGATCGACTTCTCCGAACCAGGCGAGTTAGGTATGTTCATTGATGAACAACAACTCAGTTCACTGGAGCAGAAGATGGATAAGGATGGCTACCTTGATGGCTCAAGTATGTCTGGCACCTTTAACCTGTTACGTTCAAATGATTTGATCTGGTCCTTCTATATCAACAATTACCTGATGGGCAATGATCCTCGCGCGTTTGATCTATTATACTGGAATTCAGACTCCACACGTATGCCCACAAAAATGCATAAATGGTATCTGAGAAATCTATACCTCAACAACAATCTGATAAAACCTGGTGAGTTGATCATAGACGAAACTCCAATTGATTTAGGCAAAATCAAAACTCCAGCACTTTTTGTATCTACTCTAGACGATCATATCGCACCGTGGAAATCCACCTGGATGGGTGCTCAAAACCTCTCTGGCCCAGTTAAATTTATACTGGGTGGATCCGGCCACATCGCCGGTATCGTTAATCCACCTACGGCTAACAAATACGGATATAAAATGACCACAGCTAAACTACCCAAAGATGCACAGGCCTGGGCCGATAAAGCGACACAACATGAAGGATCTTGGTGGCCTGAGTGGGATAAATGGGTAAGCAAATATAGCGGCGAACAAATTGATGCAAGACAACCTGGGGACCATCAATTAAAAGTAATAGAAGATGCACCCGGCCGATACGTAAAGACTAAAATAGTTAATATATGAGGGGATAAAAAATGGGAAGAGTTGCAGTAGTTACAGGTGGTACACGAGGTATAGGTGAAGCAATTTGCCTGTCATTAAAAAAAGCAGGATATAATGTAGCGGCAACCTATGCAGGTAATGAAGCCTCTGCAAAAGCTTTTACCGAAGTTACAAAAATACCAACATTCAAGTTTGATGTAGCTGATTTTGATGCCTGTCAGAAAGGGGTCGAAGAAATTGAATCTGAATTAGGTCCAATAGAAGTACTGGTTAACAATGCGGGTATTACCAGAGATACTACTATGCACCGGATGGCCTTCGAACAATGGAATGAAGTCATTCAAACCAATCTATCATCCTGTTTTAATATGTGCCGTGCGGTTATTGAAGGCATGCGTGAACGTGAGTTTGGTCGTATTGTGAATATCGGTTCAATAAATGGCCGTGCCGGTCAGTATGGTCAGGTCAACTACGCGGCAGCCAAATCTGGTATTCATGGATTTACCAAGGCACTGGCACAGGAAGGCGCAGGCAAGGGAATTACCGTAAACGCGGTAGCCCCAGGCTATGTATTAACAGATATGGTGCGAGCAGTCCCAGAAAAGGTACTGGAAAAAATTATTGCGCGTATCCCGGTAGGGCGACTGGGAGACCCGGAAGATATCGCGCGCACTGTTATGTTTCTGGTAGCGGATGAAGCGGGCTTTATCACCGGCTCCACACTGGATGTTAATGGTGGTCAGCAGATGTATTAATTTTGATGTATCAAAGAAAAAACCAACGGCCCTTTATGGGCCGTTGTTGTTTGTGTCTTCATGTTTTAAAGTAAATATAACTTAAACTAAGGATGAAACAATGACACAAGAATTATTTCGAGAAGACAGTTATCTAAAACAATGTGCTGCCAGCGTAACGGGCATTCAGGATGGACATATTATCGTCGACAAAACCGTGTTCTATCCATTAGGCGGCGGTCAGCCGGGAGACAGTGGAATCATGCTGAGGCCTGATAATTCGGAAATAAAAATCATCAACACCATCAAGGATCGGGAAAGCGGCGAGATACTACATCAGATAGAAGGTGACATCCTACCAGAGATTGGTGAACATTTGACTCTAAAAATAGATTGGGAAAGACGATATCAGATTATGCGGCTGCATAGTTGTATGCACATGCTATGTGCTGTAATACCCGAGCCGGTTACAGGCGGCAGTATCCGCGATGATGGAAGTGCGCGGCTGGATTTTGACCTACCCGAACCTCCGGACAAGCAGGCAGTTGAGCAGGCTTTAAATGCAATCACTACGGCAGATCACCCGATGACTATGCGCTGGATCAGTGATGCAGAAATGGAAGCGCAGCCTGAATTGATCAGGACTATGAGTGTTAAGCCACCGATGGGGCAGGGCAAGGTGAGGCTGGTTAATTTTGAAGGGGTTGATTTACAGCCCTGTGGTGGGACACATGTGGGAAATTCTAATGAGATTGGTGCTGTTAGGGTTAAGAAGATTGAGAAGAAGGGGAAGATGAATCGGAGGATTATTATTGAGCTGGTGGAGTGATGGGTCATTCACTAATGTCGCCAATCAGCAGGATTTTGCAGTCACAGAACGTAGTTTCGTGACAGCAAAATTCCGACGGAATTGGCTTGCTACTAGCGCACTCTAATCAATGTACCCGAATCTTCAGCTGCTAATAAACTCTTATTCTCGTTAAATAAAGCTTTAGAACAGTACGTGGTTGACAAAAATAAGTCGCTAAAGGAACAACAGGTAAGTGTAGGAAACACAAAATATCTTCCCTTTGATATGCTTTAAGAATCCCTGATTTACAGGCAAGCTATACATTGGCTTCGGTCCCTAATAATAGAAGGGTAGTCTTAATCTGCTTTAAAATAAGTTATTCAAGTCTGAGTTAAGGAGTTAAAAGGGTAACTTATATTTGTGCGGAAAGTCACATAATATATTTTAGTTCTTATGAATACCGCTTATCGTCATGGTAAAATCATTAATTGTTGTATTTAGTGTTAAAAGCCTTACAGCTTTGAATGTTGAGCTAAAGCGCGCTTTTTAGGCTTAAAAAAAGAGTTGAAGTCCAACAGATGATAAATACAGGTTGATCTGGGTTTGCTAAAAATTGGATCGAGTTCGGGAATGTATATGCTTTTATCAATTATGTTCAATCTGGGTAAATCTCCAAACTTTTAACCATACTTGAATTAATGAAGTGGGGTGTATAGCATAGACTGTTAGTTGCACTATACTTGAGTTCTTCAAGCTTGTGAATGTCCTCTAAATATGCAAATTAGTATCAGTAGCATACAATTTAACGCGTATCTGACCCGAATGGAGCTAAGTTAAGCAAATTTAACATGAGGAAGCCTGCTGTGAAACGTGTACGATTATTGGGTTAACCTGTTGATTTTTAGATGATAATACTTATTAACTTCGCGACATTCGTACTCTATTTATTTTCAGGCTTATGTGCCAGGCACATATTCTATTCATATCAATCAGGAAAGTATGGCATATATGGATGAGTTTGAGAAAAATATTCACTTTGCAATATTTATATTCCAAATGAATATGGCTCTATTAAAAAAGTAGTTTCTGATTTTCTTTAAGGTGGGAACAAAACACTTAGCAAAGATGAATCCGATTTTGAAGAAATGACGCCTGAAAAAAAAGGGCCTATCTAATTTTCAGTTTGAACAGATAAAAATGTTGTATCAGGAAAACAAATAGCTTTTATAGTTAGTAATTATATAATGCAAAGTAGCTAAACACATCGAAATAATGCAACTTAAAGAAGTAGGTTCAAATTCCTTTTCACAAAAAATTTATTTACAGGTTTTTTTTGCATCATCATTTGTTATAAGTTTTACACCGATCTGATTGGGCAAGTTAAACTGGTCAAGCTTAATTAGTTAATTTAATAAATTGTCAGTAAGTTGAAGTAATCGCATGAAAAATGAAAAGCCATCTGTTTTATTTGTTGGTTCCGATTTAAGCCCCCCTTATACAACGATGGAATCTAAAATGGTTAATACTCTTATTAATCATCTTAGTGGGAAGTTCAATTTTAAAATCATTTCAATAAATGTATCAAAAAATAAACAAGAACAAACAAATATAATTAAAATTAGAGGTATCTATAGCGGCCCTATATTTTTTAGAAAATTGTTCTATGGGATAGAACTTCTATTTGTTTATTTGGCTGTGTTATTAAAAAATAAAGTTAATATCGTCCATTTTATTTGGGTCGGATTTGATCCATTAACGCAGCTAATGATTAAAATGGCAAAGTTTAGAGGGGCGAAAGTAATTGTAACTGTCTTAAATAAATATGCGCCAATGTCGAGGTATAAGTTTTCGGATCAGCTAATTTTTCACAGCATCTTTTCAAAAAATGAATTATTAGAAAACAATCCTTCAATAGCAACTGCAAAAATTATTCCTCCACCGGTTAATGAAAGAACTTTCAAAAAGCAAGAACGCCCCTACTTTGTTTTTGCCAGTGGTCCGAGGACTGTAGAGCAGATAAAGGTGAGAGGTGTTTTTTTACTGCTGGATGCTATGCGGATTTTACAGGATGCTAATGAAAAAATTACTTTACGCTTTGTTGGTCGGTGGCCAGAGGGCGCTAAACTTTTAGATGAGATTGTTCAGAAACGTGAGTTAAAGAATGTTTTAATAAGTCACAATCATATAAATGACATGGATACAGTAATCGGTGAAGCAAGCGGTTTAATTATTCCATATGTAGGGGAAAGTATTGGGGATATTCCATTGTCGGCTTTGGAATCTCTGGCTTTTGGTACACCGGTCATTACTTCTCATGAGTTTCATGTCCAGTCAGCCGATGAGGAGCCTGCAATTAGAGTTTGTGCTCAAGAGCCTGAAGCTCTAGCAAAAGCGATGGTGGAGGTCAGTAAATTAGGAGATGTTTCTATGCTTTGTAAGAGTGTAATAAGAGATTGTAACACTGATAAGTTTATTAAATCTTATGATGATGTTTACAGCGAATATGAATGTTAATCCAAGTATAGTGCCAGTATTAGATCTGGTAAAAAGTTTCAGGAATGAAAAATTAAGTTGTGTTTTTTTAAGAGAAGAAAGATATCTTAAACCTGATGAAAGTGACCTGGATTTTTGGTGCTCGTTTAATCAAAAAGAAAAAGTAGTCGAAGTTATCTTAAATCAGGGGTGGTTTCTTGTTGGAGGAAGGGCATGTAAAAATAAAAAGGGAGAGTCTTTTGTTCTACGTTTTGAGAAAAAAGGAGTTAACCCAGTTTTTGAATTATGGATTGGTGACTTAAGGGCAGATGCATTATTTTATTGTACCAGTGAAGAGATTTTAAAAAATTCTATTTCTAAGGGAGATCTGTTAGTACTTAGCGACGAATTTTTGTTAAATATTTTAGTGCTGCGGCCTATTTTAAAACGTAGAAATCTTATTAAATATTTAGAAAGAGTTTCCCATTTAAATATTTCACAACAACAGATAGATATCTGGATTGAAATTTGTAATAAAAAATTTGGTTCAAAGGTTTCAGATCTTTGTAAGCATGCTTTTAATCTAGATCCCGGATATTTAAATATTTTTTCTCTCTTTTTAATTTTGATTAAACAATATTCTATTACTGGATTTGTAAAGCTAATCCTGGATCGCTTGATGCTACGTTTTACAATGATGTTTTATCAACCACCATTGGTTAATTTTATAGGTACAGATGGAAGTGGTAAAAGTACTACTGCCGAAGCTTTACATGAATTTTTAAAGGAGCAGAAAGTAAATGAGGAATATGTATATGCAGGAAGAAGTAAGAATAACTCGGCGCTTGTTAAGTTCGCCAGAAATATTGTTTTCAAACTTGGGCTTGCAAAAAAAATTTCTGAGGATGAGTGGAAAACTCATGCCATTTCTGGAAATAAATCTGGTATAAAACAGGGTGGAGTAATTATTCGTATATTGGCATTATTAATTTATTTTGTTGAGTACCATTTTCGTTATTTTAAGATCAGGTTGTTTTCACGTTTGGATAAAAAAATTCAGATACTTGATAGAGGAGCCTGGGATATTGCCACAATAAATTATCTTGGAAACTTTCCAGTACGATTGGCGAAATATTGTCCTCTTAGTGATATTACTTTTTATTGCTACGCCAAACCTTCAATTATTCATGAAAGAAAATTAGAAAGAAGTTTTAGTGAAATAATTCGACATCAGGCAATTTATAAATATTTAGGAAAATGTAGCAAGAATTTTTTTATCTATTTAGATACTTCAAATAAAATGAGTACAATAAATCAGATAGTAGTCCAGTATTTTTATATAGTACTGGCGATTCGGAGTGGGAAGTTAGATAAAAAGACAGCCAGCTTGATTTTTAATATGCCTTTATCTATTTGGGAAAAACAGTCGTACTAAACTTGTATATGTAATTGATTACGTATTACATGTTCTTTTCATTCAATAAATTGCCAACCGAAAATAATTGATCAACAAATATGAATAAAAAATCTTTAATAACTATAGCGTTCTATTTTTTATTAGTTGTTGCACTTGTGTATATGTTAAGCACTCAAGAAAAATTACTGGATAACTTTAAAGGAGTGTCAATATTATGGTTATTGGTTATTCTTTTATTTAAAGTAATGGTGCAAATTGCAAATGGTTATAGACTGAACGTCCTTTTATTTTTTGAAAATATTCATCTACCTGTCAAAATATGGTTGCCCTTGAGTTGCGTGGGTACTTTACAGAATACTGTGCTACCAGGAAATACTGCTATTGCGTCTAAAGGTGTATACCTCAAACACAAATTCTCATTAGGATATAAAAAATATTTTCTAATTACATTGACTGGGATTGTGTTGACTGTATTTGTTAATGCGGTGGTAATTGGAGTGCTAGGTAATTACCTGTTGGGTGATCTTAAGTTGTTGTTATACGTTTTAATTGCTGCATCTGTCGGGCAATTAATTTTCATGATTGGTGTGCGAATGTATGATAATTCGCGTGAAAACAAGCTCGTTAAATATTTTAATGGTATTAGTTTATTAGTTTTTAATTTAGAAAATATTAATATAGTTACCAAAGTGGTAATCAGTGAAATTCTTTTAATAATTTTTCGCAGTCTGGCTTTATGGTCCTGCTTTGTTGCCTTTGGTTTTCAAGATGACTGGATGGCTATGCTGGTAATTACTGTGGTTGTTAGCTTTTCTGGATTAATAAATTTGACGCCGGGTAATATGGGTATTACTGAGTCTGTGATTGTTTGGGTTTCGTTAATTTATAATATACCTTTAGAAATTGCTGTTTCAGCTTCAATTTTATCCAGATTATCATCTGTAGCGAGTCAGTTTTTGATCGTTTTTCTATTAGGTAAGAAATTGATTTAAATATGATTATTATAACTGGAGTTTAGAGTATATATAGTGACCATTAAAAATGTTTTCTCAGGTTGATTTTCATGACAGTAGTGCATTTTTCTCGTAATTTTATGCTGCGCTAAGAATTTTCCACTCAGCATTATTTTTTCTATCCAACTGGATTATCAAGAGCTCAATTACCACGAATCAATGGAAAATGTTTGAATATAGGCCCGAATTTTCCACTTTGTAAATTTGGAAATAATTTTCACACAGCCTGAGCAAAAATGGACTCATACACGTACTCGTCAATGGCTACGAAGTGACTACATCTTTTGCGTACGAAACTCATTAAAGGTAGTTGCTAAACTCAAAAAGATTGTTACGCTACGCTCGCAATAACAGGAAAAACAAACATGCTACTCAACTACATAGAACCCGTATTCCGCCCCCCCAGTGAAGCTGAATCACTCATCCTCCAGGTCACCAATGGTTGCTCCTGGAACCAATGTACCTTCTGCGATATGTATACTGATGAACAGAAAAAGTTTCGTCCAAAATCCATCGAAAATATCCGCAAGGAACTCGCCTATGTTTCAGCATCAAACTACCCTGTGCGCCGGGTATTCCTCGCCGACGGCGATGCCATGACATTATCATTCCGCCGTCTACACGAAATCATGCAGGCGATCAATGAATACCTGCCGGACATCCAGCGTGTGTCGGCCTATTGCCTGCCGAGCAATGTGAAAAATAAAACCGTTGAAGAGCTACAACTACTACGATCCATGGGTCTCAGCATGGTTTATGTCGGTTGTGAAACTGGCGATGACCTGATTCTCGATAAAATCAGTAAAGGTGAAACCTGGCAAAGCTCACTGGATGCATTGTTAAAACTACAACAGGCTGGAATCAAACGTTCAATTATGATCTTGAATGGACTGGGTGGAATAAAGTATAGCGAGCAACATGCATTAAATTCGGCATCGCTAATGAATGAAGCTCAACCTGAATACCTGGCTACTTTAGTGGTTACATTTTATAAAGGGCCTGAGCGGTTTCAGCAGGGTTTTGGCGGTGAATTCCAGCAGCTTGATCAATTGCAACTGGCACAGGAAATGGAAATTCTGCTTTCCGCACTTGAACTCGAAAAAACGATATTCCGTAGTGACCATGCTTCCAATTACCTGATCCTCAAAGGTACCTTGAATAAGGATAAAGAAAGATTGTTAAATACGCTGCATCAGGCAATCTCTAAACCAGGGTCGGTAGCGATGCGTCAGGAGTGGCAGAGAGGTCTTTAATAGATTAACTTTTCTGGGATATATTCGTTTCTGAAAATGCCAGCGCAAAACCAAAGCCTATAAAAGTTACGCCCGTAATTCGATTGAACAGGCTTCGGGTTTGTTCGTTTTGCAGCCAGTTGCCAGCCTTATGGGCGAGTATGACGTAAGCCATAAAAACAGCATACTGTGTCACGGCTATACTCAGCGTAAGCGTCATCATCTGATCAACAAGGGGTTGCTGAGTATTGATGAATTGAGGTAATAAAGCGGTTATATAAACCAGAGCTTTCGGGTTAGTAGAAGTGAGCAGAAAAGCCTGGCGGAATAAGTGGGAGCTGGATTTTTTTACCGTCTGTTGGGCGATAGTTTTGACTGGAGATAACCAGGCTTTTATACCCAGATAAATCAGGTAGATGGCACCCAGAATTTTCAGCAGATTATAAAACTCAATCGAAGTGGTCAATACGGCACCAACACCAATGGCACTGAGAAAAATAAGAATCTGAAATGCCACTACATTTCCCAACACGGCAACAGCCGAAGGGCGAATACCATGCTGCAGTCCATTGTTGATACACAGTAAGATCGCAGGACCGGGGGATGCCAGGAACAGCGCTGTTATCAGTAGGAAAAGTAAATATTGATCTATACTCATGGTCGTTAATTTACCATCTTCATGTTAACGGGTAGGCGTTTCGCGCCCCAGTCTCCGGGGTGTGCATCGAAGATCCCTGAACAAGGAGTGCCGCAATGTATACATTCACCCTGTGCATTGAGATTCCATTCAGATAACACATACCAGTCGCGACCGATAAGGATTTTTCCACAATGGTGGCAATAGCTACTCTCGCCAGATTTATCATGCACATTACCTGTATAGGCATAGCGAACACCATTACGCAAGGCAATATCGCGTGCACGTGTTAGCGTCTGCATTGGCGTGGCTGGGATATCCTGCATCTTGTAATCGGGATGAAAAGCGCTGAAGTGCATAGGAACCTCTGGTCCGAGATGCTTTACCACCCACTGGGTCATAGCCTCCAGCTCTTCATTTGAATCATTTTTACCGGGGATGAGCAGGGTAGTCAGCTCAACCCAGACATCGGTTTCATGCTTCAGATAGATCAGGGTATCCAGCACCGGTTGCAGATGACTACCGGTGAGGTGAATATAAAAATCATCAGTGAATGCCTTAAGATCGATATTGGCGGCATCGATGTGCTGGTAGAATTCTGCGCGCGGTTCTGCGCAGACATAACCCGCACTGACTGCTACGGTTTTCACATCAAGCAGATGACAGGCTTTGGCGACATCGATGGCATATTCGTGGAAGATGACTGGATCATTGTAGGTAAAGGCGACAGAGCGACAGCCGAGTTGTTGCGCCGTTGCGGCAATTTGTTCGGGGCTGGCCTGGTCCGCCAGGGTATCCACCTCGCGTGATTTACTGATATCCCAGTTCTGGCAGAACTTGCAGGCGAGGTTACAGCCTGCGGTGCCAAAGCTGAACACAGGTGTACCGGGCAGGAAGTGATTGAGGGGTTTTTTTTCTATCGGATCGACACAAAAGCCGCTGCTTCGACCATAGCTCGTCAGCACAATGGCATTATTCTGATTCGCACGTATAAAACACAGACCACGCTGTCCTTCAGACAATTTACAGTAACGCGGACATAAATCGCATTGAATACGCTGACTATCGATTTTATGCCAGTAGCTAGTAGATACTGTGAAACGTGAGTCGAATAGAGCCATAGTTAACGGGTTTTAATATGCCATAAATAACACTATACTAGGTCGTAAATGAAGAGGAAAACACTATGTTCTCCAATAATTCTACAAATCCAGAACTAATAACAAAAAATATCAGACAGCCGGCTGTGGCAGGTCAGTTTTATCCTCAGGATGCCAAAGAACTTACAAACTTACTAAAAGACCTGTTTGCTTCATCCAGATTCTGTCAGGTCAGCGGCGTAAAAGCTATCATCGTACCGCATGCTGGATATATATATTCAGGAGAAGTCGCCGCCAGTGCGTATCAAACCTTAATCCCACAAATACCTAAGATCAAACGCGTTATCCTGCTCGGGCCAGCTCATCGGGTGGGGTTTCATGGAATAGCAACTACCTCTGCTAGCCATTTTAGTACCCCTTTGGGTGATATTGTTATCGATAGAAGCGCGATCACCAGTATTGAATCCCTGCCACAGGTGCAACAGCTGGATCAAGCACATACCCTGGAGCACAGTCTGGAGGTTCAGTTGCCATTTCTACAAAACTTGCTGGATGAATTTACTCTGGTGCCATTGGTGGTTGGAGATTGCAATTCACAACAGGTTTCCGAGGTACTGGAATTGCTGTGGGGCGGAGAAGAAACCCTGATCGTCATCAGCTCTGATTTGAGCCATTACCACAGCTATGACGATGCCATGCGGCAGGATCAAAAAACCTCCGAGTCCATCGTCAATATGCAACCTGAGAAGATAGATTTCGATGATGCCTGTGGACGTATTCCAATCAAGGGCCTGTTAATAAGCGCTACTCAACATCATCTCAAGCCACAGCAGGTAGATCTGAGAAATTCTGGAGATACTGCAGGTGGCAAGGATAGAGTGGTCGGCTACGGGGCCTATATTTTCACTCAATGAGCTATAGCGAACAACAGCGGCTTACCCTGCTTGAGCTTGCAAGAGACTCTATAACTCATGGTGTAGATAATGGTGCGCCACTCAACATCGACGCCAAAGATTACGATCCTGAATTGCAGCAAGCACGCGCCAGTTTTGTCACCCTGCATAGGAACGGACAACTTAGAGGCTGTATAGGTAATTTGCAGGCTAGCAGGTCACTGGTCGTAGACGTTAGCGAAAACGCTTTTGCAGCGGCGTTTAGAGACCCACGCTTTAATCCTTTGAATCGCTCAGAACTGGATGGCTTACACATCAGTATCTCGGTACTGACCCCAGCCGAAGCGATGAATTTTAAATCCGAGCAGGATTTAATCCAGCAATTAAAGCCAGGTATTGATGGTCTCATTCTTGAAGAGGGTTATAAGCGCGGTACATTCCTGCCAGCAGTATGGGAACAGTTACCTAAGTCTGAAGAATTTCTTCAGCACTTAAAACTCAAAGCGGGATTAGCTGTTAACTACTGGTCGGACTCGATTAAAATAAGCCGCTATAGTGCGGAAAAAATCGAATAAAAAACTGCATTTTCCAGGTAAACACAGACCCAGGCGGTTCTATTCAAACTGTAACAGTTTGTATCAAACCGATATATATATCTTGACGATATAAAGGTCGCGGGTATAGTTTGCCCATGGATATAAAAACACTCTGCCTCGGTATCCTGACCATGGGTGATGCCAGCGGCTATGAAATCAAGCAGGTATTCGAAGATGCCTTCAAACACTTCTATGTGGCTGGATTTGGTTCTATTTATCCAGCGTTGGCAGAGCTCTCTCGTGAAGGGCATGTCACTGTCAGCAATATCGAGCAGGGAAAGCGTCCTGCCAAAAAGGTTTACTGCCTGACAGCATCAGGACGGGAAACCTTCAATGTCGCACTAGCTGAAACCTACCCTCATCATCGTCTTCGTTCAGACTTTCTGGTGCAGATGGTATTTGCTCATCTGATGTCAGCGCAGCAAATCAGTCAAATCTTCGATACTCGCCTCGCGGACATACAACACCAGATCAACGAAATCGAGCATTGCCTCGATGAACAAACTTGCGAGTGCGAGCTACTGCCAGGCCCACGCTTTAGTGCAGGGTTTGGTCTCTCTGTGCTGAAGGCAAGCAGGGATTATATCCAGCAAAATCGCCAACAACTTATTAAAGAGTTACATAACTAAGGGAAAACAATGTGAAAAGCTCCAATATCATTGCAGCAGGAATCGTAATAATCGTTACCTTATGGTTGCTTAGTGGAATGATAGAAGGTGACGCGAAAGTGACTGACAGTGCAACACAAACTACCGAAGCTCACAAGTTGACAAGGGTACAGGTGCTTGCTTACCAGGCACAGCCCATGCAACGTGAGGTAGTCGTGCAGGGACAGAGTGAGGCCCAGCGAGAGGTTATCATCAGGGTTCAGACCACCGGTCAGGTAAAACAGGTGCTGGCTGACAAGGGCGATGCAGTCAAGCGTGGTGACGCTGTGATCAGCTTAGAGGCAGATGAACGCCCGCTGCAACTGGAACAGGCACGCGCGTTGCTGGCGCAACGAAACCTGGAATATGAGGCAGCCAAGAAGCTAAAGAATCAGGCATTGCAAACCGAACTACAACTGGCTGAGGCGGTTACTCAGTTACAAACTGCCAAAACTATGCTTAAAAGTGCTGAGTTGAATATGCAGCGGCAGAATGTTATTGCACCCTTTGGCGGTATAATTCTGCATCGTCAGGCAGAAGTGGGTGACTATCTGCAGGTCGGTGATCCGGCATATACATTGGTCAGCCTTAATCCGCTAGTGTTTCACGGCGATGTATCAGAAAGCGAAATAGATCGACTGAGTATTGGTTCAAGCGTCAATGTGGAACTCAGTAATGGCATAAAAATGTCGGGTAAGCTCACCTTTATAGCTTCACAGGGTGATAGCAGCACCCGTACCTATGCGATTGAGGTAGAGGCAGAAAATCCGGATTCCAGACAGCGTGGAGGTATGAGTGCAACCCTTCGCATACCATTGGATACCCTGCCAGCGCACAAGGTAACGCCAGCGCTGTTGTCACTTAATGATGCCGGAGTACTCGGTCTAAAGATCGTGGATAACGAAAGTATTGTACGCTTCTACCCGGTAGAAATTCTGAAATCAGAGCGCGATGGCATATGGCTGGGTGGCCTTCCGCAGAATATGGATCTGATCACCGTCGGACAGGGTTTTGTACGCGATGGTGACAAGGTGGAGATCGCACGCGAAAAGGACGCCAGCTGAGATGAGAAATCTAATAAATGCCGCATTTGCACGTTCACGCACCGTGCTTGCGCTACTGGTATTGATCCTGATCAGTGGCACTATCTCCTATGTCACCATCCCCAAAGAGTCTGAACCAGATGTAGCGATACCAATCATCTACGTATCCATGAGTCACGAGGGCATCTCA
>JBNKMF010000027.1:0-52604 GCA_050292965.1 Gammaproteobacteria bacterium | reverse complement strand
TGATCGCACACTTTGGCGCAGTCTTCCAGGCCAATGCATCCCCATGAGCAATTTTTGGGCCCGCCATTTATGACGGATGCCGCTCTACAGGATTCCATACCCGAATAACTGGCTGTATTGCGGGCGACATTACTGCCTCCTGCACAGGCTAGTCGGGCAACTCGTTTCACTACATCACCTGCATCTATACCCAGGTATTCAGCAATTTCACCCGTCGCATCTGAAGAGTTTACGGTACAATTCGCGGGCTGGGTTTCACCAGCGATCAGGGCTTCGGCAAATACACGACAACCCGCTGTACCGCAGGCGCCGCAATTGGTGTTAGGCAGTAGCTCTTCCACGGCATCGATTCTGGGATCTTCAAATACCCAAAGCTTGCGGTTTGCTACCGCAAGTAGCGAGGACAGGATTAAACCCAGTCCAAACATAAAGGCAACCGTGACAGCGATGTGAGAGACATCCAGGCCCATGAGTAAAATAACCTCAGCATTAAAAGTACTATAGGATGTATGGATTATCTATATTGATCAATTTAATATGTTTAATTTATGGTATTAACAATGTTAATGAAGCGGTAGGAAGTAGCTAAATGGCGGTAAAAACTAAGGGGCGGTTTTATTACAAACAAAATCGCTTAAAACAACTAACAGCATTCTGTATGGCGGCTAAAACGGGCAGTATTTCCACCGCGGGTGAGGCTCTGTTTCTAAGTCAGCCGACCATATCCCTGCAAATTCAGGCACTTGAGCGAGATATGAATGTCATCTTGTTTGAACGACGAGGGCAGAGAATTACTTTAACACCGGAAGGCGTGGTTCTGTTTAGAATTGCTCAACCTCTGGTGGATGGGATGAATGGTCTGGAACAGAGCTTTAAAGCTCAGTTTGGCAAGTTAGATGGCGGTACTATCAATATTGCGGCTGGTGAGTCAACTACGCTATATATCCTGCCTGAATACATTAAGCATTTTGCTCAAACCTATCCCAATATAGAAATCAAACTGCATAATGTAACCGGTCGTGACGGCATGGCCATGTTACGAGCAGATGAGGCTGACCTTGCGGTCGGATCGATGATGGAGGTGCCTGATGACATTATATACAAAGAGTCTATCTCCTTTGATCAAACTTTGATTACTCCGCTGGATCACCCTTTAGCTCACAAAGACTATATCTCTCTGGAAGATATTTGCCCTTACGGTTTGATTTTACCACCCAGACATCTGGCTACCTGGCGCTTTCTGGAGTGGGTGTTTAGTCGCGAAGGGCTGAAGTTTCAGGTAGCGCTGGAAGCGGGTGGATATGAAATTATTAAGAAATATGTCTCTATGGGGCTGGGGATTTCGATCGTCAGTGGCCTGTGTTTGACCGGTAATGAGCCCCTGGCGCAAAGAAGTCTGGCTGAACATATTCCCAAGCGCTCTTACGGGGTTGTTATCCGACGCGGTAAGTTCCTCAGTCCTCAAACGCGAGAATTTATTAAAATGATGGATCCAACATTTTTCATGACTTCAGGTTTGCACCAGTTTGTTCCCTGAGCCTTTGCGCTCTAATATTGAGAAAACTCAATTGCCATTGATGGTAATGAGAAGCCGACGCTGCTGCGACATACTTCGGTGTTCCCATACAAATACACCCTGCCAGGTGCCCAGGCCGCTATGCCCATGACGAATTGGGATGGTTATTTCGGTTTGGGTTAATACATTTCTTATGTGTGCAGACATGTCATCCGGTCCTTCCTGATCATGGATATAATGAGGATCGCCATCGATGACCAGCTTGCTCATAAAGTATTCCAGATCCTTACGCACCGCAGGGTCGGCGTTTTCGGTGATGATTAAGGATGCGCTAGTATGCTGAATAAATATGTGACAAAGGCCGTTGTTGACACCACTTTCGCTGATGGCGTGGTTAATCTCATGGGTGATATTTGTGGTTGATCGCCCATTTGTAGTAATACTGATTTGTTGTTGTTTTATCATGGAATAATTTTCGTCCTCATTGAATCTTATCAGGTAAATCAATTTCGATTTCGATAATAACGAAAACAGGCTTCTCTATGCGTAATCTCATCTTATTATTTTTCATGTTGTTTGCAACCCTGCAATCTGTGCTGGCATCTGATTTGGCAAAAGAACAGCGTTGGGCCGATCAAATTGTCGATTCGTTAATAGACGGTGAGGCCGAATGGTTACAGGCGGGAGAGCAAAAATTTCTAGCTATCTATACGGAAGCTGAAGAGGAAACCACAAAAGGCATGATCGTGGTACATGGCACTGGAGTCCACCCTGACTGGGATCAGGTGGTTAAACCTATTCGAGTTGATATGGCGACACATGGCTGGAATACCTTATCCATCCAAATGCCGATTCTGCGTAACGAAGCGGAGTATGCAGACTATGTTCCTTTGTATCCAGAGGTTCCACCTCGTATGAAGGCAGCAGAGGATTTTTTACTGGAAAAAGGCATGACTGATATTGTCATTGTTTCGCACAGCCAGGGCGCGACTATGAGTAGTTATTATTTATCGCGAAATCCAAGCAAAGCCAAAGCATTTGTCGCTATAGGAATGGGTGCAACACAAAAAGACAGCCATTTGAATTCGGCCAATGCGCTTAAGTCGATCCATATTCCCGTGTTTGATATGTACGGCACTGAGGATTTACCAGGTGTGCTGGAAACTAGTGAGTTGCGTAAGCAATCAGCTGCGCATAATGCTGACTATGAACAGCAGGTATTTCAAGATGTCACCCACTTCTGGGACGGCAAGGAAACAGTGTTACTCGATGCCATCAAGCATTGGCTGGATAAAACTATAGATTGAAGTCCAGATTAATTTATAACTCTATCAGTTGTTGATGAGGGTGACCTTTTTAGAGTTGCGATTATCGGTTTCAGGTTCGAGGATAGTAACCTCAGCTTTCTCTAGCATATCCGGGTAATCCAGTGTGTAGTGCAGGCCTCGGCTTTCCTTGCGAGACATGGCGGAACGGATGATCAATTCGGCTACGACTACAAGGTTACGCAACTCCAGTAAATCAGCAGTAACACGGAAGTTACCGTAATATTCGTTGATTTCCCGTTTTAGCAAATGTACTCGATTAAGTGCACGCTCCAGGCGCTTATTGGTACGCACTATTCCGACATAGTCCCACATAAACCGGCGCAGCTCATCCCAGTTATGAGCAACCACAACCTCTTCATCTGAATCGGTCACCATCGATTCATCCCAGTTGACCAGGCGGCCTGGTTTCGGGGTTTTTACAATGGTCTCGATAATATGCTGTGCTGTTGTGCGCGAATGGCTCAGGCATTCTAGTAAAGAATTACTCGCCATACGATTGGCACCATGCAAGCCCGAATAAGAGGTTTCACCAATCGCATAAAGGTTCTCGAGATCGGTCTGTCCATGTAAGTCGATCATCACGCCACCACAGGTGTAATGCGCTGCGGGTACCACTGGGATAGGTTGGCTGGTGATATCAATATCGTATTCTTTACAACGTTGATAAATCATAGGGAAATGCGATTTGATGAAAGCCCGACTCTTATGGCTAATATCCAGATACACACATTCTGCACCTAGTCTCTTCATTTCATGATCAATGGCGCGCGCCACAATATCGCGTGGGGCAAGCTCGGCTCTTTCATCAAAGTGTTGCATGAAGCGTTTACCATTGGGCAGTAAAAGCTTTGCTCCTTCACCACGTAGCGCTTCTGAAATCAGGAATGTTCGGGCTTCTGGGTGATACAGGCAAGTTGGGTGGAATTGCATAAATTCCATATTGGCTACTCGACAACCAGCACGCCAGGCCATGGCTATGCCATCACCAGTCGAGCCATCAGGATTACTGGTGTACAGGTATACCTTACTGGCTCCGCCTGTTGCCAGGATGACCTTGCGTGCAGAAAAAACGTTTACCTGATGATTGGAATTGTTATAGGCGTAAAGGCCCACACATTTGTTATGACGCGTAATAAGATCGATAGCATGGTGTTGATTGAAAATTGTAATGTTAGATTTTTCTAGTACATGTGCCTGCAGGGTTTGCTGCATGGCTTTACCGGTAGCATCAGCCGCATGCACTACGCGTCGCTTGCTATGACCGCCTTCTCGAGTCAGATGATAACCACTTTTAGAAACATCCTGTCGATCTTTAGTGAATGGCATGCCAAGGCCAGACAACCATTTAATGATCTCTGGGCCACTTTCCGTCACCGTCTTAACGGTTTCTGGGTCGCATAGGCCTGCTCCAGCAATCTGTGTGTCAATGCTGTGTAATTCGAATGAATCTTCTGGTTCCAATACCGCTGAGATTCCACCTTGAGCATAATTGCTGGAACAGCGTTCAAAGCCATTTTTAGCAAATAGAGCAATCGAAAGATTATCGGGCAGCTGTAATGCCAGAGAAGAGCCGGAAGCACCGCTGCCAATAATGACTATATCAAAGTGGTATTGTTTGCTCATAAAATCATTAGGTGTTTTTGTGAAATGAGTTTGATACGCTAAAGTATGCAGCGGTTCATCAAAAAACACCATGCTTGTAGATAATTTGATACAAAAAACCATTTTTATTGAGAATCTTTTGTTATATTGCAGGTCACATGTGTGAAATTTAAACGGGCACTGGTTTAAGACCAGTTAAAAAAACAAAGCTAAGGTTATTTAATGGGGTCGAAAGAATTAGACATTGAATTGGTTGAGCGTGTCCAGCAGGGAGACAAAGCTGCGTTTGATTTACTGGTGCTAAAGTACCAGCAAAAAGTGGTGAATTTAATTTCCCGTTTTGTGTCTGACCATAGTGAGTGTTATGACGTGGCCCAGGAAACCTTTATCAAGGCGTATAGAGCTCTACCCAATTTCAGAGGGGATAGCCAGTTTTATACGTGGTTGTATAGAATCGCTGCTAATACGGCCAAAAACCACCTGGCATCAAAAAGTCGCAAAACACCGAACTATTCGGTCGATGTAGATGATGCCGAACACTTCGGTGGGGAAAGTGGGTTGAAGGAATTTACCACCCCTGAGAACTTAATGCTTACTGATGAGATCAAACACACGATTTATGCAGCTATAGAAGCTTTACCTGATGACCTCAAATCAGCGATTACGCTGCGAGAAATTGAAGGCTTAAGTTATGAAGAGATTGCTTCTGTGATGGATTGCCCAATTGGTACGGTCAGATCGCGAATATTTCGTGCTCGGGATGCAATTGATAAGGAACTAAGACCGTTGTTGGAGTGACTAAATTGATACCTATGAGAATACCGGAACTAAGACGATGAATGAGCATAATGAAAAGCTATCTGCATTGATGGACGATTTTCAGGCAACCGATGATGAGCAGATAGCTCTCAACGCGTTATTGGCTGATATTAATCAACGAAATACCCTGAGTCGTTATCAATTGATGGGTGATATTTTGCGTAATGACGCTCCTGATCAAATAAGAAAGGGATTCGCTGCTGATGTTATGTCGCAGATAGCTCAGGAACCATTGCTTAAAACCTCCAGCAATAAAAAACTGACAAATGCTGCTGACTCTTCGAGCCTATGGAGCTGGTTGTTCAAACCCGTTGCCGGACTTGCAGTTGCTGCGGCTGTTGCTGTAGTCACAATTTCTACTTTTCAGTCTACACAGTTTAAAGACAGTCAACCAGATCAAGTGGCAAATGCGGATGCTAGTAGTGCCAAGGTGGAACGTTTGGCTCAGATTCCTGTGATACAGAACAATGCTCAACTGGTTTCAACTACTGCACCTGCTCGTAAATTGGTTAATGGTATGAACTGGAAAATCAAGCGCAATGAGCCCGCAATGCAGAATAAGCTGAATATTTATCTGATCAATCACAATGAATATTCTAATTCTATGAGTGGGATTATCCCTCAGGCCAGAGTAGTAGGATTTGATGACCAGAAATAAAAAAGGGTCGTATCACCCGGTATTTTTTATTCAGATACTTTTATTCAGTTCCCTGGCTCTTCCGGGGACATATAGTTATGCCGATAGTACCCAAAATGATGCGATGCAATGGATTCAAAAAATGTCGCATGCTATGCAACAGTTAAGTTACCAGGGACGGTTTGTATATATGCATGATGGGCAAATGGAAAGTATGTCTATCGTTCATGTAAAAGATGAACTCGGTAATCGTGAGCGTCTGGTATCTCTCAATGGAGAAGCTCGTGAAATTCTGCGTGACAACAAAAACCTGACCTGTATCTGGCCACTCAGCAAACAGGTAGTGGTAGACCAGGCAAAGCAGACGAATAAGGTTTCGCCCATCTGGATTCCTGAAGATGTCACCAGGCTTTCTAAATTCTATGAGTTTAAAATGTCGGGGTATGATCGTATAGCTGATCACGAAGCCGTCATTGTATCTATTTCGCCAAAAGATAGTTATCGGTACGGAATGAAGATCTGGCTGGACGAAGACTCTGCACTGTTAGTACAGTCTTTGGTAATAGATGGAGAGGGTGATAATGTTGAGCAGGTCATGTTTACCGATTTAACCTTACTCGATAGTGTGCAACAAAAGGCATTTTCGGTATTACCTCAAATCGATGAAAGCTACACGATGATACGTTCTCATGAGGGTGCTGAGGGAGAGCGCTTAAGTTCCGATGATAAATGGCAGTTAGAGGCCATTCCAGATGGCTTCTGGCTGGAATCTTCATTCCGCAAAAAGATGTCCGCTTCTGATGATTTTACTCAGCAAATGATCTTTACTGATGGGATGGCTTCTGTTTCAGTATTTATAGAGTATGCAAATGGTCAACAGCTTTCAGGTGAGTCATCAATGGGGGCAGTGAATGCTTATGGCAAACGTTATAAAGAATTTACTATCACCGCCATCGGAGAAGTACCCGCTGTTACTGTGCGAAAGATGGCTGAATCAGTGGTTTACATTAAATAATTTGGCTATCGAATGATTGAACAGCAGGCAAAAGTAACTCACGTCGAAGGTGATAAGGTGTGGATGACTGTTGAGCACCAATCAGGCTGCCAACACTGTAGTTTGAGCGAAGGTTGTGGAACGGGAAGTCTTGGTAAATTAATGGGTTATAAAAGTACTGAGTGGGTTTTTTCAAACCGGATGGGTCTCAAGTCTGGAGATAAAGTCATACTCGCTATTCCTGATACCTCTTATCTTTTAGGCGCTTTTCTGATTTATCTGCTTCCTTTGATAACCTTTTTTTTCTCGGCAACTATAGCCGAGCTTATTTGGCATACTGAGTGGATAAGTATACTCATTTCTATACTCGGTTTAGCTGCTGGTTTAGTGTTTTCGAGTAGTTTGTCCCAGCATCGTTATGCCACAGCACTACAGCCGAAAATCATGCGTCAAATTTGGTGAACCTCAGCACAATCTTCTAGTCTTACTAACCGTCACTTAATTTTAGAGATTAAAAAATGAAAAAAATTGTTACGCTATTTTTTATTGCCTTTAGCATTCTTTTTTTCAACACACAGGTCGTGTCGGCTAACAACCAGTTGCCAGACTTTACTGGCATTGTAGAAAATGCCAAAGACTCAGTGGTTAACATCAGTACTTCTAAAATCATCAAAAGTAATCAATTACGCAAGCATCTGGAGATTCCCCAACTACCTGAAGGTTCGCCATTCGGAGAATTATTCAAAAAATTCTTTGATCCAGACGGACAAGGTATCCCGGATCAGGAAACCAGTTCTCTCGGATCCGGTTTTATTATTTCCAAGGATGGCTACATTCTGACCAATCACCATGTGGTTGACGGTGCAGATGAAGTTATTGTTCGACTCAACAATCGAGAAGAGTATGAAGCTAAGGTGATAGGTTCAGATAAGGATTCGGATGTAGCTCTGATCAAGATTGAAGGTGATAATTTCCCAATGCTTAAATTCGGCGACTCAAATGCGCTAAAAGTGGGCGAATGGGTTCTAGCTATTGGTTCACCGTTTGGTTTTGATCATACTGTAACTGCAGGTATTGTGAGTGCCAAGAGTCGTAGTTTACCCAGTGATAACTATGTACCCTTTATTCAAACCGATGTAGCTATTAACCCAGGTAATTCTGGTGGTCCATTGTTTAATATGGATGGCGAAGTTATCGGTATTAACTCTCAGATTTACAGCCGTTCGGGCGGGTTTATGGGGCTTTCATTTGCTATCCCTATTGAGATGGCGGTTGATGTTGCCACGCAAATCAAAGAAAAGGGTAGTGTGTCGCGTGGTTGGTTAGGCGTACTGATTCAAGAAGTCACTCGCGAACTGGCTGAAACCTTTGGTATGAAAAATCCACATGGTGCTCTGGTCGCCAAGGTGCTGGATGATAGTCCTGCTCAGCATGCAGGATTGCAGGTAGGTGACGTGATTGTCGAGTTCAATGGTAAGAAGGTGACGCGTTCAAGCAGCTTGCCTCCGCTGGTAGGTAGAACTGCGGTTAACAAGTATGCAGATGTCACCATCATTCGAGATCGTAAGAAGAAAACTATTAAGGTCAGGATCGCTCAGTTACCAACGGATATTACCCAGGCCTCTGCACCTGTAGTAAAACCTCAGGAAATTGAAAAGTCTGCGCTTGGCTTGAGCGTTACTCCGCTGGATAAAGCTACCCGCGATAAGCTTAACCTGTCTTCAGGTGTGCTTGTTATAGATGTAGACAATAAAGGGCCAGCCACTAGTGCAGGCATCAGAAAAGGTGATGTGATCAGTATGATAGATAACCACAGCGTTAATACAGTGGACGAATTTAATGAGATTGTGGATGGGCTGGAAGATCAAAAGTCAGTGGCCATACTGATTCAGCGCAGTAGGGGGCCGGTATTTCTGGCCATTAAGCCAGATAAGTCCTGAGTCGGTGGATTCTGCGAGCCCTAAGAACTTCACTCTTTTTCATCGAGAAAACTGTCACCTTTGCGAGTCGATGCGGCTCGCATTGGTGAAACTTCAAAAAAAAGTGGATTTCACCTGGACTGAAATTGATATTGATCGTGATACTCAACTCATTTATCAGTTTGATACTCTGGTTCCAGTACTACAGTTAGAAGGAAAAGAGGTGTGCCACTATTTTATAGACGAAAAAGCAATCCTCGAGTTATTGTCAGTTTGATCACACTATTGAGGCGATTTTTGGCTAAATTCGTTTTCGCCCTGTCTCTTTGCGGTAGTTTCCCGTAAAATTCGCTGGCTTTTTAATCAGGGTCTTTATCTATGCGGATGCAAAATATCCGAAACTTTTCCATTATTGCTCATATCGATCACGGTAAATCGACGATCGCTGACCGTTTTATTCAGGTTTGTGAAGGTTTAACCGAGCGTGAGATGTCTGAGCAGGTGCTGGATTCAATGGATTTGGAGCGCGAACGTGGGATAACCATCAAAGCTCAGACCGTTTCATTAAAATATAAAGCACGCGATGGTGAAGTCTATCAACTCAACTTTATCGATACCCCAGGCCATGTCGATTTCTCTTATGAAGTATCACGTTCTCTGGCAGCATGTGAAGGTGCTCTATTGGTTGTCGATGCATCGCAGGGCGTAGAAGCCCAATCTGTAGCGAATTGTTATACGGCTATAGATATGAATCTGGAAGTTATTCCAGTACTGAATAAAATCGACTTACCTGCGGCCGATCCGGAGAAAGTTAAAAGGGAAATCGAGGATATCATTGGCCTGGATGCCAGCGAGGCGATTGAAGTTAGCGCTAAAACGGGTATTGGTATAGATGATTTACTGGAACAACTGGTGGCTAAGGTACCGCCGCCACAGGGCGATGAAACGTTGCCCTGCCAGGCGCTTGTCATCGACTCATGGTTTGATAGCTATGTGGGTGTTATCACTCTAGTTCGCGTGATGCAGGGCAGTGTCAAACCACGACAAAAAATTAAAATGATGTCTACCGGGTATGAATTTCTGGTTGATCAGGTAGGTGTATTTACGCCTAAGCGTACTGCTACTCCGCAACTAGCCTCTGGTGAAGTAGGTTACATTATCTCTGGTATCAAGGATATCGAATCCGCAAAAGTCGGTGATACAATTACTCTGGCGCAGAACCCTGCTGATAAGGCATTACCTGGTTTTAAGGAAGTCCAGCCAAGGGTATTTGCGGGTTTATTTCCGATCAGCTCGGATGACTATGAAAATTGCCGCGAAGCATTGAAAAAGCTTAAATTAAACGATGCTGCTTTACAGTTTGAACCGGAAACTTCGCAGGCGTTGGGCTTTGGTTTTCGTTGCGGTTTCCTCGGTATGTTACATATGGAAATCGTGCAGGAGCGCCTGGAGCGTGAATACGATCTGGATTTGATTACCACGGCTCCCACCGTAATTTATCAGGTGGAAAGCACTTCGGGTGAGATTTATGAAATCCATAATCCTGCCGAGTTACCTGCGGTGAATAAAATTAATGAAATCCGTGAACCTGTTATTCGTGCGAATATTTTGACCCCTGAGGCTTATATTGGTGCGATTATTACGCTGTGTATCGAAAAAAGAGGCGTACAAAAACAGATTCAATATATGGGTAGTCAGGTATCTATTGTGTATGAAATACCGATGAGTGAAGTTGTGCTGGACTTCTTTGATCGTTTGAAGAGTGTGAGCCGTGGTTATGCTTCCTTTGATTATGAATTTCTCCGCTTTGAAGCAGCAAATCTGGTGAAGCTGGATGTATTGATCAATAACGAGCGAGTAGACGCCTTGTCTATCATCGTACATAGAGATAATGCCGATTATCGTGGGCGTGAGCTGGCTAGTAAAATGAAAGATCTGATTCCTCGTCAAATGTTTGATGTGGCCATTCAGGCAGCTATTGGTGCTCATATCATTGCTCGAACTAATGTAAAAGCTTTGCGTAAGAATGTTACTGCAAAATGTTATGGTGGTGATGTGTCACGCAAGAAAAAGTTGCTGGAAAAGCAAAAGGCTGGTAAGAAGCGCATGAAACAGGTAGGCCGTGTTGAAATCCCTCAAGATGCCTTCCTCGCAGTTTTGCAAGTTGATAGTAAATAAAGAATCTCTGGTTTTAACTGAGCCCTAAAAATTTTTAATATAAAAGAGTTGCATGAAATATGATTCATTTTGATTTTGAATTAGTACTTGTTTCGGCTGTTGCTGTTACCGGGATTATCTGGCTAATAGATAAGCTATTCCTGGCTTCAAAAAGGCAATTGAAGTCAAGTGGTCTAACATCGCCAGAACCCATACTGGTTGAGTATTCCAAATCTTTTTTCCCGGTTTTACTGGCGGTTATGCTTTTACGTTCATTTCTTTATGAGCCATTTCGTATCCCATCGGGTTCTATGATGCCTAGTTTGTTGGTAGGTGATTTTATTCTGGTGAATAAATTTACTTACGGATTACGTTTACCAGTTATCCACACTAAGGTGACGGAGGGGGTAAAACCTGAGCGCGGAGATGTAATGGTTTTTCGTTTCCCCGGAGACGAATCTGTCGATTTTATAAAGCGTGTTATTGGGTTGCCGGGTGACCATGTGACCTATTATGGGCGGCGTATAACGATCAACGGTAAGGCCTTGCCAGTAGAGTTTGAAAAGGTGTATGAAGGGCAGGGCACAGGTAGAGCTAATATGAAAGGCGGTGACATTTATATTGAAACACAGGGCGACAATTCTTATACCATGATGACCGATTCAAATTTTTTATCTACTCGCGAAGGAGAGTGGGTTGTACCCGAAGGGTATTACTTTATGATGGGGGATAATCGAGACCATAGTAACGATGGTCGCTACTGGGGATTTGTTCCAGAGCAGAATCTGGTTGGTAAAGCTGTTAGAATCTGGATGCACTGGGACTGGCGAGATGGCGGTAGTGGTCTAGACTTATCAAGAATTGGTAAGAAAATTTAAGTGAGAAAATCATGAACAGGCATTCACAGAAAGGTTTAACTACTCTCGGCTGGATCATTATAATTGCAACTTTTGGAAGTATTGTGCTTACCGGGTTGAAAATTTTACCTATGTATCTGGATTATTTTAATGTGAAGTCGGTGGTTGATTCTGTGGTAAATGATTCATCAATAGATCCAAAATCCAAAAGGGATTTATGGACTGCTATTAATAAACGTCTATTAATCAATCAGGTTAATAGTGTCAAGCGTGAGAATGTCAGTTTTCTTCGCAAGGAAGGCGTTACTACTATTACAGTAGATTATAAGGTAGAAAAACCTTATATCGCCCAGCTATATCTTGGTGCAAAATTCAATTACACGGTTGATATTAACAGGTGAAATCTCTGCAACAATTGCAGGTAGTTATTCATTATCAATTTAACAATGAAGAATTACTGCAGACTGCGATGACACATCGTAGCTTTTCAAAAAATAATAATAATGAAACGCTGGAATTCCTGGGAGACAGCATATTAGGGCTGGTGATCTCCGAGCATCTTTTTCTGCGTCTGGTGGATGCCACTGAAGGGGAATTGAGCCGTGTTAGAGCCAGTTTAGTTAAAGAAGATGCACTAGCGACAGTTGCACGTGATATCAACCTGGGTGATTTCCTGATGCTTGGCAGTGGTGAGCTTAAAAGCGGTGGTTATAGACGTGCCTCTATTCTTTCTGATGCAATGGAAGCGTTGTTTGGAGCGATCTATCTGGATGGTGGTTTTGATCAGTGTCAAAAGACTATTCTATTTCTATACGAAGATTATCTGGTTACGCTACCTTCTCCAGGAGAGCTTAAAGACCCTAAAACTACGTTACAGGAATACCTGCAAAGCCATAAACATGATTTGCCTGAATATGAAGTGGTAAAAACTGAAGGGAAATCGCATGATCAAATCTTCACCGTCGAATGCCGCATCAATGAGATGAATATCATCTCGCAGGGCAAAGGCACCAGTCGTAAAAAAGCGGAGCAAATGGCCGCATCCAAAGCCCTGAATCAGGCGAAAAAATGAACATAGAAGGTTTTCAATGCGGCTATGTCGCATTAGTTGGTAAACCAAATACCGGTAAATCGACGCTAATGAATGCGCTGGTAGGTGAGAAGTTGAGCATCACTGCTCATCGTCCTCAAACCACTCGCCACCAGATTTTGGGTATTTTGACGACAGAAGAATTTCAATGTGTTTTCGTTGATACTCCGGGCATCCATCAAAACCAGAAAAAAGCCATCAATCGATACATGAATCGTGCTGCCACCAGCATGCTGAGCGATGTCAATTTAATCTGTGTATTGCTAGAAGCTAGAAGTATTAATGGAGATGATGAACAGATTTTACAACGTCTGCAAAAGCATAGTAATGTCCTGATCCTGATTAATAAAATTGATCAGATAAAAAAACAGGACCTTTTACCACTGATGCAAAAGATATCATTGTGGTTACCTGAAGTTGATATTATCCCTATCTCGGCACTGGAAAAACAAAATCTGGATCAGTTAATGGTTCAGATACGATCACGCTTACCTATTGGCATCCCACATTTTCCAGCAGACCAGTTAACTGATAAACCCATGCGTTTCATTGTGGCTGAAATCGTACGTGAAAAACTGTTTCGTATGCTAACTCAGGAGTTACCCTACGCATTAACCGTCAACGTTGAGCACTATGTAACCGAACCGGATATAGTGCGAATCTCTGCTTCTATCTGGGTCGAGAGAAAATCACAAAAGGGAATTGTTATTGGAAATCAGGGTCGCATGCTGAAGAAAATTGGTTCTGAAGCGCGTAAAGATATTGAGCGACTGGTCGATAGCAAGGTCTATCTTCAATTATGGGTTAAGGTACGAGAAGACTGGTCAGATGATGAACGCTCGCTGGCTGCCTTCGGTTATTCGAATGAATAAATCTGTCTGAATTTATCCAGTTTTAATAAATGGATATGCACGTCAATGATCAAGCGGCATTCCTGCTACATCGTCGCGAATATCAAAACTCCAGCCTGATTCTTGAGTTATTCACCCGTGATTATGGGCGTATCAGTCTGCTTGCTAGAGGTGCACGAAAACGACGAGATGTATCACATTTTCAGGTTGGCAATCGATTACAGCTCGGCTGGACTGGCCGTTCTGAATTAAAAGTATTAACTACAATAGAAAGCCGATGTCTGGAAGTTGCAGATTCCTGCCTGATTGCAGTATTTTATCTCAATGAACTACTTATGTACCTGCTTCCGAAACAGGATCCCTATGCTGATCTGTTTGAGTTATATCAACGTACTCTATTGCAACTCGATGCCGAATCGCTGGAACCGCTGCTTAGAAATTTTGAGTTCAACATGTTAACCTGTTTGGGATTAATGCCAGAACTCACGATAGAATCTTCTGCAGACCTACCGGTTGTTGAAAATTCACACTACCGGTTTAACCCGTCGCAGGGTTTATTGCGCGTGCATAAGCATGATAAAAACGCTTTTACTGCAGAGCAATTGATAGCTATCCAGGCTTGTGACTTTACAACGACGTCTACTCTACAGGCAGCTAAACGCCTGATGCGCTCGATTATTGATTTCAACCTGCAGGGTAGAGCGCTACAATCACGTCTCTTCTACCAACAAATGATTCACAGTAAACAAGGCAAAGCATAATTATGAATACACAAAATATTTTGCTAGGGGTAAATATTGATCACGTAGCTACCTTACGTCAGGCAAGAGGGACAACTTACCCAGACCCCGTGACTGCTGCAGTGATCGCAGAGCAGTCGGGTGCAGATTCAATCACATTTCATTTGCGTGAAGACCAGCGACATATTCAGAAACGAGACTGCTATCTGTTAAAACAGATGGTGCAAACCAGGCTAAATTTAGAGATGGCAGTTACCGATGAAATGCTGAGTTTTGCAGAAGAGTTGCAACCACAGGACTGTTGTCTGGTCCCTGAAAAGAGGGAAGAACTTACCACTGAAGGCGGTCTGGATGTTGTACAGGGTTTTGAGCGAATAAAGATGGCCTGTGATCGCATGGCTGGACAGGGCATACGAGTGTCACTGTTTATAGATGCTAATGAAGCGCAAATTGATGCCGCGCTAGCCTGTGGAGCGCCCTGTATTGAGATACACACAGGCCATTATGCCGATGCTAGTGGCCAGCAACAGCAGGAATTACTGCAACAGATAAACCATGCTGTGGATTATGCCTATGCCAAAGGGCTGCAGGTGAATGCCGGTCATGGGCTGCATATTCATAATGTTCAGCCCATTGCGCGTAATCCAAAGATTATTGAGCTAAATATCGGGCATGCGATTATTGCTGATGCAATATTTAATGGACTGGCTTCATCGGTGAAAGAAATGAAAAGGCTGATGGTTGAAGCTAGATTGTTAAAATGATTACCGGTCTTGGCGTAGATATAGTCGAAATATCTAGGATGCAAAAGTTGCTAGATCGTTTTGGTGAAAAAATCGCACATCGCCTACTCACTGAACAGGAGTTTGTTAAGTTTCAACAACGAAATGGCTGTGCCACCTTTTTAGCAAGTCGATTTGCTGCTAAAGAAGCTGCTAGTAAAGCTTTAGGTACGGGGATCTCTGGTGGGATGAGTTTTCATTCAATAGAGGTGGTGAATGATGAGCATGGTAGACCTGAGTTGCGATTACATGATATTGCGCTTTCTATAAGCCAGCAGCATAAAGTAACAAAAAGTTTAATCAGTTTGTCAGATGAAAAGCACTATGCCGTTGCTATGGTGGTGATGGAGTGTGATTAAGCTCGCTTTGACCCTTCATTATTTTTAATATCGCAAAGAATTTTTTCGATCTCAATCAACTCTTCACTAATGCTTTGAGATATTGAAGGGATTTTATGTGTGGCATCTTTTTTTGCCAGCTCATATTGATCTAGTAGCTGTTTTAATTTTGGTAATCCTGCATAGCAGGTAACACCATGGAGTTTATGCATAATTCTTTCAAAATCAGGTAGTGATTTTTGTTCGTTCGCCTGTTTGATATTTTCACAATAACTCGGAATTTCCTGAAGCAATATAGTGAATACCTGATCCACTAGTTTTTTATTACTGGAAGACAGTTTATAAGTTAAGTTCTCATCTACAGATAATTCAGTATTCATAGCCGGGGTTTCTTCGATAGTCATTTCATCCTCAACTTCAGCATTATCCAATAGTGCTCTAAGTTTGTTTTCTTCAATAGGCTTTCGAAAATAAGCATCAAATCCTAGTTCCAGCAACCGCTTCTTTTCACTATCCAGAACGTTTGCGGTAATTGCAGCGATAGGTGCCTTTAAATCTGGTTTTTCTTTACGCATCATTTGCATTAATTTTATACCGTCAATTTCTGGCATCTGGATATCTAAAAGAATTAAGTCAAATTTTTTAATACGAAATAGCTGTATGGCCTGTTGGGCATTACTCGCTTCAAATGGATGATGACCCCACATCAGAGTAAGTTCTACAGCTAATGCCAGGTTGATTGGATTGTCATCAACTATGAGAACGCTATGAGGTAAAACTTTTGGTTTACGAGAAGGTTTAATATATCCCTCTATAACGGGCTCATCACGAGATAGCAGTCGGTATAGGTTCTTACAGGTGTTTATTACCGAAATAAATTCATATCTGGTTTGATCAGGCAGTTGAGTTAAAGATAAATCATAATGCATTACAATAATACGCTTTTCCTGACGTATGGAGTCATCAAAAAGGTCATCAGGGTTTAAGGTTGCGTGCCTTAAATCCATTACAATACAATCTATGTACACGAGGTTCTGTGTTATTTGTGAGCGGATTCTTCCTGTTTCCACTTCTGGCTCTATCAGTATAAACTCAGTGTTGAACCCGGCCCGGTTATATAGTGTCTGAATTTCATTCAGGGTTTTTTGATCAAATGCTATCAACAGACAGGTCTGGATATCTCCAGAACTCTGATCTTCTTGTTCGTTGTCTTCATAGAGAGTGAAAGGTAGCGTCAGAGTGAATAAGGAGCCAAAGTTAGTTACACTATCTAAAATTATATCGCCACCCATCAGTCTAGCCAGATTTTTTGAGATAACTAGTCCAAGCCCCGTTCCTGAAAAACGCCGATTGCTTTCTGATTCAATCTGTTTGAAGGCTTGAAACAACTGTTTTTGATCAGCTTTGGAAATTCCTATTCCTGAATCTCGAATTTTGAATTTTATTATGGCTTGCTGGTCACTTTCCTCTTCAAGGTAAACGACAACTTCTACGTAACCTGTATCCGTGAATTTGATAGCATTACCAATAAGGTTGATTAATATTTGTTTTAGACGCAACTTATCCCCAGTCAGATACTGAGGTGTATCACTGTATATGGTGAGATACAGGTCAATTTTTTTATCCATAGCGGCTGTAAATAGACTGTCGCGTGTTGATTCGACCAGCTCGAATAAATCGAAATGATCTTCAATAATGTCAACTTTATCAGATTCTATCTTGGAAAAATCCAGCACCTCATTGACGATACTGCTTAGGTCAGAAGTAGATTGGCTTATAATTTCGGTATAACGACGCTGCTGTGAATTTAATCCTGTCTGCGCCAGTAGGTTAGCAAAACCTTTGATGCCATTGATCGGTGTTCTAATCTCATGACTGATGTTTGCTAAAAACTGAGATTTAACCTTGTTGGCATTTTGCGCTTCGTCACGAGCTAGTGAGATTTCGCGGTTTTTATATTCAAGATCAGTAATCGCATTCATTAAGTCAAGGGTGGCAGTTTTAATTTTCTGATCCAGTTGCATGCGGTTGGCAAGCAGAGATTGCGACATGCTATTAAAGCCTTTTTGTACATCACCAATTTCATTTTGTTCAACTGGCTTGATCACCTCACCCAGGTGTCCTGTTTCGATTTTTTTTAGATAATCTATCAGTGTAAATACAGGTTGAGTTATGCGGCGGCTTAAAAAGAATGCAAGGATAATGGCCAGCAGCATGGTAGAACAAAAAACAATTAATGCATCACGATAGATTGCTATTTTGTTTTCATGGAGGCGTTGACGCGAGATGTATAAATGTACCCAGCCCAGATTGCGAAAGCTATCTGGTGATGAAATTGTTTGTGCGCTAAATACATCGGAACCTTCCAGATTCTGAGTTTGAATTGGGTAGCGGTAATATAAATATTGTGAACTGTTTGAAACTGAATATTCTTTTCCACTAACACTGGCTACCTCATTACCTGTGCTATTGTATACGGCTGTGAAAACAATATCGTTAGTATTTATTGAGCGATTTAACAGATACTGAATGTGATCATAGTTCCCAGATAAGAGGTCAAACTCTGATGCTCCAGCGATTTGCTTGGCTATGATTTCTCCTTTGCTTTGAAGGATTTTTTCGGCCTGTGTGATACTCTTGTTTACATGGATATAACTGAGCATGGCAGCAATCATGAACACAGGGATCATCATGAACATCAGAATCTGTAACTTGATACTATTTTGTCTCACTTTTCTTCTCCTGATTTCATTTTTTTCTTGATATCAGCAGCAAAAGGCAATTTAATTTTAAGTGAATGTGCGACCTGCCTGTTGATGCTAATTTCAAAATCCTGAGCGAAGTTTATATGTTCTATGTTGGTTAATTTGCCTGCAAGTAATTTATTCAGCAGGCTGGCCACTTGTTCACCAATCTGGATAGGTGAGGTATATATGGCTGCCAGAGCTCCAGATTTTACATGCGCAGGCGAATAACTGATCACTGGTTTGTTTAGCCTATATGAAGATAGCAGAGTACCTTTCAGGGTTTGTTGGTTATATACTGAGGGTTCAGGAAGACTTAATAACACATCATCTTTTTTCAAAATATTACGCACTATCGTTACCGGATTATCACCGGGGTTAAATATATATTGACTAATCTGTAGTGCAGTGGATTTTTCCAGTTGTTTAATTTTTTTTTGACTGAATTTGCTATTTTCAGTTTTGATCAGACCTACTTTTTTAATGGCCAGTAATTGAGTTATAAAATGGAAATATCGCTCAATCGGTTGATCTAGTAAAATGCTATAGTGTGTTTTACTTCTACCATGATTTTCCAGCTGAAACTCAGTGAGATAACTGTGAATGACTGGAATTTTATCTTCTATTGGATCTGTCAGTTGAGCAGCTTTCAAACCCAGAGTTACGATAATGTCAGGATGATAGTTGTGAGAATTCTTTTCGTATGTTTTCGTATTGACGATATTAAACTTCACCTTTTGATCAGCCATATTGATGAGTTTTTCAATACTTTGATTGAAAAAATGATTTTCATTGCTCTTAATGATAAGAATAGAATTTTCACTGGCTGTTAATGCAAGAGGTAGCAGCCATAGACAGAATAATATCACCAGATGATATACCTTCCTTGAATGTGTGGGTTGTCCTTGCATGGTGTTATTAAAATCTACCAGCTAACCTTAATAGAAAGACCTTGCTATGAAACTTGTCGTAGATGTAGTCATTGTAGTCATCGAGTAAGTTCTGACCTATTAATTCAAGAGTGAAATCGTGTGATGGATCAATGGTGTATTGGTAGCGTAAATCCAGTTTTTCGTATCCATCTATTGGCTTGTGTTCATCCGACCAGGCCATAGTACCCACAATATACAGGACTCCAGACAGTTGATGATTCTGTTTGAAATCGGAGTGCCCTCCTACATAAATAGTGTGATCGGGATATGACTCCTTATAGTCGTCGAAACTCTTTTTCACATTGACAAAACTGCTACCGCCGAATAATCGATATTGCTTGTTATCTGGACTATAGTTGAATGTTAAATCTATTCCTTTAACTATCGTATTGTCAGAATTTAGAGCGTAGTCAAATTTTTGTGGAACTCCTGTGACTGGGTCAGGATCAAGAGTGATGGATTCTTCATCAATTTGATCACGAATTTCATAACGAAATATCTTGATATCAGTAGAGACCTGCTGATTATTGTACTCACTAAATATTCCAATCTCTGTGGAATTGATAGTTTCAGGAGTTACATCATTAGTTGATCGCCAGCTAACTATCGGCCAGGTTTTTCCTAAAGCTGGAGTATAGACATCGAATTGAGTCTTACCAAGTAGCTCGTAAAGAATAGGGTTTCTTTTTGCTGTTGAAGATACCAGTCTGAGTGTGTCCTGATTAATTTTCCTTAGTAACGAAAACCTGTGTGAAGTCTCTATATTGGTATAGCTGGTATCTTCTAGCATAACACCCAGGTCTAAAATATAGCCATTGGCAGATTTCCATTCAAAGTTACTGAATATACGTTGAGTGTCTACACTATGAGTTAAATCGTCGTGAAAAAGAAATTTTGAAATGACTTCATCTTTACGCAGGTTGAATCCATATGCGAGCTTAAGGTCTGGCTCGAATTTTTGTGTTTGGAATAGTTCAAAATCCAGACGATCAGATTTTCGACTAAAATCGATTGGGAAATAAAAACTCGGGCTGTTGAGAATAGACTGGGCATAGATTTCATCAGCAGTACCTTGTGTGAGATAGGCAATCAATTCATTTAAGGCGCCAGTTTTATAACTGTCCGATACTTCCTGTTGGGTATGAGCTAACATCGCCATCGTACTACTCCTTTCCTGGACCATCTCCCATCTTATATTCTGGTAACTATTGCTGGTCTTCTCGTCCCGGAAGGGATCTAATAGATTTCCTTCACCCCGCCCAGCCAGTGTCTCATTCAGTCCAGCCTGTATAGTCCAAAACTGGTTATATTCTGATAAATAGTCTGCTCGTATATTGATTTTATCCAACGTCTTTGAATCATTTACGTTTTCGTAGCCATCGTCCTGTTCACGTCCAGCAGAAATACGCCAGTCGAGATCGCCATAATTATTACCATAACGGGCATATATGTCACTTATCGAACTGTCTTTATCGATACCCTGAGTAACAATAACTTCACTACCTGCATCCTCTGCAGCATGACGGGTAATGATATTGATGGTTGCCAGGAAAGCATTAGCACCATAGGTAACCGCATTGGGGCCCCGGGTGATTTCTACACGCTCAATGTCTTCTAGTAATAGTGGTAGATTAGTCCAGGGAACGCCGCCAAATGAAGGAATAAAAACGGAACGGCCATCGATCAATACCTGCATCTGCCGTTGAAATAGAGCACCTAGTCCCTGATACGTTACCAGAGCCTGATTGCCAGAATAGTAGCCAACGATAAACCCGGGTACCATGCGAAAGATATCGGCTATTTGACGAGCCCCTGAGTCGCGAATCATCTGGCGGTCGATGATACTCACTGATGCAGGTGACTCATCGAGTGGTTTATGCATGCGAGACACGGTCAGTACGACAGGTGCTTCACCAAAAAAGTCACTGCCCGCATCATAGTCAATGTTTGCTGTGCTGGCAGCAAATACTGGTGTGACATTCAGTAATGCCAGACAGAGAAATGCATGTATTTTCAATTTAAACCCCGTTATCAAAACTGAATAGCCATAGTTTAAGGCCGATGAATCAAGTAAACTACGCGACTATTTTTTAAATATCTCGACCCCATGAAACTAGAAGATTATATCGGAAATACACCATTGGTGACATTGCAGCGTTTAGGCGTTGGCCATTCAGGCAATAAAATTATGCTTAAGCTGGAAGGTAATAATCCGGCGGGCTCGGTTAAGGATCGCCCTGCATTGAGTATGATCAAACATGCGGAGCTGCGCGGGGATATCAAACCGGGTGACACCTTGATTGAAGCCACCAGTGGTAATACCGGGATTGCATTGGCTATGGCTGCAGCCATTAAGGGATATCATATGATTATTATCATGCCTTCCAATATGAGTCTGGAACGTCGTGCTGTGATGAAAGCCTACGGTGCGGAACTCATCCTGGCTGAAGATATGATGGCTGCACGTGACATTGCACTGGATATGCAGGCACAAGGTAAAGGTAAGGTGCTGGATCAGTTTGCCAACCCAGATAATCCACTCGCCCACTATAAAAATACTGGACCAGAAATCTGGCAGCAGACTGCACAGGGCATCACACATTTTGTTAGCTCTATGGGAACTACTGGTACCATAGTAGGATGTGCAAGGTACTTGAAAGAAGTGAATCCTGCAGTCCAGATAATTGGAGTGCATCCGGCAGAAGGGGCTGCTATACCTGGCATCAGACGTTGGCCGGAAGAGTATCTGCCAAAGATATATGATCCAACCAACATTGATCAAATACTGGATGTAACCCAGCAGGAAGCTGAACAGACCACGCGTGATCTGGCCGCTAAAGAAGGTATTTTCTGTGGTATATCATCAGGTGGTGCAGCAGCTGTGGCATTACGCTTAGCGCAAACTTTGGAAAACGCTACCATCGTCAGCATCGTATGTGATAGAGGTGACCGCTATCTATCTACCGATGTATTCCCTGCGTAAGCACCTCTTTATATTGATATGAATGTACTGGTATTCGCAATACAGACGGTTCCCGACATTGATGGTGCAAGGAGATTGTACGACCTTCATGGTCTGTCAGATGATGATGTAGCGCGTGCTGTGCTACATAAATGCAGGCAGTTATCGAAAAATGAGTCTTTCCCGCTACATCTACAAAAAATTGCTGCTATTTCTGCAGTATGGTCAAGTGATGACCGGTTTAAGCTGTGGTCTCTGGGTGATGAACAATCAGAGGAGCAGGATTTACTGCAACGTTTTTACGATGGCATAGATCGCTATACCCCGCGCCTGGTTACCTGGGGCGGTAATGGTTTTGAAATGCCAGTAATTCATTACCGTACAATGAAATATCCGATTAATGCTGGCAGATACTGGGAAAGCGGAGAAAACGACAGTCAATTCAGCCAGAATAATTATCTGTCGCGTTATCATCAACGGCATATAGATTTAATGGATGTGCTATCAGCTTATCGCAGAGATACAGTTGCCGGGCTCAATGAATTAGCCGTTCTGTGCGGCTTCCCAGGAAATCTTAATTTATCTGCAAGCAGAATCGAGGAGCCATTACCAGAGCATGATTTTTCAGCCCTGTGTAACCGCTCAGAAAATAAGGTACTTAACACTTATTTACTCTACCTTAACTGGGAAAGAAATCGCGCTCATCTCACACCCACCGAATATGATGTGCGTTGCGCACTAATTCGCGCAGAATTAATAAAATCTGAAAATCCACATTTGATCGAGTTCGAAAAAAACTGGATCGACTACTAACCCAGGCTTCATAAACATGTCTAGAAGAAATCGCCAGCGGCAACTACCCGAGCCGTTTGAAGTTACTATTGAAGGTCTATCACACGAAGGTCGTGGTATTTGTCATCACAATGGCAAAATCGTATTTGTATTTGCAGCATTACCCGGCGAGGTGGTTAAGATTCAGGTTAATAAAACCACCAAAAAATATTCAGAAGCCAGCGTAATAGAAGTTATTTCAGCTTCACCAGATCGTATTCAGCCGCATTGCCCGAATTTTACAGTTTGTGGTGGTTGTAGCATGCAACATGTGAGCTCTGAAACCCAACTGCGGTTAAAGCAGCAAGCGGTTCGTGACATGATTGAGCATGCAGGTATCGAGGTCGGTGAATGGTTACCTGCGCTGACCACCGAGCCCTGGGGATATCGCCGCAAGGCGCGCCTCGGTGTGAAATATGTGATCAAAAAAGAACGTCTGCTGATTGGGTTTCGTGAACGTAATAAACCCTATTTAGCTGATATGCAGCAGTGCCCAATCCTGATCGATCAGGTAGGGCAGCACCTTCCAGAGCTGATGGAATTGATTACGGGGCTGGATGCGCGCGACACTATTCCACAGATAGAAGTAGCTGCCGATGATGAAAACTGCATGCTGGTATTTAGACATTTAAAGCCATTGTCTGAGTCGGATCATGCAAAGCTCTATCAATTTGCCGTAGACAGTGGTTTCTGGGTTCAGCTTCAACCTGGTGGTGCTGATTCCGTTACTCCACTGTATCCAGAGCAGCAAATCCTGCGTTTCAAACCTTTACTGAATAATGATCTCTCCATTCGATTTAAATCCAGTGATTTCACTCAGGTAAACGCTGACATTAATCACCAGATGGTGAGGCAGGCTTTGGACTTGCTGGATTTACAGAGTGAAGATCATGTGCTTGATCTATTCTGCGGACTGGGGAATTTCACACTCCCAATAGCACAGTTGGCGAAACAGGTAACTGGGGTTGAAGGGGATGAGGCCATGGTTGCCAGAGCCAGGGAAAACGCATTTGAACATGGGATTGTTAATACCGAGTACTTTGCTGCAGATTTGACCAAAATTGATGCATCTAATGTCTGGATGAAACAGAAATTCGATAAAATTCTACTTGATCCGCCCCGATCTGGCGCATATGAAATTGCTGAGTACATACCTGAGATGAAGGCTAAAACCATTGTCTATGTATCCTGTCAGCCATCCAGCCTGGTACGAGATGCCAGGCTTTTATGTGATAAAGGCTACCGTTTAACGCATCTGGGGATGATGGATATGTTTCCTCAAACTGCGCATGTTGAATCTATGGCTGTATTTTCCAGAAAATAGAAATAAGCAAGTAAATCATACGCTGAGCAAGTTTGTAGAGATATTTGCACTTATTTGGGGCGTATATTCAGCCCTTGCTCCATATTAGGGAGGCTTTTACAATGTGCCGCACACATTCATAGGAGGTCTCATGAAAATCATTACTGCAATTATTAAACCCTTCAAGCTAGACGATGTACGTTCCGCTCTGGCTGAAATTGGCATCAAGGGTATGACGGTAGGAGAAGTAAAAGGATTTGGCCGTCAAAAAGGTCATACTGAATTATATCGTGGTGCTGAATACCAGGTTGAATATATCCCCAAAGTGAAGCTGGAGATTGCCATTGAGGAGGAAATGGTAGAGCAGGTTGTCGAAGCGATAACCAGTGCAGCCAATACCGGCAAGATCGGTGATGGAAAAATATTTATCACCAAGCTGGAAAATGTGATTCGGATTCGCACCGGTGAATCTGGTTCAACAGCTTTATAGGGGGGGCATCATTCTATGAAGGTTTATGCTTCCCTGATTTTTCTTCTATTGTTACCTCAATCAAGTTTCGCGGCTGATGCTATAGATACCGGTGATACAGCCTGGATATTAACCTCAACTGCTCTGGTACTTTTTATGACCCTGCCAGGGCTGGCTCTATTCTACGGTGGTTTGGTGAGAGCCAAGAATGTATTATCGGTACTCATGCAATGCTTTGCGATCACCTGTATCGTGACCATCGTCTGGGTAATCGCAGGCTACAGTCTTGCATTTTCCGATGGAGGTTCATTAAACGCCTGGATTGGAGGCAGCAGTAATTTTTTCCTGGCTGATCTCACACGCAGTTCATTGAATGGATCTATCCCCGATTCTGTTTACCTGATGTTCCAGATGACCTTTGCCATTATTACCCCGGCACTCATCGTGGGTGGTTTTGCAGAGCGCATGCGTTTTTCTGCCATGATCATTTTCAGCCTGTTTTGGTTTTTACTGGTTTATTTACCCGTTTGTCACTGGGTTTGGGGCGGCGGTTGGCTGGCTAAAATGGGATTACTCGATTTCGCAGGCGGCACAGTAGTGCATATTACCGCTGGCGTAGGTGCATTGGTCTCGGCAGTCGTACTTGGAAATCGCAAAGGGTTTTTAACCCAGCAGATGACACCGCATAATCTAACCATGACGGTTACTGGTGCGGGTATGTTATGGGTGGGCTGGTTCGGGTTCAATGCAGGTAGTGCAGTTGCTGCTAATGGCGATGCAGGCATGGCGATGCTGGTCACTCATATCTCGGCTGCTACTGGAGCTTTTACCTGGATGATGATCGAATGGATTAAATTTGGTAAGCCTTCAGCACTGGGCATTGTTACCGGTATGGTTGCAGGTCTAGGAACTATTACACCGGCTTCTGGCTATGTAGGACCAATGGCTGCACTATTTATTGGTTTAAGTGCAGGCATTGTCTGTTTCACTTCAACTATGTACCTTAAACAGCATTTACGTATCGATGATTCGCTGGATGTATTTCCCGTACACGGTGTCGGTGGTATTTTAGGCACCTTGTTTGCTGGAGTATTTGTAGCTGATCAGTTTGGAGGTGCAGGCCTTGCTGATGGCGTGTCTATCGGGTCACAGATGATAGTACAGGGCATTGGCATACTGGCAATCGCGGCCTGGACCGCAGCAATCACCTTCGCTATTCTCAAAGTGGTTGGAATGTTTGTTGTGCTTAGAGTGAGTGAAGAACAGGAAACTGAAGGGCTTGATCTTGTCTCGCATGATGAGGTCGGGTATACCATTTAGATTGTTACACCTGCTTATAAAAGAACCAGCTTCGTGCTGGTTTTTTTTGTGCAGAAATAATTCAAAACTTTTTATCAAAATGGACTAGTCTTTATATATATCCTCAAACTTAACCCACCTGTATTTTTGGTGGGTTCTTTATTGCCTTCAACCTGGAAATCTGCAGTTGGACGAGTTGAAGTGCGTTTGTGGTGGTGTAGATCAAGGCGTGACGACGCGGAATAGCGAGCTATTCCAGGGAGGAGTTACAGCTCAGAGATACACTGATTCAAACGTGCAATTCAGCTCATAGCGTGATTTACCTGCTGGGCGAAAAGATAAATCGACTGTAATGGTCGACGAAACAGTAGGTTACCCTCCAATGCGAGCGGTCAACTGTGGAATCCAGGAACCTGTCGGATTTAGGATGAATCTACTGCGGAAAAGGTATTTTGGACAACAACCCGATCATTTATGATAAACAGGCTCACTATTTGCCTCAAATGATCGAAATATTTGACTCAAAATCCCATTCCCTCGCTACGATCACCTAAACCCGACAGGCTCCTGGGTTCAATAAATGGCGTCCCCGAGAGGGTTCGAACCTCTAACCTGCTCCTTAGGAGGGAGCCGCGCTATCCAATTGTGCCACGGGGACTTAATGCTGCGGGATTATACAAAGAGATGATGGTTAAATCATGTGATATATCTTCATTCGCAATTTTTCTGATATTCTTCCTGTAGACGTTTTTTATTGATGCTGACCTGATGCTTATTTAGAAAGACACGCTTTCCACTGCCGTCCAGATCGTACCACTGTATCCGTCTATTATTATATTGATCTATCTGATCCTTAATGCGCAAACACTGCTTCTTTCTTTGCTCTTCTTGAAGTTCTTTTTGCTGTTTTTCGGTATCACTAAGCTGTTCCTGTTGACGTTGTTTCTGATAAATTGCCAGGGCTCGTGCAACCCTTTCTCTACCACTCAAACTTTTACTGGTTTTTGCTGGAGTTGACGTTTCAGTTTCAGCTTCAGTTTCAGTTGCAGAAGGGCTGTCAGTGGTTTTTTCTTCGATTACGCCAATAGTAGTTGATAGTTGTTGTGACAACTGTTTGCGCTGAATCTCTAATTGTTGCCGCTTTTGTTGAATGTCAGCTTGACGCTTCTGCTCCTGATACAATCGCTTTAAACGAACTTCTGCCTGCGATATCCATTGGCTCCCTTTATATTGGGAGACGAACTTTTCCAGCGCTGAGATCTGATTAGTTTCGATAGCCTGATGGTAGGCCAGTTTATCGCGTTCATAGATCGCTTTTTTCAGCCAGTCAGATTGCGGGTGATCGGCGATAAACTGATTCAACGCTGGAATATCTTTGTTTGCCAGAGCGGTTTGCACAACCTGTTTTTCCTGTGCCAGGCGGGCTATCGACTGTTCTAGAAGTAATTGTTGCTGGTAGTTTGTATAGCCGTAATATCCCGCAACGGTGAGGACTGCGATGATTGCTAATAAGGCAAATAATTTCACGTTTTCTCCATTTATCTAAGCTGCATTAAATGCCGGGTATAACCGGTCTTTAACAGAAAGATATAGCATAAAAAGTAGCTGCATAGTCATATATCGACTTATATGCCCAGATAAGCCTTTTGTACCTCTGGGTTTTGAGTCAGAGCTTCGGCCTTGTCGGTCAGGGTGATGCTGCCATTCTCAATCACATAACCTCTATCAGCAATCTGCAAAGCCTGATTCGCATTCTGTTCTACCAGAAAGATAGTCGTGTTCTGTTCTCGGTTGATCATTTTAATGATATCGAATATCTGTTTGATGATTAAAGGGGCTAATCCCATTGAAGGTTCATCCAGTAATAACAGGCGTGGTCGCGCCATTAAAGCTCGCGAGATAGCGAGCATTTGCTGTTCACCACCACTCAGGTTACCACCGGACAGGTGTCTGCGTTCTGACAGTATTGGGAAAAGGTTGTAAACGTATTCCTGATCACTTTTTATAGCGGCATGATCGTTACGTAGAAATGCACCCAGGTCGAGATTCTCCTGAACTGTCAGGTGAGGGAAGATATGACGTCCTTCGGGCACCTGGCTAATGCCGAGCCTGACTATCTGGTCGGGCGCTAATTTATGGATAGATTGGCCCTCGAACTTTATGCTGCCTTTGCTTGGGGGGACTACGCCACAGATTGACATCAACGTAGTACTTTTACCAGCACCATTAGCACCAATGAGGGTGATTATTTCTCCTTCATTAATGTTTAAAGTAATACCCTTGAGCGCAGAAATATTGCCGTAGTGGCTATGTACCTGATGGAGTTCAAGCATCGACTTCTTCCCCTAGATAAGCTTTGATGACTGCGGGGTTTTCACGAACCTGTTCGGGCGTTCCGGTGGCGATCAGGTTACCGTAATCCAGCACATAGAGTCGGTGTGACAGGTTCATGACCAGTTTCATATCATGTTCAATCAGCAGAATCGCCTGACCTTCCTGCTGTAATTTAAGAATCTGTTCTTCAAGCTGCGAGGTTTCCTGAGGGTTCATGCCAGCGGCAGGTTCATCAAGTAATAATAGTGCCGGTTCCGTAGCCAAAGCACGGGCAATCTCCAGTCGGCGTTGTTCGCCATAGGATAGATTACTCGCCAGTTCGTTTGCGTGTTTTTCCAGTCCCAGTTTTTTCAGCATTTGATAACTGGTTTCGATGATGTCATTTTCTTCCTGCATGGTAGAACGGGGCCTGAAGATTGCGCCGAAAATAAATGAAGAGGTGCGGCAGTGACGACCGATCATGACATTTTCCAGCACCGTCATATTGCTGAATAGACGGATATTCTGAAAGGTACGAGCTAGCCCTTTTTCTGCCACCTGATTGGGTTTCAGGCCATTCAGTTTGTGGCTTATACCGCCGGGGGTATTGAGTTTGACCTCTCCCTGCGTGGGCTTGTAAATGCCGGTGATACAGTTGAAGAAAGTGGTTTTGCCAGCACCATTAGGGCCAATCAGAGCAATGATTTCACCTGCATACACCTGCAAATTCACCTCATTAACAGCGCGAATGCCGCCAAAGCTCATACCTAACCCACTCACATCCAGAATAGGGCGGCTCATTCTATCTCTCCCTGATGACCTGGTTTATTGTGAGAATGCCGTCGCGCTGGATGACCTGGTTTATATTGATAATGCCTTCGTACCTGACTGATAAGCCCCTGAGGCCTGAAAACCATCATACTGACCATAATAATGCCGAAAGCAAGCATGCGATAATCCGATAGGGCGCGTAGATATTCGGGTAAAAGAATCAGAAACAGTGCACCCAGAATGACACCAAGGATAGAACCCATGCCCCCAAGTACCACGATAGCAAGGATGATGGCAGATTCGAGAAAGGTAAAACTGGATGGGTTAATAAAGGTGGTCTTGGCTGCAAAGATAACACCGACCATGCCTGCCCAGGTTGCACCCAGAGCAAATGCGGTCAGTTTGGTTTTGGTTTTATCTATGCCCATTGCCTGACAGGCAATTTCATCTTCGCGCAGAGCCAGCCAGGCTCGACCCAGACGTGAGTTTTGCAAACGATTCACCACAAAGATGGTAAAAATCACCATCAGTATCATCAGATAATACAGATAGGTAATCGACTGATTCAAATCCATATCCATCGCGAAAAAGCCTGGCCGATCTATATTTGCAATACCACTGGGTCCCTGCGAGAACTCATTCCAGTTCTCCAGTATCAATCGAATAATTTCACCAAAACCAAGGGTGACGATAGCCAGGTAATCGCCGCGTAGACGTAATACCGGAAAGCCCAGCAGGATGCCGAGTAAAGCACCCATAATGGCTCCAATAGGCAATACGATCCAGAAGCCCAGGTCAAAATGCAGGTTAAGTAAGGCATAGGTGTAGGCACCGACGGCATAGAAAGCCACATAACCCAGATCCAGTAATCCGGCGACACCGACTACAATATTTAGTCCCAGACCCAGCACCACATACATCAACGCAGTGATCATTACATTGGTCTGATAGGTAGAAAAAATATGTGGAAATAACAGTGCGAAGGCCATGGTGGCAAATGCTAGTGGGTAGAGGTAACGCTTTTCGCGTTGGATAATTTGTACAATACTCAGTTTTTCAGCTTTTTCTAATGTTCTAGTTACCTGTTGTTTCCGTCTGCGTTCGAAGAAAATACGGCTGGCAATCGAGAGTACGAAGCTACCAAAACCTACCAGAAACATATTTTCCCAGCGCATATCGATGGTTTTTTCCAATGGATCGACCTTTATCACCATGATCGGGAAGGTGAGAAACATGAACCATAGTGATACAGCTAAAGAGCGTTTACTTTCTTTTAAAGAGATCATACTTTCTGAATCTCCGCTTTGCCGAGCAGACCCGATGGTTTAAAGATCAGTATTAGCACTAATAGTGAAAAGGCGAATACGTCTTCGTAATCGCTGGATACATAACCGGTAGCAAAGCTTTCGGTTAAACCTAGTACCAGTCCACCAAGTACCGCCCCAGGAATCGAGCCTATGCCGCCCAGTACCGCAGCGGTAAAAGCTTTGATACCGGCAATAAAACCGATAAAGAAATTTATTTGTCCGATATGTGAAGCTATCAAAACACCACCAATCGCTGCCAGTGCAGAGCCTATGATAAAGGTTACCGAGATTATACGGTCGACGTTAATGCCGACAAGCATAGCCATGGTGCGATCCTGAGAAGTGGCGCGCATCGCTTTACCAAGGCGTGAGAAACGAATAAAAAGGGTCAGAATGATCATTACAGCAGTTGCCGTTACGATGATCATCATGTCTGTGGTACCAACGATATGTGCAATCGGTTCCATAAAATCAAATTCAGGGATGAGTTCTGGAAACGCCAGAAAATCTGAAGTCTGTGCCAGCAGTACATAGTTCTGCAGAAAAATTGACATACCTATCGCGCTTATCAGCGGTGATAAGCGAGGGGCATGACGAAGCGGTTTGTAAGCCAGTTTTTCAACGGTGTAGCCGTAGGCGCTGGACCAGATGATGGCAGCCAGTGCAGCCAGTACTGCAATTGCAAGTACCGGAAAGCCGAGTATGCCTAGAACAGAAGCAATGATGTAAGCAGTAAAAGCGCCGATCATATAGATTTCGCCGTGGGCAAAATTGATCAGCCCAATAATGCCGTACACCATTGTGTAACCTAAAGCGATTAGGGCGTAGATGGACCCACGAGATAAACCGCTAAAAATCAATTCAATAAAATATTCCATCAGTACTTCTCAATCAGATAGTAAATATTGAACAATAAAAAAGCCCGGCATCTGAAGTACCGGGCACTTGAATAAAGATATTATTTCACTTCGACATAAGCGCCGTCTTTTACCTGATACATAGCGAAACCGACACCAATAGCATCACCACGCTCATCAAAATTGATGTTGCCTACAGGTGTAGCTGTTTTATGCTTTTGCAGAGCAGCACGAATCGCGTCGTAATTGGTCGAGCCTGCTTGATCAATGGCATTTAGTAGTGCCAGAGCAGCTGAGTAGGCATTCTCATAAAATGCACCAGGGTCTGATTTGTAAGCGGCTTTATGAGCAGCGATCGCAGCAGTTGATAGTGGATTTTTAGAGTTATCCTGAGGACCTGTGGCATATACACCTTCAGCATATTTTCCAGCTACCTTGATGAAGGTATCATCCTTAACGCCATCGTCTGAGATGAAAGGAATCTTAATACGCTTTTTACGCATTTGGGTAATGATCTTGGAAGCTTCTGGGTGATAACCACCAAAGATTACCGCATCGGCTTTTGAGCGCTTGATCTTTTGCACGACAGCTGAGTAATCAACTGCGCCTGGCGTAACACCTTCGTATAACACGACTTCACCTGTAGCTGCTTTCTCGATGTAGGCTTTGGCAAATTCAGCAAGACCTTTACCGTAATCGCCTTTATCGTGAATCACGGCAATCTTTTTCAGTCCCAGAGTGTTTAACGCAAATTCAACTTCCTTGATAGCCTGTGCGTCATCCGAAGCTATAGTGCGATAGAAATTTGGATAGTCGCCACTTTGGGTTAGCGCTGGGTTGGTAGCGGAAGGGGACATCACAACAATGTGGGCATCCTTATAAATAGGTAGAGCAGCTTTAGTCGCTCCGGAACAAATATGTCCAAGTACCACATCAACACCGTCTGAGACCAGTTTAGTCGCGGTATTAGTTGCGATCTCAGGCTTACAGACATCGTCTTCGATTAATAGCTCTACTTGCATACCATTGATGCCACCTTTGGCATTGACTTCTTTGACCACCAGCTCTGCAGCTTTAATAGTCGGGATACCATAAGAAGCCAGATCACCACTGTGTGGGCCCGCAACCCCTAGCTTAATGGTGTCGGCAGACGCTATGCCTGTCAGTCCAGCTGAAAGTAAAATTGCTAATAGTGATTGTTGAATAGTATTTCTCATTTAACCTCTCCGTTATTGAAAATAAACCGGGCAAGGATAAGTAATTGTCGGGTATTTTTCCATACTCCTGAAAATTAATTAAGCCGTTACCTGATTCAAGATTGTTAATAAGTAGCTAGTTGCTAATTACCCAAAACACCGTTGAGCGGTATCAAGTTTAAACAGTGATCAAAGTGGTCAATTATTCCCCTGTTTCATCACCTTGATAGTAATAATCATACTTTTTCAGCAAGGATCTCATAAAGTTCCAGGCTTCGTTATAGGTAAGACCACTGTCTTTAGGGATGATGATCTTAACATACAGGTCCGAGCCCTTTTCCTGCTTGAGCTTATCAAGCCGTTTCTCAACCTCTACCAGAGACAGGTTCTGGTAATTTGTATTGGTGGGTTCCTTGAAACGGTAAACCTCGCCACCTTTTTCTTTCACGTAATAGACTTCAGCAACATATTTGCCTTTGGCGCTACGGGCAGGTTTGATCAACTGGTCGTATTTGGATTTAACCACATCGTAGTCGCCTTTGAGCGATAGCAACTGGCGGTTGTATTCAATTTTTTCACTCTCTAGCAATTTTATATTTAATTGCTGTTGTTCTGTTGTTGAGTTTAGCGCTGCTATTTCAGCATTGGCAAATTCAAGTTCCTGTCGCGCGGCTTCAGTAAGCTGTTTTTGTTTTTCTAACTGGAGCTTCAACTCGGCAAGTTGTAGGGCAAATTCTTCAGATTCAGCGCTTACCTCAATAATTTTCTGGCGTGCATCGGTAAGTTCGTAACGTGACGTTTCAATGGCTTGATTGAGCCGGATTTTATCGTTTTCAAGCTCATTGATTGTCAGCAGGCGCTGCTCATCACGTTGTTTGGCTTTAGCCAGCAGCTCATCTTTTTCCATAATGCGTAAACGCAGAATGGAGTTTAACTGCTCGGCATTTATCAGACGTTCTTCTAGCGTGGCATTTTCCTGCGAGGTAGATTCGATCATTTCTGAAGCCAGTTTCTCGGCTTCAATACTTTGCTGAAGCTCATTAACCAGTTGCCAGTTACGTACGATCAGCAGGCTGGTCGCCATTAAAAAAATCATCACCACTACCATCATGATGTCGGTGAATGAAGGCCAGAAGGATCCTTCGTTTTCAGACTCTAGCGAATGTGGCCCTATGGTAGGAAAATTACTCATTTAAACCAGGGCTCATTCCTGTCCTGGTGGAGGTGCCGGCAGACGGAAGCCATCACGTAATAGTTTCTTGATAGTGGCGATATCGCTGCCCAGCTTATCCATCTGTTGCTTATTGCTGTTGATGGATTGCATTAAGGTAGTAGCTGATGAATGATAGATTTCCTGCGTCTCAGACATTTTTTCAGTGGCACGAATAATACCTTTTATCAGGCCACTCATTTGATTGATGATATCTTCGCTGCGCTTCACAAAGCGTGGAATCAGATAGACAGAAGTCAGGTGTTCGATGCCACTGAGTAAATGCGTTTGTACATCTTTAACGCGCAGATAAAAATAACCGAATATTACATAACTAACGATAGCCGTGATGGTGGTAGATAGCGCGGTAGACATGCCGTGGATAACCAGGCCCATTCCACTTAAACCGGCAGAAGCCGATTCAATCAGGTCCGACGCGCCTATCAGTGCGATAGAAAGTGAAACGATGGTGCCAAAAACACCGGTCAGGATCAGGATGTTATTAACAAAACGTACGATGCCCAGACGCGTACCTTCATCGGCTGTTAGCATTGCAGCCAGCGCATTATGGTTGATTTCACCATGTGCCGAGTTGATGGCTTTCATGGTGGCATAACGCTTTACGATCAAGCTATGGGTATTTAAATTCTCGGTAGGATCGTTGCGGATGGCTTCTATGTTTTCAACAAATCCAGTCAGAGCATTTTCTTCACGCCGATAACGCAGCAATAGTAATAACAGGTTGATAATGCCGATACCAAATATGCCCGCAATAATGCAATTTATAATGATGCCGGTATTAGTTTGCTGATTTTCCAGATAAAAATGATTCAGGAATTGATGGTTTAATGCGATAGCGACAATGGCAATGATAACCGTCAGCGCAAACTGAATGAGTATGCGCTGACTGAGTTTGATGAGCAGGCGATGCGTATCCATGAATGTCGACTATTGTTGGAGTAGAGAGTTAAATCCGCGGCTACGAATCAGGTTGTTGAAGTAGGCACGATAGTAGGCGACCGCACTGTTACCATTGGTGCCAACATCAAATACCTTCCAGCCACCAGGGCCTTGCATAAAGCGAAAATCGATTCGGATAGGGTAGCTATTGGTAGGGATAACGCGAGCGGTCACTATGACCTCGTTGTAACCCTGTCTTCTGGGTGGTAAAAATTCAACCTTAGGCTGAGCATCGCCATAGGCGGTGATGATTCGAGCAAAGGCTGCAAAAAACATTTTCTTGAGATTTGATTGAAAGATATATTTCTGTGCAGAGTTCATGCGGTTGTAGTGATATCCAGAAGCCCATTGTGCCATCTGTTCAAAATCAAAAAACTGTGACATCTGGCTATCCAGAAAATTAAGCACTTTTTCAGGGTTGTCAAATTCACCGGAGTTCAGGTAATTCTGTAGTACTCGAATACCCATTTCCAGTAACTGTGCTGGTGTTTGCTGTGCATAGTTAGGGTAGGGTTGATAGGGCTGGGCATAGCCATAGCCAGGCATCTGGGCTTGAGCGTTTGAACTTATTAGAAAGGTGAAGCAGACGATGATAATAGTAGTTAGACGTTTCATAGGCTTCTCTGCGGAATTGCGGTTTAATTGTAATAAAAGTTAGTTACACGGCTATTGAAACATATTATCAGAGGTTCCTTAAATAATTTTGTAGGTGTCTGCTTAAAAAACTCTACTGATCTTAGTCCTTCATTAGTGATCAATAACAACATAAAGTGGTACCAGTGGGCGGACTCGAACCGCCACGCTATCGCTAGCGGGGGATTTTGAATCCCCTATGTCTACCAATTCCATCACACTGGCTTAAAAGTACAAACAGGTAGAGCTGATTAAACTCTACAAAGGGTGGTGAGCGCTGAAACCTGCATTCCTAAGCGGTATTTTCCTGGACACTTCGCGCTTTGAATCCACCACCTCGGCAATAAGGCGGGGATTTTAATGGATAATTTAGTTAAGTGGTAGCACTAAGAAGAGAAATTTATGCAAATTATGTAAGTTATCTATATCAAACACCGATTGGCATGGCTTTATAAGCCCAGTATGATTGCGCCCCTGTAAAATTTCGACCTGCGAAAACCCCTTTAACTAATGAAAGCTTCAGACTTTGACTATGAATTACCCGAGCGATTGATCGCTCAAAAACCGCTTGAGCAAAGAACGGCTTCACGCTTGCTGGTGCTCGATCCCAAGCAGGGTGGCATTGAAGATCAACATTTTTCCAGTCTTGAGCAATATTTGAGGCCTGAAGATTTGCTCATCTTTAATGATACGCGCGTATTTCCGGCGCGTTTATATGGCCAAAAAGAAAGCGGTGGCAAGGTAGAGGTGCTGGTTGAACGTATCGTTAATGATAAGGAAGTACTGGCTCATATTCGCAGTAGTAAATCCCCTAAGGCCGGGACGCGCCTTGAACTCGAGCAAGCGGTGGTCTGTCAGGTTGAAGGTCGGCAGGAAGACTTATTCAGACTAAAGCTCAATCAGCAGGGCAACTGGCTAGATTTGTTACAACAACATGGTCATATGCCTTTACCTCCTTATATAGAGCGTAAGGATGATGAGAGTGACCGAGATCGTTACCAGACCGTTTACTCGCGCAATGTTGGCGCTGTTGCAGCACCCACTGCTGGCCTGCATTTTGATCAGGCTCTACTGGATACGTTACAGGCCAGGGGCATTAGAACGGCTTATGTGACACTGCATGTCGGCGCGGGCACCTTTCAACCTATGCGGGTTGATGAAATATCCGAACATATTATGCATGCCGAAATGGTGGCGGTGAGCGATGAGGTTTGTCAGCAAATCAAATATACACAAAATGCAGGAGGCAGAGTGATTGCGGTTGGTACCACGGTTGTTCGAAGTCTGGAAAGTGCCTCTGCTGATGGAGAAATCAAACCCTGGCAGGGAGATACACAATTATTTATTACACCTGGGTATGAGTTTCGGGTAGTGGATGCGATGATCACTAATTTCCACTTGCCTCGTTCTACCTTATTAATGCTGGTGAGCGCTTTTGCAGGAAAGGACTTTATGATGAATGCTTATCAACATGCTGTGGATGCTGAATATCGCTTTTTCAGCTACGGCGATGCGATGCTGATTAAAAATCGGCTTTAATTTAAACCCCAGATCTTTAAAATACCGACTCCGTAGCTAAATAGCCCCGCCCATGAAATTCGAATTACTTAATACCGATCAACAGGCTCGTCGAGGCCAGCTCAATTTTGCCCGGGGGCAGGTCGATACTCCGGCATTTATGCCAGTTGGTACCTATGGCACGGTAAAAGCCATGACACCGGAAGAACTACAGGGTATTGGAGCACAGATTATTCTGGGTAATACCTTCCATCTAATGTTACGGCCCGGTACCGATATCATCCAGCAGCATGGTGATCTACACGATTTTATGCATTGGCAGGGGCCGATCCTGACTGATTCGGGCGGGTTTCAGGTTTTCAGTCTGGCTGAGATGCGTAAGATTACTGAAGAGGGGGTTACATTTAATTCTCCTATAGATGGTGCCAAGGTGGAATTAACCCCCGAAAAATCGATGCAGGTGCAACGTGCTCTAGGGTCAGATATTGTGATGATTTTTGACGAATGTACGCCTTATCCTGCAACCTATGACGAAGCCAGTGGTTCAATGGAATTATCTTTGCGCTGGGCGGAACGCAGTAAGAAGGCACACGCCGGTAACTCCTCTGCACTGTTTGGAATTGTACAGGGCGGTATGTACGATGACCTACGCAAGAAATCGATCAACAAACTAGTTTCCATTGGTTTTGATGGCTATGCCATTGGTGGGTTGTCAGTGGGCGAACCGGCGGATGAACGTAATCGTATGCTGGAAGTCTGTACGCCACTAATGCCACAGGATAAACCACGTTATCTGATGGGCGTAGGAAAACCGGAAGATTTAATCGAAGGGGTTCGACGTGGTATTGATATGTTTGACTGTGTGATACCCACACGTAATGCCCGCACCGGCTTTCTCTACACGCATAATGGCATTATTAAAATCCGCAACAGTCGTTTTGCTACCGATACGAACCCTCTGGATGACCAATGTGGCTGTTATACCTGTCAGAATTATTCACGAGCCTATCTGCGTCATCTGGATAAATGTCAGGAAATTCTGGGCGCGCGTTTGAATACTATTCACAATCTGTATTACTTTCAGGATTTGATGAAAAAAATCAGGCAGTCAATCGAAGATAATCGATTTGATGACTTTGCCAGGGACTTTTACCAGCTTTATACTAATCAGGCGTAAATGTCCATAAACCCGCATCAGAAGTTGATTAGTGCCGCACAGGCTGCACTGTTAATTCAGGATGGAGATACCATAGCTACCGGCGGCTTTGTGGGTACGGGCGTACCTGAAGAACTGCTAATCGCAGTGCAGCAACGTTTTCAATCTACCGGATATCCTAAGGGTTTAACTCTGGTGTATGCGGCAGGTCAGGGCGATGGTAAGGAAAAAGGGCTCAATCATCTGGGTGAAAAGGGGCTGGTTAAACGTATTATTGGTGGTCATTGGGGGCTGGTGCCCAGGTTAGGCGCACTGGCTTATGAGAATGAACTGGAGGCATATAATCTACCTCAGGGCGTTATCTCTCATTTATATAGAGACATAGCAGCAGGTAAACCGGGCACCTTGACGCATGTAGGCCTGCATACCTTTGTTGATCCGCGAGTCGATGGCGGCAAGTTAAACGCTGCGGCTAGTGAAGACATCGTGCAGCTAATGCAAATAGATGTTCAGGAATATCTGTTTTATAAAACTTTCCCCATTCAAATTGCGCTACTACGAGGCACCACAGCGGATAGCAGCGGCAATATCACTATGGAGCACGAAGCCCTCACTCTGGAAGCACTATCTATAGCACAGGCCGTACACAACAGTGGTGGCAAGGTGCTGGTGCAGGTTGAACGTGTCACAGAACATCATCGGCTATCACCACAAATGGTGAAAATACCGGGGATTCTGGTAGATGCTGTAGTCATCGCCGACAGGCAAAATCATATGCAAACCTATGGAGAACTGTATAACCCGGCCTACAGTGGAGAAGTGACTGTTTCGAGAGCTCATATTCAGTATGAGAAAGATATTCGTTTAATTTTGGGGCGCATAGCAGCGCAATATTTGAAAACCGGCAGTATTGTGAATTTAGGTATAGGTATGCCTGAAGCTGTAGCTCAGGCGGCTAGCGAAAAGGGTATTATCGATGACTTTACTCTTACAGTTGAGCCGGGTGGTATTGGTGGAATACCTGCCAGCGGCTTAAGCTTTGGAGCAGTTGCCAATGCAGAAGCCATCATCGACCAGCCAGCTCAGTTTGACTTTTATGACGGTGGCGGTCTGGATCAGGCATTTCTCGGTATGGCTGAAGTAGATGAACAGGGCAATGTGAATGTCAGCCGTTTTGGCAGTCGAACAGCAGGGGCGGGTGGTTTTATCAATATCAGCCAGAATGCAGGTGAGGTTTTCTTCATGGGTAGCTTTACTTCAGGCAAGCAGCAGGTGGAGCTATTGAGAAATGGACTAAAAGTGCTTTCCAATGGCCCAGTGAAGAAATTCGTAACTAAAGTGCAGCATCTTACCTTTAACGGACAGCGCTCTCTGCAAACTGGGCAGAAAATTTATTACATCACCGAACGTGCCGTTTTCAGGCTGGCTCAGGGCGGTTTATATATTGAATCAATCGCTCCTGGCATCGATATTCAAAAGGACATCCTTGATCATATGGATTTCGTCCCCATTATTGACCCACAGCCAACACTGCTCGATGTAAAATTATTTGCCTGAATCAGGCTAGATCGGGAATAAGGCTTTTATCTAAAACCGTCGCTATGCAATAATACGCGCCGTTTTAGGCCGTGAAGCGGCATAATGCCGGTTCATCCTTACCAGCTAATATAAATTAGGAAAAGTTATGAGTTTTTTTATCAGTGACGCGATGGCGCAAACGGCACCTGCAGGTCAGGTCGGTCTATTAGGTCAGATTTTACCGCTTGTTGGTTTGTTTGTTATCTTTTATTTCCTGTTGATTCGTCCACAGCAAAAAAAGGCCAAAGAGCATAGAGGCATGGTGGAAAGTCTGCAAAAAGGTGATGAAATTGTAACTACAGGCGGTCTGGTAGGAAAGGTAATCGACGTTTCAGACGATTTCTTAACCTGTAAACTGGCTGAAAATGTTGAAGTTAAGGTTCAGCGTCATGCAGTTTCGACGGTTCTGCCTAAGGGCACGATCAAAAGTATATAATTCAACTCGAATAACTCCAAATCATGAATCATTATCCCCTGTGGAAGTATCTACTTCTCATTATTATGGTTGCGCTTGGGCTGGTATATGCCGCGCCCAATCTGTACGGCGAAGATCCTGCAGTTCAAATTTCGCATCGTGTCAATCTGGTCAATGAAGAAGAACTCAACCATATAACTACGCTACTAAAAAACCTCAATATCGAGTATCGCTCTGCGGAACTGGCTGAGGGTAACGTTCTTGTTCGCTTTAACTCAGAAGAAGCTCAGTTAAAAGCTGCTTCTGATATCAAAGATGCATTACAGGAGCAGGATAAGCGTTATACAGTAGCTTTTAACCTGGCCCCTGCAACACCTGATTGGCTGACCAATCTAAAAGCTTTACCCATGTATCTGGGTCTGGATTTACGCGGTGGTGTGCACTTCCTGATGGAAGTGGATATGGATGAGGCGATAGTCAAGGCACTGAATCGCTCCGCAACTGAAGTCAGAGGGTTTTTACGCGAACAAAAGATTCGCTATCGCACGGTTCAAACGAGCAAGGATAATCTGACTATCCGTTTTACCGATGCCGCAGAAAGAGAAAAAGCGATACAGGCACTGGAAGATGAATTCCGTGATTTTGAATTTGTTTCTACTGAAGAAGCCAATGCTGCATTGATTACTATGAGCTATAGCCAAAAGGCTTTACAGGCAGAAAAGAAATCGGCACTGACACAGAATATATCTACCCTGAAAAATCGAGTTGACGAACTGGGTGTTGCTGAACCTCTGATTCAACAACAAGGTGAAGACCGAGTGGTGGTTGAGTTACCTGGGGTACAGGATACAACCATAGCGAAAAGAATTTTGGGAGCCACCGCAACGCTGGAATTTCGACTGGTACATGGCTCTTTAGCAGATTGGCAAACAGCTGCCAGCAGTGGCAAGATCCCGTTGGGAACGAAACTGTACAAGGAATCCAATGGCTCTCCGGTTTTACTCAAACGTAGTGTGATTGTTACTGGTGACCAGATTGTGGGTGCCGCCTCAGGTATCGATACTCAATCAGGCTCTCCCGATGTCAGTATTACCCTTAACAGCAAGGGTGCTGATCGCATGAGTAAGGTGACTCGCGAAAACGTGGGCAAGCCGATGGGTGTTGTATTTATTGAAGATAAGTATGAGTTCGTGGAGAAGGATGGCGAGCAAAAGCGTATTAAAACAACCGAGTCACGGGTTATTAATGTAGCCACCATCCGTGACCAATTGAGTAAGCGTTTTCATATCACCGGGCTGGATTCAACTCGTGAAGCCCGAGAACTTGCCTTGCTGTTACGTGCTGGTGCATTACGTGCGCCTATGGTTATTGTTGAAGAACGTACAGTAGGTCCAAGCCTGGGTAAGGAAAATATTGCTAAGGGATTCAAGTCAGTTGTAATTGGCTTTGTCGCTGTACTTATCTTTATGGCGGTGTATTACAAAGTATTCGGTTTAGTGGCAAACATCGCATTAACGCTAAATCTGGTGTTGATAGTAGCCATACTTTCCAAGATGCAGGCAACCCTGACCTTACCGGGTATCGCTGGTATCGTATTGACGGTGGGTATGGCGGTGGATGCCAATGTACTGATCTTTGAGCGTATCCGTGAAGAGTTGAGGATGGGCAACTCGCCACAGGCATCGATATTTGCAGGCTATCAGAAGGCGTTCAGCACTATTGCTGATGCAAATATAACAACCCTGATCGCTGCGATAATACTCTACTGGCTCGGCACAGGAGCTATAAAGGGATTTGCGGTTACTTTGTCTATAGGCATTATCACCTCTATGATCACAGCCATCATGGGCACACGGGCGATTATCAATTTAATTTACGGTCGTAAACAGATCAAAAAGCTGGCTATCTAGGAACTATTATGGCTCTTATTCGTGAATATAACTTTATGGGCATTCGCAAGATAGCTCTGACGATTTCAGTAATTTTAATGCTGATATCTCTGACCAGTCTGGTCGTTAACAAGCTTAATGTCGGCATAGATTTTACTGGCGGAAGCGTCATTGAAATCGGCTATAAGAAATCGGTGGAACTGGAACCGATTCGTCAGGAACTGGGGAAAGCCGGCTATGCTGATGCTATCGTGCAGCATTTTGGCAGCGCTAAAGAAGTACTGATTAGACTGGTTCCGCAAGAAGGTCAGAACAAGGCGGAGTTGAGTACTAAGGTAATCAACCTGCTGGAAGCGCTGGAAGGGGATAAACTGGATGTGCGCCGGGTAGATTTTGTCGGTCCTCAGGTGGGTAAGGAACTCACCGAAGATGGTGGTTTAGCCGTACTGTACGCATTGATTGCGATTCTGGTGTATGTCTCACTGCGTTTTGAATATCGCTTTTCTCTGGGCGCCGTTGCTGCACTGATTCACGATGTGGTGATAACGCTTGGTGTGTTCTCTATCCTGCAACTGGATTTTGACCTGACGGTGTTGGCAGCAATATTGGCGGTTATCGGTTATTCGCTCAACGATACTATTGTTGTGTTCGACCGTATTCGTGAAAACTTCCGTAAGATTCGTAAGAAAACATCTCTTGAGATTACCAATACTTCCATCAATCAAACTATTTCCAGAACCTTGATGACATCCTTCACTACCTTACTGGTGTTGATATCATTGTATGTATTCGGAGGGGAAGTTATTCAGTCCTTTGCCCTGGCATTGATTATTGGTGTATTTGTAGGTACTTATTCTTCGATCTATGTGGCTAGTGCTACTGCGCTTCTATTAGGTATTTCGAGGGAAGATTTACTTGTTCCTGAAAAAGATGATGCGGAGCTGGATCGTCCTTAACTCTCCCTCCGCTGTAAATCAAATTCCAGCTGACGAGAATGAAAACTCGTCAGCTGGTGATCAATTAATCATTTTTTCTTAATGATATTCTTGAAGAACTGCTTTGCTCCTCCCTTCATAAAGTAATACCTGGATACTTTCTTGTCTTCCAGCGTATATTGTAACCAGGCAACCTGTTTACCTGCTTCATCATATGCCAGCAGAGTCTTTCCTTGTTCCCGAATCTTCTTCAGTAAATCGGCCATCTTTTCTTTTTGACCCATTGAAATGTTTTCCTGCCGATAGGGGTAGAGCTCCAAAAGGCCGCGCTGACCAGGTTCTCTGATATCAAGAATGACTACGTTATCGTTTATTGCTTCACCAAACTTATCTGGGTCTAACAGGTGAGATTTAAATTTTTCCTTACTGATTAACTGCTTTGGGTCAATCGGTGTAACACCCAACAGAGTGGACTTCTCAGGGTGGGCATTAGCCCAGTCAAAGATTCCAGCGTCGTAGGCATACACATTGCTGAGGCCTGCGTTGCTGGCTTTAATTGCGGCTTTATACGCTTTATAACAGGTATGACCGTTGCAATAAAAGATAATATCTCGGCCATCAGCTGGCAGTGCTCTGACTTTCTCGACAAAATGTTTACCAACCAGCGCAATATTGATAGCACCATTTATATGTAGCGTTTCATATTCATAGTCTGAGCGAGCATCTACGATGATGACATTATCCAAATTGCTATTTAACTGTTCAGTATCATAGTACTTGACGGTCGGATACATGGTACGTCCAGGATAGCCCTCGTTTTGAGCAATGGCGTCTAATGGTAGAAATAATAGAAATATTAGTAATACAAGCAGGTTTTTCATTTTGGCTCCCTCTGGTAATGCCTTTTATTTATTAAAAAAGAAGTCTAGAATAGTTTTCAATAAGTTCAATGAATTAGGCTCAGATCTTCATAATTAACTTTAGACTAAGTATATAGCTTGTTTCATTTTACATCATAATATTTCTGGCACACTCCCTGCATATTCACCTGTGAATGCCCCAAACACAGGAGATTTATCATGAACCAGGCTCTCTGGATTGCAAAAACCGGTCTCGACGCCCAACAGACACGGTTATCGGTTATTTCGAATAACCTTGCTAACGTCAGTACCACAGGCTTTAAACAGAGCCGCGCAGTATTTGAAGATTTACTGTATCAGAATATACGTCAGGCCGGTGGCCAGACATCACAGGATACACGCCTGCCTACAGGCCTTTACCTGGGTGCAGGCTCACGTATTGTGGCTACTGAAAAAATACATACGCAAGGTTCTATGGAAACCACCGGTAACTCGCTGGATATAGCCATCGATGGCAAGGGTTTTTTACCTGTTTTAATGCCTGATGGTACCGAAGCCTATACGCGTGATGGTGGGCTGAAAATGTCTGATCAGGGGCAAATAGTTACCTCTAGCGGATATACCTTGCAGCCTGGCATCACAATTCCTGCCGATACCCAGTCGATTACTATTGGTGTCGATGGTGTGGTTTCTGTTACCACGCAAGGTACCAGTACGCCTTCTGTGATTGGCAATATCCAGCTCGCCAATTTTATCAACCCAATGGGATTAGAACCTATCGGCGAAAACCTGTTTCTTGAAACGGCCTCTAGTGGTACAGCACAGGCAGGTACTCCAGGCTTGACCGGTTTAGGTACCCTGCGCCAGGGATCGGTAGAAGGATCAAACGTTAATATCGTTGAAGAAATGGTCGGCATGATCGAAACACAGCGGGCTTATGAAATGAACTCGAAAGTGATTTCAACCGCCGATGGAATGATGTCCTATCTGAATAACAATATTTAGGTGATGTGATGAAATCATTAAGCTTAACAATTTGCGCACTGGCTCTTTTGCTGTTACAGGGCTGCGCGAGTACAAGAATCGAAGTTAAACCCGATCCACTATTTGCACCAATTGATCTGAAACAAGCGCGCTTTCAGCCGGTTAATAATGGGTCTATTTACCAGCAGGGACGAGCGGTTCGACTGTTTGAAGACAGTAAGGCTTTTCGTATTGGTGATTTGCTGAGTGTTACGCTTTCCGAATCTACCAATGCATCCAAGTCAGCTGAAACGACTACCGCAAAGGATGATAGCGTCTCTCTGGGTGCTGGCACTTTGCTAGGTTTGACGCCAACCTATAAAGGTGACGCAGTACTCAATAACGCTCTGGAAGCGCAACGTGCATTTACCGGATCAGGTGATAGTGCCCAGAGCAACAGTCTGAGAGGTGAAATCACCGTTATGGTAGTGGATATCTATCCCAACGGAAACTTACTGGTACGCGGTGAAAAGATCCTTGGCTTGAATCAGGGCTCTGAATTCATCCGCCTTACCGGCATTGTCAGGCCACAGGATGTGAGCGCCAACAATATTGTTCTTTCTGGAAAGCTGGCTAATTCCCGCATCTACTATGGTGGGGGCGGTGTGGTTGCTGAATCTAACACCAAGGGCTGGCTGAGTCGTTTCTTCGATAGCCCTGCATTTCCTTTTTAGGAGTCTGTGATGAAAAATATTAACTTCCTGTTGTTTCTTGCCCTGGCGCTTCCTGTATTTTCCAGTCACGCCGAACGTATCAAGGATCTAACCGAGATACAGGGCGTACGTTCTAACCAACTGGTAGGTTATGGATTGATTGTGGGTCTGGATGGTACAGGTGATCAAACTGCTCAAACCCCCTTTACCGTGCAAAGCTTGAAAAGTATGTTGTCTCAATATGGCATTACTATTCCAGCTAGTGTTAACCCGCAGGTAAAGAATATCGCTGCAGTGAGCATTCATGCTGAAATCCCTCCATTCGCCAAGATCGGGCAAAGGATAGATGTCACCGTATCCTCCTTAGGTAATGCTAAAAGCCTACGTGGTGGAAGCTTGTTAATGACCCCGTTAAAAGGTGCTGATGGTCAGATCTATGCGCTGGCACAGGGTAACCTGATTGTCGGTGGTCTGGGTGTTGAAGGGCAGGATGGCTCGCGTGTGACTATCAATGTTCCCAGTGTGGGGCGCATACCTAACGGAGCTTCCATCGAAAAAGAAGTGACCAACCCCTTTGCTCTGGGCAGTCATATCACACTTAATCTGAAGCGCTCCGATTTTACTACCGCCAAACGTCTGGCCGATACCATTAATCATGTGCTGGGACCGAATAATGCATTTGCTAAAGATGCTGTTACCGTCTCTATCAACGCGCCTAAAGATACTTCACAACGCGTAGGATTTATGTCGTTTATCGAAAATCTTGAATTTGAACCGGGTGAAGCACCAGCCAAAGTCATCATCAATTCACGTACTGGAACAGTGGTGATCGGCAATCATGTACGGGTCTATTCTGCAGCGGTCTCGCATGGCAATATGACCGTTACCATTACCAATACCACCGAGGTCAGTCAGCCGGGTGCCTTATCGGGTGGTGAGACGGTTCAAACGGTGCAAAGCGATATAGCAGTAAAACCGGACGATAGCCGTATGTTCCTGTTTAACACCGGTGTGACACTGGAACAGATCGTCCGTGCAGTGAATCAGGTGGGGGCTTCTCCAGGTGATCTGGTGGCAATTCTGGAGTCATTGAAACAGGTTGGCGCGCTTTCTGCAGAGTTAATCGTAATCTAATTAAATTACGAGATGCCTTAAAGCCATGATGCCCTCCACATCTACAGACCTGTATATGAATATGAGCCAGTTTTCAGATATGAAACTGGCTGCCAGGGAGCATGATGCCAGCGCCAGTAAATCGGTAGCGCAACAGTTCGAAGGCCTGTTTATACAGATGATGCTAAAGAATATGCGCACTGCAGCCAGGTTTGATGAGTCTCAACATAGCTCGTACATGGATTTTTATACCGATATGTACGACAAGCAATTATCACAGATCATGTCGCAAAACGGCGGCATAGGTCTGGGGGCTATGTTGCAAAGACAGCTTGATCCAACCTCGGCACAGCGGCAGCAAACTGCCGCTACAGAAGGCAAGGAGTTGCCCGTATATCGAATGGATCCTCAGCAAATGTTCAACTCACCGATAGCCAGGCATGAGGAATACCTTCCCATCAATCCAGCGATTAAGGTGCATCAACTGATTAATTCACTATCCAACGATAGCACTACCAAACTGAGCGAACCCGAGCCACAGAATACATCACTACAAATGGAAGCGATTGAGCCATTTTATGGCTGGGATCAGCCACAGACATTCGTACGCGACCTTTGGCCCCATGCTGAAAAGGCAGCAGCTGAACTTGGCGTGTCCACCGAGGTTTTAGTTGCTCAGGCAGCACTGGAAACCGGCTGGGGCCAGTACAGTATGAAAAAACCAGACGGCAGTATAGGTTTTAACCTGTTCGGAATTAAAGCAGGGGCAGATTGGCAGGGTCAGCAGATTTCTCAATCTACGCTGGAATACCGGCACGGTGCCATGCAACGTGAGCAGGCAAACTTTCGCGCCTACGATTCGGTTTCTGAAGCGATGCAGGATTATGTGGATTTCGTTCAATCCAGCCCGCGTTATCAGCAGGCGCTGAATCATCAGGGTAGTGATAGCAGATATGTTCGTGGTTTGCAGCAGGGTGGTTATGCAACCGACCCGAACTATGCAGACAAGATTATTAACATCAGAGATGGAAAAACACTCAGCAGTTCGCTCGAGTCGTTTATCCCATCAATGACGGCGTTGGGTTAGGAGACGATTATGGGTGACATGTTAGGCAATGCAGTTAGCGGCTTATTATCGTTTCAACGAGCCTTAACCACGACCAGTCACAATATTTCTAATGTGAATACGCCCGGCTATAGCCGTCAGAGAGTAGAGCTGGATACACGCAATCCAAGCCTGGTAGGAGGTCAATATGTTGGCAGTGGTGTCGAAATAACCAGCATTCGGCGTTCCTACGATCAGTTCATAACCAGTAACCTGCGTGAAAGTACTTCCAGTCATTCACGGCTGCAAAAATTCACCGAACTTGCGAGTCAGATTGACGATATTCTGGCCGACCCACAAGGTGGCCTTTCTCCTGTACTGCAGGAGTTTTTTACCGCAGTTCAGGATGTCAATAATGACCCTTCGTCTGGATCAGCCCGCTATCAATTGATAAGCGCTGCTGAAACCCTGGTCAATCGCTTCCATACATTTGATGCCCGTCTGAATAACCTAAGCGCGAATACCGAAGGCGAAATTAAGACAACAGTTGAAGAAATCAATCAGATTACCGCCAATATTGCTCAAATTAATAAAACACTTCAAGAGACCAATGCTTCGGGTAACCTGGATCAGCAGTCTTCAGACCTGCTGGATCAACGCGATGCCTTACTGCAGGAGTTGTCCAGCAAGGTCACCATTAATGTTATTAATGAACGCGAAAATAATATCACCGTACTGATCGGTAATGGTCAAACCGTGGTTGCGGGTGCTAATGCTTATGATTTATCTGTGATAGCTGATCAGGCAGATCCTACCCAGAATATCATCGTCTATAACGGATTATCCGGTGCTAGTGATATCAGTGATCAACTCACTGGAGGGGAGCTTGGCGGTCAGCTCGATTTTAGAAATAATATGCTGACTCCCGCTGCCAACTCACTGGGCAGAATGGCTATCGGGATTGCAGACAGTTTTAATGATCAGCATCACGAAGGTATGGACTTGCTTGGCAATTTAGGCGGAGATTTTTTCAGTTTCTCTCAACCTGGAACGATTCCGAATTCGGCCAACAGCCCAGCCTCAACCGCTACAGTTTCCACCAGCATCACCGATATCAGTCAATTGACTACTGAGGACTACACACTCTCCTTCGATGCAGGTGTGTGGACGGTAACTTCTACCAGTGGGTCGTCTAGTGTTATTACTGCTCCTACAGATACCTTTGAAGGCCTCACCTTTAATATTGCCGGTGTGGCTGCGAATGGCGATAGATTCACTATTAAGCCTACAGAGCTGGGATCTGGGACTATAGATGTCGCCATCTCTGACCCTAATTTGATCGCAGCAGCTGCCGCAGTTAGAACTTCCAGTTCACTTGATAATTTAGGTGATGCAACTATCAGTCAGGGAAAGGTGGTAGATGCGACTCATATCGATTTACTCACCAGCGTGGATTTTACTTTTAACAATCCAGCTACAGATTTCGTCTCAACTTCCGATATAGTGGTAAATGGCACAGCGTATCCAGCAGGAGCTTCGGTGCCCTATAGCAAGAATATGCTGATTGAATCCAATGGATGGCAGGTTACTCTGGACGGAGATCCACAGCCTGGCGATGTGTTCACAATAGAGTCCAACCAGGGTGGGACCGGTGATAACCGAAACGGACTGGAGCTTTTAAACCTGCAAATTCAGGGCTTATTCGATAATGGTACCAATAGCTATCAGGAAGCCTATAGCACCATTGTTGGCAGGATAGGCTCAGTAACCAATTCGGCAATGAATAATAGAGATGCCCAGCAGGCATTACTGACTCAGGCTGAAGATCGACGTAATCAGGTATCCGGGGTCAATCTGGATGAGGAAGCGGCAGATTTGATTAAGTATCAACAGGCCTATGAAGCAGCGGCACGAGTAATCACTATCGCGCAGACATTGTTTCAATCATTGATCGATTCAACGAGGTAGTCATGCGAATTTCAACGACACAGATTTATGGACAGGGTTTAAAGGCATTTGGCGATCAGCAGACTAAACTGGCCAGGCTTCAGCAGCAGATATCCACGGGTCAGAAACTTACCAAGCCTTCGGATGATCCTGCTGGATCTGCAAGGGTACTGGAGCTTGAGCAGATAATCTCGCTAAACGAGCAATATCAAACCAACATTACTCAGGCAGAAAATCGACTCGAGTTGGAAGATAGCACTCTTGGTTCAATTGAAAATGTCATGCAGCGTGTTCGTGAGCTGGTGATTCAGGGTAATAATTCAATTATGAGTGATGAGGCTCGCAGCGCGATAGCCGACGAAATCGATGAGAGATACAGGCAACTCCTTTCCCTGTCAAATACCACCGATGAAAATGGGGACCACCTGTTTGCCGGCTATCAAAATAAACCTGAACCTTTTACCGAACAGGTGACCGGTTCAATTACCCAGGTACAGTTTAATAGCGATCAGGGACATAGGTACCTGCAGATCAGCCAAAGCCGTCAAATAGATGTTAGCGTGAACGGTAGTGATTTATTTATGCAGGTAGCAAGCAATAGTGCTTTGAATGAATTTACTGCAGCGGGTAATAGCGGTACCGCAGCTATGGCATCGGCACATGTTTTCGATCAAGCAAGCTATGTCCCTGGTGATTATCAGATCGTGTTTTCTGACCCGGCAGCGCCCCCTCAGACCTATGATATTATCGATCTGTCTGGACCTACGACTATAGTTTCTGCCGCTACCTACACAGACGGTGGCTTTATAGATTTTCAGGGTGTTCGAACCAGTATTAGTGGTACTCCAGCACTGGGTGACAGCTTTACCATTCGTAGTGGACAGTATCAGGATGTTTTTAGTGTGGTACAGGGGATTTCGGAAACCCTACGTACAGCACCCAACGATACAATACGTGCAGCAAATTTTGCCCAGGCTTTGATTGATATTGATTCATCTATGGATAATTTGTTAGAAAGCCGAACCAGCATTGGTGGTCGTTTGAATGCACTCGAAGCCCAGCAGGAAGATAATGCCGCTTTTATTCTGGCTACCGATCAAACCCTGGGTACCTTGCGGGATACTGACCTTGCTGGAGCAATCAGCCAGCTATCGTTAGAACAAACGATTCTGGATGCTGCTCAGGCTGTGTTTTCTCGTATTACCAGTTCATCCTTATTTAATTATCTGCGCTGATTAAGCTATTTAGGTTTATTAATCTGTATTATCAGGTTTTCCCGGTAAGTTTTTGAATATTATCCAGTAATATATTTTCTGAGTTTCACCAGTTGAGATTAATGTAAAAACCTTCAAATCTCTTTGAAATTTCTCTAAAGTATTTCTTTCCACTGCCGTTAACATCACTGAGAGGGAAAACCAGGCAGCATCGGTGACCCGGAAATTTTAATGTTTGGCGCTGAAAAAGCGTGGAATTTAGGAGAGATTACAATGCCTCAATATATCAACACTAACGTAGCCTCGCTGAATACACAGCGAGCATTAAATATGTCACAAACCGCATTGCAAACTTCCCTGCAACGTTTGTCTTCTGGTTTGCGTATCAACAGCGCCAAAGATGATGCGGCGGGTCTTGCAATCTCAGAGCGTTTTACCGCACAGATTCGTGGCCTTAACCAGGCAGTTCGAAATGCGAATGATGGTATTTCGCTTGCTCAGACTGCTGAAGGTGCAATGCAACAGGTTGGCAACAACCTGCAACGTATTCGTGAGCTGGCAGTTCAGTCCGCTAACGCAACCAACAGTGCATCTGACCGGGCAGCGCTACAGGCTGAGGTAGATCAGCGTGTTGCTGAAATTACTCGTGTTGGTAACCAGACCCAGTTCAACGGCCTCAACCTGTTGGATGGTTCGTTTACCACTCAGACCTTCCAGGTGGGCGCGAATGCAGGTCAAACCATTGATGTGACAGCGTTGCGTGATACCAGAGCCTCAGCACTGGGAACCAATACCCTGACCACTGATGGTACTGTTGTGGGTACAGTTACTGCCGCTTCCGCAACAGTGAATGGCGTCACTGTTGAGACTGATTTAGCAATATCTACCACCGACTCATCTGGTACGGTGCTATCAACTTCGGCTTTATCTTATGCTGTTAGCTCTGGTGCTAATATCATCGCTGGCGTGATCAATCGAGCGGGTTCTAGTGTTGAAGTGGAAGCTACAGCGACTAACTCCGTTACTATGTCTAGCTTAAGTGGTGTCGGCGCTGGTACTGGTGTGGTGAGTTTCACACTGGATACCCAAACCGATGATGGTGATGGAACCTTTACTGCAGTTTCACAGGCAGTTAGTGCGACGTTAACAGATCAGAATGATTTGTCTGCACTGGTATCTGCCATCAATGGTGTACAAAGTACAACCGGAATTACCGCAGCATTTACTACACAGGGCAATACTTCTTCTATAACCCTGTCAACTCTAGATGGACGCAACATTGGTATTGGTGCTTTTGCAGTGGATGGTGTCTCTAATGAGTCAGTGGACTTTGGTGGAAGCACTTTAACTGAAGGTGGTACTGTCGCCGCAGTTAAAACCGGTACTGTCGCTCTATCAAGTGGCCGTGGAACTATAACGGTGGCAAACGGTAATGCAGATGTTTTTAGTACTGCCAATAGCTCATTCAGCGCTTTGAATGCGGTAAGTGTTACCTCTGCTGCTGGAGCGACTTCAGCTCTGTCAGTAATAGATGCGGCATTGAATACTATTAACTCTAGTCGTGCAGACCTTGGTGCGATCCAGAATCGTTTCGAATCAGTAATCGCCAACCTGCAGACTGCGGCTGAAAACTCAACGGCTGCGAGAAGTCGTATTCAGGATGCTGACTTTGCATCAGAAACTGCTGAACTGACTCGTAATCAGATTCTGCAACAGGCTGGTATAGCGATGCTGTCACAGGCAAATGCTGCACCTCAAAGTGTATTGGCGTTGCTTCAGTAAATTGAAGGATAAGAGGGCTGACTCCTACTGAGTCAGTTCTCCATTCCTCTAAACGGAGA